>NZ_OY771647.1:2003368-2645324 GCF_963674925.1 uncultured Draconibacterium sp.
ATTCACGGTGTTCTTGATACACTGAAGGAAAAAGAATAATTTTTTTGAAATAATATTTAAAAAGAAATAAAAATGGCAGATTTAAAACAGCTTGCAGAAGAGTTAGTAAACTTGACTGTTAAAGAGGTTAACGAATTAGCTGGTATTCTAAAAGACGAATATGGTATCGAACCAGCTGCTGCTGCAGTAGCAGTTGCAGGACCAGCTGCAGGTGGTGGCGAAGAGGCTGCTGCTGAACAAACTGAATTTGACGTGATCTTAAAAGCTGCTGGTGCATCGAAACTTGCAGTTGTTAAACTCGTTAAAGAACTAACTGGCCTTGGTCTGAAAGAAGCCAAAGCAGTTGTAGATGAAGCTCCAAAAGCGCTTAAAGAAAAAGTTTCGAAAGACGAAGCTGAAGCTTTAAAAGCACAGTTAGAAGAAGCTGGAGCTGAAGTTGAAGTAAAATAAGCAAAATGCCTATTTATAGGTAATACGGTTTAGAACCCTACGTAAGTTGGGTTCTAAACCTTTTTGTGTATTTATATTTTATATAATTAACCTGTATAAATGCATGTCAGTACAAGCAAAAAAAGAGAGGATTAATTTTTCCTCAACACAAACCAGGTTTGATTACCCTGACTTCTTAGAAGTACAAGTTAAATCATTTAAAGATTTTTTTCAGTTAAAAACCACGCCTGACAAAAGGAAAGTCGAGGGTTTATACAGAGTTTTTGAAGAAAATTTTCCAATTTCGGATACTCGAAATAACTTCGTGTTGGAATTTATCGACTACCAGGTCGATCCTCCTCGATACTCAATAGACGAGTGTATTGAACGTGGTTTGACTTTTAGCGTGCCGCTAAAAGCAAAACTGAAACTTTATTGTACCGATCCGGAACACGAAGATTTCGATACCGTGGTTCAGGACGTATATTTAGGGACTGTGCCATACATGACCAACAGAGGTACCTTCATTATCAATGGTGCCGAACGTGTTATTGTTTCTCAGCTGCACAGGTCTCCGGGTGTATTCTTTGGTCAAAGTTTACATGCCAACGGTACAAAATTATATTCTGCACGTATTATTCCTTTCAAAGGATCGTGGATTGAATTTGCTACCGACATCAACAGTGTGATGTTTGCGTACATCGACAGGAAAAAGAAATTACCTGTAACCACATTATTGCGTGCTATTGGCTACGAAAGCGATAAAGATGTTCTTGAAATATTCGATCTGGCTGACGAAGTAAAAGTTTCGAAGTCAGGTTTAAAGAAAGTAGTCGGTAGAAGACTGGCAGCCCGTGTTCTTAAATCATGGGTGGAAGACTTTGTTGATGAAGATACCGGTGAAGTTGTATCGATCGAGCGTAACGAAGTAATCATTGATCGTGAAACAGACATTGAAGAAGATCACATTGAAGAAATTCTTGAGTCAGGTGTAAAAACTATTCTGTTACACAAAGAAGATCAAAACCAGCAAGATTTTGCTATTATTTACAACACGCTTCAAAAAGATCCATGTAACTCGGAAAAAGAAGCCGTTCTTCACATCTACCGTCAGTTGCGTAACGCAGAACCGCCCGATGAAGCTACTGCACGCGACGTTATTGATAAACTGTTCTTCTCGGATAAGAGATACGACCTTGGAGAAGTTGGTCGATACAGAATCAATAAAAAATTAGGAATCGATGTGGACATGGAAAACCGTGTCCTGACAAAAGTTGACATCATTGAGATTATCAAGAATCTTATTCAGTTGGTAAACTCAAAAACTGATGTTGATGATATTGACCACTTAAGTAACCGTAGGGTACGTACGGTTGGCGAGCAAATGTATAACCAGTTTGGTGTAGGTTTGGCTCGTATGGCACGTACAATTCGCGAGCGTATGAATGTTCGCGATAACGAAGTGTTTACTCCGATTGATTTGATTAACTCGAAAACATTGTCTTCAGTTATCAACTCATTCTTCGGAACAAACGCATTGTCGCAGTTTATGGATCAAACCAACCCACTGGCTGAAATGACGCACAAACGTCGTATGTCGGCTTTAGGTCCTGGTGGTCTGTCACGCGAACGTGCAGGTTTCGAGGTTCGTGACGTTCACTTTACGCACTACGGTCGTTTATGTCCGATTGAAACACCTGAAGGTCCAAACATTGGTTTGATCTCTTCTTTGTGTGTTTTCGCAAAAATTAACGATCTCGGATTTATTTCAACACCATACCGAAAAGTAGAAAACGGTACAGTCGACCTGTCGGAAACAGGTGCTGTTTACTTAACTGCTGAAGAGGAAGAAGGTAAAATTATAGCACAGGCGAATGCGCCAATTGCCGAAGACGGTAAATTCATTAACGAAAAGGTTAAAGCTCGTTTAGACGGTGATTACCCTGTTGTTGACGCGGGTGAAGTTGAACTGATGGACGTAGGCCCGAACCAGATTGCTTCGGTTGCTGCATCTCTTATTTCGTTCCTTGAGCACGATGATGCGAACCGTGCTTTGATGGGGTCGAACATGATGCGCCAGGCTGTACCACTGCTTCGTCCTGAAGCGCCAATCGTTGGTACCGGTTTGGAAGCAAGTGTTGCCAAAGACTCAGGGGTGATGATTTGTGCCGAAGGCGATGGTGTTATCGAATTTGTTGATGCAACACAGATTATCGTTCGTTACGATATGACGGAAGAAGATCGCTATGTGAGCTTCGATCCGGAGGTGGTAACTTACAATCTGCAAAAATATACTAAAACCAACCAGGGAACTACGGTTGACCTGAAACCAATTGTAGTTAAAGGTCAGCGTGTAACCGAAGGTGAAATTCTTACCGAAGGTTACGCCACCGACAAAGGAGAGCTGGCACTTGGTCGTAACCTGCAGGTGGCATTCATGCCTTGGCAGGGTTATAACTACGAGGATGCAATTGTAATTTCAGAACGTATCGTTCGCGAAGATGTTTTCACATCGGTACACGTTGATGAATACACTTTGGAAGTACGCGACACTAAACGTGGAGTTGAAGAGTTTACTTCTGATATTCCTAACGTAAGTGAAGAAGCTACCCGTAACCTCGATGAAAATGGTTTAATCAGAGTTGGAGCCAACGTAAAACCTGGCGACATTCTTATTGGTAAAATTACGCCAAAAGGAGAATCTGATCCTTCACCTGAAGAAAAACTTTTACGTGCAATCTTTGGTGATAAAGCCGGTGATGTAAAAGATGCTTCATTAAAAGCATCGCCATCTTTAAAAGGTGTTGTTATCGATAAAAAATTGTTCTCGCGTGTAGCGAAAGACAAAAAAGGTAAAGCAACAAAAACATTGCTCGACCAAATCGATGAGAAACTGGAAAAAGATATTGCAGCACTTCGTATAAAACTCGAGGATAAACTGTTCACCTTGGTTAATGGTAAAACTTCGCAGGGAGTAAAAGACTATTACGGAACTGAGTTTATTCCGAAAGGCGTTAAATTTACCCTGAAGCAATTACAGGAACTGGACTACCTGAATATTGATCCTTCAAAATGGACCACCGACAAAGCTAAAAATGATTTGATTTTTAGATTGGTGAACAACTTCATTATGAAGCAGAAAGAAGCAGAAGCAGTATCACGTCGCGAGCGTTACAATGTAACAATCGGTGATGAGCTTCCTGCAGGTATCATCCAGTTAGCTAAAATTTATATCGCGAAAAAACGTAAACTGCAAATTGGTGATAAAATGGCGGGTCGTCACGGTAACAAAGGTATTGTTTCGCGTGTGGTACGTGCCGAAGATATGCCATTCCTTGCAGACGGAACACCGGTAGATATCGTATTGAACCCACTTGGTGTACCATCGCGTATGAACCTTGGACAGATTTACGAAACTGTACTGGGTTGGGCCGGTAAAGAGCTTGGTTTGAAATTCGCAACACCTATTTTCGATGGTGCTAGTTTGGATGAGGTTTCTGAATATACCGATAAAGCAGGTGTTCCCCGTTATGGAGAAACACGCTTGATTAACGGTGAAACCGGTGAGCCATTCGACCAGCCTGCAACAGTTGGTATAATTTACATGCTGAAACTGGGCCACATGGTTGAAGACAAAATGCACGCCCGTTCAATCGGACCATACTCATTAATTACGCAGCAGCCATTAGGTGGTAAAGCACAGTTTGGTGGTCAGCGTTTTGGTGAGATGGAAGTTTGGGCACTCGAGGCATTTGGTGCTTCTCATATCCTTCAGGAAATTCTTACCGTTAAGTCGGATGACGTAATGGGACGTGCAAAAGCTTACGAAGCTATCGTGAAAGGTGAGCCAATGCCACAACCGGGAATTCCTGAATCGCTGAATGTACTGCTTCACGAATTACGCGGACTTGGTCTGAGCGTGAGAATGGAGTAGAATAAGTTAGGTGCAGTTTTAAATTGATAGTTAATTTGAATTATGGCATTCAAAAAAGATAATAAAGCAAAAACTAGTTTCTCAAAAGTTTCAGTAAGCCTTTCTTCTCCTGAAGAAATTCTGGAAAGATCGTATGGTGAAGTACTGAAGCCAGAAACAATTAACTACAGAACATATAAACCAGAACGTGATGGTTTGTTTTGTGAGCGTATTTTCGGACCGGTAAAAGACTACGAATGTCACTGTGGAAAATACAAACGTATCCGTTATAAAGGTATCGTTTGCGACCGTTGTGGTGTTGAAGTAACCGAAAAGAAAGTACGTCGTGAGCGTATGGGACACATTTCACTGGTGGTACCGGTAGCTCACATTTGGTATTTCAAATCGTTGCCTAACAAAATTGGTTACCTGCTTGGTTTACCTACCAAAAAGCTGGATACCATTATTTATTACGAACGCTATGTTGTTATCCAGGCGGGTGTTAAACATCAGGATGGCGTTAAAGAATTAGATTTCCTTACTGAAGAAGAGTACCTGGATATTCTGGATACGCTTCCAAAAGAAAATCAATTCCTTGACGACGACGATCCAAACAAATTCATCGCCAAAATGGGTGCTGAAGCATTGTTTGATATTCTTAGCCGTTTAGAGCTGGATTCATTGTCGTACACATTGCGTCATAAAGCAAACACCGAAACATCGCAGCAGCGTAAAAACGAGGCGTTAAAACGCCTGCAGGTTGTTGAGGCTTTCAGGGCAAGTAAAAACCTTAACCGTCCGGAATGGATGATCGTTAGGGTGGTGCCTGTAATTCCTCCTGATTTGCGTCCGTTAGTGCCACTCGATGGTGGTCGTTTCGCAACGTCAGATTTGAATGACCTGTACCGAAGAGTAATTATCCGTAACAACCGTTTGAAACGATTGATCGAGATTAAAGCTCCTGAGGTAATTTTAAGAAACGAGAAACGTATGCTACAGGAAGCTGTGGATTCGTTATTCGATAACTCAAGAAAATCTAATGCCGTTAAAACAGAAAACAACCGCGCTCTAAAATCACTGTCTGACAGTTTGAAAGGTAAGCAAGGTCGTTTCCGTCAGAACCTTTTGGGTAAACGTGTTGACTATTCTGCACGTTCGGTAATCGTTGTTGGTCCTAAATTAAGGATTCACGAATGCGGTATTCCAAAAGATATGGCAGCAGAACTTTACAAACCTTTCGTAATCCGTAAGTTGATAGAAAGAGGTATTGTAAAAACTGTAAAATCGGCAAAGAAAATCGTTGACAGAAAAGACCCCGTTGTTTGGGAGATTCTTGAAAACGTGCTGAAAGGACACCCTGTAATGTTAAACAGGGCACCTACTCTGCACCGTCTGTCAATTCAGGCATTCCAGCCTGTTCTTATCGAAGGTAAAGCAATTCAGCTGCACCCATTGGTATGTACCGGTTTTAACGCCGACTTCGATGGTGACCAGATGGCGGTTCACTTACCATTAGGTAATGCTGCAATTTTGGAAGCTCAGTTGTTAATGCTTGCTTCACACAACCTGTTGAACCCTGCTAACGGTGCTCCTATTCAGGTACCATCGCAGGATATGGTTCTTGGTCTGTACTACATGACCAAACCACGTAAAGGTGGTCGTGGCGAAGGAATGATTTTCTATTCAGCAGAAGAAGTAACTATTGCATACGAAGAGAAAGCAATCGATCTTCACGCCATTATTAAAGTTAAAGTTGAAGATATCGATGAGAATGGAGAATACTTTAACCATATCATCGAAACAACTGTAGGTCGTGTTCTTTTCAACGAATATGTACCACGTCAGGCAGGTTACGTAAACCAGATTTTGACTAAAAAATCGTTACGTAGCATTATTACCGACGTATTCAATAAGAGTGGTAACGCAATTACGGTTAAATTCCTTGATGATATTAAAAACCTTGGTTACACAATGGCTTACCGCGGAGGTTTGTCGTTCAACCTTGGCGATGTTATCATTCCTGAAGATAAAGCTGAAATTGTTGGTAACGGTTACAAGGAAGTTGAAGAGGTGATCAACAACTATAACATGGGTTTCATTACCAATAACGAACGTTACAACCAGGTTATTGATATTTGGACACATGCAAACTCCAGACTGACAAATTCGGTAATGAAAACAATTAGTACCGACCGTCAGGGATTCAACTCCATTTATATGATGCTTGATTCCGGAGCGAGGGGTTCTAAAGAGCAGATTCGCCAGTTGTGCGGAATGAGGGGTTTGATGGCAAAGCCACAAAAATCTGGTTCTACCGGTTCTCAGATTATTGAAAACCCGATTTTGGCAAACTTTAAAGAAGGTCTTTCGGTACTTGAGTACTTTATTTCTACTCACGGTGCTCGTAAAGGTTTGGCGGATACCGCACTTAAAACAGCTGATGCGGGTTACTTAACACGTCGTTTGGTAGACGTTGCCCAGGATGTTATCATCTCGGAAGACGACTGTGGAACATTACGTGGTTTGGTAGCCAGCGATGTTAAAAATAACGAAGAGGTTGTTGCATCATTATTCGAAAGAATTATTGGTCGTACAACAGTACACGATATTTACCACCCGCTAAATGGTGAATTGATCATTAAATCGGGAGATGAAATTACTGAAGAGATTGCTAAAGTAATCGAAGATTCGCCAATTGAAACTGTTGAAATTCGATCGGTATTAACCTGTGAATCAAAAGTTGGTGTTTGTGCCAAGTGTTACGGACGTAACCTGGCTACCGGCAAGAAAGTTCAGAAAGGTGAAGCTACCGGTGTTATTGCAGCACAGTCGATCGGTGAACCTGGTACACAGCTTACACTTCGTACCTTCCACGTAGGGGGTATCGCAGGTAACATCTCAGCACAATCAACAGTTGAATCAAGATACGATGGATACTGTGAGATTGAAGAACTTCGTTCGGTAACGTACAAAGATGACGATGGAAATGATGTTGACATCGTAGTAAGTCGTTTGGCCGAATTAAAGATTATCGATAAAAACACAAATATTCCGCTTTCTACCCACCCGCTTCCTTACGGTTGTAAACTGTATGTGAAAAACGGTCAGGAAATCCGTAAAGGAACTATGATCTGTGATTGGGACCCATTTAACGGTGTAATTATTACCGAGTTCGATGGTAAAGTAGAGTTCGAGAACCTGATCGAAGGTATTACTTTCCGCCAGGAATCGGATGAGCAAACCGGTTATAGCGAGCGTGTAATTATTGAAACAAAAGATAAGACCAAAAACCCAACATTGAAGATTATGGACGATGCCGGTGAAATGATCCGCTCGTACAACCTTCCGGTTGGAGGTCACATCTCGGTTGATAACGGACAAGAGGTTAAAGCAGGTAAGATTTTGGTTAAGATTCCTCGTGCTGCCGGTAAAGCAGGCGATATCACAGGGGGTCTGCCACGTGTTACCGAGTTATTCGAAGCACGTAACCCATCTAACCCTGCCGTTGTTTCTGAGGTAGACGGTGAAGTTTCATTAGGTAAGATCAAACGTGGTAACCGCGAGATCATTGTAACCACTAAAAACGGCGATGTGAAGAAATATCTTGTACCGCTGTCGAAACAGATCCTTGTTCAGGAGAATGACTACATCAGAGCAGGTATACCTTTATCTGACGGAGCAACAACTCCTTCTGATATTCTTGCAATTAAAGGGCCTACTGCTGTTCAGGAATACATTTTGAACGAAGTTCAGGATGTGTACCGTATGCAGGGGGTAAAAATTAACGATAAACACTTTGAGATTATCATCCGTCAGATGATGCGTAAAGTGGAGATCGTTGATCCGGGTGATACTCGTTTCCTTGAAAAGCAAGTGGTTGACAAAAACGAATTCATGTCTGAAAACGACTGGATCTACAACAAAAAAGTTGTAGTTGATCCGGGAGATGCTGAAGGAATGAAAGCCGGACAGATTGTATCTTCACGTCGTTTGAGAGATGAGAATTCGCAACTCCGAAGAAAAGATAAAAAACTGGTAGAGTCGAGGGATGCAATTCCTGCAACATCAAGCCAGATTCTTCAGGGTATTACAAAAGCGGCGTTGCAAACACGCAGCTGGTTGTCTGCTGCATCGTTCCAGGAAACTACAAAAGTTCTTAACGAGGCCGCTATCAATGGTAAAATGGATTACCTTGACGGACTAAAAGAGAACGTAATTTGTGGTCACCTGATACCAGCAGGTACCGGTTTGAAAGAATACAAAAACCTTGTTGTTGGTTCTAAATCAGAGTACGACAGGTTGGTAGATATGAGACATTCGGATTAATAGCTAAAAAGGATTACCATGGAAGATAAAAAGCATAAATCGCAGCAAATAAACATTGAATTGAACGAGGAAGTAGCTCAGGGAACCTATTCGAACCTTGCCGTTATTACTCACTCAACTTCTGAATTTGTAGTTGATTTTGTACGGATTATGCCTGGTATTCCAAAAGCGAATGTAAAATCTCGTATTATTCTTACACCGGAACATGCCAAACGTTTGTTAATGGCCTTGCAAGATAATATTGCAAAATTTGAAGCACAGCATGGCCCGATTAAAAACGTTAATTCAGGTAACGATCCGAATTTGCCACCAATGAATTTTGGTGGACCTACAGCTCAGGCTTAGTAATTTACAAGCATAATATTTAAAGAGGAATCATTAGTGGTTCCTCTTTTTTTTATATTATAATCGGGTTAATACCTATAGGCTAATTAATCTGTTGTCCTCACTGACTACGCTTTCACGTATCATACTTTCGGTTCTGTGAATGAATAGGGGCAAGGCCCCGATACTTAACAGCATCGTCCGTAAGGGCGATGCTGTTAAACGGGCGACATTTTTAAAGCATAAGTATAACAAAAGGAAGATGCCCGGGGCATAAAAAAAACCGGCCCGTAATTAACGAACCGGTTCTCTGAATTAATTTGGTTAGATTTGGTTTGAAATCCGCCGATGAAGGTAATAAAATAATCGATATACAACTATCTGTAAATAGTACAATTTACTATGGGCGATGGTGTTGATGCGCCCTGAGTATTTGAAAACTAGGTTTTTTGTACATGGATTAAAGCACTTATTGTTTCAAGTAAAGCCGGCCCGGAATGAGATAACAACAAAACACCGAAAACGAAAGAAGAGATATAAATCACATCGCAACACTTTATCTAACAAAAATGACCGTTTAAAACGCCTGAAAACAGCCTGAAACCTTCTGTTTTTAATTAAAATGGTTTTAAATTAATTGTCACTTTCTCAGCTCAGAATTTTGGAATATTGAGGTTGATTGTTTTAAAGCATTGTCAGCATTGCGTTTGGGCGGGTACGTGAGTGCTGAATGCCTTGACTGCTCTGCTCTTTAACAAATATTAAAGGTCTCTGAGTCCTAATCTCTTTGGTTAGTTTTATACCGATTTTTATATTTGTTAGCTTTGAAATTGCAGGAGTAGCTAAAATGCTCGGGCAATAGATCGAAAAAATAGAGAAATTATATATCAATCAATAAAAAATCTTACTGAATGAAGGCTTATAACATTATTGTTTTGGCGAAGCAGGTTCCCGACACAAGAAATGTGGGGAAAGATGCTATGAAGGCTGACGGGACGATAAACAGGGCTGTGCTTCCTGCCATCTTTAATCCCGAGGATTTGAACGCCCTCGAACAAGCACTACGCATTAAAGATCAATTTCCTGAATCAAAAATCAATATTCTAACCATGGGGCCGGGTAGGGCTGCCGATATTATTCGCGAAGGTTTATATCGCGGTGCCGACGGTGGTATTTTGCTAACCGACCGTGCTTTTGCCGGTTCGGATACATTGGCAACATCGTATGCCATTGGACAGGCGTTGAAAAAAATGGGTAAAATTGATATGATCATCGCAGGTCGTCAGGCTATCGATGGTGATACTGCCCAGGTTGGCCCTCAGGTGGCCGAAAAGCTGGGTATGTTGCAAATAACATACGTTGAAGAGGTGCTGGAGGTAAAAGACAAATCGGTTACCGTAAAACGCCGTTTAGAGAATGGTGTGGAAACAGCAAAATGTCCGATGCCTTTGGTAATGACTGTTAACGGCTCAGCTCCTGATTGCCGTGCGCGTAATGCCAAACGGATTATGAAATTCAAAAAGGCAAGAACAGTTACCGAACTTCAAAAAGAAAATGAAGACTATACTGCATTGTACAACGAACACCCTGACCTGATGATTCAGGAATGGACCGTTAACGATATTGAAACTGATGCATCGCAGCTTGGTCTTACCGGCTCGCCAACCAAAGTGAAAACGGTTGAGAATGTTGTTCTTCAGGCAAAAGATTCGAAAGTAATTTCGGCTGCCGACAACGAAATTGAGGCCATGATGGTTGAGTTAATTAAGAGTCACACAATTGGCTAAGGCCATTAATTGAATAGTTAAAAATTTGAAGAAATGAGCAGCGTATTTGTTTATTGCGAAATAGAAGATGGCCAGGTAGCTGATGTTAGTCAGGAATTGCTAACCAAGGGACGTACCCTGGCAAATGAATTAAAATGTAAACTGGAAGCCATTGCTATCGGGAGCAAAATCGATAAAGTTGGCGATCAAATAATTCCTTACGGTGTAGATACACTTTACATTGCAGACGATGAGCGTTTGTTCCCTTACCAGACTTTGCCACACACTTCAATTGTGGTGAACCTGTTTAAAGAGCAAAAGCCTCAGATCGCTTTGATGGGAGCTTCGTCGATTGGTCGTGATTTAGGACCACGCGTTTCATCGGCATTGCACAGTGGTTTAACAGCCGACTGTACCAGCCTTGTAATTGGCGATCATTACGATAAAAAACAAGACAAGAATTACGAAAACCTCCTTTACCAGATTCGTCCGGCTTTTGGAGGAAACATCATTGCAACCATTATCAACCCCGATTGCCGTCCGCAAATGGCAACCGTGCGCGAGGGTGTAATGAAAAAAGAGATTCTTGATCCGAAATACAAAGGAAAAGTTGTAAAACTTGATGTTGCTAAATATGTAAGCGACGAAGATTTCGTGGTTGAGATTATTGAGCGCCACATGGAAAAAAGCAAGGTGAACGTTAAAGGTGCACCGATTGTTGTTGCCGGTGGTTATGGTGTAGGATCGAAAGAGAACTTCAAGTTGTTGTATGATTTGGCAGAAGTACTGGGTGGCGAAGTTGGTGCTTCGCGTGCGGCGGTCGACTCTGGTTTGGCAGGTCACGATCGCCAGATCGGACAAACAGGTATTACCGTTCGTCCAAAACTGTACATTGCCTGCGGTATCTCGGGGCAAATTCAGCACCGTGCCGGAATGGAAGATTCAGCACAGATCATCGCGATCAATACCGACCCTGATGCTCCGATTAATGCAATAGCCGACTATGTAATTACCGGAGATGTGGCAGAGGTCATTCCTAAAATGATCAAGTATTATAAAAAGAACACCAAGTAGTCACGACTTAAAATTGTAAAAAATGGCAAATTATTATACAGATAACAGCGAGTTAAAATTTCACCTGAATCACCCGTTAATGAAAGAGATCGTTCGGTTAAAAGAACGTGAATATACTTTCAAGGATGAATTTGATTTTGCTCCACTGGATTACGAAGATGCAATTGACAGTTACGATCGTGTGCTGGAGGTTGTTGGCGAAATTTGCGGAAACATTGTTTCTGAAAATGCCGAAAGTATTGATGCTGAAGGACCGGAAGTAATCGACGGACACGTAAAATATGCCCGAGGAACCGAGGAAAACATCAAAGCATTGAACCAGGCCGGATTGATGGGAATGTCGTTGCCTTACAAATACGAAGGTTTGAACTTCCCGATTGTGCCTTATATTATGGCAGCCGATATTGTATCGCGCGCCGATGCCGGTTTTGTAAATATTTGGGGTTTGCAGGATTGTGCCGAAACCATTAACGAATTTGCTTCGGAAGAGCAAAAAGAAAAATACCTGCCACGTGTGTGCAACGGCGACACTATGGCAATGGACTTAACCGAGCCGGATGCCGGTTCCGACTTACAGGCGGTGCAGTTAAAAGCTACCTGGAACGAGGAGAAACAAGTTTGGTTGCTGAATGGTGTGAAACGATTCATCACCAACGGCGACGGCGATATTTCGCTTGTTTTGGCCCGCTCGGAAGCCGGAACAACTGACGGCCGTGGTTTGTCGATGTATATTTACGACAAACAATCGGGTGGAGTAACCGTTCGTCGTATCGAGCACAAAATGGGTATTATTGGTTCGCCAACCTGCGAATTGGTATTCAAAGATGCTCCGGCCGAATTGGTTGGATCGCGTAAAATGGGACTGATCAAATACGTTATGGCGTTAATGAACGGTGCTCGTTTGGGTATTGCAGCGCAGTCGGTGGGAGTTTGTGAAGCAGCTTACCGCGAAGCTATGGCATACGCCAAAGAACGTATGCAGTTCGGAAAAGCGATCATTAAATTCCCGGCTGTTTACGAAATGCTTTCGCTGATGAAAGCCAAACTGGATGCTTCGCGTACTTTGTTGTACGAAACTTCGCGTTTTGTTGATATGTACAAAACCTACATGCACATTGCCGAAGAGCGTAAACTGGAGAAAGAAGAGCGCGACGAAATGAAAAAGTATCAGCGTTTGGCTGATATCTTTACACCACTTGTAAAAGGTATGGCGAGCGAATACAGTAACCAGCTGGCTTACGATGCGGTTCAGATTCATGGTGGATCGGGCTTTATGAAAGACTACCCGGTTGAACGTATCTACCGCGATGCCCGTATTACTTCAATTTACGAAGGAACTACTCAGCTGCAGGTTGTTGCTGCCATCCGTGGTGTAACAACAGGCGGTTACCTGAACCAGATTCGTACTTACGAAGCTGAAAAGGTTTCGCCAACATTAGAGCACCTGAAACGTACGCTTATTATTTTAACTGCCGATTACGAAGAAGCAGTTAAAAAAGTAACTGCTGCAGGCGACAACGAGTTTGTTGATTTCCATGCACGTCGTTTGGTTGAAATGGCAGGCCACATTATTATGAGCTACCTGTTGTTGCTGGATACCAACCGCGAGGCTTCGTTCCTGAAATCGACGAAAAACTATATCGCTTTTGCAAAAGCACAGGTAAAAGCACATGCCGAGTTTATCCGTGCATCGGAATTAAGCGACGTAGGTGATTACAAATTTGAAATGTAATAACAAGCTGCGAGCCACGAGCTACTAGCTTTTAGAAAAGATAATAAAGCCACTTTCCGGTTAACGGGAGGTGGCTTTTTCTTTTTCGAAATTTCGAAAGCGGTTCAGTTTATTGGGAGCCTTACATCAATGATGTTTTCCCTTTGTAAGGGAAAATGTCGACAGACAAAAGGGTAGGGGCACTTTCATTTTTATGGTTGTTTCCGAAACCCCATCTTTCATAAGTATTGATATTTGAATTTCGTCCGGAAGAACCACTTGGCTTCGATCGGCTTACTTCGCCGGACGATTTCTCTTCGGTGGTTTAACCCCGGCGCTATGCACCGGGTTATTCACATTCGCCGCTTTCAGCGCCACAAAGCTTATTATAACGATAGCACAAGGAATTCTATAAATCGTTTCAATATCCCGAAGGGATGAAATATTAATAACCGCGGGTGAAACCCGGGGTAGATGTGAAAATAAATCAAAGGCGCAACCGGTAAGTTCTTTGAAATGCAATGATGGCTTGCGCCGTAATTCTCTGACGTCGGTGAAATAATCCCCATCAGATATTTCATGTGATCCAGTTTTCCATTTGTAAGGGAACCTTGTCTAACGGAAGGCAGGAATGTTGACAGACAAAAGGGTAGGGCCACCTTCAAACCCTATTTGTTTTGGGAGCACACCCAAAACAAAAAACATGAGTTAGGGAGCCTTTGGTAATACTCCCAAAAGAGCCGCAAAACAAAAGTCGAACAAGCCTCATTTATTATTTGTTAAAGAAGACGAGCGTAACGACCTAAGGATTTACGCGTTATAAAACAAATATTTCAATGCCGGGAAAAATGAGAATTCGACAAACCATAATTGCGCTGTTTGTTACTTCTTTGTTTTTATTTCTGCCGCAACACAAGGGCGTTCTGGCATCCTCAACTTTTAAATTGCAAAAGGGCAAAACCTTAATCTACGGGCACAACCTCAACGAAGGCGATTTTGGTGTGCCGGGCCTGGTGTTCATCAACAAACGCGGAATGTTTAAAACGGGCCGGACATGGAGCGAGATCATTACACGGGGGCAGATAAATCCTTCTTCGCATACCTGGATTTCGCGCTATGGCTCGGTTACTTTCAATAATTTCGGGAAAGATTTCCCCGATGGAGGGATGAACGAAGCGGGTTTGTTTATTTGGGAGATGAACGAAGAGGCTGATTATCCGAAAAACGATAGCCTGCCCAAACTCAACCAAATGAACTGGATGCAGTACATTCTCGATAACTATTCAACTACTGAAGAGGCTATTCGCAGTGCCTCTGAATTTGAGATTGATGGCTGGAGCTGGCATTTCTTCGTGGGCGATGCCGAGGGCAATACGGCAGCAATTGCCTTTATAAATGGCGAGGTGGTAGTGCACACCGGAGATGAAATGCCGGTTCCGGCACTTTTTAATTCTCCGTATGACCGTGAGTTGGAGTTGTTGAAATATTTCCGTGGATTTGGTGGCGAGTACCAGCCCGACGAAACGGATCCGAATGTGCCTCGTTTTGTGCGTACGGCGGTAATGATCGATAACTTCAATAAAGATGATGATCCGGTTGAATATGGTTTTTATATGCTGAAAACCTTGCGTGTTTTCAACGATCCTGAATGGTCAATCCTGTTCGATGCCCAAAATAGAACGGTTCATTTTCGCACTCGTATAAATCCCGAAAGAAAAACACTGGTAATGGATGAAGTTGATTTTGGCAACAGCGAACCGGCGCTGGTATTGAATATGGCTACGGCTTTTAGTGGCAATATTCTGTCGGTGTTTAAACCCTATTCCAAAAGTATCATGCAGCATTTCATCCGGTTTGAGTTATTGCCCGTTCTTCCCAAGGATTTTATTACACATGGCGACTTATCGGCCAAGCAGTTTACTGAACGGATTGTTCATCATACCGATTCGTACACCGACAGTACCAATCACTTTTTTAAGGGAACCTGGGAAAGCATTCGAACAGGAGAAGAAAATGAAGTACATTTTTTAATCGAATTTGAAGTGGAAGGCAATGCTGTTACGGCTGTTATTTCGCAGAATGCAAGCGGTGAGCATTACCAAGTCGATAATCTCAGAATGTCAGGACATCAATTCTGTTTTACCTTTCAAACAAAATCGGGTAAAATCCTGGAAGTCAAAGGCACTATTCGCGAAGATGAAATGCATGTTAATCTTTTGGGAATTGAAGATTCCTATGGAGACTACACTTTAAAAAGAACGCATTGACACATTGTCGGATAATATTTTCCTTATTCTTTCGATTATATTACATACGTTCGAAATTGTTTTGCAGTAAAAAGTTGGTTTAGGCAATTGTTTTTCAATGTGTTGTAAAAGTTGTATATTTAGGTGATTGTGATACGTTCGAAAACCAAAATGAATTGAGCCTTATGTCTGAGCTTTTCATTACTAAAGCCAAACAATTTATCCTCGATAACCTGGAGAATGATAAATTCGGAGTTAGTGAATTAGCTGCCGAAATGGGATTGAGCCGTTCGCAATTTCTTCGCAAAATAAAGTCCGAAACCGGAAAATCTGCCAACAAGTTTATTCGCGACATTCGTTTGGAAGAATCTATTTCTCTTATCGAAAATGACGATCATACAGCCTCCGAGATTGCCTATAAAGTGGGCTTTAGCAGTCCTTCATACTTCAATAAATGTTTTCACGATAAATACGGATGTACACCGGGCGAATATAAAAAGCAGGCCGGCGAGGAAGGATTTTCCGCGATTGAAACAAAGGAAACTTCAACATCAAATAACCGGATGAAGGTGGCAGGAATGTTTCTGCTATTTATAATCGTAACGTTTGGATTTGGTTATTGGGGGGCAAATCTGTCAAAGCCCGGTGAAGCCGAAACGGAAGAAATAGCGATAGCTGTTTTGCCGTTTCTCGATCTTTCGGAGATGAACAACCGATCGCACCTGGCGTTGGGATTGACCGATAATCTGATTACCGAACTCTCGAAAATGAAAGGATTTCGTGTAACCTCACGCGGTTCGGCAATGATCTTTCGCGACTCAGTACGGATCTATTCAGAAATTGCAGAGTTCCTCGGGGCCGATCTGTTGCTGGAAGGCAGTGTGTTAACCGAAGACGACAGTATGCTGGTAAATGTACAGCTGATAAATCATTTTCCGCAGGAAGACCACATTTGGGCCAATCAGTATTATCAACGAACAACAAAAATATTGCAGGTGGTTAGCGACCTGAGCTACAGTATTGCAACTGAAATTCTGAATGCTACCCAACCAACCGCGCCACAAGAATTGCCGGAAGTTGACGAGCAAGCCCACGAATTGTACCAGAAAGGAAGAATGCTTTGGATGACGCAGGATATACGGAAAGATAAAATGAAGGATGCTGTTGAATACCTTGCCTCATCTATTACGATCGATCCGGATTTTGCTCCGGCCTATTTAACCCTGGCCGAATGTTACATGGCGCTCGACCGACTGGTGTATGACCATGCAGAAGAACAGGTTTACCGAACAAATGCAAGAGCTGCAGTGGAAAAAGCCCTGGAATTGGATCAGTCTCTTGCCGATGCATACACAACAAAAGCCAACCTGGTGGGTAAACTCGACTGGGACTGGGAACAAATGAAACAACTGGCAGAAAAGGCAATGGAGCTGCAACCCAGTAACTCGGATGCACATCTGGTGCTATCCAACTATAATACGGTAAAGGGTGATTATAAAAATGCAATAAGCGAGGCATTAACTGCAAAGTCGCTGGACCCGCTGAATCCACGAACACTAAGTTTTTTAGCCGAACGCTATTACATTGTTGGAGACTATGACAAAGCGATTGATACCTACAACGAGGTGCTTGAGTTGTTTCCCACTTTTGGATTTGCCATGCATAGTTTGGGTTATGTATACCTGCAACAAGGTTTCCCTGAAAAATCGATTGAAATATGGACCGAACTGCAAGACCTGATGCGAAATGAGGCAGTTGCCGAGTATTACAGAACCGGCGCTTCGTTTGAAGACTGCGTAAGGTTTTATATGAAAGGGGCATTAACCGGAGAGGATAAATACTGCTGTAACCAGGCGGTGGTATCTGGTTTATTTATGATGGTTGATGATCCGGAGGGCACTATCGATTACCTTAAAGTTGCCTACGAAGTTCGGAATGAAGACCTGCCTTTTGTTTTATCGTATCCGCTTTATTATCCGCTGCATAATCATCCCGAATTTCAGGAATTGGTGAATGATATTGGTGTTGTTTTTCCTCAATCCAACCCGCTTTAATTTATTTCCAAAATTCTCGAACTTCCACAAGCTTTCATTTGTATGCTGCAAAATTGCAAAGGGTGCGCCAATTTTTAAAGTTTATGCTTCATCGCTGATAAGTTGCAAAAGCCTTTTCATCTGACCTTTGTAGCATAAACTTTAAAACTAATTGTCATGAAAAAACTAAAGATTATTTTATTAATTATTAGTGTCTGTGCCTTTTCTTTTATCTCAAGGGCGCAGAGCGAAAATTCACAATCTAAATCCGAGAAAGTTACTGAAGAAGTAACAATTGCATGTATGTGTGCAGGAGAAAATCTTGTTGGAACTGTAACATGGAACCATGTTGTTAACAACAACAAGGAACACTGGAATGTACAATTTGGTGAAATGACCGGACAAACTACACAGGATAAATACAGGTTTGTATATGTTGAAAGCATTGGTAACCTTGTAATTTTTAGAGTAATTGGAAAAGATGGGCTACTTACACACATGCAATGGAATGCAGTAACAGGAGAATATACTTTTTATTGTACATGGTGGCCGAAGTAAAACTATCGTAATCTTAAAGAAAATAAATCATGAAAAAGATAATTCTAATATTAGCAATAGCACTGGCATTTGCCGGGTGCGAAAAAAACTTTGTTGAAGAGCCAGTTGACAACATTAAATTAAAAAGTGGTAATTCTGATAAAGTAACCGGAGTTGATGAGTACGGCTACAACTGGAACGCACATCATTTTAATGGTAGTTTTTATAATGCTATTGTTGGAGATAATTTGTATGCATTTGCTCCATGGTCTCATACAACACCGTACAGGGGTGTAGATGAAGAGATTACTCCGGCCGATCCCGGAGACCTTATGTATGACTTGTGGAGTATTGCCTGGTATTTAAGAGACGTTAATTTGCTTATGCACTGGAATGAAGCATTGATTTCGAAAGAAGGTGTTTATCCTGCAAGCCTGGACGAATGGATTGGTTCGGATGCCTGGATAACTTTTAAATACAGCGGAGTGGATGCAAACGGAAGAAGCTGGTCGCAATTCCAGAAAATGGTTGCAGCAAATTCTGATGATAAGCTTATTGAAGGAGTATGGTACGATAGTGAAGGTGAAGAGATTGGAATTTTCAACGACTGGCCTCAACTGATATTAGTACAGTGTGTGAATACCGGTGAGCCTCCATTTCCATTTTCAACCATACCTACATATAAAAATACTGAACGATTGGGATTCGGTATTACAAAGAAATAAGAGCTGAAATTATTCAGCAGTATAACCTTTTGCTAATGAATTACGTATTTCTCCATGTTTATAAAAAATCGCAACATGAGACTCGTCCTGTAGCGCGCAGGGCGGGTTTCTTATTACCAATTTCAAACTAAAACCATACTTATGAAAATTCTGACTATCATTTTTGCGGCATTATTGTCCGCCTCTACACTCTGTGCACAGGAAACATTTACAGTTCCTCAACTTACGCCGGAACAGGAAACGGAAGTGCTTTACAACCACGTTTACGCGTATTTTGCTGCGGGGCTTAGTATGGCGAAAGAAAAAGGCGTTTCGCCCGAAGCGTATGGAAAATATATTGGCGAGCAGTTTCAGGTGTTTTGGGATCCGGAGGCAGGCTTCCCGTTTTTTGTAAACCAGATCATGTTTATTTTACAGGGAGTAAATCCTTACTGCGAAATGAAAATTGTTGAGCAAAACGAAAAAATGATCCGCTTTACGATGAGTAATATGAATAAACTTTTTAAACAGGGACCGGCTTATGGCATTACCTATAATGAGTTTTTGGCTTGTTCCGACGGACTGTTAAAAACGGTTGCCAACCACATGAAAACCAATTTCTCGTATAAGGATACCGATGGTTTGTATGAGGTTACTCTTACAGCGAAATAAAGCTAAACGTAAATCATTTTTTTAGTCATGCCTCCATCGATAACAAAATTCTGCCCGGTAATAAAGTCATTCTCCTTTTTTAGCAGGAAAAGAACCATCCCGGCAATGTCTTCGGCTTTGCCAACGCGCCCAGCCGGGTGTTGTGCGTGGTCTTCTTTTGTTAGTTTTTCCTGATGGGCGAGAGAGCGTTTTTTAGCTGCCGATACATCAATCCATCCGGGGCTGATGGCGTTAACTTTTATCTGCGGGCCAAGACTTGTAGCCAATGCGTGGGTAAGTGCAAGAATTCCGCCTTTGCTTGCCGAGTAGGCCTCTGTGTCAGGTTCAGACTGTAGAGCACGCGTTGAGGCCATGTTTATAATTCTCCCGCCGTATGGTTTCATAAAAGGCGATACATATTTCGAGCACAAAAAAGCACCGGAAAGATTGGTGCCAATTACTTTGTTCCACTCCCCGAAAGAAAGTTCCTCCAATGGTTTGTCGATGCTAATTGCCGCATTGTTTACCAGTGCATAAATATTTCCGTGCTGTTTCGCCGATTTCTGCACCGCTGCCTCAACCGATTTCTCATCGGCCACATCTACATGATAAACCTGTACTGTTTCATCGGTAAATTCCTCGCGAAATTCAGCAATTGCTTCTTCGTCAATTTCAAAAACCGATACTGCGTAGTTGTTATTCAGTAAATCAAGAGCCAGGTGTTTGCCGATTCCCTGGGCGCCTCCGGTTACAATTACATGTTTTTTCATACGATTAATCTTCTACAATAAAGTTAATCAAATTTCAATTGTTTCATTTCTGTGTGTGCGGCAAAAAATGAAGTCGATCCAAAACGCGTTTTAGTAAAACTTATCAGAAGCAGAAAACACTACATTTTTGTAGGATTGCCACATTTTTCTTACAAAAAAGAAATGTTTAACTGTGTATTGGTTTTTTCAAATGACTGGTTTCCAGTAATCTGTTTTTTTTGGTATTTCATTTGCCCGGTTCATGCCAAACAATTTAAATGTGCAGGATATGAGAGTGCTATTACCCGTTGCCGGAAAAGAAACAGGAAGTGAGAAAATCGCGCGTGGTTTTCATAATGCAAAATTGGTGTGTATCTACGATTCGGAGTCGAAAGCGTTTGAGTGGAAAGAGACTGCCGAAATTAGCCCCAATCCGGGCGATCTAACCCACGAGTTAAAACGTTTGCAAATAAATACCATTATCAGCGGCTATATTCCGCCCATGGTTTTGCAAATTTTTACCCGAAATGGTTTTTCAGTATTAAAAGCACGTGGCAGAAATGTACAGGAAAACATCAGCTTTTTTACCCAAAACCAGCTGGAATCGTTTACCTCGCAGGCAGCACGCGAATTGTGGGGTTGCGAGAGTGGTTGTAGTTCATGCAGTTCAACATCATGTAAAAACTAGTGGCTTATGGCAATCGATAAAGCAATAAAATTTGTAAAGCGGGCAACTTCCGAAAGCGATTTTCGGAAAGCTTGTTACCGGGCCCCGTCGAGAGAAAGCTTGCTGGAAGAAAAAGGTTTTACCGAAGTAGAGTTCGACGATGCTATAAATATGCAGCTGGTAAAATGCCAGACCTACGAGCAGGCCGAAGTGTATCAGCAGATACGCATGTGGTTTTTATCCTTATAATTATTAAATGAACCCGAATAGCGGAACAGCTGAATTCGGACAAAAATTTTATACTATGAATTACAGAGACCTGGAAGCCGTCAGGCAAATTGTAAACGAAGCAACCGGATTAGATATTAGCTATGCTTATGAAGATCTTGTTTTTCCGGAACATGGTGCATTTATTATACAGTTTAACGAGGAAAGCACCGATAAACTGCATTGTTACTTTCATGAAGACTGTGTAGCAAAAGATGCTGCAACCATTTTCGCCAACCTTAAAAACGAGACTGAAAAACGTAAATGCGAATTGCTGCGCGAGGGAGCCTACAATTTTGAGCAGGTTGGAGACAACATCCAAATTCGGTTTTTGTAGCTGCAAATCAACAATTTCTACACCGTTGACTACTAATATATCGGGCCAAAACGACGTAATTTTCTTTCATATTCGAAAAAATAGCTACTTGCCGGCAACTGAATTGTCATAAATGTTGCCGATTTGTTAACAGTTTGATTAATACAGGGGTGTTTGTTAAAACTTTTTATCTGTGATCTCTGTTAGGGTGTGTTGTGGAAATATATCCTTTTTTTAATCGCCATGCTGTCATTTTTTAGGGGGTAAACGAAAAAAGAAATAAAACATGAGGAACATGCCTTGTTGAGAAGGGGGTATTTGAATAATGTGCGATTATTAAAATGTTTTATTAAATGCTATTAAAGCCCTAAAAAGATAGCTAAATGTTAATTTAGGTAGAAATTTGTCAGTAATAATTTTGCAGTATTGACAAAGTGATTATTTTTGACACAAATTATTTGACAGCTAAGAAAATTTACGAATATGTGTGGAATTGTTGGAGCATTTGATTTAAAAGTTAAAGCTGAGGATCTCCGCCCTCAGGTGCTGATGATGAGTAAAAAAGTTCGTCACCGCGGACCAGACTGGTCGGGTATTTATTGTGGCGAAAAAGCAATAATAGCTCACGAGCGTCTTTCAATTGTTGACCCTGAGTCGGGAGGACAGCCTTTATATAGTAAAGATGGAAATCTTATTTTGGGTGTTAATGGCGAAATTTATAATCACCGCGAAATTCGTAAGCGTTACGAAGGGAAATACGATTTTTTAACCAAATCGGACTGTGAGGTAATCTTAGCCCTGTATAACGACAAAAAGGAAAAGTTCCTGGACGAGATGAACGGAATTTTTGCTTTTGCATTGTACGACGAAGTAAATGATGCCTATTTAATCGGTCGCGACCATATTGGTATTATTCCATTATATCAGGGATGGGACAAGTGGGGTACCTACTATGTTGCATCTGAACTAAAGTCGTTGGAAGGATTTTGCACCAAAATCGAAGAGTTTCCTCCGGGACATTACTTGTACAGTAAAGACGGCGAACTTAAAAAATGGTATGTTCGCGACTGGCAGGAATTTGATAATGTAAAAGATAATCCGGCAAGCATTGAGGAATTGTCGCAGGCCTTAGAGGATGCTGTGCAACGTCAGTTGATGTCGGATGTGCCATACGGAGTATTACTTTCAGGTGGGTTAGACTCATCGATAACTTCGGCGCTGGCTAAAAAATTCTCATCAAAACGTATTGAAGATGGTGGCGAAAAAGACGCCTGGTGGCCACAATTGCACTCGTTTGTAATTGGTTTGGACGGTTCGCCCGATTTGGCTGCCGCACGTAAAGTTGCCGATCATATCGGAACGGTTCACCACGAAATTAATTATACAATCCAGGAAGGTTTGGATGCCATCAGGGATGTAATTTACCATATCGAAACATACGATGTAACTACCGTTCGTGCATCAACGCCCATGTACATGTTATCGCGTGTAATTAAATCGATGGGTATTAAAATGGTGCTTACCGGCGAGGGAGCCGACGAAATTTTTGGTGGTTACCTGTATTTCCATAAAGCGCCAAATGCCAAAGCATTTCATGAAGAGTGTGTGCGTAAAGTTAACCGGTTGAATATGTACGACTGTTTACGTGCCAATAAATCTCTTGCGTCGTGGGGTGTTGAAGGCCGTGTTCCTTTCCTCGACAAGGAGTTTGTTGACGTGGCAATGCGTTTTAACCCGGAGGCCAAAATGGCAAAAGACGGCAAAATGGAAAAACACTGTCTGCGTGAAGGTTTTGCAAAGTATTTACCGGAAGAAGTGGCCTGGCGCCAGAAAGAGCAATTCTCTGACGGTGTTGGCTATGGCTGGATTGATACGCTGAAACAAATTGCAGAAGACAAGGTGAGCGACGAAATGATGGAAAATGCGAAATATCGTTTCCCGGTAAATCCACCTATGAACAAAGAAGAATATGTGTACCGCGAAATTTACAGCGAACACTTCCCATCGGATACAGCTGCAGCTTGTGTGCCGTCTGAGGCTTCAATTGCATGTAGTACTGCTGCTGCTCTTGAGTGGGATGCTTCGTTCCAGGGAAATGCCGATCCGTCAGGTCGTGCGGTTAACACGGTTCACTCGCAGGGAGCGACATTTAAGGATATTAAGAAGAAATAATTTTAATTTATTATCAATCAACTCAGGGAGCCATTCGTTTTATACGGATGGCTTTTTTTTCTGAAAGTCCCTATCTTTTTGTGTGTATTGCCGTTTGAGTTTCGTCCGGGAGAACCATCTGGCTTCGATCTGCTTTCCATCCCGGCGCTACGACCGGGTTATTCACATTAGACGCTTCCAGCGTCATAAAAACGTGCAATTGCGACATTGCAGGTCAATAAGCTCGTCTTAACTTTGTAATTCAGTTCAATATCCCGAAGGGTGTCTCATCCTTAAATAAGTTGACACAAAAATGACTTATTATGAGAACTACTTACAAAGCGAAATAAAATTCCGGATAAGTCGGTGGTTATAAAACTCCGGGTGAAACTGGCAGGTGTATAAGGGTTTCTTTTTGTGTTTCATCAATTGGTTTTTGCAGCTTGCCGAAGTAACCAGCAATTCAAAATCATTGGGTAAGGTTATTGAGTCGTTGTGCATTTGCCTCACTGTAAACTTCTGTGGAAGGTCATAAAAAAGCGGATCAGTTTTAACGATCTCCACCTCAAAATCACCCGATTCCGGTTCCTGGCTTCGCAGCAATTTTGCTCCGTATAAATAACCGGTAACATGGTGCCCGGCGCAAATACCAAGTACCGGTTTTTCAAAATCTTTAATCCATTCAAAATAGGGAGCGTGATGTTCCACAATATCGTCGCCTTGTGGCGAGCCGCTTAAGATTATACCATCAAACTGCGTTAGGTTTGTATATGCACAATCAGCATATTCAATAAACGTTGGCGTAGAACCGGCAACCAAAACCAGTTGCTCAATCGGTTCAGCAAACTCCCGAATTCCTGATTCAGCATTATTTACAACTAATATTTCAGCCATTAAATTTTACTTTGTCCAATTCAAGAATTGCCGAATAGCGCCCGATTTCAATCACTTCTTTGGCTTTGTAAAAGTCGTAGGTTCCGCAAACATCGCGCGAAACGCTAATAACTACATCGGGTTTTCCTTTTTCAATGGCATACTCAACCTGTTTTAACATTCCGGTCGCTAAAGCCTGATCCATAAGTGAAAGAAATCCGAGTTGCTCCTTTTTCTCTTTCGGATGTTAATGTGCAGGAAGTCGTAAAACTCGTTCATCCATTTTTTGTAAGTCGACTCCTTTTCTGTACGGTCTTCTTTTTCATAAAAATGATGAGGAACCGGAATGGCTGCATTTACACGAACGGCAACCAGCATATCGCCATCGGTGCGTTTTACATTCGAAATTGGAAGGTTGTTCATAACGCCGCCATCAACCAATACGGCGTTCTCGCTGGTAATGGGTGTAAAAACCGAAGGAATTGATATTGATGCCCGAATAGCGCTGAACAAACTACCCTTGGTAAAAACAACCTCTTCGCGATGTTTTAAATCAACGGCAGTTGCTGAGAACGGAATCGGTAAATCTTCGATAAGCGCATCGGGAATAAACTCCTGAATTTTCGACAACACCTTTTCACCCTTTATCAGTCCGTTTCCTCCAAACGAAAAATCTACCATACGAAACATATCGTGCCGATCCAACGAAATAGCCCACTCCTTAAATTCGGTTAATTTTCCCGCGGCATAAATGCCTCCAACCAGGGCTCCCATTGAGGTGCCTGCAATCGAAGTAATCGTATAGCCGCGTGCTTCAAGTTCTTCAATAACGCCAATGTGCGCCATTCCGCGAGCTCCTCCGCCCGAAAGTACCAATGCTATATTTTTGTTCATTTTTTGTCTATTTAACTTTTGCAATTTAATTAATTTCTGGTGTATAATTCAAACTAATCATTTTTCAGGTAGGCACAGAATGCTTATATTCGACCAAAATTCAATAAATAGAAAAAAAACTGTATGATGAGAAAATTATTAGTTGTTATTATAGGTTTAGCCTTGTTTGCCTGTTCGCAACCGCAGGATGGTTTTAAAATTACCGTTAAACTGGATGGTGCTGACGGAAATGTGATGTTGGAGGAACGTGGAGCCAGCCAGTGGATTGGTATTGATACCGCTGAAGTGGTTGATGGTGTTGCTGTTCTTGAGGGAGAAGTGGATTTTCCGGGTATATATTATTTGTCGGTTAACGGACAACGTGAAAAAGCTGTGGTATTTGTTGAAAATAAGAGCATGACGGTTACCGGAAAGGCCGATTCAATTGTGGGCGTTCAGGTTACTGGATCGACTACACACGATGAGTTTAAAACGATAAACGACGAGATACAAAAAATTAGCGAAGAGTACATGGCGATTTACCAGGAAGCCCGTACAGCAAGTGCTGCCGGCGATACTGCAAAAGCCAATGAATTGATGAAACAGGTTGAAGACCTGTACGCCAGCGTTGGCGAAATACAGGAAGAATTTGTAAAAGAAAATCCGGCTTCGTACGTTACTCCTTTGCTGTTAAGCCAAATTCAGTACGAAAAAGAGGTTGACGAACTGGAAGCTTTAGTGAGTAATCTGGATGCAAAATTAGATTCAGTTCCTGCCATTTTGGATTTAAAAGCAAAAATTGAGAAACTAAAAACGGTTGCTGTTGGAAAAACTGCTCCTGATTTTACTCAAAACGATGCGGATGGAAATCCGGTTAAGTTTTCTGATATCTATTCAAAAAATGAGTTGACATTGGTTGACTTCTGGGCATCGTGGTGTGGACCATGCCGTGCTGAGAATCCGAATGTAGTGGCAACTTACAACAAATACAAAGATCAGGGATTTAGTGTATTTGGTGTGTCGCTCGACAGAGATAAAGATGCGTGGTTAAAAGCCATTGAAGATGATGGTTTAACCTGGGGTCATGTTTCAGACCTTGCTTACTGGAATAATGCAGCAGCAAAACTTTACGCTGTAAACTCTATTCCATCGAGTTTGTTGGTTGACAAAAACGGAATAATCGTTGCCAAAAACAAAAGAGGAGAAGAACTGGGTAAAACAGTTGCCGAGTTTTTAAACAAATAGAATAGTCTTATTTAGGATAAACTAAAGCCGTTTTAACGAAAACAAGTTAAAACGGCTTTTTTTCTGGCCCTAAGAAGGATATTTAATCAATGATTCAGAAAAATAGAAGTTAAAATTCAGCGTTTTGGGCTGTCTTATTCAGCAATAGTTTTGCTGTTTTTTTTTATTTTGAATATACATTTGTTAGCAC
Source organism: uncultured Draconibacterium sp. (assembly GCF_963674925.1). Classification (NCBI taxonomy): domain Bacteria; kingdom Pseudomonadati; phylum Bacteroidota; class Bacteroidia; order Marinilabiliales; family Prolixibacteraceae; genus Draconibacterium; species uncultured Draconibacterium sp. Next base: position 2,030,414 of record NZ_OY771647.1, read on the forward strand.
AAACCATAAGAGTATTGAAGAGTTGAATTGTTGAAGTAATTGGTTAAGTTGTGATAGAAGGAAGAGGTGGAGGACCAATTATGAATGTGTGACCAATTAAAGTTGCTTTTTTTAAACTAGAGAGGAGGAAAAGATCCTGGCATTTTTGTCAGGATCTTTTTTTTGTTACAACTGATTTTTTCAGTTTAAAGAAATCGGTAAATACATTGTCCGTATTTAGTACATTTACCGCATGCAAAATCATTTTGGAGAAATAGCCGGTGTATTGACTGCCGTATTCTGGACAGTAACATCGCTGGCATTCGAATCGGCCGGGAAGAAGGTCGGATCGCTCGCGGTTAATCTCATTCGTTTGGTTATCGCTTTTTTCCTTGTTGGTATCTATAGTTGGATTGCACGGGGATTCTTTTTCCCAACCGACGCAAGTATGTATGCCTGGAAATGGCTGGCTTTTTCCGGATTGGTTGGTTTTGTCATCGGCGACTTATTGCTTTTCCAGTCGTTTGTTTTAATAGGTGCACGAATTGCTATGTTGTTAATGGCGCTGGCACCGCCTTTTGCCGCGCTTATTGGCTGGTTGCTTTTGGGTGAGGTTCTTGCTCCTCAAAGTTGGTTGGGGATGGCCGTTACCATGACCGGGATAATTATCGTTATACTTAAACGAGAGAAATCGGAAGAGAACGGTGTTAAAATCCGAAGGTTTAAATCGTCGTATCCCATACAAGGAATTCTGTTGGCTCTGGGTGGTGCCATGGGGCAGGCAGCCGGTTTGGTAATCAGCAAAAAGGGAATGGGCGAATATGATGCTTTTTCAGCTACACAGATAAGGATCCTGGCAGGTATTGTTGGTTTCTCTATTCTCTTTGTTTTTATAAAGCGCTGGCCACGTGTTTGGGCCGCTTTAAAAAATAACTCAGCGATGAAACGCATTACGCTGGGAGCTTTCTTCGGTCCGTTTCTTGGTGTTTCTTTTTCGTTATTAGCGGTTCAACATACGCAAGCCGGAATTGCCGCAACACTAATGGCAATTGTTCCGGTACTAATTATCGGACCTTCAATTTTACTGTTTAAAGAAAAGGTGAACTGGAAAGAAATTCTGGGAGCGGTAATAACCGTTGGAGGTGTGGCCATGTTCTTTTTGTAGAAAGCCAGACTGAGCGAAGTCGGAGTCCGGTGATTTGCCTTTCGACCTCGCTCAATCTGTAATTTTACATTTCAATATTCACTTCCATACCCAGCCAGTCTTCAAGTGTTTCTTTAACCTGCTGTTTTTGTTCTTCTGGTAAATTCCCGATGCGGGTGCTGTGACTTCCTTCAGTCTTTACAATTTTCAGGAAATTGGATTTATTCGGAACTTCAAAAGCCGAAGCCGACCACGGATCCCACTCTCCATAAATAAACAGCATTTTAGCATCGGTTTTTTTGATGAATCTTTCGACCTCCTTAGCTGTCTTTTTGTTGTATTTAATATCCAGCTCGGGTAAATAAATGCGGTTCAGCCAGCCTTCTGCACTTTTAATTGCTAAATAGTCTTTAAACGGTTTTACGTCGTAACCGTAATAACCCAGTTCGTGCGCTGCCTGTACATAAAACGATTTAAAGGTGTTCATACCTTCGCTCGCCAGGTACATGGGCGACGATACTTTAACCAACTCAGCAAACAAATCTTTTGCCGGTGCATCCAGTGCCGGAATATCATCCAACGAATTATCGTACTGCCAAAATCCGTAAGAGAATTCGAGCACCACATAATCCAGCATTTCGTTGTTGTTTAGCAAAGGATGCAGATTGTTATCCTTGCAATACTGCTCAAGCAAAAATAGATAAGTCTCCCTGTTTTTTAAAATTTTCAATTGGAATTCCCGCACTTTTGCCCGGCCTTCTGGAGTACCGGTGGTGTTGGCAATAAACGGTTCATGACGACCATCTTCAACACCAAAGTTAAGTGGCCCCACATACGGTACTGAAACATCAACATCGTTGGGGTAAAGCCAGCGGTGATATACTGTTGTTTGTCCGCCTTTGCTAATCCCGGTGCTTATCCATTTCCCCGAATAATATTTTTTCATCATCTGAATAATATGGTGATGATCGGCAGCGGCATTGCGTACTGTCAGATAATCCCAGTTTAGTGGTTCCGGCATCGATTCGCCAAAATAACGGTGGTCCATACAAATTTGATTGGCCCCCAATATCGGAGAAAGCTCATTGATATAGTTTGGGTTTTCGGAATAACCGCCGTTGTAGCCTTCAGTTATAAAAATTACCGGGTGGTCAAGGCCTTTGTCGGCGATCAATACCCGCTGCAAAAAAGTTCCTTTCGCCGGATCAGAATGGTCAACAGGCTGCTCCACCATTATTTTGTATTTAACTGCAAAAAAGTCGGTGCAGCCCATTTGCTCAATACTTTTAACCTCGGGTTGATTTTCGAGAAAGGCTTTTAGCGTGGTTTGCGAAAAAGTTACTGCCGACAGCAGCAGCAAAATCAGCAAGATTTGAAATTTCTTCATGAGCTTTTTGAAATATGTGTTGGCTCTGGTTATCCATAGCCGTTTTTTGTACATTTGGTTGCAAGTAAAAAATAATCTTCAACATAAATTATGAGGAAAGCCATAATCTTTTTCATTACCGTAGTACTATTAGCGTGTCAGGTAGCTGCTCAGAACCTGCCTCGTGTAAAAATGCAAACTTCACTGGGTGAAATTATTGTTGAAATTGATACAATAAATGCACCGGTTACTGCTAAAAACTTTCTGAAGCATGTTAAGTCCAATACCTACGAAAATGCGTGCTTTTACCGTGTTGTTCGTATGGATAACCAACCCAATAACGATGTGAAAATAGAGGTGATACAGGGAGGGATGTACACCGAACCACGCTTTGAGACTATAAAACCAATCGCACACGAAACCACCGAAACCACAGGATTAAAACATCTGGACGGCACATTGTCAATGGCGCGAATGGAGCCGGGAACAGCATCAACCGAGTTTTTTATTTGTGTGGGCAACCAGCCGGAATTGGATTTTGGAGGTAAACGAAATCCTGATGGACAGGGTTTTGCAGCTTTTGGCCAGGTAATTTCAGGAATGGATGTGGTACGCAAAATTCAGCAACAAAAGGATGAGCAACAAACGCTTGTGGAGAAAGTGAATATTAAACAAATGCAGGTGCAGTAAAAACGAAAGAATGAGCAACTCTGAAATAAATGGATTAGAATCTGAACGGCTGATATTATCGGAGATTGAAATGGAAGACCTTGAAAAACTACATCGGCTGCATTCTATTCCCGAGGTGGATGAATATAATACGCTTGGCATCCCAAAATCGATAAAAGACACTGAGCAATTTTTACAACAACAGTTGGAGGCTAAAAGCAAAACTCCGCGAAGTTCTTACATGTGGAAAGTAGTATTAAGAGAAACAGGAGCTTTTATCGGAGTGGCCGGATTTTCGTTGTCGAATAATAAGTTTAAGCTCGGTGAAATTTACTACAAACTCGATCCTGTTTATTGGGGAAAAGGTTATGCAACAGAACTTGCAAAACGATTGGTACTATTGGGCTTTAACGATTTCAAGTTACACAAAGTGGAGGCCGGCGTGGCTACCGAAAACAAAAAATCAGTAAAAGTGCTGGAAAAAATTGGTATGACCAGAGAAGGACTGCGCCGAAAAATTTTGCCCATACGTGGAGAGTGGAAAGACAATTACCATTACGCCATTGTTGAAGACGATCCACGCGATTATTAAAAACTTCTTCAGGTTTACGCAACCATTTCTGTCGAGCCTCCATCATGTAATAAACATAAAACTCAAATTTTGCTGTTATGAAGAAGTTGCTTTTACTACTTAGTTTATTTACAATAATTTCGTGTTCAAAAGATAAAGATTCACCCATTGGCATATGGGATGATAACATCAAACTATCTCAAAAGGAAGTTGAATTTGATGCCAGTGAAAACACCATTACCATAACAACCGAAGGTGAGTGGTGGTGGATTGAAAGTATTAAATTTGATGAAGAATATGTAAACCTGGAAGGAGTGGACACCAGTTCAGATGACTTTATAATTGAACAGCCTGAATTTACGATTGAGCGAAAAAATGCCACCGAGATTTATATTTCAATGAGCGAAAACCTCGGAGATACAAGCAGGGTGCTGGGAATTGGATTGGAAGCAGGTGATTATTTCGACCATATTAAAGTAACTCAGTCGGCTAATTAGGAGCCGGCATTTCCGCCTTAAACATATTAGCGTACCCAAAACTTTTTGAATCGCAACAAAAGCTTGTTCTTAAGGGTTATAAGTAACTAAAAGGGCAATGAAAAAGACGATTCATTTTGTAGCTATCGTGGCATTAATAGCATTTGCTGGCTGTGTGTATAAACCTACTATTGAAGGGCTGTGGGTAGTTGAAAAGGTTAACGTTGGAGATCAGGAAATGACTCCAAATGCACGTTGGACACGTTTTAATGCAGATCATTCACAAGAGTCAGGGAACGGGTGGTTTCAACATTCCTACGGAACCTGGAGCTTGAATGCTGAAACCAACGAGTTATCGGTTGTAAACGAAAATGGCATAAAAGATCGGGCCGAACCGTTTAAAGTTACTTTGGAAAAGGATCAAATGATCTGGACAAGAAATGAAGACGGACAGAACGTTGAAGTACTGTTGAAACGCTCAGATAATCTGCCGGCCACTTTTGGCGACGAGCTACTTGGCTTATGGAAACTGGAGGAAGCTGTTGGCGATGGGGTATACTTCGAAGCAGAGGATGCCAAAGTAGGTAAAGCCAGTATTTTCTTTCGTTGGGATGGCCGTTTTGATATTCGCTCCGGCAAAGGAAGAGTTCATGGTGTTTACAATGTACACGGTCACAAACCTGAAGTGGAGTTGATTCCTTATGGAGGCAATTTGAACAGAGATTTTTGGACAATTGATTTTTACGAAAATACGATTACCCTGAAACTATTAAATTCTGAAACTACGGTAGAACGAAAATTTAGCCGGATTAATGAATTTCCGGAATAAGAAAGGGCTGCCTTTCTGGCAACCCTTTTAAGTGTTTATTTTTGGTTAGATTCGTTATGGTAAAGTCAAAACTTCAACCGTAGAATCCCATGCATACACATCTGGAATAAAGTGTGTAAGCGTTACTGAAATAACATTGCCGTCAATGGTGCCGCTACCTTCTACATATACTTCGCCGTATTCATCGTCGTAGTACCATGCCGGTTGGGCATTCACGGTTACCGTTGTTCCATCCACAATGAAAATAATATCATAACCACTTTCATATAAGCTTAACGCCTTGTACAATTGTACTGAACCAAGGCTGGCTTCGTACATTTCAGGATATAACACTTCTTCCCAAAATGGCGAGTCGAATGTTCCTGTACCAATTGAAGTGAAATCGAGTTTCAGTGTAGCTTTGTAAGTCGTTGTTCCAAAAAACTCCGATACAGTGGCATCACTTAAACTCAGGTTAAAATTAAAGGTAACACCCGGTGCAATTCCGGTAGGAGGTACCAGCGGAACAATTTTGGCATAAGCAACAGTTTCGCCATCGTTAAAAGTTACTGTATTGCTTTCCAGCTCAAAAACGCCATCGATGTTATCATTCGGGTCGAGGCTAATGCCAACCGTTTCAGTTCCGGTTCCATCAGTACGCACAACCTGTACGCTTACTGAATAATTATTTTCGGCTGTAAGGAGATTGTCGACCACGATGGAAGAGCTAAAAGCCACATATGCATCGGTTTCGTAAAGTTCTCCAATATTGTCCTGGTCGCAAGCTGTAAGGGCCAGAACAAAAACCAATAATGCTAATTGTATTTTCTTCATAATCGTATTTATTAATTGTCAGCCCATGGATTTTGATCATTAACCTCGTCCATGTTGTTATTCCCGTCAAATTCAGATTGTGGTATCGACATCACAAAATCAGGATATTCAGGATCGAGTGTATTGCGCGACAGTAGTTTTTGAGTGTGGTTACTACCTTCAAAATCGCGTGAAAATCCGGTTTTTAAACGTTTAATATCAAGAATGCGGCCTACCTCGCCCCACAATTCAATGCGTCGTTGCAGGATAATCTCGTCGAGTAAAGTCGATGATCCTCCAAGCGGAGTTGTCGGGCCGTTTGCATCGTTTACAGTCAATGTATTTGCATCTGTCAATCCCGAAATATCATAATTCGGATCGCGTTCTGCCATTAATTCAGTAAGAATAGTTCGGGCTTCACCATATCGGCTTTGCATACAAATTGCTTCGGCTTTTATCAGCAACATTTCTTCGTGACGCATCAGGATATAATCGCCCAAAGCATTTGTAGGATCTGAAAACCGGAATTTAAACTGGTTGTAGCTCAGCTGTGTTCCCAGAGGTGCATTTTCTGCCAGCGGGCCATTCCACCACATTTGTTTTCTTACATCGGTATCGGCCATTTGGTTGTATAACCACGAGCTCACACATTTTCGTGCGTTTTCGGCATACGATGATGTGCTGGCATCCATATGTCCAAATAACGATTGCGTGTCGCTAATATGCTCGGAAATAATTTGCAGGCCCCAAAGCACTGTTCCAGTGTTGGCATCGTTAAATCCAAAACCGTTTGCCAGGTTCTCGCGCGATAGCATTGTTGTTCCACCGCTCATGGCTATTGTTGCTGCCGATTCGGCGGTTGCCCAATCCTGCTTTTCCAAAGCTACCTGTGCTTTCAATCCGTTGGCCACGTAGTAATCGATGTGCGATGGATGAATACGCGGTGCTGCCACATCCGGATCAAGTAATGTTATTGCCTGTTGAAGGTCTGCATCAATTTGTGTGTAAACATCGGCTACCGTACCTCTCGAACTTCCTTCCGAAGCGTTGGTCGTTGGTTCGGTATAAATCGGAACTCCCGGAGCATTTTCGTTACCCACATAAGTTTGCTGATAGAAACGGATGAGGCTGAAATAAGCATAAGCGCGCAAAGCATAAGCCTGCCCGATAAGGCTGCTGATCTCCGATGGTGCCCCCGTTAGATTTTCCTCTGATGCAATAATTGAATTGGCATTTGAAATTACCGTGTAGTAGAAAAACCACACCGAATAAGGGCGGCCGCTTTTGTGTGTGTAATCTGATTTTACATTGTACATGTAATCGAACCAGAACCAGCCGCTTCCGCCTTCATTTTGTACCATATCTTCACCCATAAGGTCGTAGGTAAGCAAAAATGCTGTAACCCCGAACTCTTCGTCGGCCCAGTTTGCCGACCATTCGTCGGCCACGTACATGGCGCGATAAATTCCGTTAAGCGCCACATTCGCTTTCTGAACATCGGAGAATAAAACATCGCCCGATGTACTGTCTGTAGGGTTTGTGTCCAGTTCATCCTGGCAGGCAAAACCTGCGAATACCAGAAATAACAGGATAAGGATCTTATCTATTTTCATGATCTGTTTGTTTTAAAATTTTAATTCAATTCCGAAAAGACTCGTTCTCACCGGAGTATATGAAAAGTCGGTAGTTCCTGAGAAATCAAACTGCGGATTCATACCATCGAGATGAGAGAAAATGGCCAGGTTGTCGACTGCCACATAAGCGCGAACACTTTCGATGCCCACATTTTGCAGAATGGTTTTAGGAAGCGTATAACCTACCGTAATATTCTTTATTGAAAAGTACGATGCATCGATCAGCTGGCTGTCGGTAAACGGGCGCGAGAAACCGGTTCCGTTCTGAATACGCGGAACATCAGTGATGTCGCCGGGTTTTCTCCAGGCGCGTTCTACGTTGGCAGCGTAATTGGTACCAATGTAAATCGGGTTCATCAGGTTGGAATAAACACTCTCGTAAACTTCTCCACCCACCGAGAAAGTGGTCATAAACGACATGTCGAAGTTTTTATAGATTTTGAAGTTACTGCCAAAGCCCCCGTAAAAATCAGGAATCCGGCTGCCGGATATCCGTTTACTTTGCGATGCTTTCTGGAAGTCATCAGAAAGGTAGGAGTCACCGGGATTACCATCCGGATCAAGGTCGTAAACCCAATACAACTGAGCTCCGGTAGCAGCATCCACTCCGGCCGATTGTGCCAGGTAATACGAGTTGATTTCTGCACCTTTTCGCTGAATAATATTACCGTTAACAATTTGATCTGTTTCGCCATCCAGCTCAACAATTTCGTTGGATAACGAGGTGAGGTTAAAGTTGGCGTTCCAAACAAAGTTCGGATTAGAAATGAGGTTCAGGTTCGCATTAAATTCAAAACCAGTGTTCAGCATCTCGCCAACATTGGCCCAGTAGCTATCGAAACCAAGCGATGTTGCCATTGGTTTTTCCATAAGCATATCAACTGTGCGACGGCGGTAATATTCAAAACTAATATCAAAACGATCGAAAAGCACGGCATCAACACCCACGTTAAAGTTGTTGTTTTCCTCCCATTTTATCGATGTATTTTCGAGCGATGAAAGTAATGCTCCGTTCAGGTTGGCATTGGCCCAGTCGAGGTTATAAAGCGACTGCCAGCCATAATAAGTACCTATATTGTCGTTACCCTGTTTTCCGTAACTGGCTTTTAGTTTCAGGTTGTCGATAAAGGTCATCTCCTCCATAAAACTTTCTTCGCTGATGCGCCACGAGCCACCAACTGACCAGAAGTTACCCCAGCGGAAATCTTTGTGGAAACGAGATGAACCATCGGTACGGAAACTTGCCGAGAGGTAATATCGGTCGGCAAAGTCGTAAGTAACGTTGCTCAGGAACGATTCGATGGAATAATTATCCTCGAACGAGGTAAGCCCCGAAGTTGTTGAGCCCGGTGCCAGCTCCTTAATTCCTGAGTAGGGGAAGCCCGATTTTGAACCTTCCATTTCGTTAATGGTAAGTTTGTAAAACTCGTGACCAGCCAACACATTAATACTGTGTTTGCCAAAGTCTTTTTCGTAACGCAACAGTTGGTTAATGGTGAACGAAAGGCTTCGTACGTTGGTTTTATCGAGAAAGCCACCTATGTTGGCTGCATTACCAAAATCAGGGTTCCAGTATATGGTTTGGTTTGTATTAATGTAGTCGAAACCTACGTTTGTAGTAAGTGATAATCCGTCAAAAGAACTACCAAGCCCAAGACCCAACAGATTCAAATGGAATCTTCCCGACAGGTTGTCGGCAGTAGTTTCGTAAGCATCCTCATACAAGGTTGCCACAGGGTTCCAGTTCGGATTGGCACCTGACGGACGGGTTAAACCATAGTCGAACTGTTTCTCGCCGGTTTCCGAAAGAATAGGATTGCCATTTTCATCCTGCAGATAAACCGGGTAAATGGGTGCCATAAACTGCGCCGAATACCAAACGTTAGAGTTTGACGTGGTTCCGTCGTACCCCAGGTAGTTGGTTTCTGTTTTTGAGAAGTTGACGTTACCGCCATATTTAAACCAGTTTTTAGGAGTCAGCTCTGCGCCAATTCTTCCCGAGATACGTTCGAAATCAGTGGTTTTCAGCAACCCTTCATCTTTTAGGTAGGCTACCGATGCGTATACCTGAGAATTGTCAGATCCGCCATTTATAAATAACTGGTATTCCTGGCGTGTTGCATTATCGTTGGTCACTTCGTCAAGCCAGTCCGACTCGTAAAGCAATTTCGCCGAAGGATTCACTTGTCCGGTTTGCGGATCGATCAATTCAGAAACCGGCATGTTGTATGGATTGTACATTTCGTTGGCCCCAAAAATACCGCTGCTTCCTCTTAAGGCGTCAACAGCCATCGGGCCAGCCATATCAGGATGAACACCGTCGGTGTAGATCAACGCGTTTTTATAGCCCTGAAACGAAGCTTCGATAAAATCGGCTGTCTTCAGTGTTTCGTACGGTTTAATGGCACGGCTCGAAAATCCATAGGTGGCCTTTAATTCCACCGACAATTCTTTCGACTGTCCTTTTTTAGTGGTAATCACTACCACTCCGTTAGCACCGCGTGATCCGTAAAGTGCGCCGGCCGAAGCATCTTTCAAAATGGTCATCGACTCAATATCGCCCGGGTTTATGGAGTTCAGGTTACCGTCGAAAGGTACACCGTCGACCACATACAGCGGGTTGTTGCTGGAGTTGATCGAGCCAAAACCACGTATAACGATTTCAGCTCCTTCGCCGGGTTGTCCGGTTCCCGAGGTGGTTTGAACACCGGCTACCTGTCCTTCCAAAGCTTTCGAAATATCTGCAACAGGGCGTTTTTGAAGCATTTCGTTGTCAACCACCTGGGCCGAGCCTGTAAACGATTCCTTTTTTGCGGTACCGTAGGCCACAACCATAACTTCGTCAACACCAATTACATCCGGCTCAAGTGTTACGTTGTAAACCGTAGCATCGGTGACGGGTACTTCCTCTCGTTTCATTCCAACAAAGGAGAAAATAAGGATTTCATCGTCGGGCACGGTTAACGTAAAGTTACCGTCCAGATCGGTAGTTGTTCCGGTAGTAGTACCTTTTACGGCAACCGAAACACCGGGAATGGGTAGTCCATCGTCGGATGAAGTAACCGTTCCCCTAATTTGCCTTGTTTGGGCGAATAGTATTCCCACTCCACAAAACAAAGCCACAACTAATAGAAGTAGTTTTTTCATATGATTCAAATTGAAGATTTTAAACTGTCATATGGAACGTGCATTTTGATCCTTGCTTTTGGGAAAGGATTTCCATGATCATTTCACAGACAAAAACTTATATTCATACTCAAGCGTTATTACCCTTCGCTTTTGTTATTTCCAAAAGAAAACTCCCGTCGGGGAAACGGGAGTTTATTATCTGCCAGCCGGCCAGATAATTGCACTTTTTACATTTTAAATGCTGTTTAATTCTGTTTCTATGTAAAAAAAATGGAGTGCCGCTGTTAACGTTTCTTGTTCCCCGAATCCCCTGTTTAATGTTGTTTACATGCCGGTATGAGCCGTTTAGCGTTTGCCGGATTTTTAGCTTTTTGATCAAACTTATAGAATACAACAATACGCTGCGATTTTTATCAACCAACGGTAAGCAGAAAGCGATAAATGGAAAAAAACGGCAGATGTGATCACTAAAGCCGAAAAGAATGTTGTTGACAGATAAAAAGGGGGTATTGGCAGACGAATGATTGTTGGTAACCGTAAAACAGGTGCGTTTCGTGGTCAATTTAAGACGGAGATGCGAAAATTAACGGTTCATATTAATTTCCAGGGCCTGCGGAATGTAAGCTGACTATATTTTTTGATGTATCATAAAATCCGTTATTTTTAAATCGGTAATGAATTATAGTGCAGAATAAGCGTTTAATAATGAAGCACTCTTCGATAATCCTGTATTTTAACGGTGTTAGAATTTCGAGTTTGCAGATCCGATAATAATTTAAAAATGAAGATTAGAAAAGTCCTAAGATCAGATAATAAACACTTAGCCGACTTAATAAGAGCCGCTTTTATAGAGTATGATGCGCCGCGGAAAGGAACCGTTTATTCCGATCCAACTACCGATAACTTGTATGAGCTGTTTCAGAATGAAAAATCGATTCTTTGGGTAGCCGAGAAAGATGGGGAGATTTTGGGTTGTTGCGGCATTTATCCTACTGATGGTTTGCCGAAGGGCTGCGCTGAGTTGGTGAAGTTTTACCTGTTGGCAAAAGCCCGTGGAAATGGACTGGGAACTAGATTGATGCAACAAAGTATCGAGTCGGCAAAAGAACTGGGGTATTCCGAAATTTATATCGAAACCTTGCCCGAATTTGATAATGCGGTGGGAATGTACGAACGGGCTGGATTTGAAAAACTGGATAAGCCTCTGGGCGATTCGGGGCATACGGGCTGTGATATTTGGATGCTCAGGCGGCTTTGAAATATTTTTTACCACGAAGAACACGAAGCCACAAAGTTGAAAGACGTAATTCAACAGTATCTTAGTGATTTTTGTGACTTGGTGGTTAATAAGCATAAAAAAGGCGGGAATAAATCCCGCCCGGTTAATACTTTAAGCCGCGATGCCGGCAAATGCTTCTGCCAGTACATCGGGGTACATTTCTTTAAAATTTTCATAACACCAGTTGCGTAAGTTGTGCAACTGATCGGGCTCCACCCAGTTAATGCATTTGGCTAACTCTTTACTGAACAATTCTTTGCTAAAACTAACTTTGGGTAGAATTACTTTTGCGTATTCAAACATGGCTTAATTTTTATTGTTCGCTATTAAAAATAACAACCAAAATTGAATTAAAGTATGCTGTAAAATATCCTTTAACACTAATTAACTGAGCTATCTTTTTTCGCATCTTTCTATCGCATTGAACATGTGTTATTTAGATCGATTCTACCCAGTTTATGTTTCAAAACATTTGAATTTGTTCAGCATTTAAAGTGTTAACATTAATCAGAATTAAGTATGTTTTTCACAAATTGTTTTACCGAATCCGCAGTCTTTACTTCCTCGCTGAACGAGCTTACAAAAGCGCTTCCGATAATAGCCCCACTGGCGTATTTACAGGCGTTGGTAAAAGTGGCATTGTCGGAAATTCCAAACCCGATGAGGCGTGGATTTTTGAGATTCATTGTCTGAATACGCTCAAAATAGTCCGCATGGAAATCTTCCACTTTTTTGCCGGCACCTGTTGTCGACGATGATGAAACCATGTAAATAAATCCTTCGCTGGCATCATCGATCTGGCGAATTCGTGCTTCTGATGTTTGTGGCGTAATCAACAAAATGTTATGCAGGTTGTTCTGCTCAAATATAGTTTTGTATTTTTCTTCAAACTCATCCAACGGAAGGTCGGGCAGAATAGTGCCGTCAATTCCAATTTCCTTGCACTTCTGGCAAAACTTCTCTACACCGTATTGATAAACCGGATTTAAGTATCCCATTAAAACCAGCGGTATAGAAACCGATTCGCGAATGGTTTTTAATTGCTCGAAAAGCACTTTAATCGACATGCCGTTTTTTAGAGCAATTTCGCTGGTGCGCTGAATGGTTGGCCCGTCAGCTGTTGGATCGGAAAAAGGCATTCCTATTTCGATGAGGTCGACACCATTCTTTTCCAACTGCTGAATAATTTCAACGGTATCATTCAGGTTAGGGAATCCGGCAGTAAAATATACCGAGAGTATGTAAGCTTTTTTTCTTTCGAAAAGTTGATTGATTCTGTTGTTCATGATAATAGTTTTAATAGAACGCAGGTGACGCTGATTTTGCAGATTGTCGTTGATTATTATCTGTGGAAATCATTTTAAATCTGTGTTGTCAGCGTTCGTTTTTTTTAGTATCCAAAATAATCCAGGTAAGTTTCCATATCCTTGTTTCCGCTACCCGAAAGGTTAATCACATTCACATCGTCAGGATTCATTTTTATTTTATCCAACGCTGCAAGCGCATGAGCTGATTCCAGTGCCGGAATAATGCCTTCTTTTTGTGTTAGCAGCAATACGGCCTTTAAGACTTCCTCGTCGGTGGCGGCCAAAAACTTTGCACGACCGGTTTTAAATAGGTGCGCGTGTAATGGCCCGATTCCCGGGTAATCCAGTCCTGCTGAAATGGAATACGGTTCCGTAATTTGTCCGTCTTCATTTTGCATTAACACCGTTCTGCTTGAGTGCAATACCCCGGGTGTTCCTACCGTTAAAGTAGCGGCGGTTTCATCGGTGTCGACTCCTTTTCCGGCAGCTTCCACACCGATCAGTTCCACCTGCTCGTCATCCAGGTAATGATAAAAAGCTCCTGCGGCGTTACTTCCTCCGCCTACACAGGCTAAAATACGTGTTGGAAATTCCGATCCGGTTTGTTCCAGCAATTGCTTTTTCATCTCGGCACTGATTACCGATTGGAAACGTGCAACCATATCGGGGTAGGGGTGCGGCCCAACCACCGAGCCGATAATGTAATGCGTATCTTCCGGGTTGTTGATCCAGTCGCGCATGGCTTCGTTGGTAGCATCTTTTAGTGTCTTATTCCCGCTGTGCACCGGAATTACTTCTGCACCGAGCATTTTCATCTTTTTTACGTTAGGTGCCTGGCGCGAAACATCCAAAGCTCCCATGTAAACAATACACTTTATTCCTTTCAGGGCGCAAACCGTTGCTGTTGCCACACCGTGCTGACCCGCACCGGTTTCTGCAATAATGCGGGTTTTTCCCAGTTGCTGTGCTAAAAGAATTTGTCCGATGGTATTATTCAGCTTATGCGATCCGGTATGGTTCAGATCTTCTCTTTTCAGGTAGATTTTGCTGCCGTAATGCTCCGAAAGTCGGCTGGCATAATACAGCGGCGACGGACGCCCCACATAATCTTTTAAGAGCTGATCAAATTCTTTTTTGAACGAATCTGATTCTATAATTTCCAGGTAACGGCGCTTTAGCTCATCAACATTGGTGAACATCATTTCGGGTATCCATGCCCCGCCAAATTCGCCGTAATATCCTTTTTCGTCTACTTGATATTTCATATGATTAAAGTTGGAAGTCGGAAGACCGAAGCCGGAAGAACTGTTTTTTCTTACGGCATGATCAGATTCCGCACTTTATTTTTTTAATTCAGTTATAAATTTTCTCAGTTTTTCAATGTTTTTTAATCCGGGTTCATCCTCAAAACCACTGTTCAGATCTACTCCGGCCAACATCGGATGATTTAGTTCTTTAATCTCGGCCACGTCATCCGGGCCAATTCCGCCACTTAGAAAAAAAGGCGTATTCCCGGTGTACTTTTCCAGTAACTGCCAGTTGAATTTTTTACCCGAACCACCGTGTTGTTTGGTTTTGGTGTCGAATAAAAAATAATCCACATTGTCCTCGAAAGCAGCTGTTGATTCAAATTTAAATTCTTCATCCATAGGGAAGGCTTTTAAAACATGCAATCCCTGGTTTTTTAATATTCCACAGGTTTTTGGATTCTCCTTGCCATGCAATTGAATGTATTCGAAGCCAAAGTTTTTGGCTAATCCCATAATTTCAAAAGCATTCTCGTTTACAAAAACACCCACTTTGGGTTTGTCAGATTGAAAGAGCCCGGCATCGGGTGTGTCACCTACAAATCGTTTTGACGGGCCGTAAAAAATATAGCCCAGCAAATCCACTCCAAGTGCCTCCACCTGTTCCCGGTTTTGCGTGAATTTCATCCCGCATACTTTTATTTTTAGATTTTTTGTCATCTTGTTTGATTTCTGTCATTTCGAACGCAGTGAGAAATCTGTAACCTAATGCTCCGATCCTAAAGATTTCTCCTCGTACCTCGTCGAAATGACATTCATAATTCCTCAATCAGTGTTTTACAAGCAGCCCCGGGATCATCGGTTTTCATAAAAGTTTCACCAATCAGGAAGCCTTTAAAACCGTGCTCTTTCAGGTAGTTAATCTCGGCGGCCCCAGCCAACCCACTTTCCGATATTTTTACAAATTTGGCCGGAATAAGTTGCGAAAGCTCCACCGAAGTTTCAACGCTCACCTCAAAAGTTTTAAGGTTACGGTTGTTTACGCCAACAACATCTACATAATTGTTAACGATTTCCAGCTCTTCGGCGTTATGGATTTCCATGAGTACATCCAGTCCCAGTTCTTTTGCTTTTTGTGCCAGTTCCAGCGCCTTTTCTTTCGAAAGACATGCAGCGATCAGAAGAATCACATCTGCACCAAAAGCTTTGGCTTCCACAATCTGGTAGGTGTCGATCATAAAATCCTTTCGCAATATTGGAATATCGGGATTGGCTTCACGCGCTTTCGTCAGGTTCGCCAATGTGCCTCCAAAATATTCAAAATCCGTAAGGACAGAAAGACACGAAGCGCCAGCAGCGTTGTAGGCTTTGGTAACTTCTTCCACTTTTGCCGAAAAATTGATCTCACCTTTTGATGGCGATTTTTGCTTGAATTCTGCAATAATTCCGGAAGCCCCATCTTTTAGCAGGTTTTCTTTTAGCGAATTACATTTTCTGGTAAAAGCAGGGTATTTCTCCAGCTGCTCGATGCCAACCACCTTTTTCTGGGCAGCTACTTCCTGTTTTTTTGTTGCTACTATTTTATCAAGAATATTCATTGTCTTTTATTTGCTCTGCCTTAAAAGGACTTGTTCGTAACTGCTTCCAATTTCTTCAATGCATTTCCGCGTTGTAAAGACTCGCGCGCCATTTCTACACATTCGGTCAATGTTTTATCTGGAAAAACTACTTGTAAACCAACGGCAGCGTTGGCAAGAACAACATTGGTTTGTTCGAAAGTACCTTTGCCTTTTAATACATCGATAAATATTTTTGCGGCGTCTTCTACCGATTCGCCACCAAAAAGCTTTTCGGGTGCAAGCTGCTGCATCCCGAATTCTGATGCTGACACCAGTTTGTCTTTTGACTTTGTGGCAAAGTGCGTGTCGGCAGTCAGCGAAATTTCATCGTAACCATCAACACTGTTCACAATGGCAAAGTTAACATTCAGTGTTTTATACACGTTCTTGTAGTGATCGAAATTTAAACTGTTGTTAACGCCAAGTAACTGGTATTTTGGCTCCGACGGATTGATCATCGGTCCAAGAATATTAAAGAAGGTTGGCACTTTTAAGGCTCTGCGTACCGGAGCAATATGTTTCATTGCCGGATGAAAAAGCGGAGCATGCAAAAAGCAAAATCCTCCTTTATCAAGATCGCCTTTTAATTTGTCGATCTCGTTGCTGAATTCGTAGCCCAGAAATTCCAAAACGTTTGATGATCCGCTGGTTGAAGTGGCAGCATAATTACCGTGTTTGGTGACATTTACACCTGCTCCCGCAACAATAAAACAGGATAAAGTTGAAATGTTGAAGGTGTTTTTGCCGTCGCCGCCCGTACCAACAATATCGATTGCATTGTAATCCGACAGATCAACTTTTTTACTGAGTTCCACCATTGCATCGCGAAAACCACCCAATTCTTCCGACTGCAAAGGGCGCATTTTAAAAACGGTAAGGAATGCGGCAAATTCAGCTTCAGAATAGAGGCCTTTTCCAACTCCGGTTAAGGCAGCTTTTGCTTCTTCGCGCGTGAGGGTGTTTCCTTCAAATAGGTATTGTAATGTTTCTTTCATATCTAAGTAATTAGTATTGAGATTTGAGTAGTGAGTATTGACTCAATTAGTTATGCGAGATTTGTTTTAAGCCGGATCTC
This sequence comes from uncultured Draconibacterium sp., assembly GCF_963674925.1. Taxonomy (NCBI): domain Bacteria; kingdom Pseudomonadati; phylum Bacteroidota; class Bacteroidia; order Marinilabiliales; family Prolixibacteraceae; genus Draconibacterium; species uncultured Draconibacterium sp. The sequence continues at coordinate 2,047,530 of NZ_OY771647.1, forward strand.
ATTTCTCACTACTTTGTACTATTATCTGAATTCAACCAGTTTTCGATCATTTTTTCGCCCAGTGGAGTAAGTACCGATTCCGGATGGAACTGTACACTTTGCACGTCGTATTCTTTGTGCTGCATCGACATTACCAGACCGTCTTCATCGTAGCTGGTAACTTCAAAACATTCCGGTAACTGCTCTTTCTGAACGATCCACGAGTGGTAGCGGCCCACATCGAATGATTCGGGTAATCCTTCAAATAACTGCGATTTAATTCCGGTTTGTTTTACGGGCGTGGCAATTCCGTGCAAAACGCGGTTCATGTTGTGTAGTTTGCCACCAAAAGCTTCGCCAATCGCCTGGTGCCCCAGACAAACACCCAGCATACTTTTCTTTGGTGCGTAGGCTTTTATAATGTCGAGTAAAAGACCTGCTTCTTCAGGAATACCGGGACCCGGAGAAAGTACTATTTTGTCATATTTATCAATCTCATCCAACGCAATCTGATCGTTGCGATACACATCAACCGGCTGGCCGGAAATTTTTTTTATGGCATGTACCAGGTTGTAGGTAAATGAGTCGTAATTATCGATAACTAATATCTTCATTTTTTTTCAAATTAGTTGTCATTTCGAACAAAGTGAGAAATCTGTCTCTTGAAGTCAAAGATTTCTCCTCGTTCCTCGTCGAAATGACAGTTGGTTAATTAATTCCTTTAGCCATTTCAATAGCCTTTTTCAAGGCAGCCAGTTTGTTATTCACTTCCTGCAGTTCACTTTCTTCTTGCGAGTCGGCTACAATTCCGGCACCTGCCTGGTAAAAAAGTTTTTTGTCTTTGCTCAAAAACGAGCGAATCATAATCGCATGGTTCACCGAATTATCAAAACCAAGATAACCAATACATCCCCCGTAGTAACCACGGTTCTGGTTTTCGTATTTGTCGATCAGTTCCATGGCTTTATACTTTGGTGCACCGGAAAGTGTTCCGGCGGGGAAAGTTTCTCCCAGTACTTTTATCAGGTTGGTATCGCTGGTGATTTCTCCTGAAACCTGTGAAACCAGGTGAATTACATGCGAGAAGAATTGTACCTCGCGGTAAGTTTCCACAATTACATTATTGGCATTTCTGCTCAAATCGTTACGGGCAAGGTCTACCAACATCACGTGCTCGGCATTCTCTTTAGGATCTTTGCTCAGCTTTTCAGCCAGCTCACGATCCTGGTCATCATTTCCGGTTCGTTTAAACGTTCCGGCAATCGGGTGGATGTATGCTTTATTGTCTTTAATTCTGATTTCAGCTTCCGGGCTTGAACCAAAAATACTGTAAGTGCCGTAGTCGAAATAGAACAGGTAAGGTGATGGATTTATCGAACGAAGTGCCCGGTAAACATTAAAATCGTCGCCAACAAATTCCTGCGAGAACTGGCGGCTCAAAACAATCTGAAAAACATCGCCACGGTAACAGTGCTCTTTGCCTTTGGTTACCATGTGCTTGTATTCTTCGTCGGTGATATTCGATTTTTCTTCGCCACGCACATCGAAACTTGCTGTTGAAAAATTCAAATTCACCAACAAGTGATGAACGTAATCCATTTGCGACTCTTCACCTTCCAAAAGGTTCTCCACAATATGGATTTGGTTTTTGTGGTGATCGATGGCAACCACATACTTATAAAAGCTGTAGTGTACTTCCGGTGTTTGATATTCTTCAGTTTTTGGCGACGAAAAACGGATGCTTTCGAAATGTTGGATGGCATCGAAATTCAGGTAACCAAATAAACCGTTGGCCGGCAATTCTATTTCATCCGAATCAACATTAAATGTTTTGAAAAACTTGTCCAGTTCATCATGCAACTTCTTTTCGGGCGAAAGACTAAAATTTTCCTGCGCTCTGCCCGGCAAATCGATTCCAACCTCGCCGTTAGTGACTTTAAAATTGGCAATTGGGTTAAAAGCGATGAACGAGTAAGCGTTTTCAACTCCGTGGTAATCGGAGCTCTCCAGCAATATCGACTTAGGATATAGCGTGCGAAGTCGTAAATAAATGCTAACCGGAGTTACGGTGTCGGCAAGTATTTTACGAACGACAGGTTTAAAATTGAGTTTTTCCATTTTGTTTTTTATGTTTTGTTCTTTGTTTTTATTTCTATTCTAAAAATGCTGTAAGCAAGGTGTTTAAACGAAAAACGGCTCACCGTGAAATCCGATGAGCCGCTTTAAGTTTATGCAATGACGTATCCTCTCTTCACGATATTTGTAAAAAGTTGCTACGCCACCACCAAATGTTATTGTTTGTTCTCATAATATTTAATCTTTTGCATAAAAAAACCTGCTTTTGTTAGAAGCAGGCCTGTCATATCTTTAAAAATAGCAATATGGCTCTTAACTCCTAACTTACGTAAGAAGACCCCACCACGGAAGCCATATTGTATTTATTTTTTGCATTTTTCTAATCTTAATCTTCTGCAAGAAAAACGTTTTTTTTGAAATATCAAAATATTGTTGGCAGAAGCTTCAAAAAACTATTTCTCAAATAAAGTTGGTTTAACAATTAGTTCGCCAGTGTGAAACGGAAACTTACTCCAAAATTCGCATTGGTTGTACGGTACGATAGCGAGGTAAACGGATCGTTAATAATACGATCGTAGTATACACGCATTTCAAATTTATCACTCAAGCGGTAGTCGGCATAGGTTTTTAAGGTAAAGTTACCTTGTCCTGCTGTAATCTGGTTGCTGTCATCGTCCAACTGGCGTAAAAGTGTTTTTGTTTTACGGTACGAAATATCAGCACGAACATTTAAATCATTCGAGTAAGCCTGTTGCGAATTTTTTGTTTTAATGATCAAATCCATTCGTGTAAATCGATAGCCTAATCCAAAAGTATATTCGTTGCTCAGTATCTCGGTAAGCTGGTTATTCGATAACGACAGGTTCAGGTTACGAGCACGTTTGATCTCTCCGCGTGTAGTCAGGTCGCTAAGCCACATGATGTCGATATTGATCAGCGGATTGAAAGCTTCAACGATACTTACCGTATTAAAATCGTACGCAGGAACAAAGTTATCGGCCAGGTCGCGCACCATGGTGTAGCCATCTTCGGCAGCAATAAAATTCAGGTTGGTAGCATACGAGCCAACGTTGTAAGTTGAACGGTAGGTATGTTGGAAATTCATCGAACGCATTACCTTATTCAGCCCCGGAATACGCGATACCATTCCTTCGTAACGAATGCTCCAGTTTGGCCGCATATATTTTAATGACGGGAACAAGCCCAGTGAAACATCTTCAGGACTTTTATTTTGATAAGCTGCCAGGAATGCCGGAACAAGAACTTCAACCGAGTTTGGCCCGTAACCATCAGGATACCCCGGATAGTTTTCGTTTGGAGCAGATGGATCATAACCAGCACTTGTTCCACGCTGTTGTGCCAAACGGTGAGCAATTACACGGCGGTATTCTTTCATATTTTCGAAGGCATCGGAGCTGGTTACTTCTTCTTTTCCTATTTTAAAGAAGGCTGTTCCTAATGTTAGTGTCGACATACTAAAGTTTCCGCTTTCCGAGTAACTGTTGGCTACAAAACTACCTGAGTTTGTATCGTAATTGTAGAATTCAGTAATATTTTTCGATATCGAGCGGTTCGCATTGATGTCAATACGCAAATCGGGGAGAGGTTCCCACAAGGTTCGCAAATTAATCCGCTCGTTTTCCATAATCTGGAAAGGTTGATTTAATGTTGAATCGATGGTCAGCCAGCCGTTCTCTGCAGCTTTTATCGCAAAGTTGCGGTCTTGCCAGCCAAACAGGAATGGAAGTCCCGGAGCCAGTTTCGGATCGGGTGTTTCTGTTCCCCATTGCGGATCGCCACTAAATTTACCGGTTCCAAACAACGTTGGTTCAGGCAGGAAGCCCGGCAAAACAGTACCTCCGTTTTTGCTGTAGTTTACAGTGAAGGTGCGGATTCCAATTACCATTCTTGTCGTTAAATCCAACATGTCTTTTGCGAACGTCTGATCGCCGCGTTTTCCGGTAACAGTAAGCATTGCCTGTTGCACGTCAACCGATGGAACAAATTCGATGGTATTGGCATCAATAATATTTGTTTTTCCCGGAACCGTTTTGCCGTCGACATCGGTTACCAGAACTTTTATCTTTTTGGTATTTAGCTTGTGGGCAAATTTTTGGCCCTGGTCGGCTGTAAATTTGGCACTTCTGCTAAATGTCTCTTCCTGTTTTCGTTGCAGTGGTTCGGCTTGCTGGTTTGCTCCTCCTCTTGTACTCCGGCTGTTGAGGCTGCCACGCCCACGTCCTGTTCGCCTGAATTTTTGGTCAACCTCTTTAAAATAAGGCACCTTGTTAAACAGGGTTTGGAAGTTGGCGTTACCGGTAAGTGTAAGGTTGCGCGAGTTGGTTATTATATTTCCAATGTTAATGTCGTCGTTGGTTAACGATCCGGCAGCCCATTCATAGGTTCCCGAGTAGCGAACGGTTCCGCTCATAAAATTCAATGCTTTAATACTTCGGAGCGGCACCTGGTAAGTGGCATTAAAACTGTGGTTGTAAATGGTTGGTCGCCCTAAATTCCAAAGATTTGTAAGAATCGAGTCGCGTTTCCATTCATAATCGTCGTCGTTTTTATTAATCCGGCCTTCGGGTTCATCAATTCGTGAGGTTCCGCGTGATGAGAAATCGACTTTCAGCGAACGGGTAACATCATAGCGAATATCGAGGTAACGGTTCCACAGGAAATCCTTGTCAAAAGTAGACGGCAGAATCAGGTTTGGATTGGTAATATTCCTGGAGTGACGCTCGTGGTACTTACGGAAGAGGTCGGTACGATACGAAATTTGTGTTGGCAGCGGATAAAAGTTAAAGTCGCCAATTAATTTTAAAGGCCCTTTTTGCAGCAACTGAACTTTGCTGAACGGCTGAATCAATTTTGGCCGGTTGCTGTAATTGTACGAGAACATAAAACGGTGTGTTCTGTTCACGTTGTACTCTGTTGTAATGTTACGTTTCGAAGTTTCGTTGTACGAATAGGTAACGGCAAAGTTTTCCGGATCCCACAAATGTGTTTTCTCTTTTTGGCGCTGTGGCTCCACTTTCACGTTGGTAAAGTTGAGGCTTTTTCGCTCAATTACATCTTGCGATATATTTTTTATCGAATCCTTCTCGCTGCTGGTTCGTGCGTGAGACAGCGATTCTTTTAACTCAATATCCGGATTTATCGGATCGTATTTTGGTGTTGCTGTACTGTTGGAGTAGCCATAGTACATCGGAATACGCACACCGGCTCTTTCAGGGAAGAAACGTCCCCAGTCGATAGATGCCGACACATCGATTTCATCCAGATCGTCGATCATCCTGTTGTTAATATTTTCATCAATACTTCCGAAACCCGCAGTGCGTTTACGACCGGCAACGACCACGCTACCCAAATCGGCCAAACGTGTTGAAACACGTGCGTTAGCCGCCCAGCCACCTTCGTCATCAAAATCGGTAAGGCGTAATTCGTTGGCCCAAACAATTACCGATTTCGGCCCCGTGTTTACCTGTCCTCTTTTGTTGCGAACACCCATCATCATTACCTCAACATTTCCCAGGTTCGGGCTTCCTTTTACTTTTACCCGGTTTTTACCGTCGTTCCATCCCTTGTGCGAACCTTCAAAAATGTCCTGCATCGAAATGCCTGAGCCTTCCACTCTCATGGCATCGTTACGTTCCAGTTTCAGGTTGGTAAACAGTTCGAGCGGAATATTTATCCGGTTTTGGTCGGGCCAAACGATATAACGGTCGCTTTCAATATCTCCATTATAATTTCCTTCCGGAGTAAGCGTCAATGGTACTTCGTATTCGTAATAGTTATAATTGTAATCCGAACCCAAACGTATAAAGAAATACAGTTCATCGTTTTCCAGCGGATATTCTTCAATTTCTTCGGCGTGCACATCCATTTTCAGGGTTTTGTACCTTCTGAAATCCATGTACAACGGTTTGTATGCCGCACGTGCGTCGCCTGTTTCCAGCTGGGTTACTTTCATTTCAATCGACTGCTCGTTTAGCTGGCGTAGCTGTGGATTGGCAGGGTCGATTACCCTTGATACTCCCGGAGGCAAAATGTAGTTCACCGGGGAGCGGCCTGAATTTTCCTCGATACTTACTGCCGAAATATCGAATTGTGCATCTGTTGAAGGAATTCCACCATCCTCCAGAATATCGCCGGTGTAACGACGCCAATCGGCACGAACAAGGTCGAGTGTGGCAAAACGCATAACGGCAGAATCCTGAAACCCGTGTAAGAACATTCTCATAAAGCGAATGGAACTAAAATCGTTGATACCTCCGATTACTGCATCAGGTTTAGTTACCGGAATCTTAAACTGATACCAGGCAGCTTCTCCTGTTTTGCCATTTTTTAACTGAACCGGCCGGCTTCTTTTATCAACAATGTAATTCCTTCCAACAACCATATCCTCCTTTTTAATACTAACCTTGTATTGAAAATAGCGTTCGTATTCATTCAGCGTATTGTCATCGTTAATATCTTCAATATCAGGCAGTGTGGTTGCCGAAGTAGGATAGCTTTCAGGCGACATTTCCGTAGTTGGCGAGTTGCCTTCGGGGCCGTTGTATTGTTTGTAACGTGCTAAAATGCTTACTTGATCTCTGTCGTAATCAGATCCACGGAAATAGTGGAAGTTATCTGATGATGGATCGTCCAATGCTTTCAGGTAAACCTCGTTATTTACTTTTAGTTCCAGTTCCTGCAGGTATTGCTGGAAGTGAGTCTGTTCATCGTCATCATTCAAGCCGTCAAAACCAATATCCTGGTATTCGCGCGAATTTACCGTGTTATCAAAAGCATTTACCAGCGATTGTTGTGTTGATACACGTCCCCAAATGGTGGTGTCGACATTCGTTGGTTCGGCAGTTGTAGGTAATCCGTTCTCAAATGATTTCCGCGAGTCTTTTAATACATCTTCCGAAATTTCTCCAAGGTTGAAATACAGTTCTCCTTCATTTTCCATCGGTTCAAGTGGCCCCCAATCATCATCAGGGTCAACATATGGGTCCATCATCCAGAATTCGATGTATTCGATGTTGGCATTTTCAAAGTCGCTGGTTTGTATTTCGCGCATAATACCCCCCCAGCGCGACTCCGGATCGCGTAAAGTACCATCGGGGTTTACACCTGCCGCATTACTGGAGTTACCTGTGTCGTAATTGTACGGACCACGCTCTTTCGGATAAAAAGCCAGGTCGAGCACTGCAATGTTTGTTGGCTCGCCGGTTGTAAATTCACGTTCCGGAAATATCTCTTGTTCGAACACCTCGCGCACCAGGTGGTTCGATTGTAAATCCCGGTCATTTTTTATATAATCGGGAGTAAGCGAATTGTTTCTCAAAAACAAGGGGTCGATGTTATACCATGCCAACTTTGCACGGTTCATACCATACTCGAGCGAGTTGCTCAGGTTGGCTTCCGGAAACATATTGTTTTGGTTCTGCGGTGTACTTGCCAGCATCCATGCTGAACGGGTTCGCATATCGATGGCTGTTTTTGTCGACTCAAAATCATCAATATAAACAGCTCCGTTAATCGATTTTGAACTTCCCGGAATCAGTTGGGCAAATTCTGCCTCAACATCAATTGATGAAGTGGCGGTTGTACTATAAAACGGCAGTGCGTCTAATGCTTTGGTGATAAAAGGCGCTTCGGTGTTGTAGCGGGCATCCATTCCGTATATCATGTTCGAAATCGGATCTTCGCCATAATCCACTTTTTCAGTTAAAGGGCGTTCGTTCATCCACAACATGGTTGCTCCAATATTAAAATTATCGGAGAAAGCATAGTTGGCATGTGTTCCCATCAGGGTTTTGCGCTGCATGGTAAACAGGTCCTCGCTTTCGGTTGCAACCTGAATCGGCGTTCCGGCTTCCAACAGTGCCTGGTTAATAATTTTTACCCGGCCAAGCGTGTAGTCAACCGTATAATCGACATTTTCGGTAAGCACTTGTCCGCCGGCTGTAACCGTAACCGAACCTTGCGTAAGGTTTAAAGTACCCAGCGCAATGTCGGAACTTGACGAACCTTTGTAACTACCGGTAAGCCTGAATTTATTGTGCTCGGCATCCTGTTCTGCTTTTACCTGGGTAGAATCGTACAGCGTTTGGAAAGTGAATCGCTCAATGTCGGACGGATTTTGAAGTGAATCGGCCAGGTGACTGCCAAATGGTTCAACCACCGGGAAAATAATACGTCCCGAGTTGGAGTTAACCGTAATGCCTTCAACATAGTCGAACACCCCGTCTTTTGTTGGGTCGAGCTGCGAATTGAGCATATCCAGCCGCATTACCTCCAAAAGAATATGTCCCTGGATTCGCGATGCGGGCAGATAATTGATATAGGTTCCCGTAGAGTCGTTTTGGTATACCACATTTAATTCAAAATCGTCGCTGCTTAACTGGTAGGCATTCAGATTATAAATGTTTTTCATCATCAGGTTCCAGGTTGGTTTTCCCGGCGACAAGTTGGTGCCTTTCAGCAACTTCATAAAAAGTGTTTGCGGCGCATCAATACCGTCGGTTGAGAATTCACCTACCTGAAATGTTTGGCCGTTGTAGGTAAAGTTAAAGGCTACTGCCAAAACTTCATCGGTATTTAAAGCACTGTTTAACGAAATATATCCCAATTGTTTGTTGATGGTAAATTCAGTATCGTTCAGTTTTCGTGCCTGCTCAATTTTTTCAAAGTCGGTTCCGCCTTTAAAATCCTCCCCGAATTGTGACATTACACTGGTAATATTCTGTACCTGACGAACATCACTGTAGGTGGTCTTCATTTCGTTGTAAAGGCCGTTGGCCTCGTTGTTTGGGAATAGATTTAGAGGGTAGGGCAGTCCGTTATTTTGCTGAAACTGCGGAATCGGGTTGTAAATATGCGGATCGTGTTCGGCTAAATCCTGAAAGGCCAGAATGTTTCGCGAATCATCAAAATCGTTTGATTTATTGGTTACCCAAACTTCTACTTTGTTGATGGTGATGGGCGAACGCGGAATAGCCGTGCTTTGCAACCATTCGTTGTAGTGATCGCGGAAATATTGTGCCAGGAAAAAGTGGCGGTTGGCATCGTAATTGGCCGCTGACATATCGAAAGTGGCCACCTGGGCACCTCCTTCGGTTTCCACTGTTCTGGATTCACCGCGGTGTTGCGAAAACAGCGTGGTAACCGTAAGCTTGCCGAACTGCATTTCGGCTTTAACACCAAACAGGTTGGAAGCTCCGGTTATTAACGAACCGTTTAGGGGCAACGACACATTACCGGCTTCAATACGTTGTAGTATTTCATCTTCGTCGCCGGTGTACTCAAGGTTCATTTTGTTTTCGTAATCAAAAGTAGCCTCGGTGTTGTAGTTCACCCGCATATTCATTTTTGTACCGATCTGGCCGGTAACGTTCATCTGAATTTTCTCGTCGAAATCAAAAGTCGGAACTTTTCGCAACCGTTCGGGAATCGACGGATTTTCAGTTTTATTTACCTGGTAGCCAAAACTTACTTCAACATAACCCTGCGGCTGTATATTGATGGTGTTTCCTCCGAAAATACGGTTAAACGCCTCGCTGCCAATTGTAAGTTTTGGCAGCAGTCCTCCACGGGCATCAATCGATTCCTGATGTGTTCTCATTCGCCAGTAATCCTGAATCGATTTATCGAAATCATATTCGAGGTAATCGTCGAGCGACATACTTTGCGGCAAACGGTAATTCAGCGATCCCACCTTTTCGTAAAACACGTACTGACCTGTAATCGGGTCGTACTCAATTTCGTATTTTATGTTGCTGGGCTTGTTGAGGTATAATTTCGACGAATCCTGGGTAGGATATCCAAAAGCCGGCTGGTCTTCGAAGGGGTATGGCAATGTGCCCGTTGTATCTATTTCAGGCACTTCCTGAGCTTCTCCGTAGAAAGGAACTGAAAGGGCAAAAAATACAAATAGAATGAAGAATATTTTAGGTAAACTTCGGCTAAGTGTCATTTCATTAAAATTACTACAACAAAGGCTTTTCGAAAAAAAATGGTTGCTACTTCCCGTTAGGTTTTCTTTTTCGAAAATGGTAAATTTTATAACCTTTTCAATGCTTGTTTTATAACGCTTTCCACGTTTGCGTCAGGTTGTTCCTGAAGTATCTTCGTTACTACTTTTTCTGCATCTTTTTTTGCAAAACCAAGCATGACTAATGCAGATAACGATTCATTCCTGATTGTATTGTCTGCAGCAGCTAAAATTTGCCCCGAATCGGGTATTTTTCCGAGTTTATCTTTTAAGTCGATTATGATACGTTGTGCCGTTTTTGCACCAATACCTTTTACAGCTTTTAAAACAGCCACATTTTCGGTTGTTACAGCTGCCTTTAATTCATCGGGATTTAACGACGAAAGCATCATGTTTGCCGTGCTGGCTCCAACTCCATTCACCGAAATCAGGTTGCGAAATAATTCACGTTCGGTGGTGGTGGCAAAACCATACAATGTATGAGCATCCTCGCGAACTACCTGGTGGATAAAAACTTTCACTTCCTTTTTTCCGTTAAGTGCGCTGTAAGTGTTCAACGAAATATGAACAAAGTAGCCAACGCCGGAAGTTTCTACCACAACATGCGTTGCGCTTATTTCGGCAATGTTACCCTTAATGAATTCGTACATAGCAAAGCTTTTTTAGATTGTATCTTCCTCCTCTGATGCTTCAATATCAACACTTTCATCAACCTGGTTGGGGTTAATGTCGTATTTTCTCAGCGGATTTTTACTGATCTCGCTGTAAATACTGCGGTTTTTATAAACATCGATAGCAAGGTACAAAGCCTGGCGGAATGATTCGGGTGATGCTTTACCTTCTCCGGCAATGGCGTAAGCGGTACCATGTGCCGGCGATGTGCGAATGGCAGGAAGTCCGGCAGTATAGTTCACGCCACGTTCGAACGAGGCCAGCTTAAACGGAATTAAGCCCTGGTCGTGATACATGGCCAGTATGGCATCAAATTTCCGGTAATCTTCCGATCCAAAAAATCCATCGGCAGGATAGGGACCCAGGGCCATAATGCCCTCTTTTTTAGCCTGAATAACAGCAGGCAGAATTATTTCTTTGTCTTCACTTCCAATCAATCCGTTGTCGCCGGCATGCGGATTAAGGCCAAAAACGGCAATTCGCGGTTTGGTAATGGCAAAGTCTTGCTGAAGAGATTTGGCTATGATTCTGATCTTTGAAAGAATTATATCTTTATTCAGGCTTTCAGACACCTTCGAAATAGGAATGTGTGTGGTAACCACACCAATTTTAAGCGATTCGCTCACCATTAACATGGCGTAGTCTTTGGTGTCGAATTTTTGTGCCAGAAACTCGGTATGTCCCGGGAAATTAAATTCTTCACTTTGAATGTTGTCTTTGTTGATTGGTGCGGTAATCAGTGCATCAATATATCCTTTTTGAAGATCGCTGGTAGCACGGTCAAGAGCTTCAAACGATGAAACTCCGGCTTCGGTGGTTGATTTTCCCAATTCAACCCGAATATTTTCGTCAACACAATTTATTATGTTTGCTTTTCTGGGTAGCAACTCTTTGGTACTGCGAACGTGGTTAAAGCTTACATCGTTTATATCGAGTGCTTTACGGTGGTAGGCTGCTACTTTAGGAGAGCCATAAACAACAGGTGTGCACATTTCGAGAATACGCGGATCGGAAAGCGTTTTTAAAATTACTTCATATCCAATACCGTTTATATCTCCGTGAGTAATTCCTATGCGTATTGTATCTTGTTTTGCCATTGTACTTTATTTCAGAAAATTTGCCCTTTTTTATAAGGTGTCGCAAAGTTAATTTATTTAATTTAAATAAGCATGATCTTATTTCTGCGCGAATACTATGCTGTTTGTGCTTAAGCGGAGTGTTTCTTATTTTGTTTGTGATTTCAGAAAATCATAAAGTAATCGCGTGCCAAAACCTGTTCCTCCGGCAGGGCGGTATGCCTCCTTTTCTTTCCGGAAAGCGGGTCCGGCCATGTCAACATGTATCCAGTTGTAATCGGTAAAATGTTCCAGAAATTTTCCGGCTATCGTTGTTTGTCCTTCGCGTGTACCAAGGTTATTCAGGTCGGCAATAGGTGATTTTAACGGCGCGCCGTATTCCTCCCAAAGCGGAACTTCTATCAGGCGTTCGTAGGTGTTTAATCCCGATTTTTTTAATTGTTCCACCTTTTCGGCGGTGTTTCCCATAACCACCGCGGCGTGTGGCCCGGCAATAATATCGGCCGAGCCGGTTAAGGTTGCGCAATCAATTACCAGTTGTGGCTGGTATTTTTTTGCATAGCTTAATGCGTCGGCCAGAATGAGTCTACCTTCGGCATCGGTGTTTTTGATTTCCACCGTGGTGCCATCGAACATTTTTATGATATCGCCCGGAACGTAAGCATTGCCATCGGGACGGTTGTCGGTTGCCGGAACCAGACCAACAATATGCAAGGGAAGTTTATTGAGGGCAGCAGCGTATATGGCTGCCACAATTCCGGCGGCTCCACCCATGTCCGACTTCATGTAATCCATTGAGTTGGGTGTTGGTTTCAGACTTAGTCCGCCGGTGTCGTAAACAACTCCTTTTCCTACCAAAACAATGGCTTGTTGGTTTGTGGCATTTTCGGGTTTCCACTCAAGAATATTAAAAGTTGGCGGATCGATACTTCCCTTGTTTACGGCAAGCAGTCCGCCCATTTTTAGCGCTTCAATCTTTTTTTTGTGAAAAACTTCCAGGGAAAAACCGGCTTCGTCGCTTAGCTTTTCAATTTCTTTTGAGAACTGGTTTGCGGTAAGAAATGACAGTGGTTCGTTAACCAGATCACGCGCAACAAAAGTTGCCTTTGTTGTATTTACAATCTCATCGATTTCCTCATTAGTGATCTTCTCCTCAACGATTAAAATATTTTCGATTTGAAATGTCTCTTTCTCCTTTTTGTATTTCTCGAAGGTGTAGGCGTTTAGCAGCAATCCTTCTAAAAATTCAGGTAAAAACCCGGCTTCACAAAAACTAGTGATCTGCACAGAAGTTTCACCCGTTAATTTCAGGGCATCGTAAAGTTTTGTTCCGGCGACCCTTGCCAGTTCCGATTGCTGGTAGGGTTCTTTGTCGGTTTTTATTTTGCCAAAAAACAGGATGTTTGGAATGCGTGTAATTGTGCAGGTATCTTCCTTTTCAAACTTCTTTTGCAGGAACGACTTTTCTGTTTCCGAGAGTTGAATAGAAGCAGTTTCTTTTAAATCGGTACATAAACAGGCTAAAGAATGCTCTACCGTTATTTTGGAAGTAATGGATATTTTCGGGATCATAGTTTTTATTTTTAAGCTAAAATAACGATTAAAAACAAGTTGTATTAACTGAAATAAATTAAACAGTTGACAGCGGAGTGTTAATTCTCCGGAGAACTTTGCCTCTTCAAATAATTTAACCAATCAAATGTTGGTTAGCGGACACAAAAAAGGACCTTAAATAAGGCCCTTTTTCTATTTTGTAATCGTACTTTTTAATGATCGTCGCCAAAATAGGCGTGCTCAAAAAGGTGAAGTTTTTCGCGCAATGTATCAATAATACTTAAGTCGGTACTTTGTTTGCTTTTCATGGCAAAAACCGAAAGATGGTGCAAAAGCTCCAGTTGTTTTACATATTTTCTATATGCTGCCTCGTCGGCCGATGAGGTTATTTTTACACGTTGGTGCAAAAAATACTGGCTAACAATTTCCTGCATTTCTTTAGCATGCTCTTCTTTGTTCATTACCCAACGAACCAACTGGTTGTAATCGGGATTTTCCGATTTTGATAGTTCGTTGATCTGGTTCATCGATTTTTCAATGGTTTCAATGTGTTCGTATAACAGGGCAATGCGAACCGAGTCGCCGTAAATTCCACAAGGAATTTCGCAATGTGCTTTTGCCTGAAAACCTGAAAGTGCAATAATGCCCATGATTAAGGCCGCGGAAAAAAGTTTTGTAATTTTTTTCATTTCTCTATTTTGAATGTTTGTATTTAATAACTGTCTGTATAACAATAAAAGAAGAATATGGTTTGAGTTTGTTCCATATTTTCCTTTGATGAGGGATCGAATTTTTAATTGAATTTTTTTAGAAAAAAGTTTTGACTTTTAAGAAAAGCTATTACTTTTGCATCGCTTTTGAAAACAAAACGTATTCAAAGCTGGAAGGAAATCTTCCCCAGTAGCTCAGTTGGTTAGAGCGGCGGACTGTTAATCCGTAGGTCGTTGGTTCAAGTCCAACCTGGGGAGCCACCAAAAATTAAAGAGGTCAATTTCGACCTCTTTTTTTGTGCCCGGATTTTTGAACCCCTTTTAAATAAGTTGATTCCTTTACGCACAAAAGACATTTATTTTAATGCACTTGCGTAGGTTATAAAAGGAATGATATCCCCATTTTTAAAGGAACTTGTACCGTCGTATTCTAAAGTTACAATAGGTATACCCGTTATTTCTTCCATCTTCGATTTCATGGCTTCGGTTACCAGTGACGGGCAGCAATACGATGGATTTGTTTGCACGAATAAAGCAATATCCGGATAATGCTCCATTAAGTGAATGATTTTCAGTGCGTTTTCAAACGACTCTCCGTTATATGAATTATTCAGGTTAAACTTTTTCAGCTTTTCTTTGTAAGTTTTTAGCGGTTTGGAAATAGGTTCATGCAAAATTTCATTGAATAGATTTAAATATTTCTCTTCCAGTTGTGTCGCAATTGAAACAAGAAAATGTTGCAATGATGCTTTCATAAAAAAACCTTGTTTTATTAAGCGGTTATTGGTAGCATAAGCAATAATCTTAATGTATTCGCTGTAAGGTGTTGTAATTGCTTCACCCCCGTTTTTCTCGATGAATTTTATTAGGTGCTGATTAAACACATCGTTGTCGCGCACATACAAGTCACCAAAAATTGCCACTTTGGGTCGTGATTCAGTTTTTAACTCAACCGCCTTACTCCATTCGATTACCTGTTTTAATGCCTCTTCTTTCGAGCTTCCATTCATAAAAGTTTGATAGAGAAGTTCGATTGCCTTTTTCACTAAAATATCGGTTTGCCCGAGTTGTATTTCATATGGTCTGAGTTTACATTCTATTTTGCGAAGAAATCCTCCAAACAGAAATGCCAGGTATGAATTAACAGAAGTATTGATTGAAATATCAGCAAAAGTGATTTGCCCGCAATACAATCTCAATTTCCGAAATTCCTCCTGCTGCTCTGTCAACACTTTCGACATGTAATTGATAAACATACCAAGGTTGCATGAAACCGGAGATTCGATCATCCACAACACTGTATTTGCCGGGTCGAGTTTGTTTGCCTTAATATAATCGAATGCATTTTGAAGGATAATATTTAAAGGCAAACACTGACCTGAATTTGAATTCAAACTCTGTTTTATCGATTCTTCTGTGTCGAAAAGAGTATGTGCGTCAATTCCAATCCGCCGTAAATTGGCTTCAAGCAGTTTCGATGCATATTCTCCCAAAGAGGGCAGTAATAGCGTTTTCCCTTTTAATTCAGTAGCCTGGGTTATCAAATTGTTTGCCGATTTAACCCTTCCATTTTTGCGTGATTCTTCATGCTTGTGAAAATGATTTTGGAATGAACGAAGCGCCGCTTCAATACGTGTTTCATAACCTACATTCGAATCGTATTCATCCAGTTGTAATATTAAATACGGTTTTCCGTAAAAATCCATTATTTGCTTGAAGTATTCAATAACAAACGAATCGGGAGAACATTTAAAGGAAGAAATAAGTACAGGAAATAAATCTTTAGTTCGGGCAACATAGTCTGTCGCGGTAAGAATTGCAGCAGCAAATTTCCATTTTGTGGAACTTAAAATTTCACGCAGACTATCGATCTCATTTTCATCTACTTTTAACATATTCTGATAAAAGGTTTTCACTCCTTTTTTTGCAAATATTTCCGGAATATTATTATTCATTACAGGTGTTAAAACCGTGTAAGGCCTTCCCAGTAAAACTACTTTCAGGTTTGGATCAGTTGAAGATATTTTTTGAAATTCATCTTTCCATGCGGTTAATCTTTCCTGTTTTTCGCGTTTGGCCTTGTTGAATGCATTTGAAACGTCAATCAGCGTGATGCCTGTTAATCCTGCTCTTCGAAGTGATTGAAACAGCTCATTTTTTAATTTCAATTCATTTTGAAGTGAGAAAAGCAAGGGATTAATTATTTTATTTTGTTTGGCAATTTCATCAATCGAAGCAACAATAGGCGGTGCAAACTGGCTGTAGTAGCAGTACTGACGGCGCAGTTTTTTCGATTTTTGCCGTTCTTCAAGATAAGTCGGTAAAAATATAAAGTCGGATTTCGGGAGCAGAAATTTTACATGTCCATGAATGGCATTCATCGGAGAACAAAATTCAGCTCCCGAAATTCGTTTCCCCGTCTTAACAGCATCGCGACAGTTGGCACTGGTAATTGTTTTTATGTGTAGTAAATCAAAAAATCGTTGCCACAAAAACAGGTCTTCAAAAAGGTATAATCCAGCCGGAATTCCAATCGTTATTTTAGATTGTTCTGAAAGTGTTGCTTTAAACCGAAACTGTGTATTATACGCTTTTATCAGGTTAAAACCGGAGGTATTGTTATCGACAAATTTATTGGAGTCATAATCCCGTCCGCATAAAAATCCGTATGCTTCTTTTTCACCATCCAGTTCTGCAATTTTCAATTTACAATGATTGGTGCATAACTCACATGTTTCAGTACGGACAGATATTTCGCTTTTTATAGAGTTTTATTCCCCTGAATTTTGTTTGAATTATCTTTTTATCAAATAATTCAAGAGCAACTCCCATGGCACCGGTTAAATGGCAATATTTGGAAACCAAAATCGGTTTTTTCAATTTTTGCTCGAACGCAGCAACCAAAGCTTTGTTTTTAGCCGTTGCTCCCTGGAAAAAAATTTTATCCCCGATATTTTTTTCAATGGCAACTTTTAAAAGGTAATTTTCACGAACCGAATGTAAAACCGATGCCAGTATTTCGTTCGTGGAGTAATTGGCATTGAGGTAATGATTTAAATCCCGCTCCATAAAAACAGTACATCGGTCACTGGCCATCGGGGCAATTGTGTGCATTGCTTTATCCGAATATTCATTCAGGCTTACTCCCAGTTTTTTTGCCTGCTCTTCAATAAAACTACCAGTCCCGGCTGCACATACATTGTTCATCACCGAAAAAGTAACGCTTCCGTTTTTTAAGGTTGTAAATTTTGAATCCTGCCCGCCAATTTCAATAATGGTATCTACATCTGAATCCAATTCAATGGCGGCCCGTGCATGCGCTGTAATCTCGTCCGGAATAATATCGGCGCCAATTATTTTTCCAGTAAACTTTCGTCCCGAGCCGGTCGTACCAGCTCCCCGAATATTTATTTTGCGGTTTTTTGTTGAAAATATTTCATAAATGGATTCGAATATAATGCGAACTGCATTTACCGGTTGACCTGAAGTACGCGTATAAAAACCTGCCAGAACATTTTTGTTCTCATCCAGAAGAATTGCTTTTGTACTTGTTGAGCCGATATCAACACCTAAAAAAGCATTGTATTTCCGGCTTTTAATTTCCGAATAAATATCAACTTCAACTTCCGGAAAGTCTTTTACAATTTTAGATTTATAGTTGTATTTTTTAATGAAGTAAAATCAGGATAATCAGATAACTCCAGTTTCAACGGTTGGTGAAAATAGTTTCTTTCTTTAGTTTCTTTTAGAAGAATATCCTGTGGAGACTCAATACTAAAATCAAGCTGTTCCTTTTTATCATCAATAAGATTAATTCCTGCACCAATTGCCCCATAAAGATGAGCATTTTTGCCAACCTCCGGTTTAATTCCGGTAAGGGATTCAATATGACCGGCGACAGCTTTGTTTTGAGAAACTCCGCCTGCAAAAATTACGGGCGTGTTAATTTTTGCCTCGTTAAAGAGGGTATCGACAATGTTTTTAGCTAATCCGTAGCACAATCCATCACATATTTCAGCAAGTGAATAACCTTCCTGCTGAACATGAATAAGGTCGGTTTTAGCAAAAACGGAGCATCGGGATGCAATTTTTGGAAAGTCTCCACTGTTTTGGTTGGCCAGGTCACTAAAATCGGAAATGTCCTCCAGGTTTAGTCTTTTGGATTGTTGATCTAAAAAACTTCCCGTTCCCGCCGCGCACGATGAGTTTCCTTTAAATTTTCGGTAGTGTTGTTGATCATCGAATAAAACAAGACCAAATTTTTCGCCACCAACAATTAGTATCGAACCAACGTTTTTATGCAAAAATTTTGAAGCTGTTATGAATGCAACACGATCATCGTAAACAGCAGTATTTCTAATATAGAAAGGAGTAGACGAAGTTGTTGCTATACCACAAATATTTTTGAGGTTGAGCGGATTAAGAAGGTTGATCAATTTATTAGCGATTTGGCCTTCATGAAAACCGTATGCCGTTTCCAATATTTCCTTTTTTTGATTAAGGATAGCTACCGAAATGGCAACCGAACCGACATCAATCGCTAAATATGTTTTTTCAACGCCCATAGTGAATTCAATAATTTGAGGAACGTTAAGTTGTAATTAACCAAATTTACGGATATATTGCGACTTGGTTATGGATTAGATGCGATCATTTTTATAAGTCCAATAGTAATTTGTACCTTAATCTTTTAAAATCTCTCCTGATTAATCTCTTTAATTGATATTTTGAGTTTGATTGTAATTCATTCCAAACTTTAAATCAGGTTGCAACTTCCAATTGTATGGGGAGCCACACAGGAAAAGAGGTCATAAGCGACCACTTTTTTTCGTGCCCGAAATTTTGAAAACCTTGCTGGTATTGAGGAGTAACTCTATCGGTTTTGTTGCATATCCAGATAGTACTTTTGGTAAAGATCAGTCCTGAAATATACACATGATGATTTTTTAAATGGGTTTTGAGAGTACATTGTGATTATAGGTTAAAGTCTTGTTTGGCAGAAAGTGCCACATTGGACCGAGATCCCTTTTTACTTTTTCAATCATAAATTTAGGAATTTGATTTGTTTCTTTTTTTACAAAAGATTGAAATTCGCGTTCTTTATGAAGACTCTTAAGAACAGATGATAAATGGCTTGCTTTACCTCTGCCTCCAATACTTAATGAAAGAAGAAGTGTAATCCATTTTGGCGCCAACGCTTTATTGGCATTAAATCGATTATTAATGGCTCTGGCTGAGAAACAATATGTTAATAAATCAATAAAATAGATATAGAACTCTTCCCAGGTATAATTTTTTGGTATAATATTCATTGTATGTACCGACATCATATAGTGAAATGGAAAAGGAATTATTCGCTTTTCGGTTTCATATTTAATATTGTTTTTATTGCCTTGCCCAAATATTGACAGCAAAGCAAATGATGGATAGACAGCGGGAGCAAGATCAATGAATTTCTTGGTGAGTTCAAACGGGGCACTTCCTTCATCTACATCAAGACCAAACATGAAATTGGTTTGTACCTGAGGGATATAACGTTGTATCATATTAACTTGGTCAGCAATTTTTTTAACCTTCTCAATTCCAAAATTTGAACCTGTTTTTGACTTATTTCCATAACCAAACCATGATTCTATACCGGGCATAATCATTTTAAATCCGTTACGATTAAGTCTTTTAATTCTTTCTTCATTCAAGCCCGATAGACTGCATTCAGCAATGAAATCGATATTGCCAGACGGAACCACAGATTCAATAGTCTCCATAATCGAATCGAATTTGACACCAAAATTTGGATCATACCAGCTAACTCTTGGATGTTTAATTTTTTTGATGAGAAATTGTAGGTCTTTCTTTATCATTTCCATGTCGAGAGGTTGATACGGAATTTCAGAGTCTACACAGAAATCACATTTATAGGGGCATCCAAAACTCCCTAATATTGGCGTTATTTTAATAATATTTAGTGGATTGTGTACTTTTTTAATAAGCTCCCATCTTTCTTGCACTCCTGGAATATGAGATGGTTGTGATGACGAAGATAATTGTATCCCAAGTGGAGAATTAATTTCAAAACTGCTTAGCAAATCTTTTATCAAATCTTTATTAGTCAATCCCAAAACATAGTCAAAATATTGGCGGGCATCATCAGGATACGATCTGGCGTGTGGCCCACCAAGTATAGTTACAATGCCTTGCCTACGGGCATAATTGCTCAAAGCATAGGCAAGTTGAGCGGTGTAAGTAAAAGAACTGATAAAAACAAGATCCGCTTGATTTGGTATAAGCTTCTGTAAATCTTGTGATCCCGTAAATATAGAATATTCTACATCATGTCCTTCCTCCATACACCATACTCCTATTATTTGCGGCATGATACTAATGTAGTTAGGAAACATAATCCTCCTGTAAAGAGAATTAGAAGGGCCATTATGAATCAGGTCGATAATACAGATTTGGAGCTTCTTCATGATTTGGAATATGGATTATTCGTGCTGCTACGTTGGATTTTAAAAAAAGGTTGCAAAAAACGGTACCGACAAGAACAATCAAATGATATCGTGTTGGCATGGGGAGCAATGTAATAAGAAGTAGTCGGGAATGGTTGAAGAAAACCCGTAATAAAAATGGTGATACGGTACAAAACTAACATGCAAATGGTTTAGCGAAGCGTTTCAACCTTAAATCTACTTTTGGTCTTATTAATCTCGTTCAGTCGGTATAGTTTATTAAAACTTCAGTCCCTTGTGCTCATCAGAAATGTTGATGGATGCATTGGTAATTAATGCATTATCCTTAAATTGCTAAAAAATCATATCAGCATTCTTATTGATAGAACATTCTTTTAAAAAGTCATAATTTGATTAAAAATTCCCGAGTGAACAGTGTTTATACACGATTATAAAAATATTCGTTATGATAAAAAATATTTTAAAAACGGCGATCAGACATATTTTTAAGTATTTTGGATACAGCTTTTTAAATATTATTGGTCTTACTCTGGGGATTACAAGCTCGCTCTTTTTGATAATTTATGTTGCCGATGAGCTTAGTTACGATAATTATCACGAAAAAGCTGATCGCATTTATCGTGTTTCTTCAACAATAACGGAACCCGATGACCAATTTACATGGATTGTTGCCCAGATTCCGTTTGGACCCCAGGTTGCACAAGATTATCCCGAAGTTGAGTCTTTTGTACGATTTATAAATATGCCCCGTCAATTGTATAAGTATGAAGACAATGAATATAACGAGGATAATTTCTATTACGCAGACTCAACACTGTTTAGTATTTTCAGTTATAATGTAATCGAGGGAGATGCAATAGCTGCTGTATCAGAACCCAATAAAATAGCACTTACTGAAAAAGTAGCGCTAAAATATTTTGGGAATACTAATGCCATCGGGAAAACATTAACTGCCGGAGCTAATTCTTATGAGGTTGTAGCAATACTTGAAAATGTTCCGTCCAATTCTCATTTTCGTTTTGATGCTATTGCGGCCCGAAATAATCTACCGAAACAATTGGGCAGTTGGGGGAATTTTGGCGTTTTTACCTATTTGTTATTGCCTGATAATATTGACGTAAAAGCATTTGAGACGAAACTTGACGATATGTACGATAACTATATGAAGTCGATATTTGAAGCAATGAATATTACCATAAAATATAGTTTAGAGCCATTAAAAGATATTCATCTATATTCAACTAATGCTAGCGAACCAGAACCAACCGGAAGCATAACTTATGTATATATTTTTGGGATAGTGGCGTTTTTTCTGGTATTAATTGCGGCAATGAATTATATGAACCTGGCAACGGCACGGTCGGCCAAAAGAGCGAAAGAAGTTGGTTTAAGAAAAGTAGCAGGAACGAGTAGGGGACCACTACTTTTTCAGTTTCTTGCAGAATCTGTTTTTCTCACTTTGGTTTCACTTCTTTTTAGTATTGTTCTTGTTATTATTCTATTGCACCAGTTCAATATTGTTGCAGGTAAATCATTCGATCTTAGTATTCTTATAAGTCCGATATTTTTAGCGGCACTTTTTAGTATTGTTTTAATTATTGGTATTCTTGGCGGGTGTTATCCTGCATTTTATTTATCTCGATTCAACCCTGGCGCTGTACTTAAGGGCGAAGTAACTCAGGGAGCTTCAGGTAGCTCTTTCCGAAAAGTTTTGGTGGTTATTCAATTCTCCATTTCTGTGATAATGATTATTTGCACCTTGGTTGTCTATAATCAATTGAATTTCTTAAAAACAATGGATCAGGGATTCGATCAGGAGAATGTAATTAGCTTAAGACTGGACGGAGAAATGATAAATAAATACCCCGTTTTAAAAACATCATTACTAAATCATCCGGGGATAAAATATGTTAGTTCAACAAATACACCTATTGGTGAGGGATCGGGTAAATTAGTATTCAATGTTGAAACTAACCAGGGAATGATGGAAAAGGGAGTAAACTTTAGTGTTGTTGACCACGATTTTATCGATGCACTTGGAATTAAAATTTCTGAAGGAAGAAACTTTAGACAGGATATGCGATCGGATACACTTCAAGCCGTTATTGTTAATGAAACCTTTGTTAAACGTATGGCCTGGAGCAAAGCACTTGGAAAAAAAATACAGTTGGGACAAAATGCAGGTGCTTTAAATGCAAGAGTTGTTGGTGTTATGGCAGATTACCATCAAACCGGTATGTATAATGAAACGGAATCGCTGCTTCTTGCCTACCGAATTAATAACAACATCGTATACATAAAAATTAATGAAGACGAAACAGATAAAACACTTAGTCATATCGAAACTCAATGGAATGAGGTGTTTCCTGATAAGCCGTTTGAATATACTTTTTTAGAAGAAAGGTTTAATAATCAGTTTGAAGCAGACGAAAAGAGGGGCGTTATTTTTACTTTATTTACTATTCTCGCCATAATAATAGCATGTTTGGGGCTTTTTGGCTTGGTATCGTATATGGTTGAACAAAGAACAAAGGAAATTGGAGTAAGAAAGACATTTGGTGCAAATGAAATTTCAATTCTGGAACTAATTATTAAGTATTTCCTGAAGCTTGCACTTATTGCGATTATTATAGCATTACCAATCGCCTATTACTTTATGAGTAGATGGTTGGAAAACTATGTGTACAGAACAAAAATTAGTATTTATCTTTTGATTATTGCAGCATTATCAACCGTTCTCATTTCTATAATAACCATAAGTTTCAAAGCGTATCAGGCTGCCAATCTTAATCCCGCTGAGTCAGTAAAAATGCGATCGTAAATAGGAGTATTTGAAGGAATTTATTCGCAAGATGCTTTTCCTGTAAGCCGGAGGTTGGTTTTTGCTTACCAACTAAAAACCTCAACACTTTTGGCTCTTCATAAAATTCAAGTCGGCCAATAAGCTTTCTGTTCTCGTAAAGCCATGCAATTCTGTCGATGGTATATTTTACCTGCGAGAAATTTTAACTGTTGTGCAGTTATTTCAATTCTATTTTTTCTTTGTTAGCATCGAGCCAATCATCAAATGAAAGCAGTTCCGGATTCAACGATTTTGTTTGCTTAATATTTCTTACCCCGGAAAAATATTCTTCAAAATCACGATTAAACTGAAACATATTACCAAGGTCTTCTGCTCCCGGGAATCCAAAACTTCTGTAGACAGAGGGTGGAACATCATTAAATGCGACATCCACTCCAAGCGCTTTTGAGAACGAATTGGCCATTTGTTGACCTGTTAAATGCTCTCCGGCAATAGAAATCGTTTCGCCTTGATATTTTTTACCTGCTGCAAAAATTCCATATACGGATTTGCCAATATCAGCTGCAGCTATACCTGGAAGTTTCTTTTCTCCCATTGGCAGTGTTATGGACAGTTTCCCGTCAGGGCCTTTTTGTGGCCCCATGCCAAAATAAATGAAATTGTCCCAATAAAATGAGGTCTGTAGTAAGGTGTATGGAACTCCGCTGTTTTCAAAAAATACATTGGATTCTCCCTTTGCATCAAAGTGAGGAACTTTATATTGTTCCATAAGCGTTGGCATTCGATCATCATCGAGTGGTACCCACTTTCGTGTATCCTCAAGTGTTGACCATATAATATGTTTTATGTCGGCTTCTTTGGCTGCTTCAGCCATGTTTTTAGCATGCGCTTTTTCCTTTTCGGGGGAAAAATGTTCCCAGAAAAATGTTACACAAAAGGCACCATATGCTCCATCGAAGGCTTTAACCAGGCTTTCTTTATCATCGACATTAGCTTCTACGACTTCAGCTCCCATATTAGCCAATGCTTTCGCTTTATCTGAACCTGCATTACGGGTTATGGCCCGGGCCTGAAATTCTCCGTTTTTGTCGTTTAATATAGCACGGACCAAACCACCACCCTGTGCTCCGGTGGCTCCTATAACTGCAATAACCTTTTTTTCATTCATAGCTTTATTGTTTAATGTAAAATGTTGATAGATATAAATTTACTAATTTTTTAACCCAAAAACATAAAAACATCTTTTAATCTTTCAAAACTATCCAGTTAGCACTTATAGGTGAGTGAATGGCTTTATGATTGCGAATCAGATGGAGTGTTTATCGGGGAAGAATAGCAATGGTGGGGCATGAACTGGGAAGAGCAAAATAGTTTTCATCAATTCTTAAATTCCGAAACATTAGGTTTGGGAAGCATCAACAAAAATTTGGGAAAATCCATCAACGTGCTTCGTGCTATTGCTTGTAAATTGGATCAAGGTAAAGTCAATTGGATGTGAGTTTTTAATAAGCTCATTCCAATGAAAACCAAATCCTGAAAAAGTTCGTAAAGCCTTAAGCCGGTTGATGGATTTACAATTCAATACTGTATTACTTAGTCAATTAATCTAAAAAAATTGCCATGAGTTCCACCCCGATTTATGAGAATTTTAAAGCAAGATTAAACTATTTGTTGTTCGACCGTTTTGATACCAGAGAAAAAGAAATGAGAAAATTTCATTTTGGTACGCAAATGGGTTTTCTGGTGGGTATGCTTCTTTTAATAGGTAATTCTTTTGTCGGAAAGGTTCCAATTCTTGGCTATTTGGGATTGAGTGGAATTATCTACGGATTCATCTTACTTTTTATTTTTCCTTTTGTCAATAAAGTGAAGTATTTAATATTGGCAAAGGAACTTGGATTACTGGGCATCGTATTCTATTTCACTTATCATACAGGCGGTCTTTTAACCTGCGGGGGAATCATTCTTGTGGGAATAGTGCCTGTATTGGTATCGCTAAGTTTTAAAAATTACCGTTGGATTGTACTGGTTTTTTTTATCTATTTTATTTCTGTAATGTACCTGCTAATCGTGGATAAACAACTTCCGGGAAAAGATTTAATCCCACCAGACTGGAATCTCTATTTTTTTGCCACAACCTTACTGGTTTGCACCATCGTTCTTTTCATTTTTGCCGTGTTGGCGCAACGAATTTACACAAACCTGGAACGAAGGGAAACAGAGCACCAAAAAGAAATTAATGATGCAAAAACCCGGCTATACACCAACATAACCCACGAGTTCCGTACACCACTTACCGTAATTCTCGGCTTAGCCGATTCGGCTAAAGATAACGGGCAGAACAACAATCCGGCGAAAATGGACACCATTATTAAAAACGGCAAAAACCTGCTTCAACTCGTCGATCAAATGCTGGATCTAAGTAAACTGGAATCGGGCCGGATGTCGGTAAATAAAATAAGTGCCAACATCATTCCTTTCCTGAAATATGTTTTTCAATTGCAGGAATTTTATGCCGAGGAGAAAAATATTTCCATGTACTTTTCGTCTGAGGACCAGTCCTATGATGTTGAATTTGACCCGGAAAAATTGGCATCAGTAGTATCTAACCTCTTGAGTAATGCCATAAAATTTACCCACGATGGCGGACAGATCAGCATGAAAGTGTACCAGGCAGATGAAAATATCTGCATGGAAATTAAGGACAACGGCATTGGAATTCCGGAGGAAAAACAGGAAACCATATTCGACCGTTTTTACCAGATAGATGGTGAAACCACGCGAAAAGAAGGTGGTGCCGGAATTGGCCTGGCCATTACACGCGAACTGGTGCAATTGTTGAATGGCACGATAGAAGTAAAAAGCAGTATGGGAATTGGAACCGTTTTTACGGTTAAACTGCCCTATATTTCCGGTTCAGGTAAAAAAGTTGTGGCAACCACTTTTGAAGAAGAATTTGAATCGGATACCAACGAACCTGTGCAACCCGGTTTTATCGGTCGTCAACGTTTGCTGATTGTTGAAGATAATCCCGATGTAGTTGGCTATCTGAAAGCCTGTTATAAAAACCATTTTTTCATTCATACCGCAAAAGACGGGAAAGAAGGCATTCATCTGGCGATAGCTGAGATACCTGATATTATCATCAGCGATGTGATGATGCCCGGATTGGATGGTTTTGAGTTGTGCAAAAAACTGAAAAACGACTTCCGGACCAGTCATATACCCATCATTTTTTTGACAGCAAAAGCCGATATTCCATCACGCATCGAGGGGCTGGAAACCGGCGCCGATGCCTACATTGTAAAACCTTTCAACCAACGCGAATTGCTGGTGCGGATGCAAAAACTATTGGAACTGAGAAGAAAGCTGTTTCGCCGTTACAGTAACGAAAACGGTCTCGAATTCTCTTCGGACCCTGTGATTCAGCGGGAAGACCAGTTCTTCAAAAAGCTTAATGAGATAATCCTAAGAAACCTGGGGGATGAATTCTTTACCATCCAGGTGCTTTGTGATGAAATGGCCATGAGCAAATCGCAACTGTACCGTAAATTTAGTGCACTTACCAGTATTCCTGCTGCAAAATACATCCGCACCCTGCGCATGAAAAAAGCCAAAGAACTGTTGCAAACCACCTCGATGAACATTACTGAAGTGGGTTACGAAGTAGGTATGAAAAGCGTATCGGTTTTTAGCAAGGTATTCAAAGAAGAGTTTGGTTACAGCCCTTCCGAATATGTACAAAAAAATTTGAGTACAATGAATTCATCCGGCACCTGAATAATTCTCATTTCTCCTGACAATATTTCCTATAGGCTTTGTCAATAAACTAATATGGCGATGTCAGACTGAAATTATTTCAGCATCTCACCATAATATCAGATTCCGAAATATCCCGAT
The DNA here is from genome assembly GCF_963674925.1 of uncultured Draconibacterium sp. Taxonomy (NCBI): domain Bacteria; kingdom Pseudomonadati; phylum Bacteroidota; class Bacteroidia; order Marinilabiliales; family Prolixibacteraceae; genus Draconibacterium; species uncultured Draconibacterium sp. The sequence continues at coordinate 2,074,757 of NZ_OY771647.1, forward strand.
AATTATCGGGACAAAATACCGTCAAAAGGCATGTGGTTTGACACCACAGATCCTTTTGAGAAGAACCGACAAACATGCGGGAAGAACCGACAACGCAAAGCCAGTTATTCGGCCTAATTTGCGATCGTAATTCAATGTTTAACCTTAAATTTTAGAATCATGAAACGAGTATTTTTTTTATTGATTGGAATCCTGGTATTAAGTGTAGCCTGTCAGGATGATTTTGTTGAACCTGATAACGATCTGATGGCACTTGAAAAAAGTGCCAAATATGAAAAAGTTAAAACCTTTCCCGTTAAAGGCTGGACCCAAATTATTCCTGATGAAACAGCTCCGAGGTTTCAGTGTATGCCTGTGGAAGCCGGAGTTGATATGTGTTCCTTTGGTTGGTTAGCCGGACAGATGAACATTTCCGGCAAGATCATTCAGGAAGAAAGCACCTACACAAAATTGTATTGTGAGCTGATGCTTACACCCGAAGGACCTGTAATTTATAATGAAGTAAGTGCTGATGTCAAATTCGCAAGTGGCGAGAGAGTTTCTGCATTGGGATTCGTATCGATTAATACGGTAACCGGAGAGGTAACCGGACACACAGACTATGTTGGAGGGACTGGCCGTTTTGAAGGAATTAATGGCACATCACAAGTTGTGAATGGAGTAGTGTTGCCCGATGGAGGATTGTATTGGGATTTGAAAGGCGAAATTACACTGGTGTTGAAAGATTAGAAGCACGCGCTCGGATTTGCTATAAAATTGAACCAATTTGGCGGCATTTTACACCCTCCTTTCACGGATTAGCATGCAACTTCCAACTGTCAGGGGAGCACAAAAATTTAAAGAGGTCAATTTCGACCTCTTTTTTTTTGACCAAATTTTTGAAAGGAATCACCAAATTCTCAGGGTGGAGTTTCATCGAATATCTTTAAATTCAGTTGATTTTAGTGTGGTAAATCCTCAATAGTAGTTACTATTTCAAATTATTTTTTGCTGCCAAAAACTCACGTTTCCTCTGAAAGAGTATTGAATGCGAAAATGGTGCAATGCGAAGATAAAGAGTTTGTTACACCTCTATCGCTGTATGCTGTTTTGATTGTAAAACAAGAATAATGTATAACATAGTACCAAGCAAAAAAGAGAAGCATATTAAAAAAAGTACTATGTAAGTGTAACGTTGTGTGAAATATTGCGTCATATTAATGAAAACAATTACAAAAAGATTTTACAGAAAACAATAAAACAACTGGAGGATAAGTCATGAAAACAAAAAACAATGTTCAGAAAGTAACTACAAGATTATTAGCATTAGGATTCGTTTTAGTAGCTCTGGGTATTAGTGTAAATGCTCAGAATTTAGGAAAATCATTACCATTAACTATTAGCTTTAAGGGAATGGCCCTGGCAATGGTTGATAACTCTACCTACTACAAATCATCATCAACCGAGGCGGATGTTTATACATCAAATTTCGATGTGGAGACAGAAGAAGCATTAGCACTGGAAGCTTGGATGACAGATGAAGCCAGCTTTGATGTTTATGCACAATATGTTCAAGCAGAACAGGAAGAAGCTTTGGAAGTAGAAGCCTGGATGATTGATGAAGCTACTTTTAATCACTGGTCTTTTCAGTTTACCGAAGAAACTGAATCTCCGTTGGAATTGGAAGACTGGATGACTTCTGACAAACTATGGAATCGTTAGTTCCATATAAAATTGTCAACAAGAAAATTATAAATCTTAAAAAGTCAGAAATCATGAAATTAGAGAATACAAAAGCACAAATGAGAAAAGGGGTATTGGAATACTGTATCTTACTTGTTTGTAAACAAGAGCCGGTGTATGCAGTGAATGTTATCAAAGGTTTACGTGATGCCAATATGATAGTAGTGGAAGGTACTGTTTATCCGTTACTTACCCGGCTAAAGAATGACGGTTTATTATCCTACCGCTGGGAAGAATCGACCCAGGGACCACCCCGAAAATATTATGAACTCACCGAAAAAGGCAGACACGTTTTACAAGAGTTGGAAGACTCATGGGGTGAATTAGTTGACGCTGTTGGAAGAGTCAAAACAAACAGGGCATAATAGCAAAAAATCAGAAGAATAGTAATAACTTAAAAAAACAATAAAAATGAAAAGGACATTGACAATAAACATAAGCGGGACTGTATTTCATATTGAAGAAGACGCATATGAGGCCTTACAGAAATACATGGTATTACTGAAAAATTATTTTGGTAAAGATGATGACGGCAAAGAAATTTTCGCTGATATTGAAGCGAGGATAGCAGAGATTTTTACAGAAAAATCGGGCAAGAAAAACCAGGCGATTACTTTGGAGTGGGTAGAGGAACTCATCGAGACACTCGGTACACCCGAAAATTTTTCGGAGGAGGCAGGTGAAGAAGAACCATTGGCAGGACATAAATCGCGCAAGAGAAAACTTTATCGCGATCCTGAACAAACAATTATCGCAGGAGTCTGTGGTGGTCTGGCTGCTTATTTTGACATGGATCCGGTGGTTATCAGATTAATAGTTGTATTGCTTGCACTGTTTACATCAGGGGCAGGACTATTGGTTTATTTGCTTCTTTGGGTAATTGTTCCAAAGGCTGTAACTACAACACAGCGACTTGAAATGAAAGGCGAGGAGGTAACCATTAAAAACATTGAGAAATTTTTGAAAGATGAAGTGGATGCTGTAAAAGAGAGTTATAAGAAAATCAAAAAATCCAAATTCTTTTCAAAAGGAAAAGCTTAAAAGAGTCTTGTTAATACGGAAGGAACCTGATCACTATAAAATGTCATTATCAAATCAGATTGTAATTGGCAACTGGCAGGGGAGCAATAAACAAAAGAGGTCTTTTAGACCTCCTTTTTTCATGCCCGGATTTTGGAAAACTATACCAAAATGAAAGCGGGTGTTGAATATTGGCTTGAATTTGTGGGCCACAATTATCTCTTTCACACCAATAGACTACTTGCAAAAACTACCCTGCAGAATTGAACAAATAACCTGGTTGTTTGTACTAAATCATTATGGCTTAGTATATAAGCTATAATTTGAATATGTTTCATAATCAATTTGAATACGAATGAATACCTTATAATACATGCTTGATCTGCATTCATATATCAGAAATAACAGTCACTATAAAAAGCTAACTATAGATGATTTGCTATTTGTTGAATACAAATGTGTATATGAAGAGACCAGGGCTGGTATTTGGTCGGATACCAATTATTTTGTGTTTGTTACCAGCGGAAAAAAAATGTGGAAAAGCATATATAATGAGTATGTTGTTGAAACAGGTGATTCGTTATTTGTAAAAAAGGGGGCGAATTTAGTTCATCAGTATTTTGAAGAGGATTACTGTGCATTGATGATATTTATTCCTGATGATTTTATTAAAAAATTTATGGCCCGTTTTACTGAAGTTGTTCATATATCATCCGAAGACATATCTGAACTGGATTCTGTAATTCGCATCCAGCTTGACGAGTATCTGGAATCATACGTTAATTCTCTGGCATATTTTCTTGAGGCTGAGCTTGTTCCCGATAAAAATTTGCTGGTTCACAAATTGGAAGAATTGTTGTTAAATATTTTTACCCGCCCATTGCATAAAAATGTTGCCAAATACCTTCATTCCCTCAGCAAAGATCAAAGCACACAGCTGAGGCAGGTAATGGAAGATAATTTTGCCTTTAATCTCAAACTGGAAGAATTTGCAAAACTGTGCAACATGAGTTTGAGCTCTTTTAAAAGAATGTTTAACTCCGTTTATAATACATCTCCCGGCAAGTGGCTAACCCAAAAAAGGCTCGATCTTGCTGCCCACCTTTTGTTAACTTCGGATAAAACGGTAGGCCAGATTGCATTTGAAAGTGGTTTTGAAGAACCCTCCAGTTTTATTCGTGTATTCAAACAAAAACTTAATTGTACTCCGCTTCAGTATCGATCAGTTAGAGCCTAACCCACACGATATCCTTTGTTTTTAGCGTTAAAATCCTTCAAAAAACGATAAAAAAGACCAATTGGGCTTTTTTGTAGATTTTATGGACCAAAGTGTCTATCTCTAAGGCATTGTTTGCCTCTATCTTTGCATTGTTACTTGATTTTTTAACCTTAAAAAATAATTAAAATGGAAACAAAAGTAAAAACAATTAATGGCTTCAATGCTGAAGGAATTATGAACACAGTAACTGCAATTCAGGGCAATCCTGAAATTGCAAAATTTGAACTACGTGCAACAAATACCTGGATTTCAGGCGGACACAACCGCAGTTTTGTGCAGGGATTTTACGGTGCCTGCCAGGAAGATACTTCGCGTGAAACTCCTTTTGTATTTGACAATGATGAGCCACCGGTATTGCTGGGTGAAAATAAAGGAGCAAATCCGGGCGAAGTGCTATTACATGGTTTGCTTGCCTGTATGACAACAGCAATGGTGTTGCTGGCAGCTGGGAAAGGAATTGAAGTTACAGGAGTTTCTTCCAGTATCGAAGGCGATGTTGATCTTCAGGGATTTTTAGGAATGAATCCAGATGTTCCTAAAGCGTTCAGTCAGATTCGAGTTAAATTCGATATCGATGGAGCAAGCGATATGGAAAAAGAACAACTGATTAGTTTTGCAAAACAATCACCTGTTTTTAACACTTTGATTAATCCGATTGATGTGCAAGTATCAGTTCAATAATCATCAGGGGAATTGTATAACATAAATGAAAAAGGTCAATCGAATTCGGTTGACCTTTTTGATTTACGTCTTGTTTTTAAGTAGATGACACAGGTTTTAAATTGTATAAATTATTCAAAAAAAAATCCTGCTCACTTTTGAGCAGGATTTATAATATTTAATAATCAATATTAACTACAGACTATCGCCAAAATCGGCTTTAAATTTCTCCACAAGCTTTTCCTGCCAGTCGGAGGTTGGTTTTAGCTTACCAAAGAAAAACCGCAATACTTTTGGCTCGTCGTAAAATTCGAGTCCGCCAATAAGCTTTCTGTTTTCGTAAAGCCATGCAATTCTGTCGATGGTATATTTTACCTGCGATAAGGTGAAAACACGGCGGGGAAGCGCAAGCCTTAGAAGCTCAACTGCAGCAAAATGGTCGCTGCCATCTTCTTCTCTTTCCTCCGAAATTGTACCTCTTTCCATGCCTCGTACTCCACTTGCAATGTATAAAGCGGCTGCTAATGAACCTGCCCTGTATTCCTTTTGTGGCACATGATCAAGAAAAGCCATGGCATCAAGGTGGGCTCCCAAACCTCCCGGAGGTGTTATTACAGGAACTCCGAGTTTAACCAATTCATCAATCATATATTTAATAAAAATAGGACCCTGGTTAATCATTTCTTCGTCCATGGTTTCATCCAGTCCAACTACCATTGCCTCCATCTCGCGGGTTGACATACCTCCGTAAGTTGAAAAACCTTCGTAAAGCGGCAGCATTTCCAATAGTTTTTTGTAGGCAGCCTCGTCGTTGGTAATTATACCACCCCCTCTTACGTGCCCCAGTTTACGTGCTGAGAAATAAACGATATCAGCAGAATCAGATAAAATCCGGGTTATTTCACGGGTGGAGTGATTTTTATACTTTTCGTCGCGGGTTTTGATGAAATGCAGGTTATCAGCCCACAAACTTGCATCAATAATAAACGGAATGTTGTATTTTCGGGCAATCTTACCTGTCTCAATAAAGTTGTCTAAAGCAACAGGCTGTCCTCCAATCAGGTTGGTTCCGGCTTCAATTCGAATAAATGAAATCTTATCAGCACCTTCCTCATCTATTAATTTCTGTAACTGATTTAAATCAATATTCCCCTTAAATGGCTTCGAACTAACCGAATCTAAAGCATCGGGTAAAAACAGTTCGAGCACTTTGCCACCATTTACCATAATATGGGCTTTTGTTGTGGTAAAGTGGTAGTTCATCGGAATGTAGGTATCTTTCTTTACAAAGGCCAGTGATAGTAGGTTTTCACAAGCACGTCCCTGGTGTACAGGCAGAAAATATTTCTTTCCAAAAATTTCCTCGATTTTGTCTTTTAGCCGGGTAAATGTTGCCGAACCCGCATAACTATCATCAACTGTGAGCATTGCAGCAGTTTGTTTGTCACTCATTGCATTTACTCCACTGTCAGTAAGCATGTCAAGGTAAATGTCTTTATTGTAGAGGAGAAATGTATTATTGCCGGCCTCCTCAATAGCCTTAAGCCTTCTTTCAACCGGAACCAGATCAAGGCGTTGAACCATTCGAACTTTATGCATCTCCAACGGAAGCTCTTCGCCTAAAAAAAATTTAATATTAGCCATAATGAAATAGGTAATTGTTATTGGTTTTTAATAAATGTAGCTATACAGCTTTTTAGAAGGTATAAATATAATAATATGTAACAGATTGCCTAGTTTTAGTAAGTAGATTGTTAGATAAGTATCGAAAGAAGTACGAAATTATAAAACGAGGCTTGGAGTAAATTCTAAAATAATAAGAATTTTTTTAGTTTACGATTTTACTTTTTATGTTTTCAATAGTCAAACACCAGGTATTCGAAAACAAATAAATAAAGACATTTACCATTGGTTGGCATGTTTGAGTATCTGAAAAACAATTGTTGCTCTGCCAAAGCTTTGGTGTTGTTCTCTGAATCGGATGTAAAAGTTAAAATCGACAATAAGTTGAGGTATGAAATTGGTAAAAATATGAACTGTATTTTACACCGGGGGATTACCTTATTACTAATTAAATCAATTCAATCATTCAAAAACTAATTTAATTGACATGAAAAAAAATTACACAAACAAACAAATGAGTTTTTTGCGAATGTTATCAGTTGTTATGTGCTTAATGCTAATTGTTCCGGCAATGGCAAAAGCACAGGGTAAATCTAATTTTGCAGGCAGTTGGGCTTTAAATGAATCAAAAAGTAAATTGGGCGATAGCGGCCGCCGATTTGGAGGTGGCGACTTTGTTGTAAAACAAGAGGCCAATCTTCTTTCAGTTGAAAGATCGTTTAACGATCAGAGTTTTACAAGTAAATACACCCTTGATGGGAAAGAAAGTGTAAACTCTTTTGGAAGAGGTGAAAGCAAATCGACAGCCAACTGGTCTGATGATGGAAAATCGCTAACTATCGTAACTAAAATGAATTTCAACGATATGGAAATAAAATCGACCCAGGTTTGGACACTGAACGATGCTAAAACGCTTTCAATTGTATCAACCAGGCCAAACAGGGACGGAGGTACCGTAACAACCACATCGGTTTACGACAAAAAATAGACTCAAGCAGAAGCTAAAAAGAGACCTATGATACATAGGTCTCTTTTTTATCCCTAATTCTTTATTCAGCTCTGAGTAATACACTCTTTAAACATGCTAGTCCAGTTCGTTGTTTTCGTCGTCGGCAGAAGAAACGCCTGCGAAAGATTGTGCTGTTCTTCACGAATCGTTTATACCGGCTGCAACACGCAAGGTCGATTCAACTATAATTTATGTGGCACATATGGTTGCCATTTGGTTGATCGGTTCGCTTTTATCATTGAAGGCTAAACCGGAAGTTCGTAGAACCCGGCAACTGATTATTCATCGATCAATAGTATTTAGTGTGTTTTTTTGTCTGTATTCAGTTGGCGTTAATCCCGTATGTTTTTTGAATGCCGTGTTAAACGACGATTTGGAGTTAAATCCTACTTCGTATAAGATTTCCAAAACGGTGTATTCTTTTCGGTCGGTAGAAGCAAGTAATTCCATCGCTTTTTCAATTCTGTACTCATTAACAAAATCAAAAAAGTGTTTGTTGAGGTGGTGGTTGATCAAAATCGAAAGTTCGCGTGATGAGATTTGGGTTTTTTCAGCCAGGGTATGTAGTGTTAACGTTGCATCAAGAAACGGTTCTTCTTCTTTCATATATTGATTAACACGCTCAGCCAGTTTGTTGTTTTCCTCTGCCGATTTTAATGTTAAATCACCGGAATTCTGCTTTACCAACTTTTGTACCGAGGGTTGTGCTTCGGTCTCGTCGATAAAAAGTTCGGGCGATCGTAAACCAAGGATGATAAGCCAGCAAAACAGAATTAAAATAGCTGTTATTACCACGTACGAGATAAATGAAAAACTCTCGAAATGAAAAACCCACCGGGTAATTATATTTACCATCGATAAGGAATAAAGCACGGCAACAAAAAGAATTAGATTTGATATATAACCATATCTGTTGGTGTTTGTGTTGGAATAGTTTTCAAAGAAAATTTCTTTGTGCTTTTTTAAAAGGCGGTATGAAAAATACAAATACAGGAAAGTCTGCAAATACAAAACGGCGTAAAAAAACAGTCCAACAATTCGTTCAATTTCCTCCGTCACACTTCCTTTTGTGTATTCAATAATAAGCAGGGAAAAAACAACGCCGAGAAGTAAAAAAAAAGGTAAGGTATGCCAGAAGTCCTTTCCCTTTAAATTGTAGCCCGGGAACAACGAAGTTTTTATGTGTAAATACAAAGCCGGTGCCGCCAGGTAAATCAGGAGTTGTAGAAATGTCGTAATGTTCTCCGACCAGCGGTTTAAAATGAAATCGGCAAAAAAATCCAGAACATTATAGGCCAGCAACAGGATAAAAATGGCGATAAAGTAGTTGCTTAACTTTTTCCCTTCATTATTAAATAGCAGGTAAATGGCAAACAGAAATGCCTGAAATCCGGCAAGTAATTCGATTGCATTTAAGAACGTAATTTCCATTTAGTCAATATTTGCTTCATACAATTATACAAATAATTGAAGATTGTATTAAATGGATACGCTTCTAGCTCAGGAAGAAAAATATGTGCTCCTGTGCCCAGTTGGTAATGATACGTTCTTTATCAAGAAAAATCATCGTAATTCCAAATACGTCGTAAAAACCATGTGTAAGAACCAGTACCCAAAGGTTTTTTTGATTTTTGTAGAAAATCGAACTAAATAGCAGTGCCACAAATCCGGTGGTAATTATGCCCGAAGCTCCCTGATACAAATGCGCAAAACCAAATGCTAAAGATGAAATAAGAATTGCTGCTGCCCATGCCGGCTGACTGTTGCCAAAAATACGGGCCAGTTGTTTAAGCATGTAACCGCGATATAAAAATTCCTCGCCAAACGCGGCGAAGATCCACATTATGGCCAAAAAGACAAGGTAGTTTTGCCAGTTTCCTTTTAAGCCTTCGAAGTTGCTTAAATCGGTAGCACCATAAAAATATTCGATGACGGGTTGAAAAAGAAAGTCGTTTGCAACGATGATGAGAATGGTATATAAAATGGCTTTGAGAACGGTTTTTACAAGCGGATTTTTTTGAATTGAAAAAAACGACCAGTCCCATTTTACCGCCCAGGCAGTGACTAAAACGATTACATATCCCAGGATAGTGCCATAATTGCTGGTAGCAATTGATAAGGTTAGAATAATGGAAATAAATGTTAGAATTACGGCCGGTTGCGTAAGAAAAGTTGCGGCTTTTTGTCTTGCTTTCATTTTTTACTAGTTAAAGGTTACCGATGCATATTTAAAACTGATTATCATTTCATCAAATTGTTTAATGTAATCTTGTCCAAAGTTTCCGTGAAAATTATTTTCCGCACCTCCAATATCTTCAATGTGCAGGCGAACGCTGTCAATTTGGGCCGCTGAATCTGCAACCTTTAAATTCAGCTTGTCGATTATATAACCTTCAAACTCAATAATACCACCGCCACTTCCGGCAGTAAATTTTTCTTTCTCAAAATTTCGTTCAACCTGGTTTTTATAGTCTTTATAAAATTGTGGATACAACGATGTGGTTGTGGCTCCTGTATCAAAATTAAAACGCAAAGTATCGCCGTTATATTCGGCAGCAATAATCGGCATCAAACCATCCAACGCAAAATTATTGTACGCGTATTCTACCGGATTTTTCGGCACAAAAATCTGGTTGTCTTTACTCACCCGAATTTCATCCATGGCTTCAATAACCGGAAATCCAATTGCTCCGTTTATATAATAATCGATTTGCGGAAAAGAAAGGTCCTTGTCGTCGAGTACCAAAAAGAAAACATTCTTAAAAATAATACCGGCAATGGTGAGTTCGGGCGCAATTGCTATGTCGCTTTTAACGCGTAAACCGGTTGCAGCAGTTACATAAAAATCGGCCTCTGTTATTTCTAAATTCAGTTTTTTTGCCAGCGACCGAACCATCACCGAAAAGTTGGCGCCGGTATCAAAAAGCAGGTTTTTGGTTGAGTCCCCAAAACTTACATCGATATTAAATAAGCCCACTTTATCCTTTGTCATTGGAATCAACGCATCAGCGGTTTTAACAATTTCCTGACGGGGAACATCTTTTAATGCCTCCCAAATTTTTATTTCATTTTGCAGGTTTTCTAATTCTGATGAATCGTTCAGTGCTGCAAAATTGTTTAATATAAATTCACTGGCTTTTGCGGTCTCTGAATATTCGTACAGATTTACATGGTTTAAAAGTTTTGTACTGTACAGTTCGTTAAGCATCGTATCGGTAAGTGAGGCACCGTGTTTTTCGAGTAGTTCATCAATGGCCTTGTTCGATTCTTCTGCATTATTAAATACATTGCTGATTAATGCGCTGTAGTAAAGTTTATGCGTTTCTGAAAGCTGATCGATATTTTGATTGTAGGTTTCTTTGAGTTTGAAAAAGTCGGAAACTTCAATTAAATCTTCCAGCTTGTTCAGTACCTGCTGATTGGATATTTTGGTAGTCGATATTCCACAGCCAAATAAACTGGCAACGATAATAAGTATTGATAGAATTCTTTTCATGGTATTTTAGTCTTTTAATTTTAATGAATGGCGCAATGCCTCCTGAAGTTCTCTGTTTTTATCCAGTGCTTTTCTGTAGTGATTATTGTTTTGTTGAATAAGGGAAATTACGCCAAGATACATATTGGTAAATTCCAGAGATTGATAACTTGCTTCATTTACAAATTCCTGCGATAGTAAATTGACGGTTTTGTATAAAACAGGAAACCCGTAATTATCCATATGTTTTTGGTGAAACTGCTCCACATTCTTTATCTCATTCAGAAAAGTGTAATACGAACTAATTTTCTCCTTTAACTGATAATCTGAGATCAAATTCAGATTTCCACTGTTGATAATGTCTTCATAGGTATCGTTCCCGGCCGACAACCATTCGATGTAGATAATTTCAGTTACAATCTCGCGTGCCTGGTCTTCGTTAAGAGGCTTATTAACCAGTTCTGTTTCTTTTAAAATGGCAATTAATTTGTCAGATTTTAACTGACTACTTGAAATAAGCGAATCGATTTCATTTTCATTATTCTGAACGTCTCTGTAAAAACTGTTGAGGTATTTATATTCCAGCTTTTTCTCAGCAGCATTTTCACGCCAGTTATTCAGAATAAATCCGGCGGTTACGCCAATAAATACTACCAGTAACTCTAAAGTATAATGCCACTTGTTGGTTCTATTCTTGCTCATTCTGTTTTTATTTGAAAACAAATGTGCTTCAAAAAACGAAGCTGTGCGACCGAATAAATAAAGTCGAACGCTTTTGGTCGTGATATTTTTAAAGAAAATTACAGGAAAGTCATTAAGAAGAAACAAACAGATAGTAATGCACAAGTACAAAATGATATTTTAAATTGATAAATTGAATGCGAGTTTTTTATTCAAACACAGTTTTTAAGTAGCTTTGTGTTATTAGAAACAAGATGAACAATTTTATTCATCAAAATAAATAACAATGAACAAACTAAAACCTATTATTTTATTGATTGCAATTGCACTAACGGCTTTTGTTCCGGTGCAGGCACAGCGCGTTGAAAGCGACTCGCCATTAATTGGCAAGTGGGATTTAACTATTAATATGACTCAACAACAGATCGAAAATCTCGGTCTTTTTCGACACGGTTTAATGGCTTCCGACGGTTTCCCCGGATGGCTTATGGTTAAATTATCAGGTTTCTCTACTTTAACCGGCTACTATGTTGGCTACGAGGGAAGTGCCCGTCCAATTGCCGAAGTCGTTTACGATGAAGCTACGGATAAATATCATTTCACCATTCCGCCGCAATGGATGGATATTGATGATCTTTATTTTGAGTTTTCGCTAAAAGACGATAAACTTACAGGCTATCAAATGCTCGATGGTAATAAGCTGGAATGGACAGGTGTTCGGGCTCCATCACTTAAAAGAACTGAACCGCCAATTTGGGGAAATCCTATTGAGATGATTACCGAAAACATGGAAAAATGGGTTATTCCGCAGAACAACAAATTTCAGATGATTGATGGTGTAATGGTTAACACTGAGTCGGGCGGTAACCTGGTTAGTATTCAGAAATTTGAGGATTTTAAACTTCACGTTGAATTCCGTTATCCGGCAGGAAGTAACAGTGGAATTTATCTTCGTGGCCGTCACGAATTGCAGATTGAAGATTCAAAAGGAAGAACTGACGATGTGAGTATTGGTGGTATCTACGGGTTTATCGCTCCGGCAGTTTATGCGGCTAACGCACCGGGCGAATGGCAGACTTATGACGTGACACTTGTTGGGCGTCATGTTACAGTTTTGCTGAATGGAACAGAAGTTATTTCCAATCGCCCTATTCCCGGAATTACAGGTGGCTCGTTGGATAGCAAAGAAGGAGAACCTGGCCCATTTCAGATTCAGGGGGATCACGGACCGGTGGAATTCCGCAAATTTACCGTTACTCCGGCGGTTAACTAGATTATGTGCTAAATATTCCAGAACATAAATTTACTTAAAGAGAGGCCTTTTCGGCCTCTTTTTTTTCTGAAAGTCCCCATCTTTTTATGTGTATTGCCGTTTGAGTTTCGTCCGGGAGAACCATCTGGCTTCGATCTGCTTTCTTCGCCGGACGATTTCCTTTTGTCATTTCATCCCGGCGCTACGCACCGGGTTATTCACATTAGACGCTTCCAGCGTCATAAAAACTTGCAATTGCAACATTGCAGATCAATAAACTCATCTTAATTTTGTAATTCAGCTTAATATCCCGAAGGGATAAAATGTGACTAACCTCGGGTGAAACCCGGGGTTGATGTGCGGTAATTTAAAGGCGCAATCAGTAAGCTGTTCAATGCGCAATCGTTGTGTGCGCCTTGTAATCTGGTCATTTTTATGAAATGCGTTTAACAGACTTTACTTTCATTCATGTTGGTGATTCCCGTGAATCATGATTGTTTTGTGCTATTCGGAAAAAGCACGCTTCCTTAAATTCGAGTCAGACAAGGAGGGATTTCTATTTTTGCTAACTTACAGCACTAAACCAATAAAACGTAAGACAATGTTGAAATCTTCTAAACTTTTCCTGCTGTCCGGATTAATGCTCATCACATTTTCGCAATGTTCAAATAAAACCGAAAAGTCGGTTAAGTTTTTGCTCCCTTTTACAAAAAATGCAGAAGTAAATCCGTGTTTATTGCCAACTACTAATCGCAGCTTTGTTTGTCCGGTGCGCCAAACGGAAGTGCTTTGGGAAGAAAAAGATGTTTTTAATCCCGCAAGTGTGGTAAAAGGCGACACGCTTTTTTTACTTTATCGTGCCGAGGATGTGCTGGGTAAATATCACGGAACTTCGCGTATTGGGCTGGCGTACAGTCTAGATGGTTATCATTTTGAAAAATACAATGAACCGGTGTTGTTTCCCGATAATGATGAACTGAAAAAGTTTGAGTGGGAAGGAGGATGTGAAGATCCGCGGGTTGTGGAAGATCAAAATGGTGTTTATTACATGACTTACACGGCATATGACGGCGATAAAGCGCGTTTATTTGTGGCAACTTCAAGTGATTTGCGGCAATGGACCAAACACGGTTCGGTATTTAAAAAAGCCGGAAACGAATATGTTGACATGTGGTCGAAATCGGGTTCAATATTGTGTCGCGAGGAAAACGGAAAAATGATTGCCCAAAAAGTAAACGGTAAATACTGGATGTATTGGGGCGAGTCGAATATCTACATGGCAACTTCCGACAACCTGATTGATTGGAATCCTATTTTAGAAACCGATCCCGATAAAATGGTGATTGATAAAATGCGCAACTACACCGTTCCGTTTAAGATTTTATTTTCAACGCGAAAAGGAAAATTCGACAGCGAATTAGTTGAGCCCGGTCCGCCGGCATTGTACACCGACAATGGATTTATATTCATTTACAACAGTAAAAACAGCCCCGACTTTGGAGACAAGAATCTGGCGCAAGGCTCTTATGCAGCCGGACAAATTCTTACCGATAAAAACGACCCGACAAAAGTGCTGGATCGCCTGGATAATTATTTTATCACTCCTGATCAACCGTTTGAAATAACCGGACAGGTAAACAACGTGTGTTTTGTTGAAGGACTGGCACATTTTAAAAATAAATGGTTGTTGTATTATGGTACGGCCGACTCGAAAATTGCGGTTGCTGAATCGGGATCAGTTGATTTTTAAAGTATCGCTGATTTGGGAAATCAGCATGTTGTCTTTATGATATAGATCGGCGTGTTCGATAAACTTTACTTGCAGTTGGAAACACCGCTTAAAGAAAGTCTTCGAACCAAAGAAATCTGGTTCTGTCATTCAAAACAAGCTATTTTGTAATTCATGGTACGGTAATGGCGTGATCGTTTTTTAACAATTTTCAACCTCGTTTTGTGCCCGGATTTGTTACAAGACAATTTGGTGGCTGGTTGCATTGGCATTTCACCCAAACTTTAAATTACAGGCAATATTTCATTCTTTGGAAACTATTCTGAAGACAATGTGTTAATTTCAAAAGTTATTACGAAAAGGGATGGTTAATCGCGATGGGCGATTTCCCGAAAAGCAATTTATTATGATGGGAAAAAGCAATTATAATTTTAAACCGCTATCTGGTTATGAGCATTTTGAAGCCACCACGCAGATTATTATTGTCGAAATTCTCCGTCGTAATTTAGCTTTTGAGATTATTGATGCCGATAATAATCTTATTTCAGTTCAGCACAACAATAAAGAATATATCATTCATGAAGGGACCATTTCGGATGCCAACAGCTTGATTGCCTTTTGGATATCAAACGATAAATGGATGACCCGGCAGTTTCTTCAGCGAAAAGGTATTCATCAGGCAAAAGGTATTTTGATCAAGCCCGGGTATCAGGCCGACGTTTTGGATGCGATTCCTTTACCGGCAGTGGTAAAACCAGCTGACACTGATCATGGAATTGCAGTAAGTACAAATATTAAATCCCGCGAAGAGCAAATTGCCGCCATTAACAATGCTTTTAAATATTCCAAAAAAGTTATTGTTGAAGAATTTTGCCCGGGCCAGGAATATCGTTTTCTGGTAATTGATTATGTGGTTCGGGCCATAGCCTGGCGCGAACCCGCCAATGTTAGCGGCGATGGGAAATCTTCCATTCAACAATTGGTTAACGAGAAGAATAAAGGACGCGGAACGGATTACACGCACCCTTTACTAAAAATAAATATTGATGAGGAAGTGATCCGACATTTGAATGCGCTTTTGATGACACCTGAAACGATTTTGAAAAATGGGGAGAAAGTGTATTTACGGAAAAATTCAAACCTTAGTACCGGTGGCGACAGCATCGATGTAACCGATGATATCCCGGATTTTTACAAAAATGTAGCCGTTGAAGCAGCAAAGTCGGCAGGCCTGAAAATTGCAGGAATCGACATTATAATTAAGGATATGGAACAGCCTGCAACGCATGATAATTACATTGTGGTAGAACTGAATGCTCCGGCCATGTTGTCGATGCATGACTATCCGTACATCGGGAAAAACCGCCATGTGGAAAAATATGTTCTCGACAGCATTCTGAATTCGAAGTAACTGATCGAGGCAAACAAACAAGAAAGTCAAAATGACAGAAAAAGAAAAGAAGATAGAAATAAACCATAAATCGCAACTGATCGACTATTTCGAACGAGGAAGTAAACCGCCGGAGAGGTGGGGAATCGGTACCGAAAACGAAAAGTTTTTATTTCGCAAAAAAGATTTCGGGCGCCTTTGTTTTGAACAGGATGGCGGAATTTTGAAGATCCTGAACAAGATGCAACAGGATGGCTGGGCGCCAATTCTTGAGAACGATATCGCAATCGGCCTTCGGAAAAACGGTGCTTCCATTACGCTGGAACCCGGCGGGCAATTTGAACTATCGGGCGATAACTTTAGCACGATTCACGAAACGTACCGCGAAACCAAAAAGCATTTTCAGGAACTCAATACGATAAGTCAGTACTATAACTTTTTTAGTCTGCCAATGGGCGTTGACCCGTTGTCGGATGTGGCCGACGTGCCGTGGGTGCCTAAAGAGCGCTACCGTTGGATGCGCAATTACATGCCTACAAGAGGTGAGCTTGGATTGCATATGATGACAAACACCGCATCAACGCAGGTAAACCTGGATTTTGGCAGCGAAAGCGATATGGTAAAAAAGATGCGCGTGTCGCAGGCATTACAAGCGGTTGTTACTGCCATTTTTGCTAACTCTCCGTTTTCGGCAGGAAAACCCAATGGCTATTTATCGTATCGTTCGCATATCTGGAACCATACCGATCCGGATCGCTGTGGTTTTTTACCATTTGTTTTTGACGAGGGATTTGGTTTTGAGCGCTGGGTGGACTATTTACTGGATATACCAATGTATTACATTTTACGCGAGGGGGAATATATTACGGCAAACGGACTTACCTTTCGTGGATTTTTTGAGGGCAAGCATTCGCTAAAGCCAACTCAGGAAGACTGGGAAAATCACGTTTCCACTATTTTCCCGGATGTACGACTCAAACAGTTTATTGAAATGCGGGGTGCTGATGCCAGCTGTGTATCGCACATTGCAGCGGTTTCGGCTTTGTGGGTTGGCTTATTGTACGATGGTGAAAGTCTGGCAGAAGCCGATGAACTTATTTCGAAATGGGACGTTGACACCATGCAGGAGCTTCGTGCCCAGGTACCGGTAAAAGCGCTGAATGCAGAAAGCGGCAATCTGCACGCCGGAACAATTGCAAAACAAATTTGCCGCATTGCTTCGGATGGACTTTCCCGGCGCGCGAAGGTGTGTTGCTGCGAAGATGAAAGTAAGTTTTTGGCTCCGGTTCGCGAAATTACCGAAAGCGGAATTACTGTGGCAGAAAAACTTTTGAAACGCTTCCACGAGGGCAACGAGACGCTGCCGGAATTGGTGTATAACTGGCAAAACGAACAGATGCAAAAATATATTGACGCCTAAACGGCAAAAACAGGAATCATGTTATCGAAACTTAAATTCTTATTAAAATACACGCATCAATACCGGTGGTGGTACACGGGAGGAATTATCTTTCTGATACTTACTGTCTGGACTTCGATTACGATTCCCGGTTTTATTCAGAAAACCATCGACCTGATAGCCGCTGGCCGTGAGGGAAATGAAGCTGAGTTTCATAAAAATGTATTGATAATTGTTGGATTGGCTGCCGGACTGATTTTGGTAAGAACGCTTTCACGGATTTTGATCTTTTTCCCGGCCCGCCTGATTGAACGACAATTAAAAGGCGAAATGTTTCAAAAACTGGCCTCGTTCGGAAAGGATTATTACGATAAAAACTCAACTGGAAATATTATTTCGCGAGTGAATAATGATATTAATGGGGTGCGAATGATTACCGGATTTGGCATTTTACAAATCGGGAATATTCTGTTATCCTTGTCGCTTACGCCATACATGATGTGGAAATTGTCACCCATGCTTACGCTGTACTGTGTAATTCCAATGGTAGTGGTTTTTGTAATTGTTCGTTATGGAATGAAGGTGATGGTTAAAAACACACACGCAAGAATGGATACCTTGCAAAAACTTTCAGGGAAAATCATTTCCTTTCTTTCGGGAAACAGCGTAATAAAAAGCTATAATATATACGAGCATGCCGAAAATGTTGTTCAAAAGGACAATATTGATTATTACGATGCCACGCTAAAAATCTCGTGGATTCGCTCCTTTGTAATTCCCTTGCTTGGCAACCTCGGACAGATTTTAAAAATCATCATCTTTTTTGTTGGTGGTATGTATGTGATAAATGGCAAATTTACCATTGGGCAGTTGACAGAATACATTGCGTATGCCGCGCTGCTGGCCCATCCGATTATGGGATTGGGATGGGTACTCACCGTTTTTCAGCAAGGATTTGTGGGAATCAGCAGTATTCAAACCATTATGGACAGGGAAGGAATAGATGATGAACGGAAGGCGCTGCCCGAAACGAAAAAGCAAGAACTTTTTAAAGATGGAATTCACGTTAGAAACCTGAATTATACCTACCACAACGGTGATAAACCGGTATTGAAAGATATTTCATTTTCGATTAAACCCGGCCAGATTGTTGGCATAACCGGTAAAGTTGGATCGGGTAAAACCACATTAATTCAGTGTTTAAATGGCTATTTACGCCCCGGTGAAGGCCAGATCTTTTATGGAGATGTTGATGCCGATTCGATAAGAAGTGAAGACATTCGTTCAGTTGTAAATACAGTTAGTCAGGAAGTTTTTCTGTTTTCCGATTCGATTGAAAACAACATCGGTTTAACCTCTGACGAAACGATTGACGAGAAACGTTTTGACGATGTGATTTACAAAAGTGCTTTTGCCGACGAACTGTTGCGTTTTCCGAAGAAAGGGAAAACAATGGTGGGCGAAAAAGGAATTATGCTTTCGGGAGGACAAAAACAACGCATTAGCCTGGCACGGGCACTTTACACGCAAGGCGAGCTGTTGATTCTCGATGATGTGTTTTCGGCTGTCGACACAGATACCGAGCGCTTTCTGATAAAACAAATTGTGGAAAACCATGCGGTAAAAAGTCTGGTAGTGATTTCGAACCGCGTTAGTGTGCTGGAGAAAACCGATTTTACCATTGTACTGGAAGATGGGAAAATGGCGGCTATAGGAAATCATCAGGAATTATTGAAACAATCTGACTTTTACCGCGACATCTCGAAATTGCAGCAGGAAGGTGAAACAAAAAAGGAGAAGGTGTAATGAGCACAGGCAAAAGCAATATTATCAAAAATGTAGACTGGAAGTTGTTCCGAAAGTTTGCCGGCTATTTTAAACCGCACAAAAAGTGGTTTTTCCTGAGTCTCGCTTCCATTCCTATCACCACCGGGGCAGGTATTTTATTTCTTTGGTTGATTGAAGATATAATTGATAATTACATCGTGCCGGGCAATGTGGATGGCTTGATCAGGCAAACCATTTTTCTGGCCATAGCATTGCTTCTAAACATTCTGTTCGACGGAGTTTACAGTTACTCTTTTTCAAAAGCAGGAGGGTTGGCTGTTGTTGATTTACGCAGGCGTTTATTTGGAAAATCCTTACGTTTTCCGTTGAGTTATTTTGATAAAAAACCAATTGGTGTAACCTTATCGCGCCTTACCAGCGATATGGAATCGGTTTCGGATTCGTTTGCTGCCGGAGTGCTTGGTTTACTGGCCGACAGTATAAAAACGCTGGCCTTGGTGGGTTATCTTTTTTACATCAACTGGCGCCTTACGCTGGTGTTGTTACTGGTGGTTCCGGTAATTATTCTGGTGATAAACTTTCTGCGGAAAAAGATTAGAAAAGCATACAATACTTCACGAACCAGTTTGGCAAAATCGGCCGCTTATTTGCAGGAAGCTTTAACTGGAATGAAAACGGTTCAGCTTTTTGCTGCTGAAGATAAGGTGCTGAATAAATACGACAATCTGAACAAAGAATTTTGCGACGCACAAAATAAATCGAATGTTTACGATTCATTTCTTTATTCGATTGTGGAAGGGATCACTTCAGTAGCCACGGCATTGGTGATTTGGTATGGCGCTATTCAAATATGGGATTACGGTTATACGTTGGGGATTCTGATTGTGTTTGTAACTACTTTGGAGCGTCTTTTTGTTCCGGTAAAACAGTTTGCCCAGCAAATTTCAACTATTCAGCGGGCCATGTCGGCGCTTGAGCACATTAGCGAAATGTTCGATCAGCAAGTTGAAGATCCGAAAGCAGAATCATCACAAACGGTTCCCGAAGCAATAGCTTTGCAGGAAATCGAGTTTAAAAATGTAAGTTTTCGGTATTCGGAAGATACGCCGGATGTGCTGAAAGATGTATCGTTTAAGTTGCAAAAAGGCGATCGTCTGGCGTTAGTCGGAACAACAGGATCGGGGAAATCTACGATTATCCGGTTATTGGCGAAAACATACACCGGTTATCGCGGATCGATTAAAATTAATGGAACCGAGTTGTCGGATATACCCATCGGACAGGTTCGAGAAACGATCTCCATTATGCAACAGGATATTTACATGTTTAACGATACCGTTGAATTTAATATCTCGCTGGGGCGAAAATATATTTCCCATAGTGATGTGGAACAGTCGGCATCTTTTGTTTATGCCAATTATTTTATCGATCAGTTGCCCCACGGCTACAACTTTGTTATTCAGGATAATGGCGATAATCTTTCGAAAGGACAGGCACAGTTAATTTCTTTTGCAAGAGCCATTGCCGGAAACAGCGAGTTGATAATCCTGGACGAAGCAACCAGTGCTGTTGATTCAATTACCGAGCAGTACATACAAAAAGCGATTGCCAATATTTTTTCTAAAAAAACGGTAATTGCAGTGGCGCATAGGTTAAGCACTATTAAAAATTCAAATATGATTTTAGTGTTGGAAGACGGGCAGATTATCGAACGTGGTAATCACGAACAGCTCCTGAAATTCGGCGGAAAATATGCACGGCTTTTACATCAGTTTGAGGAGGAAGAGCAACAAGCTTAAAAAATCCCGAAAATTACAAGTGCATAAATTATAAAACGCATGTAGCGGAAAAGCGACCACAGTAAGTAGCTTTTAAAATTGTATCCGATAAGGCCCGAAGCAAGACTTACAACAGAGTGGGGAACCGGCGAAACAGCTCCCAGAAAAACAAAGATGCCACCCCACTTCCGGAGATTGACAATGTGTTTTTGAATTTTGTTTTCGATATGGTTTTTCACCGAAGGAATTAGAAACAAACGTGTTCCCAGGAAATAGGAAATTATTCCTCCAACATAGGATAGTGTTGCCAAAATAAACAACGCTCCCCACGGAATCTCCAATTTCGAGGCCCAGGCAATAAACATTTCAGGAGGTACCAACCCTAAAAATGTTTCGGATAAAAGAAATACCGAATAAATGATCTTTGGCGAATAGGTATCCACCAGGTTGTTGAGGATTAAATTAAAATCCAATAGAAAAATTTCGAGGCTAACCAGCAAAAGCACAAACACTGTTGCAATTGTTGCGGCTTTGTAGGCTGTGCTTTTCAGAAACGGATAAAACTGCGTAATGCGGTAATATCTGTTCAATATCGAAAGGCGCCTGGGGGAGAAGTTATATCGTAAATACCTAATCATTGTTTTCTGTTATGTCTATCGTAAAATCGAAAAACGATACTATATAACACATATTAATTTTGAAATGTTGTGATGTGAGGCATAAAAAATCAACTTTAACATCTTTTTAACCATTATGTAGCCGAAAGCAACTATTTCTAATTGTAAAAGATATGAAACGAAAGTAATTTGGGAATGGACTTTTATCTGGTTTAGTGGTGGATCTACATACTATATTTGGGGAAGAATGAAAAAGTTTTGATCCGATACCAATGAGAAAGGAACAGTAGTAGAGGCCTTTGGTGTCGACGGTTTCAGAACCGTCTCAAAATTTATGAACCATGTGGCATAGGAACAATTTGAAGAGGGGAAGTAAAAAATCAAATATAAAGCTCAAACTCCCGCTATCATCTCTGGCAGACATTGCGTTCTGCTTTTTTTTGATCAAAGATCAATGCGCTACATTTCTGATAAAAGTAAATTTCAATCAGCATATGAGTAATTACCGGAAAATTTGAGCTTAAAAAATTGCCCGGGTAGTTTCAGGCAATAGGAGGTGGTGTAGATTTTTTTATACAAACTGAGGAATGAGATACTAGTGAACAACATCCTCAATCAATAACTCTATAAAATCGGAAGAAACCGGTTTTTCAAGGTATGCACTCACAAAAGGATATTTCATAACCTTATTCCGGTCGTCCTGCTTTTGCGAAGATGAACACACAAAAACCTCAATCGATTTTTTCAATTTTTTCAGTTCGTTAAAATACTGTAGAAACTTAAATCCGTCCATAACCGGCATGTACAGGTCTAAAAGGATGTAATCCGGTAAATCTTCTTTATTCTTTATTTGTTTTAGATATTCGATACCTTTCTTAGCGTTTTCGAAATGTATCAGATAATCCGATAATTTCTTTTGTTCCAAAATAGAGTTATAATTACGAACCATCTCCGTATCGTCATCTATGAATATAATCTTCTTATATCCTGTAGTCATCCCCATTTCATAATTTGTTTTGCTATAAGTAATCCAAATACTATTCCAAAGTACGAACAGCAAACGTCATTATTGAACGCTTTTAAACTATAGTTTTATATCGTACAATTTAATTTTGTTGTAGAGTGTTTTGCGGTCGATATTCAGAATTTTTGCCGCCTTCGATTTATTGTAACCGGCTTCCTGAATGGTTTCAATTATCAGCTTTTTTTCAATTTCGGAAGAAGCATGTTTTAATTTTGAATCGGTGTTAATGTCGTGTGCCGTAATGGTTTGAGTGTGGCTGTTGCTGATGCCGGGGTGCAGAATTTCGGAGGGAAAGCAGTCGGTGTCAATTTGTTCTCCTTCAGCCATTAACACAGCTCTCTTTAGCACATTTTTAAGTTCGCGAAGGTTACCGTACCACGGATATTTTAAGATAACGGATTCGGCCTCGGGACTAACTCCGGTAATATTCCGGTTAAGCTCTTTGTTGGCACTTTCGATAAAATAGCTCATAAACACTTTAATATCCTCGGGGCGCTCGCGCAATGGCGGCATTGCAATTTTAAATTCGTTGAGGCGGTGATACAGATCTTCTCTGAAATTATTTTCTTTCACTTCATAATTTAAATCCTCGTTGGTAGCCGCAATAATACGTATGTCAATTTGTTTGGCTTTGTCATCTCCTAAACGCACAACTACCCGTTCCTGAATGGCCCGCAACAACTTTAGCTGAACATCGTAACTCAGGTTTCCGATTTCATCGAGAAAAAGTGTGCCGCCATCGGCTTTTTGAAACACTCCAATTTTGTCGGAAATTGCACCAGTGAATGAGCCTTTTATGTGCCCGAAAAGTTCGCTGTTGGCCAGTTCTTTCGGAATGGCACCACAATCGATTGCCAGAAACGGCTTGTCTTTTCGCAGGCTGTTTTCGTGTATAAAACGGGCAATATATTCTTTCCCAATTCCGGTTTCGCCCGAAATAATTACCGACATATCGGTTGGAGCCACCTTACGCGCAAGGTTAATTACATACTTTATTTTCGCGCTTTCGCCAATAATAAAATCGCCGTTTGAATAAACCGTTTTACGGCTCTTTTTAGCAGCTGAAGGGCCTTGATTTTTCATCAGTTTTTTTATCAGCCCCAAAAGTTCCTCTTGTTGAATGGGCTTTGTGATGTAATCGCTGGCTCCCAGTTTCATTAATTTCACAGCCATTCTAACATCGGCGTAGGCTGTCATTATAATTACCGGAACCGACTGATTTATCGACTTTAGTTGTTGCATGAGGTCGAGCCCACTGGTATCAGGCAACCTGAAATCGCATAAAACAAGGTCGAATTTGTTTTCTTTAAAAAGTTTGAGTGCGCCTTTTCCGTTAAAGGCAATTTCGGCACTGTACTTATTGTTTTGAAGATGTTTTTTTAAAATCTCGCAGATGAATGTGTCATCGTCAATAATCAATATCTTCTTCATTTATTGAATTTATGTTGGTATAAGTTTATACAATAGTGCACCCAAAAAGTTTAATGGGCTTTGTTTCTATTTTTTAGCTGCTTGTGCTTGTTTTACTATTTCTTCTATTTGCCCCGAAACCTTGCTTACCGTCTTAGGCAGTGCCGCAAATTGCGCATCTCTTAACGCCAGGTCTTCTATTTTTGAAAGTACGTTTGCCGTGCCGTTTAGTTTAAAAAATTTGAACGACGGAATGGCTTTGTGTGCTTTTTCGCCAATTATTTTCCAGTCTTCATTTTCCAATCCAACTTTAAACTCCGCGAGCAATGTTTCTGCATTTTCGGTAAAATTGTCGATCATCGTATTAAAAAACTTTTTGTCGCCTGCAGCTGTTTTTTCCAGGTCGTGTACATTAAATGTGTCGTCGACTACCGGTTCTTCAAACGTTGTTTCAATGGTTGCCGGGCTTTGTTTATCGTTGTTCTCTATCTGCAAAATATTACAAATTTTATTGTATAATTCAATTTCGTAGAAAGGTTTAATAACATAATCGTTAAACCCAACTTTCAGATAGCTGTTAATATCGGTTTTTAGCGCGTTTGCGGTTAATGCCACAAATGGAGTATCCGCATTCAATTCGTTATTTGCACGTACTTTTTTTACCACATCAACACCATTTTTTCGTGGCATATGTATGTCGAGCAACACCAGATCGAACTGTTTAGTTTTGAGTGCATTTAAGGCTTCCTCTCCGTCTACTACCAGCATGAAATCGGTATGCCAGCCTTTTAAAACCAATTCGGATAGCATGCGGTTGTGTTTATCGTCGTCGGCCAAAAGAATTTTTTTACCACGTAAAAGACTGTCATCAAGATTGTACGATTTTTCTTTTTCTTTCTCAGGTTCCGCATCGGATAATTCCAACGGAATGTTTACCCTGAAAGTACTGCCTTCGTTCTTATTACTGGTAACGGTAATGTCGCCTTTAAAAAGAGTAACGAGCTTTTTGCATATTCCCAAACCCAGTCCGGCGCCGCCACGAATCTTTTCTGTTCGTTTGTTTCCCTGCTCAAATACATCAAAAATATAAGGCAGGTCTTTTTCCTCAATTCCAATACCCGTATCACTTACCTCGAAAACCAGTTCAACCACTTTTTTTGTTTTTCGGGCAACCTCAGTGCTTAATTTTACCTGTCCTCTTTCGGTGTATTTAAAGGCGTTGACAAGTAAATTCATCAATATCTGTCGTAAGCGAAAAGGATCTCCTTTTACAAAATCGGGGATAGCCTTGTCGGTCGATATTTTGAATTCCAGGTTTTTCTCAGCAGCTTGTTTTGTGTATACATCTGCCAGCTCGTTGAGTAATTCTTTTATCGAAAAGCTTGTTTTTTCAATGTAAACTTTATTCATTCCCAGCTTAAAAAGGAATACAATTTCGTTCACCAGGTAAAGCAAATGTTCGGATGAATGATTGATTAGCGAAATAAATTTCTGCTGCTGCTTATCCAGTTTTGTTTTCTTTAGCTGGTCGGTGAATCCTATAATTGAATTAAGCGGTGTCCGAATTTCGTGGCTCATATTGGCCAGGAATATTGATTTTGCCTTATTGGCTCGCTGCGCTTCCTCTTTACTTTTTATAAGTTTTTCTTCCAGTATCTTATCTTTTGTAACATTCTGTGAAATAAGAATTCCGGCCAGCGTATTTCCCTCAATGTCTTTTACCGGAGCCGCAGCAATGTAATACACGTCTTTTTTATAACGAACTTCTCCTTCGGTAAATTCTCCGTTTATCGCTTTGTTATAAAATGGAAAATAACGACGCTGATCTTGTTTTGTATACACGTCGAAAAGTGTTTTCCCTATAAAGCTGGAGTTTGTTAAATTATACTTTTCTTTTTCCTTTCCACCAGCGAGAATATAGCGGTATTCCGTGTCGAACAGAAATACATCCATCCCCGGGAGGTTGTTTAAAACGATGGATTGGAAATCAGCCAGGTGCACGTGCTGAAGGTCCTTGAACGAATAGTAAACAATAACCCGGTTATTATCGGTATTACTGGCCAGCATATCAAATTCAAGAACACATTCCCGCTGCCGGTTTATACCCGTTTTAAGCAGCACTTCGGCTTTAGTATTTTTCTTCTCGCTCAAGGCCTCAAGAAATGCTGAATTAAATTCGTTTAGCGTACTTTCTTCAACCAGATCGGCGAGATTTAGCCTTTCCGGACTTTCAGTATAGTCGTTATGATAATTCTGGAACCCGGGGGAGAGAATAATCTCTGCGGCGGTATTTATAATAAAAACGCCATCTTTTTTTGTGCGTTCATCTGTTTCCTTTTCTCCAACGATGGAAACATCCTCGAGTTTTCTTATTCGTATTTTATTGAGATGAAATGACAGCCACTGTTCTATCTGAACCAGATTTTCTTCGTTCAGTTCCTTTTTATTCAGTAAACTGTTAATTGTTTTTGAAAGTGAATTAAGGGAAAGTCTAAAATTATTTGAGTTCTCGGGCATTGAATTATAAATTGAAATAGACTGTTATTAAAAGTAAAAGATAAAGATACTTTTGCGGATTAAGGAATAAAGTGTCTATTATTTATACGATTTAACGAATTGCCCTACTTTGGTTAGAGTAGATATGCGCCCGGAAATATAGTATTTAGCTTACATCTTGATGAAATGAGGTGTTGTACATTTTTATTCATCTTCTTCTTCCGTTTCGTGAGCCCGGTTTTTCCTGTTGCGAATTAAATCCAGAAATAAATGGGTACCAAATTCAAAGGCCCAGTCTTTTAGCCCATCGGTAAAATTGTTAATAATACCCACCGACGAACCAAGCAGTTGCTTTTCGTTTAATTTCTGGCGGTACTCCAGGTTTTCCTTCATGAGCTCCAGTTCCCGCATATTTTTTACTTGCTTCATATTTGTAATGGTTTTTGCAACTATTCTTCCGGCTCGGCTTATTTATGGTTTACTTCATCATCCTCGAACAGTATTTCCGAGAAATTAGATAGGAAGAACGAGGTCAATAGTTTTTTTCGGGTTAAAAGAAAAACGATAAGAAGTACAACTAAAATTCCCAGCACTATAAATGCACCTTCCAGGTAATTGCCATAGGTTTCGCCATACCAAAAGGTAAATACTACTCCGGCAAAAGCCAGTATTAGTGTGCACAATAAAATTATTATGAGCATCCCGAACAGAATGCTCATGTATTTCGATGTTTTCTTTAAAAACAGGAGCTTAACCAAGTCGATTCGGGTCTGCACATATTGTTTAACGGCTTCGTTAAGCCCTGCTATACTTTCTGTTAAATTGTCGCTCATTTTTTTACTTCTAATTGTGAAAAATTACAATTATTAGTTCGCGGCTGCATCTTTGGCTGATTTAGCCTTCGAATTCACTTTTTCTTTAATTTTTTCTTCCGCTTCTTCTGCTTTTGAGCGCATTTCTGAAACAACATCGTTCAGCTTTTCTTTAATTTCGTCTACTTTGTCTCCAATAGTTTCTGAAACATCTTGCGTAGTTCTTTTAATCTGTTTGTTTAATTTTTTACGTGTTTTCACACCTTTGTCGGGAGCTACCAGAATTCCTGTTAAAGTTCCTGCTGCTGCACCGGCAATAAATCCCATTAATACGTTTGTTGCTTTACTCATAATAAATCTTTTTAAGGTTACTATTAAATTGTTTTCTAATCTCTGTTACCCTTCTTAGAAAATTCCATTCCATTCTGCCAATGTATTAGTTGAAATAGTATAAGGGCCAGATTTAAAGAGGTGTACGAGGTTTTCGTACTTTAGTTGCATGCCCGCGTTGTTGAGAATATTCTACAGTTATTGTGTAATGTGTAGAATTGTTTCAAGAGCAAATGTGTTGAATCACTGCGTTTTAAAAGCTTTTGTGTAAGTGGCACAATTTTGCCAACAGTAAATACGAAACGTTAAATACGAATATTATGAAAGCATTAGGAACGATTTTACTCTTAATAGGATTAGCCGGAACGATATTTTTTGGAATAGAGGCTGTAAATAACTCAGAAACATTTAGCTTTTTAGGTTTGGATGTAGCCTTAAGTAGTGCCAACTGGACACCCGTTATTATAAGTGGTGCTGTAGTGATTTTAGGCATTGTTTTTCTTTCGGTGAAAAAGAAGAAACTGGCATAGATTTTCAATATAATAGAATGACTTAAACATAAAAAGACAGCTGCAATCAACAATGCAGTTGTCTTTTTATGTTAATAGTTGCAGGTGTGTAATTGTTTAGAATATGTAAAAGGCACCAGCTGTTATTATTCCTGTGTCGCTAGTCATCTGCCGCGCTGATTTTAAATGGCTCGGCAAATTTTAATGGCTTGTTCTCGTGATTATAAAAACGTGAATACTGATAGCTTAGCTGAACACCGAAATAAAAGATTATCGACACATAATAAATCCAGAGCAGGATAACCACAAACGAACTGGCAGCCCCGTAAATTACGCCAAGCTGGCTTTTGCCAATAAAAATACTGATGAGGTATTTTCCAATAAAAAACAATATAGAAGTACAAACGGCTGCAAACCCACTTGCTTTCCATTTTACGACTATATCCGGAAGGTAGCGGAAAATTAGCGTGAATACTAGGGCTGTGATAATTAAAGATGCGCCCATTTCGAGGAGATTAAAAAGGGTAATAAACTCGGGGTTGAATGTGTTGGATAACCAGTCCTGAAAAATACTCATTGATGCATCGAGAACCAGTGAAATAAGCAGTACCAGCCCCAGGCTTAAAATCAGCCCGAAAGAGAAAAGGCGGTCTCTTAAAAATTTGAGCACATTAAGCTTTAGATTTGATTTTACCCGAATTCGCCAGATATAGTTAATCGAGTTTTGCATGATACTAAAAAGTGTAGTTGCCGAAATGAGAAAAATACCACCCCCGATAAGTGCTCCCAATCCGCTTTTTTCGCCAATGTTATAGTTGTCGATGGCGGTTTGCAAAAGTCGGCTGCTGTCGTTGCCAATCAGTCGCGATACTTCGTTAAAAAGCTTTGCCCGGATAATAGCATCGTTGGTAAACATTCCAAGCACCGAAATAATGATAATAAGAATGGGCGCAATGGAAAAAATAGCAAAAAACGATGTTGTCGCAGCCATTCCAACAGGATTGTTCGCGCTAAATTTTTTTATTGCTTTCAAAACTATTTTTAGGTGATCGCTGAGTATTCTAATCATTTGTTATTCTTATTTCTTCGTTTAAACAATTTGAGTCTGTATTGCTCAGTGCCTCGGTCGCTGATGAGAAATGCATAAGGTTGCAAACTGTCGATTTGCCGCATAATAATTTTTAGAGTTGCCAAAACCGGGATTACTACCAGCATACCGGCTATCCCCCAAATAATATTCGCAAACAATAAACTTAGAATAATCGCCAACGGGTTGATTTTAATGCTGTTGCCCACGATATTTGGTGTTAATAGATTATTCTCAATAAACTGAATGATAACAAACAGTATTACAATTTTTAGCATTGTTGGCAATGGATGTGGAACGGTGAAAAAGACATACATAAACGGAATAAAACCTCCCAAAAACGTTCCGATATAGGGAATAAGGTTTAGCAATGCAGCCAGCACACCAAGAACCATAGCATGTTTAACTCCGACTATTAACAGTCCTACTGAATTAAGGACGGCTAATATGGCAACAACTAAAGAAAGTCCGCCAAGATATTTGGTAATAACTTTCGATATTTCGCGCAGAATAGTGAGTGTTACCAACTTTTTGTCTTTTGAGGTGATTCGTAAAATGAAGTGAGCTGTTTTTGTGCGGTAAAACAACAGAAAGAAGGTAAAGACCGGCAAAATACCAATCTGAAAAATTGTTGTTGTCGTTGTTGTAAAAAGATTACCTATTCCCGATTGCCAGGTGTCAATCACATCTTCTACCGCCTTGTCTAAATAATAATCTACAGTTGAGGCATCGATTTCGAATTTGTCCGTCAGCGCATTTTGCAAACTAAGACTTTTGCTATCAAAATGTTGTTTTACATCGTTAAAATCGATTTCAATGTTTGAGGCTTTTAGTGAGAATAAAAGGGTAATTCCTCCAATAAGAATAATTACTACCAACAACACCATCAAAATAGAGATGGCCCGGTTAACACCCCAGCGTTCAATTTTCCAAACCAAGGGGTAAATTAAATAGGAAAAGAATATGGCTATTACAAGTGGAATAAGAATGTTTTTGGCCAGGATTATAAAAGTCAAAATTAGTGAAGTTATAATCAGGTAAAGAGCTGTTTTTGTTAATCCGGTAATTTTCATTTCGTTAGTGCATTTGTATTTTCTAAGTAATAATTGTGCCACTAATCTTATTCTGATCGCCTTGGTCTGTGCGGGAAGGAGGCCGGGCAATAATTCTCGTCTATTTAAAAGTGTGTATGTTAAACCTGACCTGAATCTGGCAAGGTATTTTCTGACTATAACGTAAATCAAAACAAATTAGTTATGGCGAGAAAGAATAATATTCCTCAAGTGAAAAACGAAGAACAATATGAAGCCTTAAGAGAAAAAGGCTACAGTAAACAAAAATCTGCCAGAATAGCCAATACCCCTGATTCAGGGACAAAAGGTGGGAGTAGCAGCAAATATGAAGAACGTACAAAACAAGAGTTGTACAAGAAAGCCCAACAAGTGGGAATTGAAGGGCGAAGTACGATGAATAAGGCAGAGTTAATTGAGGCCTTACGAAATAACTAAGGCCAGCTGGGTAAATAAAAAACCAAGGTGATGAAGTGTGTCGCTGAAAAAATTTGTCTAAGGAATGATCATTTCCACACGGCGGGGTAAAATTTCCACATTTAGATGTTGCGGCTGACCAATAATTTCCCCATCAATTTGGAGGGTCTTGCACTCCTTATTTTTAATTTTTAGCTTCTTGCATTTGTAGGCATCTACAAAATCGAGGGTGTGAATCTTTTGAGTGTAGAAAGGAACCAGCATTTCTAAAAGCTGCGTGAAATTTTGTTGAAGGAAGACATAGCCGCTATCCGAAATGTTTTTTTAGACATGAGTTCTGTTTGTCAAAGTACGAAGTCCGACTCGGGTATGAACTGTTCAAATTTCAGTTTCTTCAGCTAAATAGTTCATCAACAGAAAGTGGCTTTGATGTGATTATAAAACTCAGTTCCATTTAGTTCACGAAGTAAAGATTAACGGCATAATTTCAAATTCAGGATGAAGTTTTTAAAATGGGGCTTTGCTAAGTGGTTTATTAACAGAAGAGTGTAAATATTATTTCTGTTCTGTTTTTTGTTAAATTACGATTTTGCGGTGGCTTTACAATTTCAGTATAACTATATTTGCTGCAAATTCGTAGGTGTAGTACCGGATAAAACTGAAGAGAGATAAAATGAATAAAATCGTATACTCCTTATTGATACTGCTTTTTTCGTTTTCCCTCAAAGCACAAAATGATACCGGGTTTCGTTCGCTTTTGCAGCAACTTCAGCAGGCTGACGATGATGCGACCAGAACGGAAATCTTAATCGAACTTTCAAGAGAAACCCGGGCCCAAAACCTTTCTGAAAGTTTGAGTTATGCACAACAGGCTTTAGCTACTTCTGAAGAAGTAGATGATCCTTTGTTAACAGCACAGGCGCACAATAACATGGGAATTATTTTGTATCATATTGGCGGGTACGACAGGTCTTTGGAGCATTTTCTCGAAAGCAAAAAGATATATGAAAATGCCGGTGAAGATAACCTTTTGATTGGGCAGATAAATAACATTTGCGGGGTGCATTTGCAATTGGAAGAATATGATAAAGCCTGGAATTTGTACCAGGAACTGTTTGACAAACAGAACGAATTGCTGGCACGAGGCGACTCGTCGAATTTACCACAAATGCATGTCTTCTATAACAGCATGGGAATTATCAGCGAAAAACGGGGAGAGCTTAAAAAGGCGCAATCGTTTTTTGAAATGGCAGTTGAAAATGCTACGAAATACAACTACCAAAACCGGCTGGCCTCGATTTATAATTCGATGGCAGAGAATTATTTCCACTTAAATCTTGAGGAAGAAGCGCTGCAAACCCTGCAACTGGCTGTAAAATATAGCCGGGAGTTTGATGACATGATCGAATTGTCGCGGGCAAACCGGCAGATTGCCCAGTATCTTTACGAAAAGAACAATATCGAAGAAGCACAGGCAAAAGCCTTACAAAGTTTGCAGGCCGCCGAAAAAACAAAGTCGTTTGTGTTGGAGAGTGAAGCTTATTACCTCTTGTACCAGATTGTGCAAAGCGCCGGCAATTTCTCCGATGCGCTTGATTATTATAAAAATTATACCACCCGGCAGGATAGCATTTTTAACGAGCAAACCATTAAGGAAATTACGCGTCTTGAGCTGACGCACGATTTTGAAAAAGAACAGGAACAATACAAAAGCCAAAATGCGCGCATAAAACTGATATACGGAGTAATAATTCTGGGGCTGCTACTTGGTCTTATTATTTTTGTATTGTATTTCAGGTTAAATAAAAGCAAAGATAAAGGCGCATATCTTGCGATGAAAACACTGGAAAAAGATCTGGAATTGCGCGAAAGGGAACTGGTAATGAAGGAACTTTACCTGGTAGAGAAAAACCAAACCTTGCAGAAAGTTATAAAACAGCTTTCGGATGCCAAAGGTAAGGCCAGGGCGGAAGTGAAAGTGATAATTGAAGATTCAGCCAAGTTATTAAAGTCCAGTTTAAACAGTTCGGTTTGGGAAGAATTTGAAATAAGATACCAGCAGGTGCACGAAGGTTTTTATGAAAAAATACGCGAACGATTCCCTGATCTGTCGCCAACCGAAGAAAAATTATGTGCTTTATTACGACTCGGAATGTCGTCGAAAGAAATTGCCGAGCTGTCGCAACAAAGTGTAAAAAGTGTTGAAGTTGCCCGTTCAAGACTGCGAAAAAAGCTAAATCTTACCAATACCAATGTTAATTTAAGCACATTTCTCGCCAATCTGTAAACAAATTTATTTCCCCTTTTGATTTTTACTCCTTTTTCTAAAGAATCAGGAGGTTTTATATGTGTAAGTGTCCTATAGTTAGCGATTTAAGATCGTTGTTTTAATCTGGTCTTTTCGGTGTGTTTTACGTGTGAGTGGTATTGTTATGGTCGTTTTTTAGGTTGTAGTGCACAAGCTAAGGGGCATCTTATATAATAATATCTGTTGAATTTGATATTTGTGTTCCATAAAATATAAAAATTCTAAAAATGCGAAATTTCTACATCTCTAAAAAGATTGCTTTTCTTTTCCTGATGCTGTTCCTGGTAACGGGGAAATTGTTTGCACAAGAGCCGGATGCCAGTCCGGTAAAAGGTGTTATCCGGGTAAAACTAACCCAGGAGGCTGCACTTCAAATGGAGGGACATTCGGATGTTTCTCAGATAAACCCGCTTCAAACTGCTATTCCCGGGTTTAACATTCTGAACGAAGAATACAACGCAACAAGCATGAAGCCGGTTTTTCATGTAGCTGGTAAATTTGCAGAACGTCAACGAAAATACGGTTTGCATTTGTGGTACGAGATCAATATCGACAGCACCACAAATTTAAGCGACGCACTTTCGAAATACGGGGATTTGGATGCGATTGAATCAGCTGAATCAAAAAACCACTATTTCAGTTTCTCAGATGGCGAAATGGTTGAAACTTCACCTGTATCAGAAAGAACTTTAGAAGAAAAACCCAACGATCCGCTGCTTTATACGCAGTGGCATTACGAAAATACAGGACAAACCGGTGGTACTCCGGGTGCTGATATTAACCTGATAAAAGCCTGGAAGCTTGAAACCGGAAATCCGGATGTTGTTGTGGCTGTTATTGATGGTGGAGTAGACTACCAGCACGAAGATCTGGCCGCCAACATGTGGACTAACGAAGACGAAATTCCCGGTAACGGAATTGACGACGACAACAACGGTTACATTGATGATTTTTACGGATGGAACTTTGTAATGGGTGTTCCAACCATCATCCCGCACGAACACGGAACACACGTGGCAGGTACTATTGCCGCCGTAAACAATAACGGAAAAGGTGTTGCCGGTGTTGCCGGAGGAAGTGGAAACGGCGATGGTGTTCGCATCATGTCGTGCCAGGTGTTTAGTACTGTACCTGGTGGAACGGATGAATATGCCGGAGGTTTTGAAGAGGCATTTATTTACGCTGCCGATAATGGTGCTACTATTTCGAATAACTCGTGGGGTGGTGGAGCTCCAAGCCAGGTAATGCTGGATGCCATCAACTATTACATTGATAACGCCGGTATCGACGAAAACGGTAATTCAACCGGCCCGGTTCAAGGTGGTGGACTTCCTATTTTTGCTGCAGGTAACTTCAATAGCTACAGCGACTACATTGGTTTACCACGCGCCGCATACCCATCACAATACGATCTGGGAATTTCGGTGGCTAATACCAACCACTACGATATGAAATCTACCTCGTCGTATTTTAGCGAGGTGGTTGACATTTCTGCTCCCGGCGACCAGATTTATTCAACCTTGCCGGGCAACCGCTACGGTGGTCCGCATTGGGGAGGAACATCAATGGCTTCGCCACATGTTACAGGTGTTGCTGCTCTTATCGCGTCAAAATATGCATATCATATTACTACTGACGAAATTACAGAGCGTTTATTAAGCACTGCAAAAGATATTTATCACCTGAATCCGGCATTTACAGGTTACCTTGGAAAAGGTCGTTTGGATGCCTACGCTGCTTTGGTTGACGATCCGGGATCTGTTCCGGCAATTGAAGACTGGGGATTTTACAGCATCGATGAAAACACTTTCCACATTGGTTGGATGCTGGTAAAAAACATTCAGGATATTACCATCACTGATTACGAAATTTTGGTAGCAGAAGGAGAACACACTGATACAACATTTTTCTTATCAGCTGCCAGTGTTACTCCATTCCATTCAACTGCCAGTCAATCGTTCGATCAGTTCCTTATCGAGAATCTGGAGCCGGGAACTACCTATACAATTGCTGTTCGTGCCAAAGATCGTTTTGGTAATGTTTCAGGTCTTTCTGAACTGTTTTCAGCAACAACCTGGAAAGCTGCCGATCTGGAATTGCTTTCAAACGATACACTGGAAGTAAATATTGATGTTCAGAAAACTTCTCTGGGCTATGATAGTTATTCGTTCCAAAATAAAGGTGAGGCCTACTCGCGTTACGATTGGTTGGTAAAAGGTTACGAAACTTTAGAGCTAAAATCGGCAGAGACTTTACCATCTACATATGGTTTCCGTTTGGCCATGCAGGAATTAAGCGATGATGGCCAGATTAGTATCGGAACGTTTGCCAGCCCTAGCTGGAACGAGGAAACGCCGTCTTACAGTTTCACCGACTCGGTGAGCCACGAAGATTTAAGCCAGCCTGATGAAATGGTTGGACCCGGAACATTGAGTTATGCCCAGGAAACGACTTACGAAAGCTGGATGTATGCCAATAAATTTGTAGCCGAGCGCGATATGGACCTCTCGCACATTGGAGCATACATCGCCACTGAAATGTACGATGGCTCGCACTTCGATTTCTCCATTCATGTGGGTGGAGCAGATTATCCTGCAGGTGAACCGGTGGCATCAACCGGAAGTTATGTAAGTGGTTACCGCGATGGCGGATGGTATTACACCACACTTTCGCGAAATGTTTCGGTGAACGAAGGAGACATTTTCTGGGTGACCGTAACTGCACCACGCGGAGTTTATTTGCCAATTGGAGCTAAAAATGCAACAGAATCAAGCTACCTGCGTAAAGACAAAAGTTTTGCCCGTGTAGCTCCTGAACAAAACTACATGACCGATATAGGTTCGGTCTTCGGAAAGTACCTGATGATTCGTGCCTACGAGTCGGTGCGTAACAGCAGTCTGGTTCGGTTTACTCCTAAAAACGGCGATATTCAACCTGATTCTGTTCAAAAGATCGACATCGAAGTAAACGGAAATTATTTCGATAACGGTACTCACCTTGTTGAGTTGGTGATGAAACACGACGATCCTAAAAAAGGAGCATTATCGAAGTTTGTAAAAGTTAATATAAGCGGGCAGGAACCTAAATTGGAAACTAACCTGAGCTCTGTTGATTTTGGTACTCAGTTTTTCGGAACTACAGAAAGTATTGAACTGGAGTTGATGAACAAGGGAAAAGGAACCCTGAAAAATATTAACCTGAGTGGTTTAAATACTGACTACGTTACCGTTTATCCGGCTTCAATTTCGGAATTGAAACCGGGACACAAAACCGTTGTTACTTTAAAAACGAAAGCACAAAATACAGTGGCCAATTACCAGGGAGCATTAACCATTGGCAGCAACGATGGTCAGTTACAGATTCCGGTTCTGGCGAATTTTATTGAAGGTCCGGTTTTGGAGGCTCCTGCATCAATGGAATGGTTAGGCGAAAACGCCCGTTTGTCAGGCGACATTATCGATACCTCCATTGTAATCCGCAATGTTGGAACTTATCCGGCAACTTTCAGTATTTCGGCATTTAGCTACATTCAGAATATTACTCCTGAAAGTGGTGTTATCCTTGCCAACGACAGTGTAATCGTTCATCTTACGGTTGATTTAACCGATCGTTCGGCCACAAGTTCATCGAATACAACAATGACTGTTTATTACGATGGAAATCAACGCGTAAGTATTCCTTTCAAAGTTGAAATTTTAGGCGATCCGGAAATCACTGTTGACGCGAATGCGCTTGACTTTGGTAGTCTTGTTGCCGGTAGCGGTATTACCGCCGCACAATCATTTACTGTAACCAACACAGGTACAGCAAGCGCATATTACACGCTTGATAAACCATCGGCACCGTTCTCGAACAGCGATTATGTTAGTGCATATTCATCAATATCTCCGGGAACCAGCAAAACATTTATCGTAGACTTTGCTCCGCAGACAGTTGGAACATTTAACGATCAGATTGTTTTTAACCTGCTGACAGAACGAAGTGGTTCGGTACTTGAATCATACATTGTTAGCCTGAACGGAACAGGAGACACTTCTCCTGAAGCCGGGTATAATTTTGCAGGCGATTTTAGCAAAGACACACTGGCTTATGGCAATAATCTGGGTAAATCGGCCAATATCACCATTAGCAATACCGGATCGAATAAAGAACTAAACTGGTCAGTTTCAGCTCCCGGATTTATTACCATCGACGGGAAAAAAGCGGAAGCCGACGGTTTTGATAACGGATATGGCTATTCGTACAATTACGCTGATTACGAATGGATTGAGATTTCAGAGATGGGAACGTCTTTGGCCGATTATTTCGAAAATTCAAGTCAGCGTTATGTTACGCGTAGCTTCGATGGATTCAAATTCCCTTATTTCGGAGATGAATACTCCTCTCTTGTTGTTTCACGAAACGGATGGTTTAGTTTTGATCCGGCACCTGGATCATATTTTGGCAGTTCTTCACACGATCTGCCAAACAGCTCAACCGGCTCGAGCTATGCAAATGCTGTAGTTGCTCCGTTTTGGGTGAATAGTGGGGCCTTCTTAGGCGACGACTCTGACCTTTTGATCTACGAAACCGACGAATATGTTGTACTTCAGTGGAATCACATTGGTTATTACTACCGCGGTTATGGTGGCGATTTCACTTTCCAGGCTGTTTTGTACCCTAATGGCGATTTCAAATTCCAGTACAAAGCGATGGAGACTACCGGAGAAAATTACCTGCCATATTACCGCGTTGGATTTGAAGGACCGCATGGAATTTATGGGTTAACAGAGAACGAAGATTTCAGATACGGACATGCTGCCTACCAGGGTACAGCAATTATGGTTCAACCGCCACTTTCCGGTAAACTTGCCGTTGGCGAATCGAAAAGTATCCAGTTGCAGTATACATCCGAAGGTTTAGAGGTTGGCGACTACA
Organism: uncultured Draconibacterium sp.; assembly: GCF_963674925.1. Taxonomy (NCBI): domain Bacteria; kingdom Pseudomonadati; phylum Bacteroidota; class Bacteroidia; order Marinilabiliales; family Prolixibacteraceae; genus Draconibacterium; species uncultured Draconibacterium sp. The sequence continues at coordinate 2,112,559 of NZ_OY771647.1, forward strand.
CTGGAAAAGTAAATGTATTGACGAATGACGTTAATAATTCAACAAAAGTTGTAGATGTGGCACTTGCAGTTACCGGCGAATCGAATGTTTCGATCGACCGTGAAGAACTTGCTTTTGATGATGTAACCTACCTGCCGGCAAATCCGCTTAGCGTATCAGAGACACTATTGCTGGCCAATAGCGGAAGTAAGCCTGCAAAATTAACTTCAGTGGAAATTACAGGTGCAAATCCTGAGTTATTCTCTACCGAGATAGCTGTGAATGATGAAGTTCCGGCATTCGATACACTAGCTTTCGAAGTGGTTTTTGCTGCTGAAAATGCAGAAGCCAATACGGCTCAGCTGATTCTGACTTTCGAAGATGGTACGGAGCTAAACGTAGCTCTTTCTGGCGATGCGGTTTTACCTCCGGTATTTGCATACGACCTGTTGGAAACAATCGATAACGATACCATGAAACTGGTGGTTAACGAGAATGAGCAGAACAATTTCCGTATTCAATTGGCTAACCAGGGCACAGAAAGTGAGTTGAATTACTCCATTACAATGGGAATCCTGCGTCAGGCTTGGGGAACCGACAGTATTAGCCAGACAAGCGAAACCGGTGAAGTATTTGCCGACTCGCTGAACTACGATATCGCGAGCGAACCATTGGGATTGTATGGTAATGGTGGCGAAGCAAAAGTTAGCACAGCTACCCTGTTTACTGTAACGCAACCTGAAGGGTTTACTTTGACGCACATCAGAGATTATTTTAAACGTGGCGAAACAACTGCTCCGTATGTGATTCGAATTTTGAAAGGTAACGACCTGAGCACTGCCGAAACGATTTACTCGGAAGAGTATTTTACCGACAAGACCGAGTTTGGTGTGTATACCATACCGCTTTCTCAATCTTTCTATTTCGGGCAGGGAAGCCAGTTCTTTGTGGTAATCGATTTCCCAATGGAGATGCAATCGTTGTTTGGTTTCGATTTTGGTTCGCCAAGTACCGAAGGTAAATACTGGATATCGTACGATGGATCGACAACCTGGGAAGAATTGCCATTTACTTATACCTGCAAAACACATGCGCTTTCAGCTCATCCCGGTCAGTGGCTGACTATTGACCCAAGAACCGGTGGAATTGTTGCCGGCGCAACGCAAGATGTTAATATCACTGTGGATGCTTCATTGTTTGAAGCCCGCTCGTACGAGGCAAGAATGAGCATCACCCACAACGATCCAACTCAGAACAATCTTAACGTTCCGGTATTGTTAAGGATCAACTCGGCACCGGTTATCGAGTTGCCTGAAACCCTATCGATTGTTGAAGGAGAGATTAGAACGCTGGAAATTCCGGTTACCGATCCTGAAGGAGATGCTATTGTTTCGGTTGAAGAAATTACAGCCGCTGAATTTGCAGCCAGTAATTTTGATGAGGGAGTACTTACGGTGACTTTATCGCCTGATTATTTTGCCGCCGGAACATATACGTTGACGTACAAGGTTGCCGACGAGTATGGCGCGGCAAAAGAATATGCATGCGAACTAACAGTTGAAAATACCAACCGTGCACCCGAGGTGGTTAAAGATTTGAGCGATCAAACACTACATGTGAACTACGATTACCGCTTTAATTTTGGTAAATTATTTGCCGATCCTGATGGTGACTTGTTATCGTATACTTTAACCACGGATATGGATGGCGTTGTTGAAATTTTCACAATGGGTTCGGAAGCAATTATTGTTCCGCTGGAGAAACACGCAGAGACTGTATTAAGAATAACTGCTACCGATATCTATGGTGAATCGGTAGAAACCAGCTTCATCGTCTCAACCAAACCCGGAAAGCAAGCCTGGGTACCAAGTGTTTGGAATCCGAGCGCAATTGTCATCAAGTCGGGAAGTATTTTCGAAGAAACCTTTGGTGTTACCATAACAAAATCGGCAGAAGTTGTAGAGAGTTATATTGCCGAAGGTCCTGACTTTGTTTCTGCAAGATTGAATGGAAAAGACATCTTGCTTGAGATGGTTCCGGATAACAATGTTGAAGGTGAGTATTATATTAGCCTGGCAACGAAAGATGCTGATAATAATACTGTTTACCACGAAATTAAAGTAGATGTTCTGAAATCGGGCAGTACCATAACTGACATCGACGATTTGAATGATAAACCTGAAATAAATGTTTATCCGAATCCGGCTACTGATCTTATCCATATCAGTGGATTGGAAAACACCGGGAAACAAACCGTACGAATTTTCAATAGTCAGGGAGCTGTAATTTACAGCAAACAACTTAACGAATTGAACAACGACATTTTCGAATTCAACGTTTCTGGGTTGACCTCAGGAACCTATCATATTCAGATTGTTACTGACAATGATATTGTGAGTAAAACCTTCATTAAATTGTAATACTGAAATGTAGCTGTTTAAGCCGTCGGAGTTTTCCGGCGGTTTTTTTTTGCTTAATTTTTCTGAGTTTGTTTCGCTGGAGGTATGAATTAAACAGATTCGACTATTTTGATTTAGTCTCTTAATTCAAAAAGTATATCAATAATTACAACCGAAGGTGGTTCAACTACTTTGTAGGCTTTGCCAATAGTTTGGGCTAATTCCGACTGGCGAAATTCATTCAGCGATTCATACGAATCCCAGATGTAAACTCCACCAAATTCTCCGGGTGCTCCAAGTTTTACGTAATACTTTTGCACAATGCCGGGCAGGGCTTTAACGTCATCTTTTTTGTTTACTTCAACTTATCGGCCATATTCATCAAATAAATAGATAAAAAACGAGCTAGCCGGTAGTTCCCATGGCGTTTGCAATGGCATTTACCGATAGCAATAACTGGTTAAGTATTTCTTTATTTTCGTCGGCTTCGGCATCTTGTAATTCGCGCCATTTGTTTATGTAATGCACCTGGTAGTTGTGCAGTGTATTAAGTGCTTCGGCACGTAATTGCGTGGAATAATAATGACTTTTACGCCGCTCCTGCATCGGGCGTCCCAACAATTCATTCATAATCTGCTGTGTTTTTTCGAACTCCTGCAGTAAGAGGTTTAACACCTCAGAACGTGTTTCTGCATTTTTAACCAGGCCGCCGTAAAGCTGCATAATGTCTTTATCGGTACTTGCCAAACTGGTGTCAACATTGGTTAAAACATAGCGTATAAACTGGTTCTTCGGAATCAGCTTTTTTAGTTTCTCGTATTTTTCGGGATATTCTTTTTGCATTTTCTCGAGTGTTGAACCAACACCGTACCAGCTGGTAATGTGGTAGCGCGATTGCCCCCAACTGAATACCCAGGGAATGGCTCTGAGGTCGGAGAAACTTCTCTTGCCGGTTCGTCGTGCCGGACGTGAGCCAATTTTACTGTGCTCAATTACATCGATTGGAGTGGCTTCCTGGTAAAAATCAAGGAAATGCGGATTTTGAAGCAGTTCGTTGTAGGTGTTAAAACTTTCCTGCCCCATAAATTCCATTATCTCCGCAATATCGTCGCCATTTTCTTCGGGCGTTTTGTGTAGCAGCGTGTTTAGCGCATTCCCCGATAACATTAGTTCGAGGTTGTATACGGCATTTATTTTATTGGCAAATTTCTTTTCAATACTCTCGCCCTGCTCGGTTATTTTGAAGTTGCCTGAAAGTGTACCGTGTGGTAACGAACGTAAAAACCAGTGAATTGGTCCGGCACCACGACTTATTGAGCCTCCTTTTCCATGGAAAAACTTAATATCGATACCGTATTTTTTACCCACTTCCGTAAGTTCTTTTTGCGCCTTATACAAAAACCACGCACTGGCCAGTATTCCTCCGTCTTTGTTACTATCGCTGTAACCGATCATCACTTCCTGTGTTTTTACCGGCAGGTTTTGCGCCTTACGCTGGTATTCCAGGCTGTTTTGAACCTCAGGATAGCTAAAGTATTCTTCTAATATGGCCGGACTGTCAATCAAATCCTGAATGGTTTCGAAAAGTGGAACAACGTGCAGTTTAATGATCATCGTGTCGCGGAAAAGCGTAAGACCGGCTTCGCGTGCCAGAATATAAACGGTTAGCAAATCGCCGGCACTTTGGGTCATGCTAATAATTAGCGATCCGATGGAATATTGCGCATATTTTGAAATATGATTGTTCAGTAACTGAAAACATTCGATCGTGTTTTTCGATTCGGTATCAAGCTGGCTGTAATCGTGTGTAAACGGACGCGCCGAGCGCAGTTCCTTTTCCAAAAACGTTTTTTTAGCCTCCTCGGTCCATTCGGTATCTTTGGCGTTAAACGGATCTGATTTTTCAACCAGTTGTTGTAAGGCCAAATGGTAATAACGACTGTTTTGCCTGATGTCGAGTTCGGCAAGATGAAAACCAAAAGTCTTGATAAAATAGATCGATCGGTTAACCGATTGATGGGCGATGTCGTTATAATTCGTTTCCAGCAAGGCGCTTTTTAGAAGCTCCAGGTCTTCGAGCAATTGTTTTGAATTATCGTAATTACCTTTTTTATCATCCAGCTCAAATAACTGCAAGTTCCCGATATTTAGAGGCAGTTTATTAATAAAAAGCTGCACAATAAGTTTAAACGCTTCGTTTTTCGATGCTGAAATAATCTTTTTCGTTTTAGTACCCGTATCGGCAACCAGTTCTTTAAACCGGTTAACCATAAATTCGGGCAGGTTCGAAATTTCGAAATAAAAACTCAGGTCGTCGGCCAATCTGTTCAGTTCATTTTTAACCGTAATAAACGCGTTTAACCGAAGTTTATGCAACGCTTTTTTTGTTACTTCGGCAGTAACCAGCGGATGCCCGTCACGGTCGCCGCCAATCCATGTACCGAATTTTAATCGCGGAAAATTGTTGTTCTCAATCAATGGAGTAGCGTCGAAACCGGAAAATTCCCAGGCCTGAACAAGCCGGCGATTTAACAGCGGAACCACTTCCGGGAAAACATTTACAAAATAGTGAATAGCATTATCCAGCTCGTTTTCTACTGTAGGTTTTTCCATATAAAACTCGTCGATGTGCCAGATAGAGGAAATTACACGTTTTATCTCTTCGCGGTTTTCCTGCAGTTCGTACGAGTTGTACATCGAGTTTTCGCGCTTTACCAAAAGCAGGTACAGCTCGCGGTATTTTTTCAGAATTACCGGACGTTTCGCTTCGGTGGGATGTGCGGTTAAAACGGGTTGAATGGAAATATTGTCAAGTGATTTGAGAATCTTCTCTTCGGCAATTCCTTTTTCTTTTAAAAGATGTATGCTGTTGGCCCATAGTCCGTTAGTTGCCAGTAGCGTGTTGCCCTCCTCTGTTTTTCGCCTTTGTTGTACGGCACCGTTTGTTTCGGCCAGGTTTAGCAGCTGAAAACAAACGGAATACATATTAAAATGCTTTTGCGAAAAATGCCCGGCATTTTGCGGGCTTTCGTTACCAATCCATGGCATTACGGCTGCCATTTCTTTTTCACCATTTTCTATTAGTACTTCGCGGAAACAGGTTAAAAGAAATTTGAGATCGGAATATGGTTTTCCAAGTTCTTTAATCAAAATCTGCAGATTCGACATCTTGCTATTGTTTTTGTTTATAAACCATAACAATTTAGAGGAAAAATGTTTCTCGTCATATTCTTTTTTTGTCTGTAAATAAGGCGATGAAACTTCTTTGTCTGGTTTATTACAGCAAAAAATGTAGAGTGATGTTTTTGTCGGTAAGAGAGGGTTATTGTGATTCCTGCAATTATAAAACAACGGAGACCTTAAAGTCTTATCCAGGTGCTTGAAGTTAATACTATAAAAGGAAAAAATTAAAACATGAGCGCAATTAGTTTTTCGCGAAAATTTGTTGTTTCAAAATATGATAAACAGATAAGCTTTCGAATGAAGATGTAAAACTTGCATGCTCGATTGTTTCATTGTCTACAACAAGCAGTGGTGCAGCTATATTTCCGATTTTCGAAGCACTAACTAGTTTTAGCTCTCCAACTTCTTGTGTAAGTTTATACGAATTGACTCTCATGGGTATCACAACTTAATAATATCGGGCAAAAATAAACAATTTATATTGTATAAGCATTGTGTTATTGCCTGAAATAATAGTTCAGATTACTGATAAATTTCTAAGCACAAGTTGATTATAACGCAATTTATAACTATTTACTACGCAGGGACAGCGCACATTCGCATAGCTTCGTCGTTTAAAAAGGCCTGCGCCTGACCGTATGATTGCAAGTTTCGATTTGTGCTGAAAATATTGATCTTCAGATCCGGATGATCAACTTCTTCCGAAAAAACTTTTAGTTTTCGTGGAATATTTTGTATGGGAATAATTTCGCCGGTTTCGTAGTCGTACGAATAATCAACATGCTCGGCAAACACAAACTCAATACCCGATTGTCCGATAGCCAAATCGTAAAATCGCGAGAACACGATGTAAATCCTTCCGTTGGGCATTCCGTAATAATGCGCCGGGAAGGCAGTAGGTAGGTATGATGCGGGGGTTTGGTGAATGATTTTTGCAAGTGCTTTCATAATTTTTAAAATTAAAATGTTATCAATAATCGTATTGAACCAATTGATATTGATATCGACTTTAACCAGTCGTAACACTATTAATTCATCAAACTCCACTTTTGGGTGGTGCCTGATAATTTGCCTATATAAGTATGTAAAAACGTCCTTCTACTATATATTCCCAAATTAACTAAAAGGTAATCCAACAATGCTTTGCATTTTAGCGATTTAAGGTATTTGGAAAGATAATTAGGCAATTATCGGATTATGTCTCCGAAAAATACTGAATTTGAAAACAGTTTATTGGTCCCCAGCCATGTTCCTCTAAATGTCATATTGTCGTGGTAGCTTATTAGTTTGCCACTTCCTATATTCTGAACAGTAACTACGGGTGTATTTTTTAGCCGGTTTATATTGTCTTCTGAAACCCATCCGCTGAGGTAAGGCGATTGGCTGAATTTAACCGGCTCGGTATATTTCTTATTGAGCGAATTGGCCACTGTTGTACTCGATTTAAAAACAGCCAGCTGTTTGTCGGAATATCCAAAACACAAGGGGTGGCTTATATCGATATTGGTTTCGAAAATAGCACCGCTAATGGAATTCAGGCTTCGTTCTTTACCGCGTTCGGCATAAGTTAAATAACGTGTTGTATCGGACGAAACAGGCTTTTTAAAAGTAGTGCTGCCAATTCCGTTTTTGGCAGCCCATGTAGTAGCGTCTTTATAGGCGATTAAAGTTCCACCGTCGCTAACCCAGCCTTTTAACTTGTTGATTTCTGTTGATCCCCATTCCTGGAAATTTCCACTCAGAATAATAGTTGTGTAGCTACTAAGTTTTATTTTGCTTAGCGAATTACTTTCTGCCAGTGTTAATGGAATATGGTAGCGTTGATCGAAAAGATGCCAGATCTCGCCAACATCGTGGCTGTTGGCATTACCACCTGCAAAAGTCAAAATTTTTGGTTTGGAAAGTGGCGCAAAACTGTTGCTTCCCAAATCAATTCCTTTGGGTGTTAATCCGCTTGATACGGCGTAGATATCAACTCCGGTTCTTTGTGCAACATTTTTTAAGAATGCATTTGCCTGGCTGTCCGACATAATTTGGTCTTGCAGCGGGATAAAAATACTTCCGTACGAAAATGCTTCTTCGTCATCATTGCCCGGAATCGAGAATTCTTTTGTGGCTACATAAGTGCGTAAGCCGGCATCCTGAATATTATAGAGTGCTTCAGCTGTTGAATATTCGTCCCAGCGGAACAGGTACCCAATCGGGTTGCTGGCTTCAATTAATTTCCCGGTAATTTTTTGAGCTTCAACCGGCTCGTCCGATAACGAAACGCTGTTAAGACTACCGAGTTTTGCATAGTGCAGGTCGTAAGCGTGTGGGAAAGTCCAGGTCGAAACATCATAAAAAGTAGTGTCGGTAAATTCGTGAACTTCTTCAAATATTGATTGGATCAACCGGTATTGCTTTTGATTTACCGGAACAACATAACTGCTTCCGCTTTCAAAACTTTGTCCATCAGCTTCCAGCTTACTTTTGTTTAGGTAAACATCAATTTGGTGGCGGTTTAACAAATCAACAAACTGTTGTGTTTTAACACGGTCGGAACTACTGCCAAAGATGTAGGCCTTGGTTTTACTTTTCGCACCCAGGTCGAGTGCCGAGTTGTAGAATTCTTTTTGCATATCAAGCAACTCGTCGTGTAAATTCATGGCGGCTTCCAATGTCGACAGGCTGGTCACAAACTGGTTGCGTATACCAAATGCCAGTGTTTTTTGTCCGTTTGATGTATTTCGGTATCGGCCTCTAAAACCACCTTGTTCGAAAAGAATACCAATGCTCCCGTTTACATCAGGGTACGACGATCCTTTTCCGAAGTAATAGTCATCGTATTGTTCTTCAGTAAAATAGGCTGAGCCGATTTTATCTAATAATTTCGCATGGTAATCGCCTATTTTATGGGTAAGCTCGTAGTTCTTCTCAGGAGTAAGCGGATTGTTTCGGCTTGGCACACCTGGCTGGAAAAAGAAGGTTGAGTTGGCGCCCATTTCGTGATGATCGGTAACGATGTTCGGTTTCCATTCATGAAATTTCTGCACGCGGCCTTTACTCTCGGGATGTACCAGCAGCAAATAATCGCGGTTCAGATCGAACCAGTAATGATTTGTTCGTCCGGCCGGCCAAACTTCCTGAAACTGGCGGGAGTTATTATCGCCGTTGGGCGTTGCACTTTGGTGCATGTTGGCCCACATACTTTGGCGGGTAAAACCATCAGGATTTAAACACGGATCAACAATAATAATGTTCTTTTTCAGCAACTCATCAATTTTTGCCCCCTCGGCAGCAGCCAGGTAGTAGGCTGTTAGCACCGAGGCATTTGTGGCACTCGATTCATTACCATGAACGCCATAAGTTAAACTTACAACCAGTGGCACATCGCTTTTGGCAATATCTTCTCCCGGCTCGGAGAAATTATAGTGTAATTCTTTTAAGTCATCCAGATTCTGCTGGTTCTCGGGCGATGTAAAAACCAGGTGAACGAGCGGTCTGTTTTCGTATGATCGGGCATATTCATAAAGTATTGCCCGATCGGTACTTCTGGCAATTGTTTTAACATAGTACAAAACCTGGTCGTGAGTGAGGTGCCATTCTCCCATTTTTTGCCCGAAAAACGCTTCAGGCGTGGGAATTTCGCTATTGTAAGAAACGTCGTCAGGTAAAAAGTAGGATAGTTTTTCCTGCGCTTGTGAAAAAATAACAAGAAATAAAATCAAAATTGTTGTAACAGATCGTCTCATTTTAATACTATTGTTAAATAAAAAGAAGGGTAATTGGTTTATTGGTTTCTAAAGATTGAAAAAATATCAGACATTTCAAATAAAGATGCTATTAAAAGTCTTGTTAGCATAAATGAATGTTTTTGTTTGTTTTGTTTGTTAACCAAATTGATTTAAATTGTGACCAGATTAAACCAGTTGAAGAAATCAAAGTCAAACAAATTCTAAACCAAGGTTCAAAAAATTGAAAAAATCTTCACTTTATTATGTGCTCCTGTTTTTATCTCTTTTGTTGGGGAGTAATACTCTTTTGTATGGCCAGCAAATTGAAGAGATAAAAATAACGGGTTCGTACCAGAACCAGCCGCTGGAGCAATTTTTGAATGACCTGGCGACCAATTATAACTTACGGGTTTACTATAAAGATTCATGGGTTGAAAAGTATACCATCTCCAATCAATTTGAAGATACTCCTTTATTACAGGCACTAAATAATGTATTTTATGATTCTGAACTAACCTACGATTTCTTCCAAAATGATGGAATTGTTGTTTTCAGAAGGTCGGCCGATACCCGGTCGAAATTTGATGATTATAGTCAAACATTGGTCGTTGGCGACCCGATGAATTTAGGGCGATACAAAACGGCTAGACTAAAGGGGCGGATACTCGATGGAAAAGACGGAGCTCCACTGGTTGGAGCAGTGGTTTACTGCAACAAGCTTCAAAAAGGTACCACATCTGATGCCGGCGGACGTTTTGAGTTGGACTTGCCTACCGGCGATTTAAGATTAACGATCACCTACATCGGTTTTGAGGGCTCTTCAATAGATATTCGCTTGATTGAAGATGGTACAGCAGATTTCCGGTTGTTTGAAGAATCGCATAACATTGACGAGGTAACCGTGCTGGGATCGGATGGTGATGTGCCCCGGGCCCAAATGAGTATGGTGCAAATGACGGGTAAACAGATTCAGCAATTGCCGGCATTAATGGGCGAAGTTGATGTGTTAAAAGGACTCACTATTCTGGCCGGAGTACAAACGGTAAGCGAATTATCATCGGGTTTTAACGTCCGTGGTGGAAACACCGATCAAAACCTCATTTTGGTAAATGGTAGTCCTGTATTTAATTCGTCGCATCTTTTTGGTTTTATGTCGCTTATTAATCCCGATGTTGTGGAGAACGTGCGACTGTTTAAAGGGGGCATGCCGGCGCGTTACGGCGAGCGGGTAGCATCGGTAATGGAGGTCGATTTTAAAGAAGGAAATGAAGAAACCATACGCTTTTATGGTGGGATTGGAATTATAAACTCGCGCCTGGCGCTTGACGGGCCATTAACAAAAAATAAAAAGCTTACTACTGCTATTGGCGGTCGTAGTTCGTATACCGACTGGTTGTTAAAAGAAATTCCAAATCTCGACTTAAACGAGGGTGTTACGCATTTTTACGATGTGTCAGGGAAACTTACTTATAAGTTCAATCAACACAACAAATTAAGTGTAATGGCTTATACCAGTTTCGATGAGTTTAGTACAAGTTCACAATCGATAACCGAATATGGGAATCTGCTTGGTAATCTAAAACTCAATAATCGGTTTGGCGAAAAATTTTACGGCGAACTGGATGCAGCGTACAGCCGTTACGATTACCGCCTTACCGACCTGGCCGATGATAACCTTATGAAGCGTATTATCTCGATAATCAGTTGCAGTACAGTTCTGTTGGGTATAACTTTAAATGGCATCCCGATGAGCGGCATAATTCCGAAGCCGGTTTTAAAGCGGTTTACAACGAAATCAGTCCCGGAGAAATTATTCCCCAACACGATACTACAGTAATTGTCGGACGCAAATTGGCGATGGAGAAAACACTGGATTGGTCGGTGTATGTAAGCGACGAATTCCAGATTTTGCCTAACTTTTCGATAGTGGCCGGTTTACGTTACAATCATTTCAGTAATATTGGTACTCCGCTTGTTTATTTATACGCTGAGGATCAGCCCAAAGATCCGGGAACGGTGGTCGACTCGCTGCAGTTTGGTAAGAACGAGGCTTCGGCAACTTACGGTGGAATTGAGCCAAGACTGGCATTGAACTATGATCTTGATATGAATACCTCGCTGAAGTTCAGTTATCAGCGTACACGACAAAATATTTTTCAACTCAGTAATAATGCCGTAATCTCGCCGGCCGAAACATGGAAAGCTGCCGATTACCATTTAAAACCACTGATTTCCGATCAGGTGGCAGTTGGTGTTGAAAATAACTCTTTGTTATCGAATGTTGATCTTTCAGCCGAAGTGTACTACAAATATCTGCAAAATCTGATTGAGTATAAAAATGGTGCTCAGCTGATTATGAACGATCATGTTGAAACAGCACTTGTGCCTACAAAAGGTTATTCGTACGGAATAGAATTGAGTGCGCGCAAAAATTTTGGCCGTTTAACGGGTTATGCCAGCTACGTGTATTCACGAACAATGCGGAAAAATACCAGCGATTTTGACGAAGAAAATTTGTGGGACGGCGATTATTATCCGTCGATTTACGATAAACCACACGATTTTTCCTTAACAGCAACTTATAATATTAGTCGAAGGTGGCGTTTCTCGGGTAACTTTGTTATGGTTTCTGGAAGACCAACCACCTTACCCGAAATTAAATACAAATTTGCCGGCGAAGACCTGGTTTATTATTCCGATAGAAATAAATACCGCATGCCATCGTATCATCGTTTGGATTTGTCGATCACTTTCGATCAAAACCTACGTAAAAAACGTATGTGGAAAGGTAGTTGGACCTTATCGGTATACAATGTTTACGGCCGCAATAATCCGTATTCGGTGTATTACAAAAAATCGGTGCCGGGCGAAAGCAATAATTACACACGATACTCACTGTTCAAACTGTCGGTAATTGGTATTCCGGTTCCTTCGCTAACGTATAATTTTAGGTTTTAATGAAGCGTATTATAACATATAGTTTTCTACTGTGTATTCTGCTGGCAGGCTGCGAGGATGTTTACCGGCCTGATATTGATGTGGTGGACAATGTTTTGGTGGCTGATGCACGTATAGCTGCCGATCAACCGGTTAATTACATTCATTTGTATGAATCGGTGGCGTACTACGATAATGTGGGCACGGGGCCTGCAGTTACAAATGCCAACGTTCGGCTAGTTGATAATAACGGTAGTGAACTGGAACTGCCTCATTATTCCGGAGGTCGATACAGGTTAAATAAAATTCTTGACCCGAATTTGCAGTATAAATTAAAAATTGAATACCTGGGAGAAGAATATGAATCGAGCTTTGAGGAAGTGCCCCAAAAACCATCGATTGATAGTGTTTATGGTTTTGAAGAAGTAGAAATTAGACAGGAAAGCGGTGATAACGATGTTGACAACGTAGATAGATTCGAAGGTGTTCGTTTGTATGCTGATATAACGCCCAATAACGAAAATCCTTATTGCCGGTTTACAACCCGCTTTGTTTTGCAGTATAATTATATCGTTGAAGTTCCCGGACCTTTTGGCAGCACGATGCCCGAAACGATGTATGGTTGGAAATCCTCCTATCCGCAGGGGACATTTAACATTGCTTCGCCACCGGAATATTCGGCTACAAAAGAAATTAAAAAGCACCCCTTATACTTTTTAAAAAACAGAGTGAAATACAAAGATGATCACATCTTTTCGGGTTGGATAGTGATTCTTTATCAGCATGGAATAACTAAGAGTGCCTACAATTATTACGATGATTTGAATAAGCAGCTCGATTCTGAAGGAAAAATATTTGACCCCTTGTATGTGCAGGCGCGCAGTAATATTAAATGTATTACCGACAGCAAGCAGAAGATTCTGGGAAATTTTGAAATATCAGCGAATACCGAAACGAGGTATTTTTTGAGGTATATATCTGAAACATCGGGATTTATATTGCGGGAGATTGAGGAACGTTACGACATCCCTTTATCAGGCGAACAAATGAGTATTGCTCCCGATTTTTGGCAGTATCCATAATTAAAGAACGAATGAGCAGAGCATTAAAAATAATATTTCTGGTGGTATGTGTGTGGTTGGGGTTTAACTCCGGAGCACAAACCACAGCCGGGAGTGAACTTGTATTGTTTACCGATCGCGATTATTGCATTTCGGGAGATACTTTATGGATAAAAATTTATGTGCCAAAAGAGTTACAGCAATATGGTAATATTGTTCGTTTGCAGCTGGAGTCACAAACCGGGAATTTAATCGCATCGCGTGCCGTAAAATGCAACAATACACACGCCGAAGGTTTTATTGCTGTCCCCGATTCGTTACAAACCGGGGTGTATTTTGTGCATGCCTTTTTTAATGCGCAACGCAACAACGGTTTGCTGAAATGTATGGGCAAGTCGGTATATGTTTATAATCGTTTTGAGGAAGAAATTGACCGGTTGGCGGTTGTGGAAAATAAGGCCGCTGTTGTTACTCCGGAAAGTGCCGATAGCCAGATCGATATAAATCTTGAAGACCAGAATTACCGCCGTCGCGATGAAGTAAAGGGGGTTATTAATATCGGAGATGACGAGTTTGTATACATGGTGGCAAGTGCGCAGATAATTGAACCTTTTTCGCATAAAAATTCAGGTTTTATAAACTTCGGGATGAAAGACCGGAATCCGGGTATACCGGAATTCGTGGAAAAAGACGGGCTATTGATCAGTGGTCGCCTTAGCAACAGAGCAACGGGTGATGCAGCCAGTGAACTGGTGTTGTTAACGGTTACCGGAAACGAAACATATTTTGATTATTACTACCCCGATTCAACAGGCCAGTTTCATTTCTTCCTGGGCAATGCAATGGGCAATGCCAATCTCATTCTTCAGCCACTTCCTGTTAGCGATAAAGTGTTCGATATTGAGCTGACACCGAATTTTATGTCAGCCGTACAACAATTAAAATTCGACTCTATTTATGTTAATCCAAAACAAAGCGAAATTATTGAAAACAGTATAAAAGGTACATTTTTTAATAAGCTTTTCAGCGGTGTTTCCATTAGTAAGGACGGTGCTTTTGAAATGCCAAATCCTTATGGGATGCCATTTTACGGCAGGCCCGATAATCATATAGTTCCCGATCTGTTTATCGACTTACCCAATTTTAAAGAAATATCGCGCGAATTATTAATGGGGCTTCAATACCGCGACAGAAACGATGAAGTAACTTTCAGGATGGTAAACAACACGGAGGATCGGTTTTTCGATGATGAACCTTTGCGGCTGATCAATGGAATCCCGGTTTTCAAAAATTCATTCTTTCTTGATTTGAAATCTACGGATATTGCCTCCATCGACCTGGTAAAACATGAGCGTATTTTTGGCGACCTGCGTTTTAATGGTGTGCTATTCGTGTCGTTAAAAGATAAATCGAATAGCTGGCTGGCGCAACAGCCGAATATTTTTCAGCTAAAAGTGCCATGTATCGAATTCCCGAAACAGGCTAACTACAGCCCGAAGGCTGAGAACTGGACACAACCCGATACCCGTAAGCAGTTTTTAAACGAGGTGGTTGATACTAAAAAAGACTGGCCATTTAGTTTTCAGCTTTCAGATGTAAAAGGCGATCTGGAAATAAAAGTTGAGGCGATAACAAAATCGGGAAAGATTTATAAAACGTCAAAAATAATATCGGTACAATGAGCAGCTTAAAAAAATATACCGGAGTGTTTTTGGGAGTACTGTTAGCTTTCATTGTGCAGGCTCAGGACATGGGAATCGACACCTATAATCTGAATAGTGAATCCAATAGTCTTCAGGGTAAAATGCTTGGCGAAGTGCTTACGCTTAGCGCTGAAGTAAATTCCTATTTTTTGTATCCCAGTGATTGGGTTCCGGGTTCAGTAAAATTTGTAAACGGCAATGTGTTCGAAAACCTGCAACTGCGCTATCAGGCGTATACCGATGAGCTAATTTCGTATAACGATAACGGACGTTTTTTATACCTTGTTGAGAAAGAACTGGTCGAGAGCTTTTCGTTTCAGGACGGACCCAAAACGCGCAAGTTTGTTCGCCTTACCAAAAACAACAATCAGCAAACCAATATGTATTTGGAAGAGTTGTATAAAGGAGCTGTTAGTTTGATGGTTAACTGGTATATTTACGAACAATCGGTTAGTCCTTATAAGGATAGAAACGGGGTACTGCGAGCTGTTGAATACAAGTTAAACAAAGATTATTATTTGTATACCGAACAGGATGGTTTAACAAAAATACGACTTAATCGAGCAGCTTTACTCTCCCGGTTTCCGGAAAATCAGAAGCAAATACGAAAACTCCTGCGCCAAGATAAAATACGCGTAAACAGCGAACTATCAATGGTTAACGCCCTTCGGCTGTTGAACGAAAATAATATTACGCAATAAAAATCTTTGTTTAACGCAACCAAAACACAACACATTACATCTTCATAAAAACAAAAAACATTATGAAGAAACTAATTGTGCTGCTGTGCATGTCGGTATTGTCGCTTTCCGTTTTTGCGCAATCCGAAAAAGGTCATGTCTACCTGAAAAACGGTTCCATTCTTAAAGGTAAATACACGTATACAAACGACGGAAAACAATTGAAAATAGAGTCGGCCGGGAATGTTTGGATTTTCGATGCTGATGATGTGGATCACATTGCCTCAAAGCGCGACGTAAAAACAATGTTCGACGAAGAAGCGGTATCGGATGTAAAATGGTTTTTCAGAACCGAAATGGGTGTTTTAGCCGGAAACTCGGATAACAGTCAATCGGCACCATTTTCCCTTACCGGCTCGGTTAATTATCTGCTTGATCCGAATTTGTCGGTAGGCCTGGGATTTGGAGCAGAATTTCTGAAAGAAACGTACATGCCTGTGTATGCCAATCTGGAATACCGTTTTAAGAAACAGTTATCAAGCCCCTATGTGTTTTTAAAAGCCGGTTACCAGGTTCCGATTGAAGACTCCAACGAAATTTATTACGACGTGTATCCCATCTGGAGCAGTTTTGCACCATGGCCGGGTGGTATGGGCCAAAACGGTTTCGATTGCAAAGGAGGAGTGCTTATTAATCCCGGCGTTGGATATCAGCAAATGCTTTCCGGTAGTTTCGGGATAAACTTTGCGGTAGGCTACCAGTTTCACCGCCTGAACTATGATGGTGAAAACGACTACTCGCTCGACATCGACTACAACCGCGTAACCGTTAAAATCGGTATTATTTTCAACTAAAAAACTACAGAAAATGAAGACAATACAAAATATATTTCTGCTACTGTTTATTGCGCTGGCTTTTTCAGCGTGTATGGATGAATACACCGAAGAGTTTACCGCCAATTCGCCAGTTTACCTTTCGTATGAAGACCTGCGCGCCGGAGTAAAATCTGTAGACTCGCGCGAGCTTGTAAATCCGGGTAAAATCTATTTTAAAGATGGCTACCTGTTTATTGTTGAGCAATTTGAAGGTATTCATATTATCGACAACCAAAATCCTGCCGATCCGCAAAATATAGGTTTTATCGAAATCCCCGGGAATGTTGATATTGCCATAAAAGAGGATATTCTTTATGCCGACAGTTATATCGACCTGGTGGCCATTGATATCAGCGATATAAATAATCCTAAAGAAGTTGACCGTGTTGAGGATGTGTTGCCTTATACTTTGCCTCCTGCTGACGAAGATTACCGTTTTGCCGAAGTGGATGAAGAAAAAGGTGTGGTAACCGGTTGGGAAATAAAAAAGGTGCGTCAGGAAATGGAATACCATTATTACCCGTTGTATCGTTGGGGGTATGCCGAAGATGCTATGCTTTATGGTACGTCGGGTTTGAGTAACGGAGGAGGACAAAGCACATTTGGTATTGGAGGCTCGATGGCACGCTTTGGTTTGTACGACGATTATTTGTACGCAGTTGATGAGGCCAATCTTCATGTTTTCGATGTAAAAGTTCCGGAAAGTCCGTCGGAAATCGGGCAGCAAAACGTAGGTTGGAATGTAGAAACGATGTTTATTTACGACAATCATATGTTTTTGGGAACACAATCGGGCATGCGCATTTTTAATATTGAAGTGCCTACTTACCCGGTTTATGTGAGCGATTTCTGGCACATTACCAGCTGCGATCCCGTTGTAATTGCCGATGGTTATGCATACGTTACTTTGCGTGGCGGAACTACCTGCGGAAGCACGGTTAACCGCCTCGATGTTCTTCAGTTGGCCGATGATTATGTGGATAACGATTTAATCGCATCTTATCCGCTGCATGGGCCTTACGGGCTGGGAATAGATGGCGATGTGCTTTTTGTTTGCGATGGCGACGCCGGGCTTAAAGTTTACGATGCCGAAGATAAAACGGCCATCGACGACCATATGATCTCGCATTTTGCCAACATCAACACCTACGATGTAATTCCCCTGGGCGGTTACCTGTTTATGATTGGCGACGATGGTTTTTATCAGTACGATTATTCCGATTTGCAAAATATTACCCAGGTAAGTCACATTCCTGTTTATCGCGAAGATTAACAGGTGAAGGCACTTTGGGTCCTCCAACTCTGAAAGATATCTTAAGGCTCGGCAAAACTGTCGGGCCTTTTTATTGTTATACCGTTTAAGGATTTGATTTAAGTTAATAATCTGCCGATAGCTATTTGAAACACAATAAACAACAACGTAAATTTATTGGTGTTTTTTAAATACAAATCGGTAATATTCAATCAGTAATCAAGGCAAAATTGTATTTTTGCTGTTTGAGTAACTAAAGGAAGAATAGACGGATGAAGAAGAAAATTTGGAGGAGATTTGTAGCACCGTTTTTGGTGGTGATGAACATTGCAGTGGTAGTGGTTATTCTGGTATCAGCGCAATCGGGGAGTACCGAAGTAGTGGTGAATAATGCGGTAAGATACGAGCCTGTTGAGTTACCCGAAGCAGTTAGTTTTGCCGGAGAGAAAATGCCGCTCGATCGCTTTTATGTGAAAGAAGCACTCGATCGCGAACTGCTTTCCAACGCTTATTTTCATTCTCAAACCATTCGCTACATTAAATTGATTCCTCGCTATTTTCCTATCATCGAGCCCATCCTGAAAGAACACGGTATTCCTGATGATTTTAAATACCTGGCAGTCGCCGAAAGTGGTCTGAATCCAAGGGCTATTTCGCCTGCACGAGCAGCTGGTTTTTGGCAGTTGATGGAAGGAACAGCAACAGATTATGGTTTGGAAATAAACAGTGAAGTTGACGAGCGTTACCACATTGAAAAGGCAACACATGTAGCCTGCGAATACATTAAAGATGCCTACGAAAAATTCGGAAGCTGGACAATGGTTGCAGCTGCCTATAATCGTGGAATGACGGGGGTTAACCGCCAGATTATAAGGCAAAAAGAAGATGATTATTACGATTTGCTGATTACCACTGAAACAGCTCGTTACGTGTACCGCATCGTTGCCTTGAAATTGTTACTTGAAAATCCGGAGAAGTATAAATTTTATATTCCAGATGAGGATAAATACCAGATAATTTCAACCAAAAAAGTGGAGATCAAAGGTTCGGTAGCCAACTTTGCCGACTATGCAAAACAACACGGTGTGAGTTACAAAGTACTCAAAGATTTTAATCCGTGGCTACGGGAGAATGAACTCACTTATTCGGGCAGGAAAAGATATTGGGTGGAGATTCCGGAATTGTAAAAGCAAATTACTAAAGTTACATCGGCCCAAACTTGTATTGATTGTGATGCTGAACTGTTAGCAGCGCGAAATTGCTTAAAATGACAAAAAAGAAAGTAGAAACAGATACCGAAGTGCAACTGGCGGAGCTTGAATCGGAAGAGAAGATCATCGTTCAGGGAGCCCGTGTGCACAACCTCCGAAACATTGACGTTGATATTCCGCGAAATAAACTTACCGTTATAACCGGATTAAGTGGAAGTGGGAAATCATCGCTGGCATTCGATACGATTTATGCCGAGGGGCAACGTCGTTACATCGAAACATTTTCGGCTTATGCGCGCTCGTTTCTCGGAAACATGGAACGCCCCGATGTGGATAAGATTACCGGTTTGAGTCCGGTAATTTCCATCGAACAAAAAGTAACCACCCGAAATCCGCGATCGACAGTTGGTACCGTAACCGAAATCTACGACTTTTTACGTTTGTTGTATGCCCGCGCCGGCGAAGCATTTTCGTACAACACCGGCGAAAAAATGGTGAAGTACACCGAAGAAAAGATCATTAACCTGATTAAAAGTGATTTTGCAGGAAAACGCATCAATATTCTTGCACCTGTGGTAAAAGGCCGTAAAGGGCATTATCGCGAGCTGTTTGAGCAGATCCGGCGAAAAGGATTCCTTACTGCACGTATCGATGGTGAATTGACTGAGCTGATGCACAACCATAAGGTGGATCGTTACAAAAATCACTTTATTGAGATACTGATCGATAAGTTGGTGGTTGACGAAGCCAGCACAAAACGCCTTAAAGACAGTGTGCAGACTGCCATGAAACACGGGCACGGAATTCTGATGATCCTCGATCACGATACCAACGAGGCCAAGTATTACAGTCGTTTATTGATGTGTCCGACAACCGGAATTTCGTACAACGAACCGGCACCGCATAATTTTTCGTTCAACTCGCCGCAGGGGGCTTGTCCAAAGTGTAACGGGCTTGGCCGCGTTACCGAGATTGATTTGGATAAAATTATGCCAGAGAAGGATAAAAGTATTAACAAAGGTGGCATTGCGCCACTTGGACCTTATAAAAACACGCTAATATTCTGGCAGATTGAGGCCTTGGGAGAGAGGCACGGTTTCACTTTGAAAACGCCGGTAAAAGATATTCCCGAAGAAGGACTGAACGAAGTTTTATTTGGTACCAACGACCGCATTCAGCTAAAAAATACACCGCTTGGTAACAGTCTGAACTACATGATGAGTTACGATGGGGTGATAAAATACATCGATAATCAGCGCGAGGAGAGTACATCGAAAACGGCACAGAAATGGGCCAACCAGTTTGTAAAAACTATCGAGTGCCCCGAGTGTAAAGGCATGCGACTGAAAAATGAATCGTTGCATTTTAAAATCGATGGAAAAAACATTTCGGAACTGGCAAAAATGGATCTCGACGAATTGGGCGAATGGCTCAATGGTTTGGAAAAGCGTATTTCAGAACGTCAGTTAAAAATTGGAGCTGAGGTGATCAAAGAAATCCGCGACCGCCTTGGTTTTATGTTGGGCGTTGGTTTAAATTATCTGGCCCTCGACCGAACTGCGCAAAGCCTTTCGGGGGGAGAATCGCAGCGTATTCGTTTGGCTACACAAATTGGTTCGCAGTTGGTAAACGTGCTTTATATCCTTGATGAGCCAAGTATCGGGCTGCACCACCGCGATAACCTGAAACTGATTCAGGCACTGGAGCAACTGCGCGACTCGGGCAACTCGGTAATTGTGGTGGAACACGACCGCGATACGATGTTGCATGCCGACCACCTGATTGATATGGGACCGCATGCCGGTCGCCACGGCGGCGAAGTAGTGGCAGCCGGAACACCACAGGAAGTGTTGAAATCGAATTCGCTGACGGCCGATTACCTCAACGACAGAAAAAAAATTGAAGTGCCTGCAGTGCGTAGAAACGGGAAGTCGGATATTTTAAAAATCACAGGTTGTTCGGGCAATAACCTGAACAATGTAACGGTTGAAATTCCGCTGGGGAAATTTATCTGCGTTACGGGGGTTTCCGGCTCGGGAAAATCGACGCTGATAAACGAAACGCTGCAGCCCATTTTAAGCCAGCATTTTTATAACTCACTAAAAGATCCGCTGCCCTACAAAAAGGTGGAAGGACTGGAGCTTCTCGACAAAGTTATTCGTGTCGATCAGTCGCCGATTGGCCGCACACCGCGCTCGAACCCGGTTACATATACCAATGTTTTTGGCGACATCAGAAGTTTGTTTGCCCAATTACCTGAGGCCAAAATCCGTGGTTATAAACCCGGTCGTTTTTCGTTTAACGTAAAAGGCGGACGCTGCGAAGAATGTCAGGGTGGGGGATTGAAGCTTATAGAGATGAACTTTCTGCCCGATGTGTATGTGCATTGCGATAAATGTAATGGCAAACGCTACAACCGCGAAACGCTTGAAGTGCGCTACAAGGGAAAATCCATCAGCGATGTGCTGAACATGACCATCAATCAGGGCGTGGAGTTTTTCGAGCATATTCCATCCATTGCCGGTAAACTGAGTACTTTACAGGATGTTGGATTGGGCTATATCACACTGGGACAGTCGTCGACTACACTTTCGGGAGGTGAATCGCAACGTGTAAAACTGGCGGCCGAATTGGCAAAACGCGACACCGGAAAAACCATTTATATTCTGGATGAACCGACAACCGGTTTGCATTTCGAGGATGTACGCGTACTGCTTGAGGTGCTGAATAAATTGGTGGAAAAAGGAAATACGGTGATCGTTATCGAGCACAATATGGATGTTATAAAAGTTGCCGATCACATTATTGATGTTGGCCCGGAAGGCGGAAAACACGGTGGAAAAATTCTCTGTACCGGAACACCTGAAGAGGTTTGCAAAAATAAAAAATCGCATACCGCTAAATACCTGAAACAAGAGTTGGGATTGTAAAATCTGCTCTGATTTTACCACAAAGAACACCCGGTCAGAATGTATTGCGAATTGACTCGAAAAGATTTCTTCGTGTCTTTTTGACTTCGTGTTTTTATTTTGAATTCCATTCATTCGCAAAGGATTGTTGTCTGCGAAAAACTTTGGCTTCAACTGTAATTGCTCATGGCATTTTTATACATTTACCTGTAGAAACAGATGACAGTTACTATGAGAGACGTTGAAATTTATTGCCGAAATACACATATGACCCATTCTTATCCTATGGGCACATCATTACTCGAAATCAGTAAAGATTTAAATATAAAACTCCAAAACCAGGTTTGTGGCGCTATTGTAAACCACCAGGTTAAGGAGTTGTCGTTTTGTGTGGTAAAACCCAAACATATTGAATTTATAGACTTTACCCATTCGGACGGGATGAGAATGTACATACGGAGTTTAATTTTTGTATTGTACGCCGCCGTTAAGGAAGTTTTTCCGCATGTGGCATTCAAAGTGCAAAACGGCATCAGTAACGGCTATTTTTGCGAACTTCAGGGACTGGAGCGCGAAATCTCCGACTCTGATATCTTTTCCATAAAACAGGAGATGAATGCACTTATCGAGGCCGATATTCCTTTTGTAAAAAAAGGCATTATTACATCGCACGCCGTTGACCTGCTGGTAAAACAAGGACTGGAAGAAAAAGCCCGGTTGTTTGAGCAGCAGGGGCGCATGTACTCTTACCTTTATTTCCTGAACGATATTGGCGATTATTTCTACGGCAACCTCTTGCCCTCAACCGGTTACATCTCAAATTATGGTCTGGTACCATATTTTGATGGTTTGTTGTTGCAGATTCCGAAGAGAAAACACTTCGATAAGCTGCATAAAATCGTGTACAACGATAAACTTTTCGAGATCTTTCAGGAACAAAAAGACTGGGCCGAAATTCTGAACGTATCCACCATTGGCAGTTTGAACGATTTTGCACTTCAGAACCGCAGTGGCGATATCATAAAAATATCGGAAGCGCTGCACGAGAAAAAGATCGCTGAAATTGCCAACCAGATATCGGCGCGCGGAAACGGAACCAAAGTGGTGCTGGTTGCCGGGCCATCGGCTTCGGGAAAAACCACATTTAGCAAACGATTGGGCGTGCAACTGGCAGTAAACGGTATGCGCCCGTACCAGGTATCGCTCGACGATTATTTTGTTGATCGCGAACACACTCCGAAAGATGAGAATGGCGAGTACGATTTTGAGGCGCTTGAAGCCATCGATATTGAGTTCTTTAATCACCAGTTGATCGAACTTTTTGAAGGCAAAGAAGTGCGCTTGCCCAAGTTTGATTTTCACAGCGGCAAACGTGTACAAAATGGAAAAACGCTAAAACTCGATAAAGATGATATTCTGATCGTGGAAGGAATTCACGGAATGAATCCAAGACTTTTAACCGATGTAAAGGAACAGAATACGTTTAAGATCTTCATTTCTGCACTAACCCAGATTTCGGTGGATGAGCATACACATATTTCCACGGCCGACAACCGCTTGCTGCGGCGTATGATTCGCGACAGCCGATACCGTGGCTACCGTGCTGCAGATACGATAAAACGCTGGCCGTCGGTGCGAAAGGGCGAGGAGAAAAATATATTCCCTTACCAGGAAAATGCGGATGTAATGTTTAACTCGGCAACCATTTATGAGCTGGCGGTTTTGAAAAAATATGCCGAGCCGATATTAAAGTTAGTGCTCGAAAACCAGCCGGAGTACATGGAATCAACGCGTTTACTGGAATTCCTGTCGTACTTTAAACCCATTAGCGATGAGGAAATCCCGCCAACTTCATTACTTCGGGAGTTTCTGGGAGGTAGTAGTTTCGCTTATTAGGCTATGTTCCTGGATGATTTCTGAAACTATTTTTTGCACCGTTCTTTCGAGCGGTGTTCAAGCACTGAGTATGTGGCTGTGAATTTTTAAGATTTTTGGACACTTCATTATACAAAAATCCTAAAAATTCATTTTGATTTGTTTTGTTGATATCACCGCCTTAAAAGACGGTGCAAATATACTTCCGGCAGTTAATTGTTAAATCAAGCTATTCAGCCCCAAATGCCGATAACACCGGCAAAGCTTTATTGTCAAAATCAAAAACAGCCTGGTTTTCCCATGGGGATGCATCCGTGGCTTCCGGGCCTTTCCAGGCAATGAGCTCGGCGCCCCAGTAACAAAAACCACGACCTTTTTCCACTTCGTCAAACGAAATTTGTTTGATACGTTCGATAAACTGTTGTTGCCCCGTTTCGGTAGCCGGGTAATCCGGAAGAATCAACTGGTCGTCTTGCCCCACAATGTTGTTGGTCCAGTCGTTCCAGTCGAGCGTAAAAGGGTAGGCGGTTTCGGCCAGCACAATCTCCTTGTTAAAAGTTTCGCTCAGGTTGGTCATGGTAGTTTTCAGGCTCGTTAAACTTTTTCCATGCCAAATGGGGTAGTACGATAAGCCAATCATATCGTAATCGAGGTTGCGGACTACATTAAAAAACCAGTCGGCATTGTTGATTCCTGCATAATGAATCATAATTTCTGTGGTTGAGGAATTGTCTCTCACAGCCTGAATCCCTTTTCCCATCAACTCCAGAAACTGGTAAGTCTGGTCCTGAATGTTTCCTTCAGGATGCAAAAATCCACTGTTAATCTCATTTCCGATCTGAATATAATCGGGCGAAATTTCCGTCATAATCTTTTGTGTATAGGCGTACACACTGTCTTTTAATGCTGCATAAGAAATGTTGCTCCAACGCCCGGGTTTGTTTTGTTGCCCGGGATCTGCCCAGGTATCGGAATAATGAACCGTTAGCCAGATGTCGAAACCTTTTGCCTTTAGCTGCTTGACAAATGTTTTTACCTCGTTAAAACCCGAATGTTCGTTCTCCGGATCGACCCACAAACGCAGGCGAATCGTGTTCACACCATTCTCTTTTACAATATCGAGAAAGTCTTTTGGGTCGTTTTCAAGATCGTAAAATATTGGATTGGTTAATTCTATTTCCGGTAACTGCGATAAGTCCATGGCCGCTATCAGTTCCTTTGGTTCGGGATCGGGTGAAGGATCAACCGGATCATTATTATCGTCAGAGCAGGCGGCCAAAAATAGTACTGCCGCCAGCAACATTTGTATTAGTCTAATTCGTTTCATCTTTTCTGTTCTTCATTATTTCCCGAATCACAAATGTACTTTTCAGGGGAATAAGAACCAACTTCTGCTGCCCTTATATTTGCTCCACGTTAGGCAGTTTGTAGCTTTTGTAAGCGCCGGCTAAACCAAGTAACGACAGCAGTAAAATCACGCCTTCAACCGACAACAGCGAAACCAAAGCACTTAATCCGCCTACCAGCAAAAGAATGATGCCGATAACGGTATTACTAACCGACACGTAACTGGTGCGCTCATTTCCGGTGGCCATATCGATAACATAGGTTTTGCGCCCCAAGCGAACACCCTGATGGGCAATGCCTAAAATGAACAGCACAACAGGGTAGAGCCATTTTGCACTTCGCAAGGCATCGAAATACGAAATGGTGAAAAAGATAAAGATGCCAAGAGCGGAAGCGATCAGCACCGCCACTGCCATAATATTCTTGCTCGACTTATCGGCATATTTCCCCCAAACCGGCGAGCTTACCATCGAAGCACCGCCTTTGGCAATAATAAACAATCCGAGCAGATAGGCTTCTTTTCCCACATACTCCTGCGCCAGGATAACATAGAACGGGGCCGACAAAGCTGTACACAAAAGCAGGGTGCGGGCGATGATAAAATCGCGGAAATGTTTATCTGTTTTTAGCAGGCCAAAACTCGATAAAATGCTGTCGTTGCCAGAGGTTTTATCCTCAGTTTGGCTTGGGAATTCTTTTATTTGCGCATAAATAAATGCTGCCACCAGCCAGGTTGCCGACGCGAAAAAGATGATATTGGTGTAAAAGTGTATGGTAGCATCTTTTTCCGACTGGTACAACATAAACAAACCTGCCGCCAGTACCAACACGCCCGACACCGAAACGGAATAACCTTTCATACGTCCGCGACGGGTTTTGGGGATGGTTTTCCCGATAATGTCTTTCGAGGTTAGCGAGCTCATACTTCGCGATAAGCTAAACAGTACAACAGCGGCAACAATCAGCCATCCGGCAGGAACGCCTTTAAAATACAGCGCAATAATTCCAATGGATGCGATGGCCAGAAACTGCAGCAAAGCACCTATTACCCACACCCATTTCCGGATGGAGCGTTTTCGAATAAAGGGTGCAAAAAACACTTGTGGCACCATCGATCCCGATTCGCGCAACGGTACAATTAAACTAATGAGGTAAACCGGCGCGCTTACATAGCTCATTAACCACGTTAAAACGGTTTTTGGGTTGCTCAGCGTATCGCCAAGCTGGGTGAACACATTACTGAAAATTTGTAAAAAGAAATTGTGGGGAACATATGGGCAGGCGTCCTCGGTAATGTCGGTGCAAACCCCTTGTTTGTCTCCTTTATTCAGGTACTTATAAAGTCTCTCAAACATGCTTTGTTTCTCTGCTCAACATTTTTGGTGGAATTTACAGGTATAACATTTTAGCTGAGCTATGGTTTGTTAAGACGTGGATTTATTTGTTTTTCTCTATTGCAACCAAATCTATAGTGTGACTCAACAGCTCCGGTCCTCCCAAAGCACCATGTCCGGGAACTATAATTTTTGCATCAGGATATTTTGTTTTTACCTCACGAACCGTTGTTTCCCAATCCTCGACAACAGCATCGCTGAGATTACCGAGATTTGTAGAATTGGCTGATTTTACCAGGCAGCCACCAAACAGAATTTTTTCCGTGGGAAGCCAAACTGTAATGTTGTCAAATGTATGTCCGGCACCAAAGTAACGGCATTCAATTGGTTCGCCGTAAAAATCAAAAATCAGTGAGTCGTTGAAAGCAGTTGATGGCTCCGGAATTCCCAATTCTTTACATTTGCCGATGGTCATAGAATTGGCAATTGATTCCACTCCAATACTTTTAAGGTAGGTTACACCGTCCAAACAATCGTTGTGAAAATGGCATGCGATAAGTTTTTTCACTTTAGCCGAGAACGAATTCTGAATGTATGACGTAAGCTTTTCAGTTTTCTCATTGTCCATCGGAGTGTCAATCATCAGTGCATGTCCGTTTCGGATAATTACCAAACCATTGGAAGAAAAGCGGCCAAAATTTTCCAGTTCGTCAAAAGTAATATGTACGAAAACAGAATCCTGAAGATGCAATAGTTGGATATTCTCATCAATCACAATTTTGTCGTCGGTTTGTGCGTAACATAAGGTGACTGAAATTATTCCAACTAATAACAGGAAGATGTTTTTGTAGCTCATTTTGTTATAGTATTAGGATAAATAGCAGTAGTGAAAATGGTAACTTTTCAGCTTGGAGCCGACCCTAAAAGTATAACAAATTGTTTTTGTTGAGCACTTAAAACAGCTGTTTTTTTGAGTGCTGCAGAACAGTGTTGTACCAGCTTCGGTAATTCTGTCTATACTTCGTTAACCGCAATTAAAAAAAATTGTAGCAAAAAATAGTGTAGTTATAAAGCGAAGCTATTTTAAATCGATATATTATTTGTTGTCTCTTTCTGTTGGTTTAATAATCATTCTGAAATATTGGTCTTTGTATATGTAGTACCCCAACCAGTTATACAAGGTTCTTGTTTTGTTTTTAAAATTTACCAGTCCCATAATGTGCACAAAAATCCAAATAAGCCAGGCGCTAAAACCTTTTACAGAATGTTTCTGCCCCGGAAAATCAAGCACTGCTTTATTTCTTCCGATTATTGCCAGCGAGCCTTTGTCGGTGTATTGAAATGGCTTCCACTTATTGTCTTTCCGCATTAAGTTTTCGGCCAGATTTTTTGCCTGTTGTAGCGCCGGTTGGGCCAATTGCGGGTGTCCTTTGGGATAATCTTTATCGCCGAGCACCAGTGCACAGTCTCCCAACGCATAAATATTATCGTAGGAATGGACTTGATTAAATTGGTTCGTTTTTAATCGTTTGCCCGCTCCAAAACATTCGTCAGAAAAACCCGGAAAAGTTTTAGCCGAAACTCCGGCTGCCCAAATCAGGTTTTTTGATGGAATTTCTTTGCCATTGGATAAATACACGGTTTCGTCGTGAAAATCCTTTACCATTGTATTCATGATTAAATTTACACCCAATTCCGATAATTTTTTGGTGGTGTACTTCTGGGCATGTTCCGACATGGGAGCTAATACGGATGCTTGTCCGTCAATCAGGCTAATTTCTCCAAGATCTGTTTTCTTTAATTCCGGATAATCTTTTATAATAATTGAACTTCTCATTTCGGCTAATATACCCGAAAGCTCAACTCCGGTAGGTCCTGCACCTGCAATAACAAATGTCAAATGTTTTTTCCGCTCTTCTTCATCGGGTATTCTTGTAGCGCGGTCAAGGCGGGTTAGAATAACATTTCGAAGCGACAATGAATCGCTTATGGTTTTCATTGGCAAACTTTCTCGCTCAATGTTTTTGTTCCCAAAAAAGTTTGTCTCCGTACCGGTTGCCATTACTAAAATATCATATTCCATCTCGCCGTTGCTGAGTATTATTTTGTTTTCTTCGGGTACAACTTTTTCAAGAGAGCCAAGTCGAAAACCGGCGTTTTTAAATTTTCGCAGAATTTTACGAAACGGATAACTTATTGCCGACGGTTCCATAAAACCGGTTGATACCTGGTAGATTAAAGGCGGAAAGAAATTATAGTTGTTGCTGTCGACCAATACAACCTGGTAGTCGGTTGAATTCCCTAGCCTTTTTACAAGTTCCAATCCTGCAAATCCTCCTCCCACAACAACAATCTTTTTCTTGTTTTTCATTGTAAAATTTATCTTTTACCCAAGGTAACAAAGGAAGTGGGGGCAATTGTTCTAAGAATTAAACGGGTTAAAGAAATTTGTGGTTTGGAATTGGGTAGAAGTGACTTGAAATGAATGATTTGGTGGTATGAAAAAAGCCCGGCACAAAACCGGGCTTTTGAAATTTTATTGAGAATAATATTATTTCAGCGAAATCTGTTTCTTTAAACGGATATCACCTGATGAGGCACCAACCAGCAATTCAATATCGCAAAGGTCGTTGTCCCAGGCGTGGTTCTCTTCGTTCCAGTATTGCAGGTCTTCTACCGGAATATCCATAGTTACAGTCTGACTTACACCCGGCTCAAGTGCCACACGTGTAAATGCTTTTAACTCTTTAAATGGCCATTCAACCGAAGGATTAATACGGTGTACATACACCTGAACCACTTCTTCGGCAGCCATATCGCCTGTGTTACTCAGGTTAAACGACAACGAAATGGTTTCGTCAGCTCCATAACTTTCCTGCGTGGTATTCAAATCGGCATAAGCAAATTCGGTGTACGATAAACCGTAACCAAACGGATACATTACCGGTTTGTTTTTGGTATCGAACCAGCGGTAACCCACCAGCGATTCTTCCGAATAGTAAGCTGTGTTCGGGTCGTCCTCCGGCTTGCCGTCGGCAGCATGTGCTTCCGATTCTTTCTCGTCAACAAGGTCAACAAAAATATCGCCTTTTTTGGCTCCCTGCGGATAATTACCCAGCGCATAAGCCGGCGAATCTTCCAGCTTTATGGGCAGTGTAAATGGCAAACGTCCGCTTGGCGAAATATTTCCAACCAGGATGTCGGCCAGTGCATTTCCGCCTTCGGTACCGTTAAACCACGATTGCAACAAGGCTTTCGACAATGGTTTTACGGTGTTCAAATCGTTGGGCGCGCCGCTAACCAGCACAGTAACGATATTCTCGTTTACAACACTTAATTGTTTTATTAAATCATCCTGACCCGATGGCAGGAAGATGTTTTCGCGGTCGTTGGCTTCAGTTTCCACAGCGCGGTTGTCGCCACCAATAAACAGCACAATATCGGCTTTGGCGGCCAGTACAACTGCTTCTTTATTTAGTTTTTTGTTCAGAACTGCTTTCTCTTTATCCTCACGGTCGATATCTTCCTGTGATTTGGCTCCGAAAATACGTGCGTAATCCAGCTCTACCGGAACATAACCCTGTGCATATTGAATATCGGCTTTGTCGCCAATTTTGTTTTTTAGTCCTTCAAGCGGCGTAACTTCGTACAGCGTTTTTACGCCTGCACCAATACCGCCGCTTCCCATTTCGCGAACGGCATTTTCGCCAATTACCGCGATTAATGGTTTTTTACTTAAATCGAGCGGAAGGATGCCTTCGTTTTTCAGCAGCACTACCGATTTACAAGCCACTTCATAAGCAATTTTCTGGCTTTCGGGCTGCGAGGTAACTACCTGGTTGGCCTCTTCGGCAGGAACCGGTTCGATAGCTAAACGTACACGCAGAATTTCGCGTACACGCTGGTCGATTACTTCTTCCGAAACTGCACCGGCTTTCACCGAGTCGAGCAAGGCTGCACCCAGATATCTGCTGTCGGGCATTTCAACGTTTAATCCGTGTTTTACCGATTCCACGGAAGAGTGTGTTCCATTCCAGTCCGACACAACAAATCCGCCAAATCCCCATTCTTCACGCAGGATCTGGTTTAGCAGTACATCGTTTTCGGCGCACCACCAGCCGTTTACTTTATTGTAGGCCGACATAACACTGTAAGCATCTGCTTCCTGAACAGCTGCTTTAAACGGAGGAAGGTAAATCTCACGCATGGCACGCTCGCCAATGATTACGTTTACCGTTCCGCGGTTGTTCTCCTGGTTGTTCAGTGCATAGTGTTTTAAACAGGCCGCAGCACCATTGTCTTGCGCACCTTTAGTGTACTGCACTGCCAGTTGTGAGCTCAGAAACGGATCTTCGCTCATATACTCGTATGTACGTCCTCCGGTAGGAATTCGCTGAATATTGATGGCTGGCCCAAGGATTACATCTTTTCCGCGTAACCGGGCTTCTTTTGCCATTCCGGTTCCGTAGGCATACGCCAGCTCCGGACTCCAGGTAGCTGCCAATGCCGATCCGGTAGGGAAGAAAGTGGCTTTGTCGTTTTCCCATCCAAGCGGGGCCCAGCTTTTGGGTTCCATTTCCTCGCGAATACCAAATGGCCCGTCGGCATAAACCATGTCGGCAATACCCAGGCGCTCAACTCCGGCCGATACAAACATGTATTTTCCGTGCAGCATATTTACTTTTTCATCCAGTGTCATTTGCGAAATGATACCGTCAATTTGTTCATCGTACTGAAGTAACGACGATGTAAATGATTTCGTTTGTGGAGATTTTTGTGTGCACGCCCCAAGCAATAGAGCAAGAAGCATAACAAATGTGATTTTGTGATTCATAATATATTTCGGTTTAATGATTCTTTCGGTTTTTATAGCGGTGCAAGATACCACTCTTTCATTTTAAAGCATGAATATTATTATTTCATATTGTAAAAATAACAAAAAGAAATGAATTTTCCTGATTATTTTATTGAACCTGGAAATGTTGAAGCAAAAGAGGTGAGCTATTTATCTGAGTCATTGTTTTTTTCGCTTCGATAAAAATGCTGATATTTGCGGCACTAAAAATTTGATAAGAATGAAAAAACAAAATATTCCTGCCGTATTGGGTATGGGGAACGCTTTGGTTGATGTAATCTCGGTTTTGGATAGCGATGCTTTGCTTGAACAATTTGGCTTACCACGTGGAAGTATGACGCTGGTTGATGCCGACCAGTCGAAAACAATTTACGACGCTACTTATTCGGAGAAAAGTGAGCTGGCTACCGGAGGATCGGTTGCCAATTCGATTCGTGCTTTGGCCAATCTTGGTGGCAATGCCGGATATATGGGGAAAATCGGTCGCGATGAATTGGGCGATCTTTTTCGTAACGACTTTGAAAAACGTGGTGTAAAAACACATTTGTTTCACAGCGAAAATGCTACCGGAAGAGTAATGGGGCTGGTTAGTCCTGATTCGGAACGTACCATGGCAACCTACCTGGGCGCTGCAGCCGATATGGTACCGGAGGAAGTTACAGAAGATTTGTTTAAAGGCTACGAATATGTTTACATCGAAGGTTACCTGGTTTTTAATCACGACCTGATAAAAGCCTGTGCTGTGGCTGCCAAAAAGGCCGGTGTAAAAATCGCGGTTGACCTGTCGAGCTTTAATGTGGTGGAGGCCAATCTCGATTTTCTGAAGGAGCTGATCCGTGATTATGTGGATATTGTTTTTGCCAACGAAGAAGAAGCTAAGTCATACACTGGATTAGATCCGGAAGCTGCGCTCCACGAAATTGCAAAAGGCGATAAAATTGCCGTTGTAAAAGTGGGGAAAGACGGTTCGATGATAAAACAAGGTGATGCGGTTGCACGTGTTGGAGTTATTCCTGCCAAAGCATTGGATACTACCGGAGCAGGTGATGCGTATGCCGCCGGTTTCTTTTATGGCCTCACAAATGGCTACGACCTGGAGAAATGTGGCAAAATTGCGGCACTTGTTTCTGGGAAAGTTGTTGAAGTAATGGGGCCAAACCTTGCCGATGATCAGTGGCCGGAGGTGAAAGCCGAGATTGAAAAGATTGTTGGGTAGGTAGGTGTTTTAACGAAGTTTACTTTCTCTACCCCTTTGGCTGTCGCCATTTCCCCTCGCGAGGGGAAACAGTGGCAAGGCTAAGCATGCAACTTTGAAGTAAACGATAAAATCTACTTTGAACGCGCTCCCCTTGTAAGGGGAGCTCCCGATAGGGTGAGGGGTAGAACTGAACACATAAAAAAACTGTCATTTCGTTCAGTCGGCTGACGGAGAAAAATCTGTTACAGATTTCTCAGTCATTCTTCCTTCGAAATGACAGTTTCTTTTTATAGAATCTATTATTGGAATAAACCGTGTATCTGAGCATCGATCCTATCGATAACAAAGCTCAGGTCTTCAGGATTGGCTGTAAAATCAAGGTCATCCACATTAATCACCAGTAATTTCCCCATTTTGTAACCACTAATCCAGTTCTCGTAACGGTCGTTTAGCTGTTTCAGATAATCCAAACGGATCGAGTTTTCATATTCACGTCCCCGCTTCTGAATCTGGTTTACCAGTGTAGGAATCGATGCGCGTAAATAAATCAGCAAATCAGGCGGCTGAATCAGGCTGGCCATCAGATCGAACAACGATTTGTAGTTGCCAAAATCGCGGGTACTCATCAATCCCATGGCGTGCAGGTTGGGAGCAAAAATTTCGGCATCCTCGTAAATAGTACGGTCTTGTATAATCGTTTTTCCCGACTTACGGATATCGATAATCTGTTTAAAACGCGAATTCAGGAAGTATATCTGCAGGTTAAACGACCAACGTTGCATGTCGTTGTAAAAGTCATTCAGATAAGGGTTTTCGTCTACGTCTTCGTAATGTGGGGTCCATTTATAATGTTTCGCCAGAAGCTCGCTCAATGTTGTCTTTCCGGCACCAATGTTACCCGCTATCGCAATGTGCATATTCAATTATTTTTTTGAAATTCTAAAGTATAAAAAAATTAGCTGTCGGTCCCCAGAATGTTCATAAGTTCGTCCAGATATTTTCGGTTATTGGCCAGACGCGGAATTTTATTTTGCCCGCCAACCTTGCCGCGTTGTTTCATCCAGTTGTAGAAAGTTCCTTTTGGCGCTACCGTAAGATGCAGCATTTCAAGGGTCATGTTTTTATGGCGCTTGGCTTCGTAATCCGAGTTTAGTGTTTTTAGCGAATTGTCCAGTATCGTTTTAAAGTGATCGACGTCTTTCGGTTCCTTTGCAAATTCAATAATCCACTGGTGTGCTCCTTTGTTGTTGTCGCTCATAAATACCGGGCCTGCGGTGTATTCATTTACGATTGCCCCGGTGTGGTGGCAGGCAACTTTCAGTGCTTGCTCGGCGTTGTCGATAATCACCTCTTCGCCAAAGGCATTAATAAAATGTTTGGTGCGCCCCGTAACTTTTATCTTGAATGGGTATTTGCAGGTAAATTTTATGGTGTCGCCAATTATATACCGCCACAATCCGGCGTTGGTAGAAATTACCAGGGCATAATTCTCGTCCAGTTCCACATCCTCAAGATTAAGTACAGTTGGATTTTCGCTGCCAAATTCCGACATGGGAATAAATTCGTAGTAAATGCCATAGTCGAGCATTAAAAGCATGTCGTCCTGGTGTTCGTTATCCTGAATTCCAAAAAAACCTTCCGATGCATTGTAGGTTTCCACGTAATGCATTTGTGGCGATGGAATAATTTTACGGTACTGCTCGCGGTAGGGCTCAAAATTTACACCTCCATGAGCAAAAACTTCAAGGTTGGGCCATACTTCCAGCAGGTTCGATTTGCCGGTTTTTTCCAGCACGCGTTTAAAAAGTACCAGGTACCACGACGGAACACCTGCAAACGCAGTAACATTCTGGTCGAGGGTGGTATCGATTATCTTTTCTACTTTCTCTTCAAATTCTTCGATAAGGGCAATTTCTGCGGCCGGTGTCCGGAACAGATCCGACCAAAAGGGCTCATTCTCGATCATAATCGCCGAAAGATCGCCATGAAACGAATTATTGTTAAAAGTGCTGACTCGGTGGCTTCCTCCCAAAGTCAGAATTTTTCCTTTTAAAACTTTCGATTCAGGATTTGAGGTAATATACTGGGCAAAAATATCTTTTGGTCCACGCAAATGACATTCTTCCAAAGCTTCGTTGGTAACCGGAATAAACTTGCTTTTGTCGCTGGTAGTTCCGCTCGATTTGGCAAACCACTTTACCTCGCCCGGCCAAAGCAGGTTTTTTTCGCCCTGGCGCAAGCGGTCGATGTATGGTTTTACATCATCATAGCTTTGCAAAGGCATTGCTTTTTGGAATTCGCGGTACGATGTTACATCATCAAAATTGTGTGCTTTGCCCCATTGTGTGTCTTTTGCACTTTGCAAAAGTTCAAATAAGGTTTCGTTTTGGATTTCATGTGGATATTCGCGGTAATACTGTATTTGGTAGTTACGTTTTATATTTACCCACTTGATAACTGAATTGATAAGAGGCATCTGTTACGTTTATTTTTATGAAGTCCAAATTTATGAATAATTGTATCAAAAATACAATCAAAAATCATCTTGAAATGGGCAATAATTGCGCCGCCCGGAAAAATAAATTGTGGAAAAAGTTCGTTTAACCATAAAATCTGTTCGCTGGCCGATTGGCCGGTTTTTTAACTGATCTCGAATTTTTATATTTACCGCGTCAAATTGTTTCGGGAAACCTAACATCCATAGAAATTATAGTATGAACTACATCGATATTATTTTAGGCATTTTGTTGATACTGTCAGCAATAAATGGTTTTAGTAAAGGCCTTATTTCTGAGGTAGCATCAATTGCAGCACTCATTTTAGGAATTTGGGGAGCAATTAAATTCTCATACGTTACCACCGAATTTCTGATCGAGAATTTTAACATGCATTCGAAACACATGAATATTATATCGTTTGTCATCACCTTTGTTGTTATCGTTATTCTGGTGCACATTGTTGGCAGCGCGGTAAGTAAAATGGCCGAAACCGTTTTGCTGGGATTCGCAAATAAACTGGCCGGTTTGGTTTTTGGAGTTTTAAAATCAGCCTTGATATTAAGTATAATATTGGTTATCTTCGACAAGATTGATGAGGACGTTCATATTCTTTCGCGCGAAGCCAAAGAAAATTCGCGTATGTATGAACCGATCCGATCGTTTGCACCATCGATTTTCCCGTTTATTGAAGGATGGGAAATAGACATGAAAGAGAATCGCGAATATGAAGATGTGGTCTAAACTAACAGAGCGTTTTAAGGGGAAAGATAATTCCAACTGGCAAATCGATGTTGATTGTTTAAACTGTGGAACAAATTTTTCAGGGCATTATTGTCCGAATTGTGGGCAGGCGGTTAAAGAATACGACAGGCCATTTGGTTTTATATTTTACAATTTTCTTGGTGACTTTTTTGCTTTCGATACCCGTTTTTTTCAAACACTTTTTGCGTTAATTGCGCGTCCCGGTTTTCTTACCAAAGAATATTTTGTCGGTCGCAGAGTTCGTTACACCCCGCCATTGCGCATTTTTATTTTTGTGAGTTTTATACTGTTTTTGTTGTTGCAAATTGTTACCAATCGTGGTTTGTCAACGGTACTCGACTCGGATCTACAAGAGGCCAAATTAGGGCTTGACTCTATTTCAGTGGTTGCAGCCGATTCTATATTGAACCAGGTAAACGATCAAATAGCACCGGAAGAAAAGCAGGCCCTGAATAAAGTTCTGAGTAAAGGAAATATTCAGATGGATAGTATCGATGTGGCCAAATCCGTAAATGAATTAGATCTGGGAAGTTGGGGTGGCGCACGAAATATAAGACTGGCACTAAATAATTATGCCGACGATATGGAAAAGGAGCTGGAAGAGGAAAAAGATCCGGGGAAACGCGCTGAATTGCAGGAAAATATCCGAATGTTGCGCTCTCCTGAAGCTACCATGGCTAAGATACTAAAATACATTTCGTACGCATTTTTCCTGTTGCTGCCGCTTTTTGCACTTATCTTAAAGCTCATTTATATTCGTCGGCGCCATAACTACATGCGGCACCTGGTTTTTTCCATTCACATCCATTCGTTTATTTTTTTGGTAATGACTACTATAATTGGCCTGTACTTGTTATTTGACAAAGACATTGCTAATGTGTCAGGAATTTTGTTCTTGTCGGTTCCCATCTATATTATAATAGCTTTAAAGAAATTTTACGGGCAATCGATAGGGAAGGTCGTGCTTAAATTCTTTGCCCTTTCGTTTATCTATAACATTGTTTTCTTCACTGTAATACTACTCGCTTCTTTGGATGCAATTAATGTGCTCTGAAAATTATTTTAAAAAAGTTGCAACATTTCATTCTTCCCTGTAGTCAAACGGTCAGAAAATAAATTTTAAAACAATAATTATGGAAGAGTTAATTGCAGTAGGCGTAGTATTTTTTGGAGCATATCACATCATCAAACTATTTTCTACCCATTTATTAAAACGGAAACTGATTAAGGCAGAACAGTACGATAGAGTTGGTATTCTGGAAGAACCAAAAGTTGAAAATGATGAAACAAACCGTTATCCTTCGTTAAAATGGGGATTGGTTGCTTTAATGACCGGTTTGGGTTTTATTATTATTGAAGTGATGGGTTTATTTAACCGTGAATTGGTTAGAGGCCGTGATGCCGTTTTACCGCTGGGAATTTTGATGGTTTGTATTTCGCTCGGATTCCTGCTCTACTTCTTTATTATGAACGGGAAAGCCGTTAAGAAATAACATATTTAGTTAGTGATAGTATCACTCAAAGTGATACTATCACTAATTGGCTTATTGAAAAGTGTAATCTCCTATTTGCTGAAATCCCCGAAGAAAATCCTGAACTTTCATTCTTTTTTTACCCGCAATTTGCAGATCAGTAATTTGCAGCCAGCCATTGGAACAAGCCACTTTTAGAAAGTTTTTACCATCGCTTTCCAGTGTTCCCGGAGGTGTGTTTTTATTGTCTTCAACACGCATGGCCATAAATATTTTGGTGGCAGTTTCCTGCCCCGTTTCTTTGTGTTTTAAGGTACTCCAGGCAGCCGGGTAGGGCGATAGTCCGCGAATAAGGTTACGAACCGCATCAGCATCGGCCGACCAATTGATTTTACAGTCTTCCTTGAAAATTTTCGGAGCATGTTTTATCTCTTCTCCTTCAGCAACAAGCTCTTCCTGCGGAATGGCTTTGTACTCTCCCGAAGCCAGCGCATCAACGGTTTCAACAACCAGTTTGGCACCAATGCCCATCAGTGCATCGTGAATGGTTCCAACCGTGTCGTTTTCCCAAATATCAATTTCTTTGCGGAAAAGAATTTTCCCGGTATCAATTTCATGAGCGAGTAGAAAAGTAGTAACACCGGTTTTTGTTTCGCCGTTTATTACGGCCCAGTTTAATGGTGCCGCTCCGCGATACTGTGGTAGTAAAGATCCATGCAAATTAAAAGTTCCTAAACGTGGCATATCCCAAACAACCTCGGGTAACATTCTGAATGCCACAACAACCTGCAAGTCGGCTTCCAAAGCCCTTAGTTCATCCAGAAATTCCGGGTTTTTAAGCTTTTCAGGTTGCAGAACATTAAGCCCTTGTTCGCTTGCATATACTTTCACCGCCGATTGGTGGAGTTTTTTTCCACGTCCTGCCGGTTTGTCGGGAGCTGTAATTACACCAACTACATTGTATCCGCCTTCAACCAGGGCCTGTAAACTGGCCACGGCAAAATCGGGCGTTCCCATAAAAACTATTCTCAGGTCTTTTCCTTGCATAACTATTTTTTTCTGAGATTGGTATTTCCTTTTTGTGCTTTTGGCCAGTATGGGCAGTGGCGGCATCCGTTGGCACAACAGTAACCACGGTTTATCAGGTATGACTCTGTCATTACCCGGTAGCCATTTTCCATATAAAAATCCTTCCCCTCCTTTAATTCATCCTCATATCGGTCAGGAAAAAGGTCATCGAAATATCCCATTCTCAAATTTTTTTCAAAAGTAGCCAAATTGACTTATCTTTCAGAACACGAATCACAGTTTTTACCATGGGAGTTGAGAAAGATTATTTAATGCGCCAGCTGATGATGCTGTTTGAAGTCATCCAAAAGATTTTGCGTCACCGCAGAAAAGGAGAAGACGAAGAGGCTGAAAAGCAAATCCGTTTTTTTTACGAGTACCTGAAAATTGATGAAGATGTGGAGAAACTCTCGGTTGAAGCTTTGATAAACTTGTTGGAGAAAGACAAAAATCTGGTAAACGAACAGCTCGAAATGGTAGCTTTTGTTTTAAAAGAACAGGGTGAATTGGCCGACTCGGATGATAAGCGTATTGACTTTTTTCGGAAATCATATTTCATTCTGGAAAAGGTGGAACGCGAAAGCATTTCCTTTTCAATGGACCGTCAAATGAAAATTGCAGAATTGAGTGCTTACCTGAATTAATCTTGTTTCAGTTCTGTATATTTTTCCTGTTTTCTTGAGATAATATCAATGGCAACGATCATTGCCGTGAATCCCCAAAACGGCACCGATATCTTGTCCGTATCCAAAAAGTTATTCAAAAAACCGTGGATGTAGTAGGTAACCAGCCCAATAAGTGCCGCCAAAACAATCGACCGAAGCCGGTAATCTGATAAGCGGGTATAAGTGTTTACGGCTGTATAAATCACCAGGATTATAATTAACAGGTAAGTTGCCAAACCAAGCATCCCCGACTCTGCCATGGGGCCAAGGTATTCGCTGTGAGCATTTCCTCCATCGGCTGAGTTGGTACTGATAATTGTGCGATCTTTGCTTAACTGGTATCTGGCATATTTAAACATGTAGGTTCCCGGGCCGTAACCAACCACGGGTTTGTCTGCAAACATACGCACGGCGCAACTCCAGCGGTTAATACGCTCCAGGTTCGAGGCATCGGAGCTTATGTTCGACATCGACGAAATGTGTGTCATTATATTGGCCGATGACTCTTCAGAGTTCTGCTCCAGTTTCATTAAAATCTGAGATTGGAAGGCAAGGAACAAACCAATTATCGTAATCAGTGTAATAAAAAGTGGCTTAAACCGGATGCGAAGTTTTATGATGGTCCATACGGCAAATGCAACGATTATACTCAGCCATGCCGCGCGACTGTACGACAACAAAAATCCCAGTGTTACAACCGCAAGTGCGCCGGCAGCAAGTAATTTGATATTTTTTGAATAGCTTTTGCTGAACATAAACATGATCAAAAATGGGATGTAAATAGCTGTGGCAGCGCCGTAAGAAGTGTGGTCGCGGTAAAACGGCGAAACCACAAAGTGTGCAGCCTGCTTGTCCCATAAACCGTAACCCAGATGCCGGTATGTAGAATAGAAAATTACCAGCATCAGTGGAATAACATACAGCCAAACATATTTTTCCATGTTTTTGCCGTCTTTAAAAATTTTGGCGGTAAGCAGGTAAAGACCAACCACAAACCAAATACGCATCAGCAAAAACTTAAACGAAACCATCGGCATGGTGCTGGTAACACTGGTAATCAGAATCCAAAACAGGTTGAGATAAACAGCCAGCGATACCGGATGGAGTAATATTTTACGATCGAATTGGCGTTCCTGTATAACTTTCAGAATAAAAAGCAGCAGCAAACCAAACAGCAGTGGCTCGGTAGGGATGTACATATCAAAACCAATTCCGGGCAAATATTCCCTGAGTGGAATGGATAAGGGCGCCAGAAAAGCAATGAGGTAAATGACTTTATCAAATGAATAAACGGCCAGTAAAACCACTGAAAAAACCAGAGGAAGCACATTGGCATACAGCATGTGTTTTTCTACCACAAACCAAAGATTCAGTGCTATAAATCCGATGGAAATGAGATAAAAAAGTGCTATTCGTATGACCGCTTTTTGTGGCACTTTAGTCTTTTTTTCCGTAGTCGAGTACCAAGAATACCAGTAGTGCAAAAAATACTGCCGACAGCGTTGTAAAAGCAACGATCAGCCAGCGAACAGGGTAAGCTTTTTTATCAGCCGGGAAAGGGTATTCCACCACGTGGCTGTAGGTAATTTCTTTTTCGTATTCAGTTAAGTAGGTGTCGTAAACAATCGACAGAGAGTCAATGGTCTGAATAGTTTTGTTGTATTTATTTTCAAGCTTGTAAGCACGCGAACCTTCTTTCGCAAAGTTGTCGTAAAGATTCTCAATCTTTTTGGTATCACCGGCCGAGCCGCGCCCGGTAGCCAGAGCATTCATATAACCACGGGTGACTTCATCTACTTGGCCATAACTGATGATGCCGTATTTTTCACGAATACTGTCCAGTTTGTGCTCGTACACTTCCAGTTCGGCATATTTTTTATCCAGCTGTCTGCCGGTTATGTCAACCATTTCCTTTTCTTTCGTTTTATGCAATTCCTGCACTTTTTGGTTGAAAAACGAAATGATCGAATCGCACATATCGGAAGCACGTTGCGGATCTTCATCCAACACTTTTATTTCAGCCGTTTCGTATTCTGTTTTGCCGGTACTCACATTGGTGTTATACTCGCCAAGCATATACGTAATGTACTGCGGATCATCTTTCTTAATGTCGTATACTTTGGCAAGATCAAACGAATCGAACATTCTGAACTTGATGTCATTCGAATTCAGAATCTCAAGCATCTGTTCGGTTTCCGACTCATCACTCATCGTCCAGATGTTGGTAGGGTAGATGCGCGCCGTTGACTTAAACTTGGGTGTAATAAACGCCGGGCCTGAAAAAATGGCCGACAGAACAACAGCGATTACACCAACAAGTACAAAATGAAATTTGCGTTTCCAGATAAGTTGCAGGATACGTTGGTTGTCAAAAAAGTTATCCATAAGGTGTGGTTTCAATTTGATCGTGTAATTTCAACGCACCCGAACTGTTTTTAGTATTTAAACACCTGATTATTCAGCAATAATAAGGAAGTAGTTTTTCTTCCCTTTTTGTGCCAGAATGTATTTGTCGCCAATTAAAAAGTTGTTGTTTACAATCAGCTCAGGATCGTTAATTTTCTCTTTGTTAATGCTCAGTCCGTTACCTTTAATCGTGCGACGCAATTCTCCTTTCGATGGAAATACCTCGGTCTTTTCCGCCAGCAAATCGATTACGTTAATGCCGGCAGCCAACTCCTCTTTCGAGATGTTAAACTGAGGAACGCCTTCAAACACCGCAAGGAAGGTACTTTCATTAAGCTTACGAAGTTGCTCCGCTGTTCCTTTTCCGAAAAGAATTTGAGAAGCTTCAACGGCCATGTCGTACTCTTCGCGCGAGTGAACCATTGTGGTTACTTCCTCGGCCAGTTTTTTCTGTAATGCACGGGCATGCGGTGCTTCTTTATGCGCCGCAACCAATGTGTCGATCTCTTCTTTCGACAACAGGGTGAATATTTTTATGTAACGTTCAGCATCATCATCCGAAGTGTTCAACCAGAACTGGAAGAATGCATAAGGCGAAGTACGTTCAGGGTCGAGCCAAACGTTTCCCGACTCGGTTTTTCCGAATTTTGTACCATCAGCTTTGGTGATTAACGGACAGGTTAATGCAAACGCTTCACCTCCGTCCATACGGCGAATCAACTCGGTACCGGTAGTAATGTTTCCCCACTGGTCTGATCCACCCATTTGCAGGCGGCAGTTGTTGTTTTTGTACAAGTGGTAAAAGTCGTAGCCTTGTACCAACTGGTAAGTAAACTCAGTGAACGACATGCCCGATTTTGATTCTTCGCCCAAACGTTTTTTTACCGAATCTTTCGCCATCATGTAGTTTACGGTAATACGTTTACCCACGTCGCGGATAAAATCAAGGA
Source organism: uncultured Draconibacterium sp. (assembly GCF_963674925.1). Lineage (NCBI taxonomy): Bacteria > Pseudomonadati > Bacteroidota > Bacteroidia > Marinilabiliales > Prolixibacteraceae > Draconibacterium > uncultured Draconibacterium sp. The sequence goes on from NZ_OY771647.1 coordinate 2,154,894, forward strand.
ACGAAAATTCCTTCATCCAGTCGTAGTTGTTTACCAAAAGTGCTACGTTATCGTCCTTGCTTTCAAAATCGAGGAATTTTGCCAGCTGAGCTTTAATACATTCCTGGTTGTGGCGCAGAGTTGGTTCGTCCAACAGGTTACGCTCCTGCGATTTTCCTGATGGGTCGCCGATCATTCCGGTGGCACCACCAACTAAAGCAATAGGCTGGTGTCCTGCAATCTGAAGGTGTTTCAACATCATAACACTTACCAGGTGGCCAATGTGCAACGAGTCGGCAGTTGGGTCGATACCCACATACGCCGCAGTTAATTCTTTTTCCAGTTGTTCTTCAGTTCCCGGCATTATATCGTGCAACATGCCTCTCCATTTCAGCTCTTGTACAAAACTCATCGGTGTAAAATTTATTTATGATCGTGATCGAATCAATCGTTTCTTAAAAATCTGCGCAAATATATAAAATGCTGAGTGTTATTCGTTGGCTTTGTGTTCAAAATCAAATCCTGCAAAGGAAATTAACGATTTGCAAACCACCATCTTCTTCGGGCTTCGGTCTCCGGTCTTCAAACTTTTCAAAAATAATTGTAACATTTGCCTACCTTGTTTAGTCTGATGAGATAATTATGAATGATGCGCAACTGGTTCAACAGGTTTTAAACGGAAACAACCATGCGTTCAGGTTTTTGGTGGGAAAGTACCAACGACTTGTAACGCATGTGGTTGGACGCATTATTCAGCAGGAAGATGAACTGGAAGACATTTGCCAGGAGGTTTTTATAAAAGTGTTTAAAAAACTGAAACGGTTTCGTGGCGATTCGAAATTGTCGACATGGATTGCAACCATTGCTTACAACACGGCAATAACGCATTACCGCAAGCAAAAACGAAGAGGCGAACTGTCGTACAACGAAGAGCCCAATCTTATTCTTGCTGAAAAAGACCAGGGGCTGAACCAGAAAATCATCGAAAAAGAAGAAGCGAAAAAATATCTCATGCAACTGATTGAATCGTTGCCGGTGAACTACCGAACGGTGATTACGTTATTTCATCTGGAGGAGTTCTCGTACAAAGAGATAGAAGAGATTACAGGAATGCCCGAAGGAACCATTAAAAGTTACCTGAGCCGGGCACGAAAATTATTAAAAGGCAAGATTGAAAAAGTTGCCCGTTTGGAACAAACTAATATATTTGCTGACTATGTATAACGAAGATCGGAATTTTGACACAGACAAACTGCTGAAAGAGGCGTTCACTTCGGAGCCGGAATTCAAGCTGTCGGAGAATTTTACCGATGCCCTTGTTAAAAAGGTGGAGCAGCGTTTTGCCTGGAAACAATACCTCAGAGAATTTGCCATTTATCTGGCCGTTATACTCGGAATTATGCTTGTTGTAGCGGTACTGGCTTTTGTTTGGTACGATGTTACTGTATCGGGTTGGCTGGCGTTCCTTACACGAAATACATCGCTGGTGGTTGGCATAAACCTTTTGATGGTGTTTGTTTTATTTGCCGACCGTGTACTGTTAAGGTATTTCATGTACCGGGCATCATCAGAATAAGCCCCTGACTTTCGCAATAAATACGTGTTGAGGAAAATGATCGCTTTTTACTCAGTTATCTTCCTGTAATCGGTTAGGAAAAGAATAAAAAGTACGATAAAAGCAACATCGATGAGACCAAAGACAGCAAATACAACATGCGGCAGTTCGCCAATTCCCCAGTTGTACAAAGCCACCCAGGCATAGGCAAATTTGTAGGCCACCGCAACTTTTACAATGTCGACATTTCGTTTAATGTTGCGGTAAACAAACCAGTACAATATTCCCTGGGCAAAAACAAAAGCAGCATTTAGCTGCAGGTAAGCTTCTGTTTCGGGCAGCGGAATGTTAAACATGGCATACACATTTGGATACAGCAGAAAAAAAGAAAAGCCCAGGATAAGATCGTAGGCGGCAGCAATAAGAAAGATTGTTTTGTAAAATTTCAATGTTCTCATAATGGTTCCTCCTCTCGGTTAAAGAACGCTGAAGCAGCGATTTTTGGTTATCTATCGCTGTTTACGAGAAGCAAGTTGAAATGGTTGTGGAAATAGAGTTACAAGCCACAAACTACACGTTGGAGGTCTATCGAAAAATCATTGGGAATTTATTAATGCATTTTATCATTAACGCATTTTTACCACAGAGGACCCCAGAGAAGCCACAGAGTTTTACAGAGAAAAAGAGGATGATTCGTATCTAAGCATTTCTGTATTAACACAATTACGCATTAACCAATCAGTCCTTCAATCCTTCTACCTATTTCATTTCTTTTTCTTGCGCAGATAAATCACCTGACCCACTTGAGGCTGCTCACCTTTTTTCATATTGTTGCGGCGGTAAAGTGGTTTAAGTTTTATACCATAAAGTTGCGAAATGTAATGCATGGTTTCGCCTTCCTGTGCGCGGTGTGTAAGTTGGTTTTTGCTTGATTTACTCTTTTTGTACTGAATGTAAACCACCTCATTGGGAATTGGGCGGTGTCCGGGTGACTGATCGTTAAATTTATACAGCTCCCAGTCTTTTAATCCAAGTTCCTGGGCCAGTATTTCGTAGGTGTCGCCTTTTTGTGCTACCACAGCCTTTACATGGTTAATTTTGGTAACCTTGTGTGTGTAGAATGGCCGGATAGTAAGAGCTCCTGTTTTATCGGTATCAAGAGCATTGTGTGCCGTTTGTCCACCCATGGGGCTAAAAGTCATTTTTTTGTCGAGGCGGTGCAGTTTGTTCTCCTCAATTATTCGAATCAGGCGTTTGTCGTAATCGTGTGCAGTAGCATAACCCGCTTTTTTCAATCCTTTTGCCCAGCTTTTGTAATCGGTAGGGTCGAGCAGAAACAAGGAGGCATAACGCGGATTCTCCATCAAAAAGTTGGTGTGGTCGATGTACGAATCTTTCACCGAGCGGTAACTTCTGAAACACTCATTACGGCGGTCGTCGTCGTAATACACCTTTTTGCCTTTCCAGCTACTTTTACATTTTATACCAAAATGGTTGTTCGATTCCCGCGAAAGTTCGCTGTTGCCGTTACCCGATTCCAGACAACCCTGTGCCATGGTAATACTTGCCGGTATTCCACTGCGGTTCATCTCTTCAATTGCCACCAGTTGCCACTGCCTGATGTACTCATCGCGGGTAATGTTTTGCGAAAATGCGCTTGAGGCCAGTAAAATAAAAAGGAAAAAGGAAATTATGTGTCTCATGTTTCTGTTACAACGTTTGCTGATGTCAAAAATAGAATACCTGGGGGCATTTGCATACCAAAACCTAAGCATTTTATAAACAATGAAACGTGAGTAAGATAGCTTTATTGGATTTTGCTGAAAAGAAATTGGTGTGGTAAGGGTAATGATTATGTATGTAAGTGTTTGTTGCAGCGGTTTTGCAACTTGCCCTAAAGGCAGTTGTAGAAAATGTTTTGGATTTCGGAGCCGGTCCTCCACCAAGGTCGTTACACCTTGATGAAGAACCGATAACCGAATAATCCTTTCAGGCTTTAAATGTTATATAACCGCATTTGTGTTGCTTAGCTTTTAGGTAATTGGCTACACTGGTTTTTCTTTATGCAACTTTTTACTTAGCAAAACCGATAAGCGGATTCAGTTATGAAATCACACAACCATTTAATCAAGTGGTTTTATGAAATGCATCAAAGCTCTGTCGTGGTTATTTGCAATTTTGCATTCGTTATCGAAATACATGGTGGCGCCGTTTTCCGGGGTATATTCTTCCCATGTTGGAAGCACACCATCAACATTTGGATTACCTGATTTCACAAAGTTTATCCATGCCGAGCTCATTTTGTCAGCTAATTTCCAGGCTTCTTCGGTATTGCCCGTCCAGTCTGCTCTCAGGTCAACGGTATTGAATGCCAACGGAATGTCGAGACCATGAAACGAACCTTTCGATGCATTGTCAACACCACTTTTCCAGGCCAAAAAGTAAACATATAACGGGGCATCTGTTTCCTGTGCCCGAGCGTCTGCAGTTCGAATGGTAAAAGGCCTGAAAGTCTTGTCAACAGAAAGAAGATCCTGTGGAGTGAAATCGGGATAAGCCTCTGCAAATAACGAAATGTATTCATCGGTTTTGTCGCCGTATTCCTTTGCCAGACGTTCTTTCGCCTCTTCCATAGTCAGGTCTTTTTCGCCATAAGCGGTACGCATCAGCTCATTTAGTGTGGTCCCCATCATAAGCGGAATATCGTGAGAAATGTCTGCAAACCCGGGGCTGAAAGGTTGTTGTAACAAAACTTCGCCATCGGCAGAAGGTGCAAATCCAAACATGGTTGGCGATCCGGGTATTCTCGGGTCCGATGTTTTGGCAATTGCATCATTCCCTGCTTTAACCAGCTCTTTGTAAGGGATCGTATTCAGTTTTTCAACATCGTTTGGTGTAAGGCCCAGGTTTTCGAGTACGGCTAAACCCAAAGCCTGCGATGTCTCTTTTGTCATTGTATTTATCAAGGTTCCACTCTGAATAATGGCCTTTTGAAACAACCCTTTTGCTGCCGGCATACACATTATGGTGCCCACTTTCCCGCCACCTCCTGATTCGCCAACAATGGTTACATCGGCAGGATTGCCACCAAACTGTTCAATATTTTTCTGAATCCATTCCAGGGCTTTTACAATGTCGAGCACACCCACATTGGCCGATTTTGCATATTTATCGCCACATGCCGACAGGTCAAGAAACCCAAGAATATTCAAACGGTGATTTATGGATACGAAAACCACATCACCTTTTTTTGCCATTGCTTCCCCATAAGTCATCGGATCGTTGCTGGCACCGGTATGAAATCCGCCGCCATGTAGCCAAAGCATCACCGGGCGCTTTTTGCCGTCCCCGATTCCCTGTGTCCAAACGTTGGCACTAAACAGTTCTTTTTCGTTCTGAACAGAATCGGGATACCAGGGTACCACTTGCCGGGCTACCGGCCCAAAGGCGATACATTCGCGAACTCCGTCCCATGCATCAGGTTCCTGCGGAGGCATAAATCGTTCGGCCTTGGCATAAGGAATCCCCTTAAAAGCGTATACACTATCGTTAATACTGCCCGATATCGTACCAGAGGTGGTTTTTATAACCGGTTGCTGATTGTTGTTTGGTTTTGGGTTACAAGCCGTAAAACAAAATCCGGCTATAAGGGCAAAAAAGAATGTAACCTTTACTACTCGTTTCATACTTATAAATTTACTTAGGTTAAAATCAAATTTTATCTTTTGTTAATCAGATGGTGGTTCGTTCTGATCTGGTATTGTAATATGCTTTGACTCCGAATTGTGAAATGGTTTAACCGCTGAATTAAACTTGGTTAAGCCATATGGCTGATTGAGGGAGGATTGGGTAAGACGGTTTTTCATCGCATTGTGGATTTTAATTTAGAAAAAGCAAAACAACAAAAGGCTACCTATGCCAGGAAACCTTTTTGTTTCAGGTTGTATTCTGCTCTCACTCTTACATTCTGTATGAAGAGAAAGGGACCATAGTGAAGAACATACTTCCATTTAATATAAAATTGTACATTTGAGAAAAATACCCGTTTATGCGAAAGAAGGAACTCACGATAAAAGTTTGTGAATACGATGCGGTAGATGAATTACCCGAGAGCGATCAGAGATTGTTGCTGGCAGCCCGCGAAGCCAGCAAAAATGCATATGCACCGTATTCGAAATTTTGTGTGGGAGCCGCACTTCTGCTCGAAAACGGCGAGGTGGTAACCGGCAGTAACCAGGAGAACGCTGACTTTACCGATGGACTGTGTGCCGAGCGGGTAGCCCTGTTTTATGCTAACTCAACTTACCCGGATCAGGCTGTAAAAGCGATTGCCGTAACGGCGCAAAATTCGCACGGATTTCTGGAACTTCCGGCGCAACCCTGCGGTTCGTGCCGCCAGGTGCTGGTTGAAACCGAGTTTCGCTACAGCCAGCCCATTCGCATCATACTCGATGGCCGTAAACACATACAGGTTTTGGTTGGCGCCGATAATTTGCTGCCCTTTGCGTTTAAACCTAAGGATCTGGATTAGAGGAGTGCAAGGCAAAAGGTAAAAGTAGAAAGTCAAAAACAGCAAAAGGACAAAAGCTGAGTATAGCTGTCATCCCGACGAGCCCCGAAACTTCGGGGGAGGAGAGATCTGTTTCAGTTCTCCTTTACACGTTTGGGTTTTAACAAAAAATCATTGCGAACATATTGAAGCATTTCAGCATTAAATCATTTCCGCATTTACTCATTCACTCAATTACCCATTCACCAAAATCCTTCAGACTCTCAGTTCACACCTCCACCGGACTAAATTTCCCGGCTTTAAAGATTTTCATAAACTCGTCCCAAACCGGATCTTTTGGCGGGTCGGCAACAATTGTAAGCGGTTCCTGGCGCACGGGGTGCATCAATTCTACTTTACGTGCATGCAGGTGGATGCCTTTGTCTTTGTTCGAGCGGTCAGCACCATACTTTAAATCGCCTTTAATGTGTAGGTTCAACTGGCGCAACTGAACTCTGATCTGGTGATGGCGCCCGGTGTGGATTTCCACCTCCAGCAAATGATAGCGGTCGATACTGGCCACATGGCGATAGGTGAGGCTGGCAAATTTCGAACCCGGTTTTGGCTCGGTGAAGGCGTAACTTCGGTTTTTTTCCTGGTCTTTGCGCAGGTAATGTTCCAGCGTGTCGGTATATTTTGGCGGACGTTTATCAACCACAGCCCAATACACTTTTCGCATGCCGTTTTTGGTTTGGAAAAGTTTGTTTAACCGTGGCAGTACTTTGCTGGTTTTTGCCAGAATAAGAATACCGCTTGTAGGGCGGTCGAGGCGGTGTGGCAGGCCAAGGTATACATTTCCCGGTTTGTTGTATTTCACTTTCAGGTAATGTTTCACCTTGTCCAAAACGGTTTCATCGCCGGTTTTATCGCCCTGCACAACATCGCCGCATGCCTTGTTTATTGCAATAATATGGTTGTCTTCGTATATTACTTCCATTCTCAGTGCTTGTTGTCATTTCGACGATCCCGAAACTTCGGGAGAGGAGAAATCTGCTCCAATGAAATGGATTTCTCAGTCATACTTCCTTCGAAATGACAGTTACTTGAACTCTAATACTGTTCCTTATCGCTCGGGAAATCCTGCGATTTTACATCGTTTATATAATTTCCTACGGCACCTTTAATTTCGGCTGCCAGGTTGTGGTATCTGCGTAAAAAACGAGGCGAGAACTGTTGTGTAATTCCCAGCATATCGTGGATTACCAGTACCTGACCGTCAACACCGCCACCGGCACCAATTCCAATTACCGGAATCTTTAGTTCTTTGGCAACCTGTTCACCAAGTGATGCAGGAATTTTCTCCAACACAATGGCAAAACAACCGGCTTCTTCCAGCAGTTTGGCATCATTGATCAGCTTTTCAGCTTCTGCTTCCTGCTTGGCACGTACCGTGTAAGTACCAAATTTATGAATCGACTGTGGCATTAATCCCAGGTGTCCCATCACCGGAATTCCGGCCGAAAGGATACGTTTTACCGATTCAATTACTTCTTCGCCACCTTCCAGTTTTACCGCGTCGGCAGCTGTTTCTTTCATTATACGAATGGCCGAATTTAATGCTTCGCGCGAGTTGCCCTGGTAGGTTCCGAATGGAAGGTCGACCACCACAAGCGCACGGTTTACAGCACGTACCACCGACGATCCCAGAAAGATCATTTCATTTAGAGTAATTGGCAGCGTGGTTTCATGGCCCGCCATTACGTTCGAGGCCGAATCGCCAACCAGAATAACATCTATACCGGCTTCATCAACCAACTGTGCCATACTGTAATCGTAGGCTGTTAACATCGATATTTTTTCTCCGCGCAGTTTCATTTCTGATAAACGGTGCGTGGTAACTTTTCGAACTTCGCTATGTACTGACATGTCTGTTTGTATTCAAATTAGAAAGCAAAATTAACCAATCCTTTCATTTTAACCCAAAAGCAGCCGTTTTTTCGCTCGCCGACGGTAAGTGCTTAACTTTTATTAACCGGTTTATGCAGGTAGTTTTCAGAAGGTTTATTTTCTTTGTGGCTAATTTCAAAGTCGGAAAATGAGAAAACTAAATAGCGTATTCCCTCAAATTTGTTTGCTCCTTATTTTTGTATTTACCGTGTTTGTTGCCGGGGCGCAGCAGCAGGAGATCAATAACGAGGTGGTTTCGTTTAAAAAGCACGAACTGAACTGGGGATTGATTTTAGGCGTGAGTAAAGAAACGGAAGAATTGTTGAGCGACGAAAGCCGTTTTGATGAAGATCGGACTTTACTGAATGGCAAATTCAGGATTGAAAATACCTATTGGAATTTGTTGGATTACAAGCAGGAACGTTTGAATATGCGATTCGAAGTTGGTCCGTATGGCGGTTATGGCGATTGGATCGATAGCTCGAAAGTGGAATACATTATTGCCGATCAGGATTTTTATGGTGTACGAACTTCGGCAAATGTCGATTATAGTTACCGTTACTATTACGATGCAAAAAGTTATACCGTAATTGATGTAAGCGCCTGGGGGCGTTACGAGGTGTATAAACAAAACCTGGACGGAACCAGCACCGACTCGCTGGGTGTAACCACTCCGGTTGACGTAAGCGATACCAAAGACCGCCTGCGTTATGGTTTAAATGCAAAAGTTGGTTGGGGATCGGGACGTTTAAGCCCGATGAACCATTTAATGACCGCACACTACCTGTTGGAAAAATATTACCCGGGGCGTTTGTTCTCTGATTATGAAATTGCACAGTTTGCGCAGGTGATTGCCAATATTAAACACAACCGCGATTTTAAGGAAGGACACGTTCCTGAAAAGGAAATGGAGGAAGTGGTGGATTTTATCCGTAATACTTTTGTGCTGGCTTCTCCTGAATCGATGGCTGCCGAATGGCATTTCAGCGAATTTGATCCGCGTTACCAGGGAAACCGCTTTGAAATTGGTCCGCATTTCAAATATTACAATCAGGAGCCCGACTTTCTGTATGGTGGATACATTCAATACGACAATGCCAAATATGTAAATGTAAAATGGAACCGTAATTTTTCAGCCGGGTTGGTGTATAACCGATACACCAAAACGGATATGGAATATATTGATGAGCACCTTGTTAACTCGAATGTGAGCCGCGATTGGGCAACAGCAGATATTAACATGGGATGGAGTTATTACCCCAACCTGAAAACGCAGTTCGATTTTGGAATGCGTTATGTACCCGGTATCCAGCTAAACAATTTTGATGAGGTGGGTTCGTTAAGCAATAACTTTATTCCTTATGTTGCTTACTTCACGCAGCTGAACAGCAAGTCAAGAGCAAAACTAAACTTTGCCTGGCGTATTGCCGATGGCGAACAGTTTGTTGTGCCGGGGCCTGAGTTTTCCTTGTCGATTTACCGGAGTAAATACTAGGAAGGATTAATTTAAAAGATTAAGGATTATTTTGGCAAATTCCTGTAGTTTGGTTAAATGATTTTCAACAATATTAATAACCACTTCGAGGTTCAAATTACTGTAGTCGTGAACGGCAATATTTCGGAATCCTGCCATTGCCTTTAAATTTTCGCTCAACTCTGTAGAAATAAGTCCTTCTTTTTCGAGTTTGTCGAAAGCATCGCGGTGACTTTGCGGTACACCAAGCTTTTTAACACGAATAACATGTGTCGCCATATCAATGGCTGCTTGGCATGCTCGTTCGATATTCAGGATTACCGCATCTTGTTTCGTAAAGTTTGTCTTGAAGTCATCCTGATAATCTTCTCGAATTCGTTTTATGCAGCGGTCGATGGTGATACTTTTATTTAGAAGGATCTCGTCCATATTTTTCTTTGTAATCGTTTAAGATATCTTTCCGCGTTTCATTCAGATCGAGATACATCGACAATGTTGTCATTTCGAAAGATTCGGTTTTGTATCGATCGGAAGAGTACAGGAGTTGGCCTTTCTCTACAATTTCTTTGCGCAATACAACACTTGCATCTTTCAGGTTAACCAGATCAACATCTTTGTTCAGGGCAGCAGCTAACTTTTCCTGAATTTTCCATTTGGCTACATTCGTAATGTGCGCTTCCGAAAGAAATGCCAAATCAACGTCGCTTTCAGCTGTTGCTACTCCCTTCGCAAAGCTTCCGTACAAATACACTGCGTATACTCCAGCTAAATGTTTCTGAAGAAAATCAATAATAATATTTTCCGGTAAGGTGCTCAAACTTTGTTTGTTTGTAACAAATGTAAATAGAAGTTTTTAAACCCGCAGAAAAATCTTCTTTTTGTACATATAATAAAGTAATCCCCAAATTAGTGCGAGGCCGAGTATTAGCATCAGGGATGAACCTGCTTCGCCCATTGGTTTGGTGATCCATCCGAAGAAAAATTCCGTAACGTATTGCATATCAATGATGCGTACAAAAAGGTAAACGAAAATGGAGTTCATACCAATTATCCTGAAATAGAATGCCCAGCTACGTATTTTCCAGTGATCGATGATAAGGAAAAACAAAGCCATCAGCAGAAAACTAATTCCACCGGCAAGCATATTAAATGTTGATGTCCAGCATTTTTTAATAATAGGGTAGAAGGTAGAAAAAACAAGAGCCAGAATGATCAGGCCAACTCCGGTGGCAGCCATGTAGCCAATTTTTTGCCAGTCGGTGGTCTTGCGGTTTCGCAGGATGTTTCCGGCAATGGTGCCCATCAATGTTATTCCTGTAGCTGAAAGACTACACAAAATTCCTTCCGGATCAAAAGTACCGCCATGTAAACGGCCCGGTAAAAACAACTGGTCGATGTAACCGTTTATACAGCCTTCGGGAGTCAATACTCCTGCACCAACACCCGGAACAGGAATCAGTAACTGAATTACTCCGAAACCGACCAATATCCCAGCCAGCCAGTAGATACGGCTTTTAAACGACCTGAAATAAATAACAATAAGCGAAGCAAAAAAGTACCCTATCCCAATTTGCCCCAATACACTTGCAATTCGTCCGTCGGCAAAGCCATTTTGGAAAGTGCCATTATACAGAATTCCGAGGATGATAAGAATGACCATCCTTTTCAGCGCTTTTAGTGCCAGTCGTTTTTTAGGTACGTTTTTTTCAATTTTTGCTTTTATGGAGAACGGTATTGCAACCCCGGCGATAAACATAAAAAGCGGGAAGATCAAGTCTTCGAAATGAAAGCCTGCCCACTCGGCATGATGCATTTGATGGGCCAGCCACTCGCCGCCGGTTATTTGCGAAATAGCAGTTGCTAAAATACCGCCACCGGTTATCCAAAACATATCAAATCCGCGAAGTACGTCTAAAGATTGAAGTCTTTTTTGTGGTTCAGTCCGTAATGATTTAGTTGCCATAGATGTTTTTGTTTAGTCGTTTAAAAATAGCAAACATTCTGATCGATAAAACAGACGGTGGAATTTTTACGGTGTTTTATGCTGTAAAATATTTTCTATTTTGTTAAATGGCACAGATGTTGCAATCCACTCATTATTATTAAAAAAAATCAAAAACCATGAAACGAATTTACCCTTTTATCGCATTTCTGTTTATCAGCTATTTTTCTTTTGCGCAGTACGAAAACTTTGATCTTTCGAAGTATAAGTTGCCGGAGATAAAGCGGCACCAGTTGGATTTTAACTTTAGTTTTAATAACAGCAACTATAAGTATGCTTATGATGAAACATCGGATCGTTCAGATTTTAAACTGGATAATGATTTGAGATTGGATTACAGTTACTATCGGAATACGTCAAGAGTTCAATCGGATGGTTGGGGAAGCCTATCTACTGAGATGACTTTGGATCGGGAAAAGTATGAAGATAAAGAAAAAGTTAAAAATGACCATTACAATTTTAGAACTGACGCTGGTTTCCAGAAGCGTATCTATCCAAAAAAAGATGACAAGTGGTTTTTGTTATGGTCCACGGATCTTTACCTAGGTAACTCTTTGGATCGAGATCAGGATTTTTTGGATTACAACAATAATTTGATTGAAAAGACTAGGTCTCGTTATCTTAGTTTTCGACCAAAATTGAGTGTGGGAGGTGGTTTTGGCCGAATAGAACAAACAAGTGATGCGATGAGATCCATTTACATAATTGAAGACTTGTATAAAAAGGATAAGTTAAACCGACTTCCGGATGAAGACGAGCTTATCGTGATTGCGAACAGGGTGGCAGAACTTCGAAATCAACGATTTTTCGATGCACGATTAAGACATATTTACGAAATGGAAAGTTTGGATTCGCTATTGAATACAATGGATCTGGTTTCGGATAATGATATTGGCTATTTTACTTCATTAAACGATATGTGGTCATATGGGCACGAAACAAGGAATTCAGGAACACGATTACAAGCGAAAGTTGGAGGTCAGTTGGATTATCTTTTTGTTAAAGAAAAGACCGAAACCGATGATTACGACAACTCGAGAATTATCGTTGAGGATGATAATAATGATTACAATGAAAATCTTCAATTCATTTTGGCACTTGATTCATACAAACCGATCGGATTGAAGTGGCAACGCTATTTGTTGGTGCATTTAAATGCTTACAAAACTTTTAATGATGAGAGGGCTGTAGATTTCAACACTTACTCCGGAAGTATTAGTTATGGTTACGACTGGTTCTTTAACACTCGTACATATGCTTCGTTTGGGGTGGATGGTCATTATTCAAGGTATGATTATGATGAGGAAGAAACGAATCGCTATGATAGTAATAGTTTTTATACAGGTATTTCAGGAAGTTTGAATTATTATTTCTCTCCAAGACTAAGGGCTAGTTTACGAGTGAGTTCTAGTTACACCTGGAATCAGAATGAAAATTCATCTTATAATAAGCACACTCGTTTTTTTAGTACTGCCAGTCTTAATTACGCCATCTTCTAAAACCAATTCAGCAGGTGACTTTCAGGTTCAATTGAAAGTCACCTGCTAAATCTAAAATCGTTAATCGTCATTCAAAATTCGTTATTCTCCTGTCGTTTTGTCACCACATCTGACAGGATTTTTACTGTGTCGGGGCAATACTATGTCAGATTTTACATTCACTCGGCTGATTTTCCCGTGGCACAATCATTGACTATTTCCTGACGTAAAATTTTTGAAACAATAAAAACTTAAAAAATATAACAATGGGAAAAATTATCGGAATTGACTTAGGAACCACAAACTCTTGTGTTTCTGTAATGGAAGGTAACGAGCCTGTAGTTATCCCTAACAGCGAGGGAAAACGTACAACACCTTCTATCGTTGCTTTCGTGGAAAACGGAGAACGCAAAGTTGGTGATCCTGCAAAACGTCAGGCAATCACTAATCCAACAAAAACAATCTTCTCGATCAAACGATTCATGGGAGAAACTTTTGATCAGGTATCAAAAGAAGTAAACCGTGTACCTTATAAAGTAGTTAAAGGCGACAACAACACGCCACGTGTTGAAATTGACGACAGAAAATATTCGCCACAGGAAATCTCGGCAATGACACTTCAGAAAATGAAGAAAACAGCTGAAGATTACCTCGGACAGGAAGTAACAGAAGCAGTAGTAACTGTTCCTGCATACTTTAGTGATTCACAACGTCAGGCTACAAAAGAAGCCGGAGAGATTGCAGGATTAACCGTGCGTCGTATCATTAACGAACCTACTGCTGCATCGTTGGCTTACGGTTTGGATAAGATGGACAAAGACATGAAAATCGCGGTATTCGACCTTGGTGGTGGTACCTTCGATATTTCTATTCTTGAGTTGGGTGATGGCGTTTTCGAAGTAAAATCAACCGATGGTGATACGCACCTTGGTGGTGACGATTTCGACCAGGTAATTATCGACTGGTTGGCCGATGAGTTTAAAAACGAAGAAGGCATCGACCTGCGCAAAGATCCAATGGCATTGCAACGTTTGAAAGAGGCTGCTGAGAAAGCAAAAATCGAATTATCGAGCTCTTCTCAAACCGAGATCAACCTGCCATATATTATGCCGGTTAACGGTATTCCAAAACACCTGGTAAAAACATTGTCTCGTGCAAAATTCGAGCAGTTGGCCGATTCATTGATCAACGCTACAATGGAGCCATGTCGTAAGGCATTAAAAAATGCAGGAATGACAGCAAACGATGTTGATGAAGTGATTCTTGTAGGTGGTTCAACACGTATTCCTGCTATTCAGGAAAAAGTAAAAGAGTTCTTTGGAAAAGAAGCTTCAAAAGGCGTAAACCCTGATGAGGTGGTTGCTATTGGTGCAGCTATTCAGGGTGGTGTTTTAACCGGTGAAGTAAAAGACGTTCTTCTGCTTGACGTAACTCCACTTTCATTAGGTATTGAAACCATGGGTGGTGTAATGACCAAGTTGATTGAATCGAATACAACTATTCCGACTAAAAAATCGGAAACATTTACTACTGCTGCCGACAATCAGCCTTCTGTAGAAATTCATGTTCTGCAAGGTGAGCGTCCAATTGCATCGGGTAACAAAACTATCGGTCGTTTCCACCTGGATGGAATTCCACCATCACCACGTGGTATCCCACAAATCGAGGTAACGTTCGATATTGATGCAAACGGTATTTTGCACGTACATGCGAAAGATAAAGCGACAGGTAAATCGCAGTCGATCCGTATCGAGGCTTCCTCAGGTCTTTCGGATGATGAGATCAACCGCATGAAATCGGAAGCTGAAGCAAATGCAGAAGCTGATAAGCAAGCAAAAGAAACCGCAGATAAAATCAACCAGGCTGACAGTTTGATCTTCCAGACTGAGAAGCAGTTGAAAGAGTATGGTGACAAATTGCCTGCTGACAAAAAAGGCCCGATTGAAGATGCATTGAAAAAATTGAAAGAAGCACACGCTTCAAAAGATCTGGCTGCAATTGATGCTGCAATGAACGAGTTGAACACAGTATTCCAGGCAGCTTCGCAGGAAATGTACAACGCATCGCAAGCACAGGGTGGTGCTGAAGGACCTCAGGGAGGACCACAAGCTGATCCGAATGCAGGCGCACAAGGCGGCGACTCAAAAGGAGACGACGGCGAAGTAACCGACGTTGACTTTGAAGAAGTGAAATAAGTATAGACTAAAAGATAAATAAAGGCCCTTTCATCTGATGGTGAAGGGGCTTTTTTTATTCCAGTTGTGAAAGGGCTGCGTGTAACAGATCTTTTTTACGAAACGATACCGGCACTTGCGAGCCATCGTCCATGTGAATGATTATTCCATCCTGTTTATCGATTCGTACAATCCGGTTCAGGTTAATGAGGTGCGACTGATGAGGTCGGAAAAAGTTGGAATATTGCAAAATTTTATTGTATTCTTTCAGCGTTTTCGAAATAAAAATTGCGGGTGAGTTATGAATGTGAAACCGGCAATAATTACTTTCTGCCTCGATCCTGATAATATCGTCGATTTTTACGATATAAATTGATTCAGCCGTTTTAAGCACTAATTTCTGAAAGGGTTTGTAAGAATTGTTTATGTTCTCAAGTAATGTTTTTAACTGGTTGTTCTCTACATTCAGGCTACTTTTAATTTTTTTAACCGAACTAATTAATTCTTCAGGATCAAGTGGCTTCAATAAATAATCGATAGCCGAGAATTTAAAAGCTTTAAGCGCATATTCGTCGTAAGCGGTTAAAATTACCAATGCAAAATCAATGTAATTTAGCTGTTCCAAAAGATCAAAACCGGTACCATCCGGCATTCTAATATCAAGAAATACAACATCAGGATGCAGGTTTTCTATCTGCTCAATTCCACTTTTTACATTATTTCCTTCGCCAACAATCTCCACATCTTTGCAATAAGTTCGCAGCATTTTATTTAGGGTTTCCCGGGCCCGGGGTTCATCATCAATAATAACGGTGCGAATTACTGAGTTATTCATAGTTGTAGTTTTTTTCGTGTTGCTTTTGTACCCGGTTTAAAATTCTTCTTTATAAGGAAATCTTATAATCACTTCAGTTCCGGTTTTTCCTTCGTTGTTTATGTTGTGTATGGTAAGTCCGGTTTTACATTTTTTATTGTTCAATATTTCAATCCGTTTTTGTATGATCTCAGTGGCCATCGACTCGTGAGTTTTGGCTTTTATTTTTTCTTTTTTAGGATAATATCCCTTTCCATTATCACGGATAACAGCTTCGAGACAACTTTCCCTTGTTTTGAAAGAAATTTGGATCATACCCGGATAGGGGAGGTTGGCAAAACCATGTTCGATAGAATTTTCAACAAATGGCTGAATGATCATTGGAGGAATGTGTATGTAATCCGAATCGGGAATGTTTTTGCATTCTATGGCATATTCAAATTTAGTCTCAAGCCGCAGTTGTTGAAGGTTCAAATAATATTGAAGCGATTCTATTTCCTTTGAAAGTGTTATCCATTCGTTGCGCGAGTTTTGAAGGAAAATACGCATGAGTTTCGCAAATTTTGAAAGGTACAACCCTGATTCATAAGTGTCTTTCCGGTAAATAAAACTTTGAATGGCAATAAGAACATTAAAAATAAAATGCGGATTCATTTGCAACTGAAGCAATTTGTGTTCCAGTATAATTCTTTGCTCTTCCGTTTTTTGCTTTTTCGTTAAGGTTGAAATCCAGTAAACTATAAAACCGGAAGCTAAACCAATGGTTGTTAGAATAAACCACCATGTTTTCCAGAATGGAGGTCGAATAGTAATATAAAAGGAATTTACTTCCTGATCGCTAATATTCGATTTTATTTTGAAAGCATAACTTCCGGGCTGAATATTTGTGTAGCTGGCACTGTTATTTTTTGTTTCCACCCAACCCGGATCAACACCCTCCAGCATGTATTGATACTCTTCTTTCAGGCCGCTAAACTGCATTGTTGAGAACTCGAGCGTAAAGAAATTCTGATTGTATTGTAACTGAATGGGAGACTCGCGATCTGCCGAAAAGAAAATGCGCGATCCGAAAACAGTCGCACCGGTAATGGCTATTTTATTTGAATAGGTGTTGTTGCTGAGCGATTCGGGGTTGAAAATAATGGCTCCCTTTTTCCCTGCAAACAGTAAATTGCCCGATGATAACTTTAACGATCCGCCAGAAAAATCGAAATCCGGTAAACCGTGTAAATAGCTAAAAAGTTGTGCATTATTTGTTCGTGTGTTAAATAAAACCAGGCCGTCGGCAGTTCCAATCCACAGGTATTTGTTATCGTCTTCCTGCAAACTTAGAATCTCCTTATATGGAAAATCATTCTCTGGGATGGGCACAAATTTATTGGCTTCCGAATTGAATTTGTAGAGTTTTTCCCCTCCAACCCAAATGGTACCGTTTTTTTGCTGCAGAAAAACAGATGCCTTTACTTCGGGGTATCTGCCTGTGTTTTGTATTGTTTGGTAATAATGTTCAACGGCCAAAGTTTTGCTATTAATTCGGTTAAGCCCATTATTTGTCGTTCCTGCCCAAATATTTCCGATTGAATCGTTTGCCAAAAAACTTATTAGGTGCGAGCTTAAACAATATTTGCCCGGCTGGGTATGCAATTGTATGTGTGTACAATCGGCCGAGATAGATAACAAACCTCCGTTTGTCCCCGCCCAAAAACGGCCATCATTATCTTTTGTTAAATCGAGAACATTGAATTGTATGGTATTTTCTATAGGCTGAAAAGTTCCTTGGCTAAAACAGTAAATCCCTTTGTTGGTTCCAAGAACCAGGGTATAGCTCGTATCATCAGTCAGAATATCGTTAATCAGTAATCCCTGCAATAAGGTATCAAGCTCAATTTGGTTATTGGCTTCGTTAATCTTGATGAGGTTATTATCGGTCCCAACAAGAATCCCCCGGTTATATGAAACGATTGCGTTTACTTTGGTATTGACAAGGTGTAACTCCGAATTATTTCCGGATTTTAAAAAACTGTCAGTTTGTGGATCATAAATCAGTAATCCTAGATTGGTGGCGACATAAACTTTTCCGTTAATTTCTTTTAGGTTAACGATTTCTTTCTGCCACAGTGGACTGTTTTTGTCGCTATTGTTTTGTATTATTTTAAATTCATTCGCCTGGGTTAAAACGCCAAGACCTTTATCTGTTCCTAGCCACAAAATTTCGTCGCCATTATTTTTAGATAGCGCAGTTATTTCGGTTTTGATGATTAACTGTTCGAACTGTTTTTTAGCGTTATCTGTTCCCAACAAACCATGGGAAGTGGCAAAATATAATTTGTTGTCAACCTTTATCGTTTTATGAAAGTTTCTGAAGTAATCAAAATCATACAATTCTGCTTCCACGGTTGGGGCCGGGGCGTTTCCATGGAAAACCGAGAACGAGTCGAGCGCAATATGATATTGGTAAATTACATTGTTGTGGCCTGTCCAAATGCTTTGATCATCCAATGCTAATCCTGTAAGTGGGTAATTCATCGGAGTGCTGTGGGCGCTAAAATTGTATGGGAGAAATTTTTCATCCTTCCGGTTAAAAATATGTACTCCATTAGCACCCCAAAGTCCGGCCATAAATCTTCCCTCTTTGTCTTCAAGAAAAGAGCTGTACCAGTCTTTTTTGTACGAATCCGGATCGCAGCTATATTTTTTAAAGATATTTGTTTGTGGCTCGTATTTATTAAATCCAACGCCTTGCCACAAACCAATCCAAATGTTATTATTCTTGTCTTGATAAAGGGCTGAAACGTTGTTTGATGCAAGCGAACTGTTGTCTCCTTTTTTATATTGAAAGTTGGTATAAGTATCTGTTTTGGGATTCCATTTACTTAGGCCTTTTTTTTGCGTACCAATCCAAATATTTCCCTGGTTATCTTCTAAAACGGCAGAAATAGTATTTGAATTTAAGGTGTTGTCAGAATCTGTGAGACGCCGGATATACTGAATTTCATTATCCGATTTTGAAAAAACAGAAATACCGTCGTTTGTTCCAATCCAAATATTTCCGTCGCGGTCTTCGAACAAGGCATTTACCGAATTGTTAATCAGCGAATGTGGGTCGCTTTCGTTGTTCGAGTATAAAACTGCGCTGTTGGTGTTGGCATTAAAACGGTAAACTCCTTTCCCTCCGCTTAACCACAACACTCCATCACGGTCTTCAATACAATGAAATGAAGACATGGGAATAACCCGTTCAAAAGTTTCGGTGTTTTTGTAGAATCGCCAAAAGCCATCAATCGATCCCACCCAAAACCGGTGTTCCGAGTCTTCAATTACATAGGCCACTTCCTGGTCGCGTTTTTTGTCATTTCTTGTAGGATCAGCTTTTATTAAGCGAATATTGCCTGATTCTGGATGAAAACGGTAAGGACCTCTACCCCGGTTTCCCACCCAAATATCTCCGTCTGAATCTTTAAACAAACAATGGTAAGAATAGTATTCTTGCGAAACCTGTTGATGCGGATAATATAAAACTTCGCCGGTTTGGGTATTAATTTTATTCAGAACGCCATCAACTGTCTCTACCCACAAAACGGAGTTTGAGTCGGGTAAAATTTTCCGAATATACGGATTGCTTGGAACGGATTTCTTTTTGTTGATTCCGGCCCAAACGCTGAATGTTCCGGTTTTTTCATCGAATTTATTTAAGCCGTTTTTTGTGCCAACCCATAATGTCCCTTCATCGTCCACTGCCAGGCACTGAACGTAGTTGCTTGAAATGGACAATGAATCATCAGGAGAATGGGTGAAGTTTACAAAGTGGTAACCATCATAGCGGGTTAGGCCGGTTCGTGTGGCAATCCAGATAAAACCTTTAGTGTCTTGCAGAATATCCAATACATAATTGCCCGATAGTCCGTCGTTTGTAGTTACCGATGAAAAACGGGCATAACGATCTTCGTTTATGTTAACGTTTGCCCGGGAAAAGCTAACATAAAAAAGAGCAACTAACAGCAATATGTATCTCAGAAAGTTCAAGTGTATAAAGATATACTTTTTGCGTGCAAGTACTTCTTAAGTGATTTTTAAATGTATTGGGTGTAGCAGCGGCTACACCCAATAGTAATATTGTTTGGTTTTGGGAGAGGGATTAACAAAATAATAACTACCAAACTACGCGATTGCCAAATATGTCCGATTCAATATCGGAAAGCAGACTTAGCTGTTTTATTCCCTTCACGGTGCTAATATTATCGTTTATGTAATCGGTTCCTTTTTTGCCTTTGCCACTTTCCATACCGGCAGCCAAATCAATTTCGGGGCTTAGGTACAGGCAATAAAACAAGGTTAACGGATTGCCACTAACAAGTTCCGATACCATTGTTTTTTCTCCATTGGCGTTAACTACTTCAAAGTCGGCAGGGAAACTGCTGCCATAATAGTCGAACAAATGCGTTGGTTTTTTAGGTGCTTTTTTTGCCTCTTTTGTTGTGGTCCCTTTTTTAATGTAGTCTTTGCTAAAACAGTCATAGTCAGCAAAATCCATTGATCCCTGAAGGTTTTTTTTAGGGCTGATGCACACATTCTTTGTGGATTTGAATAAGCCTGAAACATTTCCGTTTTTGTCGAAAAATACCGCTTCAGTAATTGTAGTTGCATAGGCTTCTGCAGGTGTGCCACTAAAAACTACATCGTAATTGGTTTCCGTTCCTTTAATTCCCAGGGCTCCAAGTCCTTTTGAAGCAACCGATTCCAGCTTTTTCTCTTCGGCTGTAATGCCCGGAGTATAATAAAAGTCGCAATCAGGGAATTTGCTCTCATCAAAGGTAGGGTTCTTCTCTCCCATAAATAATACTACCACCTTTGGCTGGTATTTGGCTTGCGAAAACCCAACCATACTTACCATAAACAAGGCTGCTGAAATAAATAATACTTTCTTCATGTGTTTTAGATTTTTATTACTCCTCTTTTGCTTGTGTCCATTCTTCTAAAAGCCGGAGTCTGTTTTTATTTGTTGTGAATTGAGTTTGATTAAAATGAGCGAATTGGGCGAACGTTGTCCTGACTGTCTTTTGGACAATCTATTACACTCCCAGTTGAGATATCGACTCTGCGATATTGATTTGTACTTACTTCAGTGGAACTTGTATATCCATATGGAACAGATGTGGCAAACTCGGTACCACCATTTGCCAATGCAGTGGTATTTATAGAACTCTTGTTTTGATACATAAGTAAAACTTCGTGTTCAGATGGTAGATACCAGTCGCCATATTGAATTCCGTTTTCTGTAATCGCTAGATTGGCACACTGCTTCGCGGCAGTGTTTTCGCCTCTGACTGAAGTAATTATTAACAAAGTATTCATTTCACCTGCAAAAACTCCATTCCCTCCAGCAGCACTATACGTAAATGAGCTATATGCATAACGCATGCTTAGATCAGACTTCGCACAAACCAGTCCATGTTGCCCGGTTTCATCAACCCAGAACACCACACCACCTTGTGCAAAATCGCCAACTTCGTATGCTGTAGTAGAAGCAGTGTCAACATACGCCTTAGTTGCATAGGAGTTTAAATCAGGTTTGTTTAAAATCAGTGCATCACCGTTCGTGGCATTCCAATCTGCTTGTACATTCGAAATTTTTGATGAGTTTGCAATAATTGCATCGGCTTGAACTGTTGAAATGGTAGTAGGCAAATTGGTTAGGCTGTTATAGTCACCATCGAAAGATGCAGGTGCATCTGTCCACTGTGTAACACCAGCTCCATTTGTGCTGAGTACCTGTCCGTCAGTTCCGTTGTTAGCAGGGAGTGTATACTCGGTGTCAGTTCCGTTATTAATGGTTAGTTGTCCATTTAATGTGGTGTTCCCATTTTTTAGCATTACCAGTGCATTAGATCTTGCAGGGCCTGAACCATTACCAATAACCAATAAACGATCGTTCGCATTGTAACTGGTACGACTATTTATCGTTTCAAGGGTATCGTTAAACATTCCCAGTACTGTTTCTCCATAACTTTGGGCCGAATTGCTGTGCGCTCCGATAACAACTGAAAAATCTCCAACCGCAATATTATTAATACCGTTAGTCACAAAACTTCCTTGAGAAAGCGCCTTATTGTTAAAACCTGTAACAATTGTTGCCATAACCCCACTTGCAGTATTACCCGATCCACCAAGTATGGCACTCGTATTTCCTGAACTGGTATTATTATTCCCTGCAACAACAGCAGAATATCCACCTGTGGCCGTATTAGAGTTATTTACCCCTATAAAACTGTTATCATACTCATTGCCCGAATGGCTGTGCCCCTGTGTTTTTTCGCTTAAAATATGCCATTGACTACCATCGCTGATTACTTTTATTGCATCGTACTGATTGGGTAGTTCCCAATTATCCTGACCGTCGATTTTATCTACGCCAATAGCTTGCTGGTCAACAGTGACCGATGTTGTTCCGGTATTTTTTACCGTTATAACCCTGCCATTATTTTGCGAAGGAGAGGGGAGAATAACAAGTTTCCCATCTGATAAAATAACATCAAAACCATCTTCTTGCTGAATACCATACGAAGATGATATGGTGTTTATTGAAGCATTTTCTGAAATGCTTGCCCATTGGGTAGTACCAGCGCCATCGGTGGTTAAAAATTGTCCGTCTGTACCTCTTGCAGTGGGTAAAGTATATCCGTTACCTGCAGCAGCTTGTCCGTTATTAATGGTAAGCTCGCCATTTAATGTGGTATTACCATTTTTTAGCATTACCAATGCATTTGAACGGCTACCATCTCCTGTTCCATTTGCAATTACAAATAATCGATCATTTGCTTTATATTCGCTAATACTTTCTGCGGCATAATAAGGGCTATAGAATCCCATTACTGTTTCTCCGTAACTCCATGCTGTGTTTCCCTGGCCGCCAACTACAGTTGAGTGAAAACCAAGGGCTTTATTTACTGTTCCTCCACCAACGTTTGCTGCATAGGCTGCTGTATTAGAATAACCTCCGGCAATTGTTGAATAATATCCTGAAGCTGTATTTTTTTGACCGCCCGAGGCGGTTGCGAGCAGCCCCGCAGCTGTATTCTCTATTCCTCCTCCGATAAAGGAATTTTCTCCGGTTCCTGAGTGATCATGTAAATCGGTCAAATCTGGTTGGTTGGTTAAACTGTTGTAATCACCATCAAAAACCTCGGGGGCGTCTGTCCATTGTGTTGCTCCAGCACCATCAGTGCTTAAATACTGTCCAGCGGTTCCATCTGCAGTTGGTAACTGGTAAGCATTGTTAATATCAAGTGTACCATTTATCCGAAGTAGGTCATTATCAAATTCTCCGTAGATTAGGGGGCTTGCAGAGTTTGAGTTCTCGATGTATAATTTATTACTTTCTGTTTCTTTAGACCCTGCCTGGAAGCCTATCATTATATTACCCATTTGATTAGTTCCTTCGCTTCCAAGGCCTGCCTGATAGCCAATGGCGATATTCTTCCCACCAGTAGAATTAAAAAAATTTGCCATCTTTCCAATAGAAATATTCTCACCTCCAGTTGTGTTGTAAGATGATGACGCTTGACCTATTGCGATATTTGTATTCCCAGATGTGTTGTTGCCCAGAGAAGCGGATCCTATTGCGATATTATCGCTCCCTGTGGTACTTAGAGTTAGTGCTGCGTTTCCAACTGCTACATTTTCTCTTCCAGTTGTGTTTGTTTTACCTGATCGAGAGCCAACAAATGTATTTCCATGAGCACCAGTCATAAAGCCTGTTGTACTATTTTTCCCGCTTTCCATACCAATAAAAACATTGTTAGTGATTGGTGCATTCTTATTAAATGAATTACCCGCCATTTCTCCAATTATGATGTTATTTGCCAGGTTTTTAAACTCAAGCGCTTTGTCTGTAAGTATCAACTTCTCAAGTCCAGCAATATCAAAACGAATGACATCATCATCAGTACTCTCTTCTACCTGGATTTTGGTGTCTGCATCTTCATCTTTGAGAATATTTGGAGTTGGAATATTGGTTAGGCTTGAATATTCACCATCGAAGTCATCACTCGAATCCGTATCCAAATTGGAGGGCAAATCAGTAAGGTCATTAAAGCTGCCACTAAAATCATCGTTCGCATCTTTATCCCAACTGGAAGTATTGGCTTCTTCTATATAAACCGTCAAGTCCGGCTTATTCAGAATCTGAGCTTCGCCGGTTGTTGCACTCCAATCGGCTTTTACATTCGATATTTTCGCTGTGTTAGTTTCAATTGCGGTTGCCTGTGCTGCCGAAATAGTTGTAGGTTTATTGGTTAAGCTGTTATAATCTCCATCGAAATCATCTGAAGTATTTTTGTCCCAACCTGTAGTATTGACTTCTTCAACATAAACCGTTAAGTCTGGTTTATTCAGAATCTGTGCCTCACCGGTTAGTGCATCCCAGTCAGCTTTTACATTCGAAATTTTTGCTGTATTATTTTCAATTGCCTTTGTCTGTGCTGCCGAAATTGTTGTAGGTTTATTGGTTAAGCTGTTATAATCTCCATCGAAATCATCTGAAGCATTTTTGTCCCAACCTGTAGTATTGGCTTCTTCAACATAAACCGTTAAGTCTGGTTTATTCAGAATCTGTGCCTCACCGGTTGCCGCATTCCAGTCGGCTTTAACATTCGAAATTTTTACTATATTATTTTCAATTGCAGTTGCCTGTGCTGCCGAAATAGTTGTAGGTTTATTGGTTAAACTGTTATAATCTCCGTCGAAATCATCTGCAGCATTTTTATCCCAAACGGTCGTATTGGCTTCTTCAACATAAACCGTTAAGTCGGGTTTACTCAGAATTTGTGCCTCGCCTGTTGCTGCGTTCCAGTCGGCTTTTACATTAGATACTTTTGCGGTGTTCGCGTCAATTGCACTTGCCTGTGCTGCCGAAATTGTTGTTGGTTTGTTGATTAAACTGTTATAATCTCCGTCGAAATCATCTGCAGCATTTTTATCCCAAACGGTCGTATTGGCTTCTTCTACATAAACAGTTAGATCTGGTTTATTCAGAATTTGTGCCTCACCGGTTGCTGCATTCCAATCGGCTATTACATTCGATACTTTTGCTGTGTTCGCGTCAATTGCAGTCGCTTGTGCTGCTGATATGGTTG
Organism: uncultured Draconibacterium sp.; assembly: GCF_963674925.1. Classification (NCBI taxonomy): domain Bacteria; kingdom Pseudomonadati; phylum Bacteroidota; class Bacteroidia; order Marinilabiliales; family Prolixibacteraceae; genus Draconibacterium; species uncultured Draconibacterium sp. The sequence goes on from NZ_OY771647.1 coordinate 2,179,937, forward strand.
TAGGTTTATTCGCTAAGCTGTTATAATCCCCGTCAAAATCGTCAGTAGCATCAGTATCCAGATTTGTTGGAAGGTCTGAAAGGTCATTAAAGCTTCCACTAAAATCATCCGAAGCATTTTTATCCCAACCTGTAGTATTGACTTCTTCAATATAGACCGTTAAATCTGGTTTATTCAGAATTTGTGCCTCACCGGTTGCTGCATTCCAATCAGCTCTAACATTTGATATCTTTGCGGTGTTGGCGTTAATGGCAGTTTCTTGTGCAGGTGAAATTGTTGTAGGTTTATTGATCAGACTGTTGTAATTTCCGTCAAAATCATCGCTTACATTTTTATCCCAACCATCGGTGTTTTCGGTGCTCAGTTGGCTTAAGTCGGGTTTATTGGTAAGGCTATTGTAGTTTCCGTCGAAAAGTAATTTCCCGGCATCGCTAAGATCGGAAATGTCATTGGGGAGTTGAGGTGTCCCTTCCAAATCAGAATATTTTCCGCTGAAATTTGATCCTGATGATTTCGCGTACAATGCATAAGGCACACTAAGCATCCGACTGGTTCCCATATCTGTGTACAATTCACCACCAGTTGCATCCAGCTCCACTTTTAGGAAATGGGTGCTTTCTCCCCAGTTAATTTCGGCAAGTGTTCCGGTAATAGGTATTCCATTACCTATTTCTAAAACAATTAAGCCAAACTCGTTAGTGCTGGCTGAGTGTTTTTCCTGAAATACTACCTCGCCGGATGTACTTTGTTGCAGAATACTTATTTGTATACTAACATCCTGGTTACTTATTATTTTACCTTCGGCATCGCGCAAAACCGCCTGGTAATTAAAAGCACCGGGTGTTTGAGCCAACAAAGTCCCCAGGCCTAATAAGAACATAAATAGAAAAACCTTGATTTTTTTCATAACAATGGGTTTGAAATATTATTGTTTAATAATTTTAAAGGTGTGGATGTTGTTCTTTTTCCTGTTTGATACGGTTAAAAAGTAGATGCCACTCCTATACTGGTTCATCGAAATCTTTTGTTGTTCGGAAAGATTTTTCTCTGATAAGAGGAGACTTCCGCTAACATTGGTTAACGTGTATTCCAGATCGTCCTTGCTATGGCCTTCAATGCTTAGCATTACAAAGTTGCTGGTAGGATTAGGGTAAGCTTTTGCCTGAATTCCTGAATTCTCAAACTCATTTAATGAAGTAATAATCAGGTTCCCTTGTTGCTGACCTTGTGTTAATGTAACAGTTGTTTTTTTATAGGTCGCAATTGAAAGTTCTCCAATAGAATAACTCAAGGTGTAATTTGCATTTTCAATGGTCTTTCCTGCCGATAAAATCGCGTTTTGTGCGCTGCTTCTTGTAGAGATGAACAATACCGAAAAGAGTGTGATATAGAATAAAATGTTTCGGATTTTACATAGTAATTTATACCATGATTTTTTGGAGTTGCTCTTGTTTGTATACATTTTACGTCCTAATTGGTTTACTCAAAAGTATTTTTCATAAGAATAATTTATTGAACCCTTTAGTATTTGTCAGTAGAGGATTAGTATTCGTAATAATTAGCCGAGTATTGTTGGAGTTGCTTATGTAAGAATTGAAAAACTGAAAGAAGCTCGTGCATAGTAAGATAGTTTAGCAATGGATGAGCCTCATATTGGAAAGAAGAGTCTATTGAAATAGGAGATAATGAGCATTTATCATTTTATGGATGACCTTTTTTTGCTGAATGCTGTAAACATTCCCATTAGAACTGTGTTTCTGAAAAGTAGATAAAAAAATGCAGAAATGAGCAACGAATACGAACAAACCAGAAGAAGCTTTCTAACAAAATTGGGATTAACCCTTGGAGCCAGCGTTGTGGCAGGAGAAAAACTTTCAGCAAAAGTATTGAACGATAAAGCTGAATTTCCGTTGGAAGCCGATCAGCAAAAATTGATGGACCGTTACGAAGACTGGATGGATGAATTTATTCCGGTGATTAAAACATTTCGTGCCGATCCAAACGATAAAGAAGCAGGTCGCCGTATTGCCGAACTGTCGGAAGAAGCAGAAGGCTGGCGCGAGCAACTTACCGTTTTTATGAAAGACGATAACTTTGCACGCTACTACATGACCGCTACCGAGCGCATGACCAAAGAGATTTATTAAAGACATCTTTTTAATTGCATAATTGTAGGCTTTTCATCGATTGATGGAAAGCTTTTTTTATGCCAACTGAAATAAATCCCTAATTTCGCGTTCTACCTTAAATAGTGTGTTATGAGATACTTGCTTGCTTTATTGATCTTTCTTCCGACCTTGGTTTTTGCACAAACAAACCAAACCGATGCCAATGGTTTGCGCCAGGGGCTTTGGCAAAAAAAACAGGATAACGGACGTTTGTTGTATGAGGGATATTTTAAGGACGACAAACCGGTAGGAGAGTGGAAACGCTACCATCCGGGGGGCCAGGTTAAAGCAATTATCGAGTATAAAGGCGACACGGCCTACACGCAACTATTTGATGTTTGGCGCAAAAAAGTAGCCGAAGGAAACTATGTAAATCAGCAAAAGGAAGGTGTTTGGAAGATATACAAAAATGGACAGCTTACTGCCGACGAAGAATATAAGCATGGTTTGAAAAATGGTAAATCGCATCAGTATTACGATACCGGCGAAGTGATGGAAGAAAAAGAGTGGGTAAATGATCAGGAAGACGGCAACTACCAGATTTTTTATAAAAGTGGCGAACCCTACATGCAGTGCAAAATGAAACTGGGAATGCGGCACGGTTTGTTTTTGGTGAGCTACGAAAACGGCCGTCAGGAAATGATTGCCGAATACCGGAATAACCTGCGCCACGGCGAATGGAAATACTTTGATAAGGAGGGCAATCTTCAGTACACACTTTTTTACGATAACGGACAAATTCTGAATCCAGCTGTTCGCGACAGTGTCGATAACCTAAAAATGAAAGATCTCGAAAAAAACAAAGGTTCCATCCCCGATCCGGAAAAGTTTTTGCAAGATCCGTCGGAATATATGATGCGCGATAAAAGACAGCGATAAAACTGTTTGCCGTTCAAGGTAAAAAGCTATTAATTCATTAACTTGGCTTTTTTAATTGTAAGGTGTAAGAGAAGCTGTGGTGGTGGTGTTTTGGTGCTCAGGAAACTTCTTGCAGCACAGAGAATTGAACATTTTATAAGAATGAGGTATATAATTTTACTCCTTGGCACGCTGTTATTGGGTTTGCAACAAATCAATGCGCAGAATTATTTCTGGATCGGGTTTACCGATAAAAATAATTCGGAGTATTCGCTTGATCAACCTGAAATGTATCTTTCGGAGCGGGCTATTCAGCGTCGTATCAACCAGAATATTGCTCTCGATTCATTAGATCTTCCGGTAAATCAGAATTATATCGACTCGGTGCTCACGCTCAATGTGTCGTTGGTACATGCGTCAAAATGGTTGAATGGTATTACGGTTCGCTGCGATTCGGCATCTTTGGCCGACAGCCTTGGGTATTGGAGTTTTATTCGGGAGGTTCAGCTAACTAAACCCGATATAAGTAGCAAGAGTATATTTAATAAGTTCGCGGATGAAAATTTCGCAGATGTCACACCTATAGATACTTCGCTGTATGGTAGTTCAGTTCATCAGATCGGTATGATGGAAGGGCAGTTATTACATAATGAGAACTTTCGGGGACAGGGGATGCAAATTGCCGTGTTAGATGCCGGCTTTTACAAAGTTGATGAGCTACCCGCTTTCGACAGCCTGTGGACGAACAATCAGATTATGGGAACAAAGGATTTTGTAAATCCAAACGATGAATTCTTTTCTACCTATTCGCACGGAATGAGTGTGCTCTCGTGTATGGGGGGAAATATTCCCGGAGAACTAATCGGTACTGCGCCAAAAGCATCATATTGGCTTTTGCGTTCTGAAGACTCCAACTCGGAGTATATTATTGAAGAAGACAATTGGGTGGCAGCTGCAGAATTTGCTGATAGTGTTGGAGTCGATATTATTAATTCTTCGTTAGGTTATACAGAATTTCAAGATAATTCCACGAATCACACTTATGCCGAAATGGATGGCAAAACCACACGTGTAACAAGAGGCGCTAATATAGCTGCTTCGCGCGGGATGCTGGTGTTTTCAAGTGCCGGAAATGAACGGAATAATTCCTGGTTTCGCATTGTGGCTCCCTCCGATGGTACAAATGTGATTGGCGTTGGTGCCGTGGATTTGAATTTCTCTCTGGCTTATTTTTCATCTGCCGGTCCGGCTGCGGATGGTGCTCTAAAGCCTAATGTTTCGGCAATGGGGTACCAAACGGCACTTCAGCGAACCGATGGATCCGTTGGCTTGGGAAACGGAACATCTTTTGCCTCGCCGGTATTGGCCGGAATGGCGGCCTCGTTGTGGCAGGCTTACCCAGGGAAAACGGCTGAAGAAATAAAAACTGCCCTCGAAAAAAGCGGGCACCTGTATACAACTCCCGATTCGTTGCAGGGCTATGGTGTTCCAAATATGAGGGTAGCTGCTTCCTTACTAAATCCTTTGTCAGTTGAAGTTCCTTCACAAAATAAAACATGGACTATCTTTCCAAATCCTGTAAAAGACAGGATTGTATTACAGTCGACAACAAACCTGCAGGCAGACAATCTCGATATAAATCTTTATGCACTGGATGGGCGGGTGATAAAAAGCTGGCAACTTCCGGCTACCCCCACTGTTACGCTAAATAATCTGGGAACTACAGAGTCTGGAATTTTTCTGCTTCTGGTAAAAACAAAAACCGGAGTTGAAACCTTTAAGATCAATAAAATCAGGTAAGCGATGAACCAGCAACTCACCCTTTCGGAATTAAATCAAAAAATAAAAGATGCATTACTTGATGCGTTTCCGGGAACGGTTTGGGTGGTTGCCGAGGTGAGCGAGTTAAAGCATAACCGAAGTGGGCACTGCTACCTGGAGTTGATCGAAAAGGAAGGCAATACCATTACGGCGCGTTCGCGGGCCACGATTTGGTCGTACACCTACCGCATGTTAAAACCATATTTCGAAACCAGTACCGGGCAGCTTTTTTCAGAAGGTATAAAAGTGTTGGTGCAGGCAACGGTTGAATATCATCCGGCGTATGGATTGAGTTTGAATATAAAAGACATCGACCCAACGTACACGGTTGGCGACATGGCCATGCAGCGAAAGGAGATTATAAATCGTTTAAAGGCCGAAGGTGTTTTTGATATGAACAAGGAACTGGCGCTGCCACTGGTGCCGCAAAAAATCGCTGTTATTTCGTCGGCAACTGCTGCGGGTTACCAGGATTTTATGAACCAGCTGGAAAACAACGAATACGGTTTTAAGTTTTACACCAAACTGTTTGAAGCCTATATGCAGGGAGCGGAAACCGTGCCGTCAATTATTCATGCACTGGAACGGATTTTTGCACACGACGATTTTTTTGATGCGGTAGCAATCATTCGAGGAGGAGGAGCTACGGCTGACCTGAGCAGCTTCGATGATTACGATCTGGCGATGAACATTACCCAGTTTTCGCTGCCGGTAATTACCGGAATTGGCCACGAAAAGGATGATACGATTATCGACCTTGTGGCGCATACCCGCATGAAAACACCAACAGCGGTAGCCGAATTTTTTGTTAGCGGTGTTGAACGCTACTACGAACGTTTGCTGGAACTGGAAAATGGCATTTTACAATTAACCCGAGAAACCCTCGAATTTCAGCAAGACAAGCTGGAAAGAGTAGCCGAAGGATTAAAATATTCAGTAGCCGATTTTATTAACGACAGGCAAAAGCAGTTAAACAAACGCGGCAACGAATTGCAGCAAAATGTTAGTCTGTTCTCGTTTAAGAAACACAACGAATTAACTGAGTTGAGACATAGCTTGGATTCCGGACTTTCGGTGTGGTTTATAGAGGCTAAAAATAATATCGGCAAAACGCAACGAATCCTGAGGCGGCTTGTTGGAGAGGCTGTATTTAAAGCGGATGCAAAATTAAATCATCAGCAGGATCTGTTATCAGGACGTGTGCGAAATGTGCTGGCAAAAGAGCGTGATCGCATTCTGATAAACGAAAACTCAGTTCGATTACTGAATCCTGAAAACGTTTTAAAAAGAGGATTTACATTAACTTTGAAAGAAGGTAAAATAATTAAATCGAGCAAAGATGTGGTAGTTGGTGAAGAACTGGAAACCCGATTTGCAGATGGAAAAGTAACGAGTAAAATCACAAAAAAATAAGATAATGGCAACTAAAAAGATTTCGTACAGCGAGGCAATGGCCGAGATAGAAGAAATTCTTGAAAAAATAGAAAACGAAGAGTTGGATGTGGATGAACTGGCAGAAAAGGTAAAACGCGTATCGGTGTTGCTAAAAACCTGCAAGGATAAACTGACCAAAACCAACGTGCAGGTGGAGCAGATCTTAAAAGAAATGGAAGACTAACGATAGACGAAATATAAAACTAAATAGTATGAACGAGCAAGGTAAAATTGTAGAGCTATACTCCGGCAACGAAGTAACCATTCAGCACTTAAAGCAGGAATTGGAAGCCGCGGGAATTGCAACATTGCTAAAAGATGGTTTTAACCAGGGAAATGCCGCCGGTTTTGTTGGCGGAACGCCTTCAGTCATTGAACTTTTAGTTAATGAAAAAGATTTGTCGCGGGCACAGGAAATCCTAAAATCAATACAGGGAGCGTAAACTATGTATACAAAAGAACAAGTAGCACAGACTATCGACCACGCAGTTTTAAAACCCGAGCAAACACTGGCCGATTTAAAAGCGAATTCAGAAATGTGTATTAAAAATAAGGTTTTTAGCATGTGTGTAAAACCTTGTGATATAAAAGCCGCCAAAGAATTGTTGAAAGACAGTGGTGTAAAAGTGTCGTGTGTGCTTAGTTTTCCACACGGAGCTGATGCAACGCCGGTAAAAGCATTTCAGGCCAAACAGGCCATTGAAGACGGTACCGACGAAATTGATATGGTAATGAACATTGGCCGCTTTTTATCGGGCGAATACGATTATGTGCTCGAAGATATTAAAGCCGTTGTAGAAGTGGCTCACCAACACAATGTGCTGGTAAAAGTTATCCAGGAAAGTGGGCATTTAACATTGGAACAAATCGCCAAAGCTTGCGAATTATCGTATGAAGCGGGTGCCGATTTTGTAAAAACATCAACAGGATTCGGCCCGGGTGGCGCCAAACCTGAATACATCGAAGTGATGGTGAAAACCGTTGGTGATAAAATGCAGGTAAAACCTTCGGGCGGCATCCGCGACTGGGAAACGGCAGTGGCTTTTTTGGAGCAGGGTGCCGATCGTTTGGGAATTGGTTCAACCGAAGCAGTGCTTAACGGTGCCACTGCATCTGGTGATTATTAGCCCGGTTAACGTGTTTGTAGTTAATGTGAAGTGTGATAAAAGCTCTTTGTACTTGTAACAAGAAAATTGAACGAAATCATTCTTTTCAAGTAAAAAACACGCATATTTGTGCTTCATTTCTTTTTGAGTGAGAGGAGTAGGATGTATTTTCTAAACGGAGACAGAACATATATAAAACCTGAAAACGGTTGTAAAGGCTTAAGTTTGCAACTTCAAAATTGCCTGGAACAACTGGAACAAATTAATTCAGGGAAACGGATCTTCAAACTAAATTTCTTTGTCGATACCAATTCAAATTCAGAGTACGATGAACTGCTAAAGGATGTTCGTATTCAGGTGAAAGAACTACTTGGAAGCGAAATTCTGATCAGCTTTATTTCGCAAGCGCCACTTAGCTGCAAGGTAATCGTTGAGGCGTATTATTACGATCCTGAAAACTGGGATTGCCAGATGCTTTCGGAAGGAGAGAATGGCACGGCCTTGTTTCTGAATGGTACAACCGAGATTTTGATGGGAACCGTTCATGCCAATCAAAACAGCGATTGTAAGTTAAATGCCGAGAAAGCTTTTGATGAGCTTGTTGAGACTTTTGAGGAAGCACAGTTTCCGTTGAATTCGATTGTGCGCCAGTGGAATTATCTGGAAGATATTTTGGGATTTGATGGCGAAGAGCAGCGTTACCAGGAGTTTAATAACGTGCGCTCGAATGCCTACGGGAAAGCTTTTGAGCAAAGCGGTTACCCGGCAGCAACAGGAATTGGAATGACCCACGGAGGTGTGCTAATCGAATATGTTGCGGTAAAATCAAAAGAAGTTTACACGCAGCCGGTTGATAATCCCGATCAGGTTTCGGCACATCGTTACACCGAAGAAGTTTTGGTTGGCGAAGCGTGTAACCAGAAAACCACACCAAAATTTGAGCGCGCCCGTTATTTCAGCTATCGCAACAAAAAGATGATCTTTATTTCAGGAACGGCATCCATTATTGGCGAACGAACTGTTGGAATAGGTGATGCGGCAAAACAAACTGAGATAACGATTCATAACATGCAGCGTTTATATGCTGATGAGGTGCTGGCTGCCTTGCCCGACGATGTGGCTAATCCAAAATTCGGACACGCCCGTGTTTACGTTAAAAACCGGAAAGACTACAGTAAAATTTGTAATGTGGTGAAGAAGGTGTATGGCGATTTGCCGGTAGTTTATATTCTGGCCGATATTTGCCGCGATGATTTACTGGTGGAGATTGAAGGCAAAGTAATTCTTTCTTAGATACAAAAACTGTCATTTCGAACCTGAAGTATGAAGGTGAGAAATCTGTTCATTGGAAAGAGATTTCTCGCTCAGCTCGAAATGACAGTTCTTTTTAACTTTTAGCTCAATTCAACACTAAAACGTAAAGTCTACTCCAAACATAAAGTGCACTCCTGCCTGCGGATAATAGCCATCCATTTTATAACGTTCGTTACCAAGCAGATAAGGGTAAACCCATGCATTGGTTTCGTACTGCACATCAAACAGGTTGTTGGCCATAAAATGCAGCGAAATCTCATCAAACAGATTCGTCTTAAAGGTGTAATCCGCTTTCAGGTGATTTACAAAATATGCATCCAGCTTGCGGTCGTCGCTTGATGTGTTGTCGATGTACTGATCGCCAACATACTGCGAAACAAAGGCGATGCTGAAATGCTCTCCGGGAGTGTAAACAAACTGACTGTTTGCAATTACATTTGGAGAGAATGCCAAATCGGTAGTTCCCAAATCAAAAGCATCCTGTCCCCAGGTGTCCCAGTTGTCAACATATTCGGTAAAATCTTTGATTTTGTTAATGCTTAAAGTGGTGTTACCGTTCCATTGAAAATCGGTGGCAATTTGAACTCCCGCCTGCAACTCGATTCCGGTGCGGTAACTCTCATCAACATTAACCATAATTGCCGAACCCACATCATTGATCTGTCCGGTTACCACCAGCTGATCTTTATAATTCATAAAATAGAAATTGGCTCCAAATGAGAATTTCGATGAAGCATAGTTGTATCCAAGTTCCCAGTCGTGTAGTGTTTCGTGCACCGGTGGTTCGTTACCTTCAGGGTAGTCGACAAAAGCTGTCCGATTAGGTTCGCGGTTGGCCACTGCAAACGATAAGTACAAGTCCTGGTTATCGGCCAACTGGTAAAAAATACCCAGCTTCGGATTAAAAAAATTGAAGTCGTGATCCTGATCCAGATTGCGAAGATCATCGTCGATTCCTTCAATGGTATAATCAATCCGGCGGTATTGCAGGTCGGCAAACAAGTTCAGCTTTTCAGCCACCTGCCAGTTGTATTTGGCGTATACGTTAAAGTCTTTTTTCAAACCGGTTCCGCGGTACCACTCGTGGTTATAATCCGCTTCTCCCAGGTATTGTGCCCAAATTACATTTCCAAAATGTCGGCCATCGTATACATTGTAACCTCCGCCCAGTATAAAATCGCTGTTGTTTTTGTTGTAATTCAGCGAGTAAGTAAATCCGTAAAAATCATTGTCGAGCCATTTGCGGTTAATCAGGTCGGTGGTTTCAATTACTTCGTTACCAATCTCAATATTTGGAAGCAGGTAGTCTGCCAAATCTTCATCTGCTTTGTAATTTTCGTAATAACCACGTCCGTAGGTGTAGTGCAACGAGGCATTTAAATTCAGGTGCGGATTGAATTTATGCGAGAAATGTAACTGGTAATGATCCTGAACGTAGTGGTCAACCTGGTTATCGTAGGTGTAATAATTATAAGTCCTGCTGTCAGAAGCCATCATGTGGTCCACTTCTTCCTGTGTCATCAGCCAGTGGTCGGCGTAACGCTGCATCCCTTCTGTATCATTATTTAAACGAACTGTAGGAACTCCGTACCATGCCTGGTAAGTTTCTTCATAGCCGGAAAATACATTTATTTTCAGAATGGTGTTTTCCGAATAATAACCTCCTGAAACGAAGTATGATTTCAGATCGGAACTGGCACGGTCGATAAAACCATCTGAAGTAACTTTTGATAAACGAACGTCGAAAGTAAAATGATCGTTGATTAAACCTGTTCCTGCCGAAACGGTGTTTTTGAACGTGTTGAAAGTTCCGGCAGCAGTTTTATACGAACCGTATGCTTCCTTGTTCAACGAATTGGTTTGCAGGTTAATGCTGGCGCCAAATGCTGCGGCTCCATTTGTCGAAGTTCCCACACCACGCTGAATCTGCACATTCTCCAGCGATGAAGCCATATCCGGCTGATCAACAAACCATGTTCCGTGCGACTCGGCATCGTTTAACGGAATACCGTTTACACTTACGTTAATACGATTCAAATCGGTACCACGCACACGGAAATTGGTGTAGCCCACTCCGGCTCCGGCATCAGATGTTGTAACAAACGAAGGGGTCAGGTTCAGCAAGAAAGGAATGTCCTGTCCCATGTTCCGTTTGGCAATTTCGTCGCTGCTTACATTGCTGTACGCTACCGGTGTTTTATTTCCTGCACGTGTTGCCGAAATCAATATTTCATCGGTCATAATCACGTTGGGTTTCAGGTCAACTTCAATGTTTTTATTGGCTGAAAGTTGAAGGTCGATTTTTTGTGGTTCGAAACCGATAAACGAAACCAGCAGAGTGTAGTCGCCGGGTTTCAGGTTTTTGAATTCAAAACTACCGTTTGCCTGGGTCGATACACCATAAAACGATTTTTCGATTACCACGGCGGCACCCGCCAAAGCTTCTCCATCTCCTTTAACAACACCTGTTAAATTAATTTGCCCGAAAGCAATTACTGCCATAATTTGCAACAGCAGCACTAAACTAAGTCTTTTCATTTTTTTGATAAATTGGTTAATAAACTAACCAATGAGGTAGGAATTCATCCTTTTCGCTCTCCCTACGCCGGTGCTAACCGGATCAGGTTCTTTGAGTATAATCTCAGTCCCGAAGTTTAATCGGGACACCCCATTGCGTAAATGTCGGAGGCAAAGTTATAACCGTTTTTTGAATTGGCAAATACAGACTCGCAAAAAGGACTTAATTGTCTTTGTTATCTTTTGTTTTTGACAATGCAGAAGCTATTAATCCAGTTGGGACGGCTACTACTCCCAAACCAATTAACAAAATTATTGATGTGAAAATCTTGCCTCCTGCCGTAATTGGATATATGTCGCCATAACCAACTGTAGTTAAGGTTGCTACTGCCCACCAGACACCATGGAAAACTGATTTAAAAACTTCTGGTTGTACAGGGTTTTCAAAATAATAGATACCAACGGCAGATAAAAAAATTAGAAATGAAGACATGATAAAATATAATATTAACTCTTCCTTAATTGATTTTAGAGCCCTAATGAAATTCTGAATTGCATCGTTGAAGCGTAGCATCTTAAATAATCTGAATAACCTAATAAGTCTAAAAACTCTTATGCTTCTTAAATCAATGCCAAAAGAAAGATAAAAAGGAAGAATTGCAAAAAGGTCGATTAGTCCATAAAAGCTAAATATGAATTTAAGCTTTTTGTCAGAAACCCATAATCTCAAAAGGTATTCAGTTGTGAAAACAATTATTGAAAGTAATTCGAACCGGTGTAAATAAATTTTAAATCTATTGTATAGGTTCGGTAACGTTTCAATAGAAAAAGAGAGCAATGAGAGAACAATAAAAAACTGAATTAAAAGATCAAACCATTTTCCAGCTTTATTAGTGTTATCTTCAATTATTGGTTTAAGTTTGGTTTTGAAGGTCATTTCGTTGATTTTGTTATTCGCTTAATAAATACTTTTCAAAATTCTCCCTGTATTTCACAAACTTACGTGAAGGACGTTGTGTGGCGCGGTCGATAAACAAAACTTTTTGTTGCGCGGTAGAGCAGATTTCACCTTTTTCGTTTCGGAATCGGAATTTGAAGTTTGCTGAAACATTAAAGATCTCTGAAACCCATACTTCCACATGTACTTCGTTACTCAGGAAAAATGGCTTTTTGTATTGAATGTTTGTTTCTGTGATGATGGGTAAAATATCATCGTCGACAGCAATTTGCGTAATCGATAAACCCATTGATTCAATCAGTTTTACACGGGCATTTTCAAGCCATTGCACGTAAATAATATTATTTACATGGCCAACAAAATCAATGTGATAAGTATAAATGGGTTCTTGAAATTTTAATTTTTGCATGTTTATTCCGGATTGAAATTCAGTTCGGCAAATTTATATTTTTTCTTTACAAAGAACTTCCACATGATGCTTTTCGAATAGATCTGTTTATGCGAATTAACACTTGCCAACTTTAACAAATCCTTTCTTTTTTTACGCAGTGTCGAAAGGTTTTTGTAAAAATCGCGGTGTGCTTTTGCCACAGCACCAAAAGCTTTAAATTCGGTTCCCACCAAAAACTTGGCAGCGGCTATACCATCAAGAATCATTCGGCTTAAAAAGAAGGGCAAGAAATTCTTTTTTGGCAGGTTTTTATAAAGCATGTACAAATTGTTACGAAAGTTGAGATAAACCTTTTTGGGATTTCCATACTCGAGACTTCCACCGCCCAAATGATAAACTACACTGTGTGGTTCGTATACAATTTTGTATCCCTGGTTTTTCCAGCGCCAGCATAAATCAATTTCTTCCATGTGCGCCCAAAAATCGGCATCCAGACCACCTGCGTTTTTAAAAGCTTCGGCCCTTACAAACATACAAGCTCCGGTTGCCCAGAAAATTTCACTCGCTCGGTCGTATTGATTTTCATCTTTCTCCACATGGTCGAGAATACGGCCACGGCAAAACGGGTAGCCAAATTTATCGATAAAACCTCCTGCGGCTCCGGCATATTCAAAAAGTTCGGGTTCATTAAAACTTAAAACTTTAGGCTGAACGGCAACCACTTTTTCATCCTGCTCAAAATGATCGATGCAGGGTTGAATCCAGTTTTCTACAACTTTAACATCCGAATTCAGCAACACAAAATAGTCGGCCTCAATTTGATTCAGAGCTACATTATAACCTTTGGCAAATCCGTAATTTTCCTTGAGGTCGAGTAAGGTAACTTCCGGGTAATTGGCTGCGAGAAATTCCAGCGAATTGTCAGTCGATCCGTTGTCGGCAATAATTACTTCAATGTTTTCGCCTTTTGAATGTTTGATTACAGATGGGAGATAATCGGGGAAAAGTTTTACCCCGTTCCAGTTTAAAATAACTATGGCAATCTTTTTGTTTTTGCACATAAATCAACTCAAAAGTAGTTTTGCGATCAGCAAAGAAAGGTTTTCTTTTTCAAGATTCTCAAGAATTTCGCCGATTTTTTTTGCTCGCTCTTTGTCGTCTGATTTTATCAAAGCATCAATTTCTTTTACCTGTTTTCCGGTTAATTCGTCCTGAAGTAGTTCCCATATTTTTTGCGGTTCTTCTTCTCCTTCCGGAAGTCCCAGTGTTTCCAATTCAATAATTGTCGCTTCCAGAATTTCGCTGGCACGCATTTTTACCGGGTCTTTGTCTTTTGTTTTTCCGGCAGCCGCAGTATCGCGCAGGCTCCAGCTCGAGTAATCGTAATGCAGGTCCTGAATGAGTTTTAACTTCGAATTATCTTTCCCGAAAATACGTTCCAAAAAAATCAGGGTGTGTGTTTTCCAGGCATCAAGATCGAATTTCTTTTCGTCTAATTTTGCCAGTTGCTCCTGAAGAATTGCAATTTGTTTTTCTGCCATGGTAATTTGTTTTCTGCAATTTACAAAAAATCATGGCTGTCATTTCTAACGACGCGAGAAAACTGTTTAAGAATAGTTTTGTTGTTGCAACAGATTTCTCCTCTCCGTCAGCCGACGGATCGTCGAAATGACAGGAGAGATTATTTTGAGCCGAGATATTTGTTTACGATTCCAAAGAATTCCGGGAAATAAGCATTGCTGGCCGATACAATTTCGCCACCAAACAACCACTTGTCGCCACCACTAAAATCGGTAGTTTTTCCGCCGGCCTGTTGCAAAATAAATGCGCCTGCTGCCACATCCCAGGCATGCAATGCATGTTCGTAAAAAGCATCGAAACGACCTGCTGCAACATAACACAAATCAATGGCCGCCGATCCAAAACGACGAATTCCACGGGTTGATTGCATCAGTTCTTTCATCGCTTCAATGTACTCATCCACTTTGTCGAAATCGTAGTAGGGGAATCCGGTAGCAATCAGTGTGTCTTCCGATTTTGATCGCTTTGCTGTTTGAATGATCTCTTCGTTACAGTAGGCCGGGCCACCTTTCCATGAATAAAACATCTCGTCGGCGCCAATTTCGTAAACAACACCCAATACTAATTCGTTGCCTTCGGCCAAAGCAATACTCACCGAGTGTGGTGCTAATCCGTGCAGGTAGTTGGTTGTGCCATCCAGCGGATCGACAAACCAGGTGTATTTTTCGTTATTTGATTCGGCAGTTCCTTCTTCGGCAACAAAACCGGCTTCGGGAAGCAGCTCTTTCAATGCATCAACAATTTGTTTTTCTGCCGTTTTATCAACGTAGGTTACCAGGCTGGCAACACTTTTGATTTCAATATTTTTTTCAGAAATCTTTTTTTGTTCAACACGTATAAAATTACCTGTGCTGTGGGCAATATTTTGTACCTGAAAACAAAGTTCTTTGTAGTCCATGTCTATTTGTTTTGCACAAAAGTATTGAAAAATCAGGCGTCGAAATCTACAGCAACGTTGCCGTTTGGCAGAATTGACTTTAATTTCACGCTGCCCAGCTTATTTACCAGTTCTTCCTGATAAGGCACCTCCACTTTAATGTAATTTTCGGTGAACCCATGCATGTTATCCTGGCTTTTTTGCGCCTCAAAAAGTGCTGTTTGTGATGAGCCTATGTGTTTTTCGTAGAAAGCGCGCAGCTTTTTCTCCGACAGGTTGATGTATTTCTGTGTACGGTTTTTGCGTTCTTCCACATCTACTTTCCACGGAATTTTCAACGCCTGCGTTCCACTTCTTTCCGAGTACGTAAATGCATGCAATTGCGAAATTTCCAAACTGTTGAGGAAGTCAAACGATTCCTGGAAATACTTCTCGGTTTCGCCATTGGTACCGGCAATTACATCAACACCAATAAAAGCATGTGGTACAATTTCACGAATACGTTCCACACGTTTTCGGTACAGATCGGTAGAGTATTTTCGTTTCATCAGCGACAGAATTTCATCGGAGCCCGATTGCAAAGGCAAATGAAAATGCGGCATGATGACTTTAGAGTTGGATACCAGTTCTATAATTTCGTCTTTTAGTAAGTTGGGCTCAATCGATCCTAAACGCAGTCGTTCGAGGCCTTCTACCTGTTCCAGTGCTTTTAACAGATCAAGAAAATTCTCGCCGGTAGATTTGCCGAAGTCGCCAATGTTTACACCGGTAAGTATAATTTCTTTGTAGCCTTTCTGAACTGATTTTTGTGCTTCTTTAACCGTGTTGACAACGTTGTCGTTTCTGCTTCGTCCGCGCGCATACGGAATGGTGCAAAACGAACAGTAATAATCGCAACCGTCCTGTACTTTCAGGAAACTACGTGTGCGATCGCCCCACGAAAATGCTTTGTGGTAATTTTTAATATCGGCTAAACGAGTTGTTTTAATCTCGGTGGTTTCGCGTTTTTGCAGGTCGCCAAGATAGTGGGGAATATGAAACTTTTCCTGTGTTCCCAGCACCATGTCGACACCTTCGATGTGACCCACTTCGTCGGGTTTTAGCTGCGAGTAGCAACCCACCACAATTACCATGGCATTTGGATTTTGTTTTACGGCCTTGCGCACAATATTACGACTGGCTTTATCGCCCTGGTTGGTAACCGAACAGGTATTTATCACGTACACATCGGCTTTTTCATCAAACTCAACACGATCAAAACCAACCTCTTTGAAAGAGCCGGCTATGGTCGACGTTTCTGAAAAATTAAGTTTACAGCCCAATGTGTAAAAAGCAGCTTTCTTCCCCTTGTAATCCATCTTGCTATCTTGAATTATTCTAAATAGGCTGCAAAGGTAGAAAAAAGCTGCTTATTGCAAATACTTCTTTATGAATCAATTATTCAATGTTACGTCATTCCGAACTTGTTTCGGAATCTTTTCCGGGTAGATGCTGTAATAAATTCAACATGACGCTTCTATTTTCCATGCTTTTACAACAAGTTACTGGCCAGTTCGGCCAAATAACTACGTTCGCCTTTCACCAAATTAATGTGTGCAAACAATTCCTGATTTCGCATGCGGTCTACCATGTAGGCCAGTCCGTTCGATTTCATATCGAGATAAGGTGAGTCGATCTGCCACAAGTCGCCGGTGAATACCATTTTTGTTCCTTCGCCGGCACGGGTAATAATGGTTTTAATCTCGTGCGGGGTAAGGTTTTGGGCCTCGTCGATAATAAAAAAGGCGTTCGACAAACTTCTGCCACGAATGTACGCCAGCGGTGTGATGTTCAGTTTTTCCTCCTTCACCATTTCTTCAATAAGCTGGTACTCGTTGCTTCGCGGGTTGAAAGTATGTTTTATTACAGCGAGGTTATCGAAAAGCGGTTGCATGTACGGATTGATCTTTTCGTTGGCATCGCCGGGCAAATAACCGATGTCGCGATTACTTAATGCCACAATCGGACGGGCCAAAAGGATCTGTTCGTACTGGCGGTGTTGCTCAATTGCAGCAGCCAAAGCCAGCAATGTTTTTCCTGTTCCTGCTTTTCCGGTAAGCGCAATCAGCCGTACTTCCGGGTCCATCAGCATGTTCAAACTAAAAGTCTGTTCAGCATTTCGCGGTTTTATGCCGTACGCCGATTTTTTCTCTACCCGGTAAATGCGTTCCGACTTGCTGTCGTAACGTGCCAGTGCGCTCGACTGGTTACCTCTGAATATGTAACATTCGTTGGCATCGGGGTTGAAATCTTTTACATCGGCTTTGGCAAATGAACCCTGCTGATAAAGCTGGTCGATAACAATATCGTCAAAATTATCGAAGGTAGTGATGGTTTTGTCCAGCACATTCTCATCGGTAACCTGGTCGGTTTTGTAATCCTCCGCCTGAATTCCCAGCGACTTGGCCTTCATCCGAAGGTTAATGTCTTTACTAATCAGAACCGTTTTCCGGCGCGGATAAGTTTTTGCTGTAAAATCAGCGATAGCCAGGATTCTATGATCGGGGATATCTTCACGAAACGAAGCTTTTAGCTCATTCGAGAACGGTTTTCCCGTTTCGATTCGTAACCGGCCTTTTCCTACCCCGAGCGATTTCCCGCCGTTAAAAATGTCATCTCCAACAATTTCATCGAGCACCCGGGTAAATTCGCGTGCCTGAAAGTTGATAAGGTCGTTTCCTCGTTTAAACTTGTCCAGCTCCTCGAGTACTGTAATCGGAAGGATAATGTCGTTATCCTGGAACTGGTAAATACATGTGTGATCGTGTAAAATTACGTTGGTGTCGAGAACGAAAATTTTACTCTTTTTGGTTTTACTCAGCATATATAAATGATTTGTTCTAAATGTATATAATTTCGTCAGAAAACGGGGCTGATGCGCCAAAAATTAATAAACTTGCAGCAGTTAATAAATATTGAATTCATTGGATTACAACGCGACTTTAGACTATCTGTTTAGTCAGCTGCCTATGTTTCAGCGAACTGGGCCCGCTGCCTATAAAAACAGCCTGGAAAATACTTTGAAACTGGATGAATATTATGGTCATCCGCATCGGAAATACCGAACCATACACGTTGCCGGAACGAATGGGAAAGGATCCGTTTCGCATATGCTGGCTTCAGTGCTTCAGGCGGCCGGGTACAAAACCGGTTTATATACTTCGCCACATCTGAAAGATTTTCGTGAACGCATAAAAATTAATGGCCAAATGATGCCGGAATCGGCGGTGGTTGATTGGGTGAGTAACTTTGTAACTAACAATGATCTGTGGAAAATTCAACCTTCGTTCTTCGAACTGACGGTGGCTATGGCATTCGATTATTTTGCCGATCAGGAAATTGATGTGGCGATAATGGAAGTTGGGCTTGGCGGACGACTCGATTCTACCAATATTATTGAGCCCGATGTGAGTATTATTACCAATATTGGTTTAGATCATACCAACCTGCTCGGAGATACTTTGGAGAAGATTGCAGGAGAAAAAGCAGGAATTATAAAAACAGGTGTTCCGGTTGTAATTGGAACAACACAAGCGGAAACGGCTCCGGTTTTTAATGCTAAAGCGCAAGAAGTTGACACTGCAATTTATTTTTCCGATCAGGAATACAACGTGGCTTATTCGCTATTGAGCATGGATGGCAAACAGCACCTCAATGTGCAAAAGCAGGGGAAAGATATTTTTTCTGAATTGGCGTTGGATTTATTGGGCCAATACCAGCATAAAAATATTCCGCCGGTATTAAAAGCCGTTGATCTTTTGAATGAGAAGGGGTATAAAATAGCGGAAGATAATTTACGCGCAGGACTGGCAAGTGTGGTTGCAACTACAGGATTGCTGGGGCGGTGGCAGGTAATTGGAAATAATCCGTTAACGGTTTGCGATACCGGGCATAATGAAGACGGAATTAAATCGATTGTTAAACAGTTGGAAAATACAGCTTACAAGCAGTTGCATTTTATTTTTGGCACTGTTGGTGATAAAGATCCGGGGAAAGTTTTGGCACTTTTACCCAAACAAGCCAACTATTATTTTGTAAAAGCTGACATTGCAAGAGCCATGGATGCGGATGAACTTGCCAAAAGAGCAAAAGAGTTCGGATTGGCAGGTGAGGTGTACATATCAGTAAATGAAGCATATAAAAAGGCACAACTTGTTGCAGATAAAACGGATATGATATTTGTGGGGGGCAGCACCTTTGTGGTAGCAGAAGTACTTTGAGAAAATTCTTGAAAAAACTTTTGCAGAACTGAAAATAGGTTTTATATTTGCAGCGCCTTACTGAAAAGGGGGCGCGTTCAGAAACAGAAATAAGCATATTGGGGGGTTAGCTCAGTTGGTTCAGAGCACCTGGTTTACACCCAGGGGGTCACTGGTTCGAATCCAGTACTCCCCACTAAAGAGGTTGATTTAAGGTTAACCTCTTTTTTAATGTGCTTTTTGTGA
Organism: uncultured Draconibacterium sp.; assembly: GCF_963674925.1. Classification (NCBI taxonomy): domain Bacteria; kingdom Pseudomonadati; phylum Bacteroidota; class Bacteroidia; order Marinilabiliales; family Prolixibacteraceae; genus Draconibacterium; species uncultured Draconibacterium sp. Next base: position 2,199,446 of record NZ_OY771647.1, read on the forward strand.
TAAAAACGTTTTTAAAAATATTGGGGGGTTAGCTCAGTCCCGATAAAACAGGAATCTATGATTTCATTTTTTATCGAGGATGCTCGAAAAACTAACAAATTAAAAATTTGAGTTTTTCGGCATTGGTTCAGAGCGCATCTCTACTATTATAAAAAAAACGTAATAAGAACTGTAAAATATTGGGGGGTTAGCTCAGTTGGTTCAGAGCACCTGGTTTACACCCAGGGGGTCACTGGTTCGAATCCAGTACTCCCCACAAGAAGGTCGACGTTAGTCGGCCTTTTTTGTTTTGAATAAACTCAGCCTCGATAATACAGAAATCGGATCATCTGAAATTTCCGGTGAAGCAGGATATTTACTTTCAGAAGTTTCAGGATTAAATCAAGCCACCGATTATAACAAACATACTTTGTCCTATCGGACGGATTCTACTCTTTGGTTTAGCCCAAAGAGTAGACAGAAAACCCAAGGCTGCGCCCGCTTCCCTCGGAAAAGCTACGTGATGCCAGCTAAAATTCCTAAAACTCGTCGTACCTCCTCAGACAACAGTAATTTTTTAACGCCGTCACCTCTTGTTTTCCGGCTCACCGGACGAGGCCAGGCTCTGATGCGGCTGACCATGCCTTAGTGGACGGCCTCTTTTGCTCTTTGCCCAGAGTTGAAATAAAACCTTAATGAGAGCGGGAAGCTCCGAGGAACCGAGGAGATCACCCGTCCGAATTTTGGTTTTATAAAAACGGAGGGTTAAGAGCAAAAGCAGCCTAGACCTTTTTGCTTCGTTTTTGTGTCAAGACAAAAATGAAGGCTTCCGGCAGGAAAGATAACAAGTGCTTTACTTAGATTTTACTCTACCTATTTTTCAAAGTGATCCTAGATATTTATGGTTACAATTTTTTATTCCGATGCTCGAAAATCTAATAAAACAAACACGTTTTGAGAGTCGCGGCATTGGTTCAGAGCATCCCGATTACAATCGGGAGGGTCACTGGTTCGAATCCAGTACTCCCCACAAAAAAAGGTCGACGTTAGTCGGCCTTTTTTGTTTTCTATTTAATGTTTTTCTGATACTAATTCGCGATCCAGCTAATAATCTTAGCGTCATCAGGTTTTACTTTAGGTTCAATTACGTCAACTAAATTTCCGTTTTCGTCAATCAGGTATTTCTGAAAGTTCCAACCAACTTCCGAATCCTGTTTTCCGTTTTTACTTTTTTGGGTTAGCCATTGGTAAACCGGGTGCATATCATCGCCTTTTACCGAAATTTTCGACATCATGGGGAATGTAACTCCATAATTCATTTCGCAAAATTCAACAATTTCGGAGTTGCTTTTGGGCTCCTGGTTGGCAAAATTATTGGCCGGAAATCCAATAATAACAAAATCGTCGCCTCCGTATTGCTCAAACACACTTTGCAATTGTTCAAACTGCGGAGTTAATCCACACTTCGATGCTGTATTTACAACCAATACTTTTTTCCCTTTTAATGTGGAAAGATCGAAATCGTTTCCTTCAATATCTTTTACAACAAAATCATGTAGCGAACTTTGCCCAAAGGCTGTAATTACAGCCAGTAATAAAATGTTTATAAGAATTAGCTTTTTCATATTTTTTAATTTTTTACATCTAAAGAACAGCCGGGATGCCTAAAAGTTTGTGTGGAGTTATAAATGAGAATGATAAATGGGGTTGCAAAGAATATATTTGTGCTGAATTCCTCTTACTTGTTTTTCTTTTTCTCCAGTTCCTCGCGGGTTTTTCGTGTAGAAAAATAATCATCCGATGGATCTTTTTTCCAGCTGGTGAAAAGTTTTCCTATGTTCTCGGAGGGAGAAAAGCGGGCAATGCTTATTGATGAGGCTTCTGAGCGCATCAGGACGTTGTTTGCTGTCATTATTGTTGTCACCGGGTCGCTTTCTTCTTCTGCCATGCGAAACTTAATCGGGGGAGAGTATTCTTTCATAAAAGCAAGATTTTCCTTTGCTTTGTCAACTTCTATTGTTTGTTCGGGTGATACCACCACTTCCGGAATGTCGACATTTTCAGAAATTAATTCAACTTTTGGATTGACAAGCAGGGCGTGTACTGAAACAATTTTTCGGAAATAGGAAATATGCGAAAGTACCAGCGAATCGCTTGGTGAAACCCAAATAGAGAATACTCCGTTTTTCAGGCTGATGTCTTTATCGTGGTTGTCCAGATTCACGACGTACACATCACTAATGGGATTGTCATTTTGATCGACAATCTGTCCCTGGATTAAAAAACGTTTAATTTGCCCAAACGATGTCAGAAACAGAATCGAGAATAAGATGGTAAATATTGTTTTCATATCCGGTCTTGTTTTTGTTTTGAAAGAATCATTGTTCTAATCATGGGGAAGACCCTCAATAGTAGTACGGAATTCGCGCTGCTTTGTTCAAACTCCTGCGGTTATTCTTGCTTTAGTTTTTACACATATTCAATCATTACCTTTTTAAAGAATTTGTGTATCAGTAGCTTAACAATACGTTTTACTACAAATTTTCGTAGTTCGAGTTCCAGTGGTTGCTCCGGATCCTGATGCGCCCAATTAATACGGGTTCCAACAATAATATCAATACAATCGTGCTGTAGTAAAAGCTTCACAATTTGCTCAGGTGTGGTATCAGTAAGCCGGGTGTCACTGTCATAGTTTTCAAGAATTTCTTCCACTTTTCCAAGGGTCAGGATTCCTTCTGTTACCATTTCAAAACCCTGCATTTTTGCTGTTGGCGGTAATTTTTCAAGGTTTTTGTTGCCGTGCTGGATTTCAACTGTTAGGTCAAGTTCGCGGGCAATAATTTCGGCGGTGGTTCCTCCGCAAATAATTTTCTTTCCTTCGAAGCCCTGAATGCGGCCAACAAAATCGTAGTCTTTTATTTTGTAGAAAGGCGGCCCGGTAATCAGCATAAATTTACGCGGTTCGCGAAAATACATTACACCGCAGCTGGTGTCGTCTTTAACCGAGAACTGATCGTTCATTACCGCCTGGTTGACAATTTTCCGTGCCAGCTTTGTAGCCGAAATATCGGGCATTCGTTTGATCTGGTTCAGTGCAAAATCCTCGATATTTTCCATTCCCCAGCCAAGCGGGTAGCGCTGGTTTCCTAATCCTGATTGTGGCACGCCGTCCGACATAAAAATTATACGGTCTTCTTTGCGCGCAGTAAATTCCTTGCAATGCAGTACTTTGTCCTGGTTCTCTTCGCCCTCTATGGTGAGGTTGTATTCTTTCCCCTGCATGGCAACTCCGTTTCTGAGCACCAAAATTCCCGGGTTGTCGTAATTTACAATCCGCACGTGTCCTTCGCCGTCCAGCTCAATGATGGTGAATGTGGCATAGCTTTCTTTCCCGTCGCTGCTTTTGGGCAGGGTCTCCATTATAATGCGCGCGGCCACTTCGGGTTTGGTGTGTAGTAGCGAATATTTTAAAGCCATGGTGGAAGTAAGCGTTGCCAAAACACTTGCTTTAATTCCGTGCCCGATGCCATCGCTCAATACTAAAATGGTGCGTCCTTCTTCGCGAATTATACTCGACTGAAACACGTCGCCACAGGCAATTTCTCCTTTCGGTCGCTTTTGCTGGAACTCTATTTCAACGTGGTAATCAGGATTTGTCGTCGTCACCATAGCGATAGGTTTCAATTATGGAGTTTAACAGTTCTTCGGTTTCGGCCGCATTCTCGCCTAACAGAAAGGCAATCTTTTGCACCGTTTCAATATTTTGTTTGTTGATTTTGCGTGCACGGTTAATAATCTCGTCTTGTACCAGCATTGGTGCCGACATATCGCGGAAAACAACGCCAACTACTTTGTTCTTGTAAAGTGTTCTTACCGAAACGTGCATGAGTTTATTGTTAAATTTTAAATCGCGTTCAGCCAGTTCGTCGCCCGATGTAAGAACGCTCGAGATCATTTTGTAGATGATGTCCGGCACCAGTCCTTTAACATCGGCACCGGTAAGTCCGGGGATGGTCTCGTATAGTTCTTCGGTGTCTTCGCCCATAAGTTTGGCAAAATATTCATTGGAGTCTACGATCTTAAAATTGCTGTCTACCATCACAATTCCCGACGATATTTTATGAATCATTTGCGACGAAACCTGCATTGTTTCCTGTGCTTTCTCCAGGCGTTTCTCGGTTTTTTTCAATTCGGTAATGTCATTGATCGAGCCAACAATTCCAACTATTTTATTCTCGTTATCGCGGATTACTGCTTTATTTAAAATAACGTGGTGCGAGGTCCCGTCGCCATGCCGTACCTGAGTGTTGTACACCTGCACATCGGGGTTGGCCATCAGTTCTTTGTCCTGCGCCAGGTATTTATCGGCCATTTCTTTTACATGAACTTCGTGTAAAGGTTTGCCCAGTATTTGTTCCTTTGTTTTGCCCGTAAATTTTTCGTGTGCGGCATTACACATCTGGTAAATTCCTTCAGTGTCGCGGTAAAAAATAGGTATCGGCAGCGCATCAATAATTTTCTGATGAATGGCCGGGTCTTCAATATTGCCGGTCAGAGACGATTCTTTATCGTAAATCATGCTTCTTTTTTTCAAGTTTTACCATTGAAAAATACGCAATTTACAAGGCATATAAAACCACATGCGCTTTATATTTTCAGTAATTGTTTTAAAACAGATTTCTGAAAATCGATCTGGCAGAAATAGAGACGAATAGGGCTTGTTTTTATTCATTATAAATTTGGGATAACTTGACTTGCAGCAGTGAAAAAAAGTAGTGGTAGAATTATCTTTGTGCCAAGTTTTAAACAAACCAAGTGAAATTATCTGAGATTATTGATTTGACCAACGCAAAAGTGGTTGCCGGAGATGCCGAGAAAGACCACGATTTGCTGAGAGCTTTTAGCTCCGATCTGATGAGCGATGTTTTGACGCTGGATACGGAGCATATACTTTTAATTACAGGACTGACCAACTTGCAAATTGTTCGCACAGCCGAAATGGCCGACATTGAAGTGGTGTTGCTGGCACGTAACAAAACAGCCACCCCCGAGATGATCGAGCTGGCTAACGAAACGGGTCTGGTTCTGTTGGAAACTCCCTATTCTATTTATCGTTCGAGCGGGGTACTGTTTAAAAACGGCTTAGCCCCGGTTTATTAATGAAGCTGGAATTCGACATAGCGAGTGGCGATTTTAGTAAGGCCGGAAGAGCTTCGAGCCGAATAAAAAAAATGCTGAAACAACTGCAGGTTGATCCGAAAGTGATCAAACGAATTGTGGTGGCCATTTACGAAGCCGAGGTAAATGTTGTTGCTCACTCTGTTGGAGGGAAAATGCGCGCTGAAATCGACGGAACAGGAATTACGGTGGTCGTACAGGATAACGGGCCTGGTATTGAAGATATTGAAAAAGCAATGCAGGAAGGCTACTCAACCGCTACCAAAGCCGTTCGGAATATGGGATTTGGTGCCGGAATGGGCTTGCCCAATATTAACCGGAATACCGATGAGTTCACGATTGAAAGCGAAGTAGGAGAGGGAACAGTATTAACTTTCAGAAATAATTTTTAGAAGATGAAGGTTATCGAAAAATATCATGCCATAACAGTTGATAAAGATAAATGTACGGGCTGCACGCACTGCATGAAATCATGTCCAACCGAGGCAATTCGAATACGTGGGGGAGTGGCAAAAATAAATTCTGATCGTTGTGTGGATTGCGGAAACTGCCTGCGTGCATGTCCGGTTGATGCTTTTTATGTGGAGCAGGATAGTTTAGAGCAACTGAATAAATACAAATACCGGGTGGTGCTTTTTCCGTCGGTAATGATCGGCCAGTTTCCCGAAATTTATACCGAGGGGAAAATTTATGAGGCGCTGTTAAAACTGGGGTTTACGCATATTTTTGAGGTGGAACAACCTATTGGGATGCTGATCGATGAGATAAAACATGAGGTTGAGAAATCGGCCCGTAAACCAATGATTTCATCGTTTTGCCCGGCTATTGTCAGGTTGATACAATCGCGCTACCCGTCGCTGGTGGATAATATTGTGCGGGTAAAAGCACCTCACGATTTGGCGGCTTGCCACGCCATTGAATTGTTGACCAAACAAGGAGTTAAACGCGAAGAAATTGGTACTTTTTATGTGTCGCCCTGTTCGGCAAAAATGGCTGCTGTAAAACGGCCTTTGGGCGAAGAAGTTTCGGCAGTGGACGGCCTGATAAAAATGAGTGATTTGTACAATCACATCATGCGGGTAATTGAAAAGGAAGAAAAAAGCGACACCGCTCCGTTGCGCAAAAATCTAACGCTCGATGGTATCCTGTGGAGTCTTCCACGTGGCGAAGCAAGGCATTTTAAACGTAATTCGATGGCGGTTGACGGGATTCATAATGTGGTTAAAATTCTGGAGCGCATGGAAAATGATGAGGTTCCGGTGTTGGATTTCCTGGAGCTGAAATCGTGTCACCAGGGATGTGCCGGAGGGATTTTGCTTACGGGCAACCGGTTCTTAACTGTTGAACGATTGCAAAAACGATCAAAACGTTATCCGCATGCTTCATCAATCGATATTTCGGCAGTAAGCTGCCTGGGAATAAAAAATAAAATGAAAGCCGATCCTATTGAACCAAGATATGTTTTTGCACTGGATCCCGACCGGCTGAAAGCACTGGAAAAAATGCAGAAAGTAGAGCGCATTTTATGCCAGCTGCCGGGAATTGACTGCGGCAGTTGCGGTGCGCCCAACTGCCATGCGCTGGCTGAAGATATGGTGCAGGGCAAAGCAAAAATGACAGATTGTATTTTCTTACAAAACAGATACTTAAACGAGAAAAAAATAGACATCGAAAAAGCGACAAAGAACCTGGAAAAAGCCTGGGGGAAAAATCGTTTTGACGCTGACTGTAACAGAAGAGGAGGTAGAAATGAAGGTTTCTGAACTGGTTGAAAAATTTGGATTAAAAGTTTTTTCCGGCGAATCCGGATTAGAGAATGAAATTTCCGGCGGGTACGTTTCCGATTTGCTGAGCGATGTAATGGGAAATGCGCAAGAAGGGCAGGTGTGGATAACACTGCAAACGCACCAAAATGTAATGGCAATTGCCTCATTAAAAGAACTGGCAGCGGTAATTCTGGTAAAGGATTTTGAGCCCGAAGAAGATACTCTCGAACGTAGTAACGAAGAAGGAATTCCTGTACTGGGAACCGACAAAGCTACATTTGAAATGGCAGGTAATTTATTCATTGCTTTAACGTAATACCATGTATAAATTCAGGGCCGACCTACATATTCATACCGTACTTTCGCCCTGTGCCGACCTGGAAATGGCTCCGCGTAAAATTGTGGAACAAGCCCGGGAGGCAGGATTGCATATTATTGGAATCACCGATCATAATTCAACTTTAAATGCTAAAGTAATTCGCGATTTGGCACGCGAAAAAGGAATTCTGGCACTTACCGGTGTAGAAGTTACTACCAAAGAAGAAGTGCACTGCCTTGCATTTTTCGAGAACGATGAAGCCCTTGATAAGTTTCAGCAGTATTTGGAGCAGAATATTACCCGTATCCCAAATCCCAATGGCCACTTTGGTTATCAGCCGGTTGTTGACGAAAACGAAGAGGTGTTGGAGCTGGTTCCGTATTATCTTACTTCGGCGTTGAAGAAAGGTATTTCATCGGTTCAAAAGTACGTGTACGAGTTAGGCGGTATTTTTATTCCGGCACATGTTAACCGCCCCCTAAACGGATTGTTTAGCCACCTGGGTTTTGTTCCAAAAGATCTTGAATTTGACGCCATGGGAATTACCGGAAAAACCAGCGAAAAGCATGTTCGAAAACATTATGAATTAGATGATAAAATTTCGTTAATTTATAATTCAGATGCTCATTTTTTAGAACAGATTGGCACCCGGTATTCAGTCTTTAATATTCAGGAATTATCATTTTGGGAAGTAAAAAAGGCTCTAAATCAGCAAGATGGTAGATTTGTTGAAATCGTATGAAAACACTCTCTGATCATATTCTGGATATTGTGCAGAACTCCGTAAGCGCAAAAGCGACATTGATTGAAATCATAGTTGAGGAGGATAAAATAGCAGACCTTTGTTCACTAATAATCAGAGACAACGGCTGCGGAATGAGCAAAGAAACGCTGGCCAAAGCCATTAATCCGTTCTTTACATCGCGAACTACCCGAAAAGTGGGTTTAGGTATTCCGCTATTGAAGCATAATGCCGAGGCTGCAGGGGGCAGTTTTTCACTCGAATCGGAGTTAAATGTGGGTACTGTTTTAACAGCCCGTTTTCAGCTTTCGAATATCGACCGGCCGCCGTTAGGCGATATTTGGGAAACCCTGTACCTGATGTTTTTAAGTTACACCGATGGAAATTTGGTGTACCAGCACAAAACAGCAAAGGGCGAGTTCAAGCTAAGTTCCGATGAGTTGAAAGAAGTGCTTGGCGATGTTTCGTATCAGCAAAAGGAAATACGCGAAGGGATTTTGGAATTGATAAAATCGAATTTAGAGGAAATAGAGGTAACGAAATAACAATAAATAGAATAGCGATATGACTAAAATTAAATCATTGGCTGATCTTCGGAAGATGAAAGAAGAAGCGCAGTCAAAAATCAAACTCAGGGAAAATAGTACTAACCCTGATCAGGTTGTGCAAGTTAAAGTGGGAATGGCCACTTGTGGTATTGCATCAGGTGCAAAAGAAACCATGAAGTATTTTGTGGAAGAGCTGGAACAGGAAGCCATTGACGCGGTTGTTACTCAAACCGGATGTATGGGCTACTGTTATGCGGAACCGACTGTTGAAGTAAAATTGCCGGGAAAAGAACCGCTGGTTTACGGACATGTTGACAAAGAAAAGGTTCACGAAATAATTGATAAGTACATAAAACGTGGTGAGCTGGTTGACGGTATAATTCCTGTAAGTTTTAAAACCATTGACGACTAACGACTAAACCTTTAACTATGACTGATTATAAAATGCATCTTTTAATTTGTGGCGGTACCGGGTGTAAAGCATCGGAAAGCGACGAAATTAAAAACAGGCTAAACCAGCTGATTAATGAACACGGACTCGCAGATGAAGTTCAGGTGGTACTGACCGGTTGTTTTGGTTTTTGCGAAAAAGGACCCATTATAAAAGTATTACCCGACAACACTTTTTATGTACAGGTTACGCCACACGATGTGGTTGAAATTGTAGAGGAGCATATTGTAAAAGGCCGGCCGGTAAAGCGTTTGTTATATACCGATCCTAACAGCGCTGAGCAGATCAGTGATTCAAAAGGCATGGATTTCTACAAAAAACAAATCCGTATTGCCTTAAAGAACTGTGGTTTTATCAATCCCGAAAATATCGACGAATATATTGCCCGCGATGGTTACCAGGCTTTGGGGAAATGTTTGTCGGAGCTGTCACCCGAGGAGGTTATAAAAGAAGTGAAAGACTCTGGTTTGCGTGGTCGTGGTGGTGGTGGTTTCCCTACAGGATTAAAATGGGAGATCACGAAAAATGTAGAGAACGACCAGAAGTACGTGGTGTGTAATGCCGACGAGGGTGACCCCGGTGCATTTATGGACCGCTCCATTCTTGAGGGTGATCCACATTCTGTATTGGAGGCAATGGCCATTTGCGGTTATTGTATTGGGGCCGATAAGGGACTGGTTTATATCCGTGCCGAATATCCGTTGGCAATTCAACGTTTAAAAACTGCCATTAAACAAGCCGAAGAATATGGTTTAATTGGCGATGATATTTTAGGAACCGGGTTTAATTTTCATATTGAATTACGCTATGGTGCCGGAGCTTTTGTTTGTGGCGAAGAAACCGCGCTGATTCACTCCATGGAAGGTTTACGTGGGGAGCCAACATTCAAACCGCCGTTCCCATCCGTTTCAGGGTACATGGGAAAACCGACCAACGTAAATAACGTGGAAACCTTTGCAAACATTCCGGTAATTCTAAATAAAGGCGCCGAATGGTTCAGTAAAATCGGTACGGAAAAATCAAAAGGGACAAAAGTGTTTGCCCTGGCCGGAAAGATCAACAATGTAGGTTTGATTGAAGTGCCAATGGGAACAACACTGCGCGAAGTGATTTATGATATTGGCGGTGGGATTAAAGACGGAAAAGAGTTTAAAGCTGTTCAAACCGGTGGACCGTCAGGTGGATGTTTAACGAAAGATTCGCTGGATATTCCAATCGATTACGATAACCTGCTGGCATCCGGATCGATGATGGGATCGGGTGGTATGATCGTAATGGATGAGAGCGATTGTATGGTTTCCATCGCGAAATTCTATTTGGATTTTACCTTGGAAGAGTCGTGCGGAAAATGTACACCATGCCGTGTTGGGAACAAGCGTCTTTACGAATTGCTGGATAAAATTACCCAGGGCAAAGGAGAAGAACAGGATATTGAAAAGTTGAAAGATTTAAGTGTGGTTATTAAAGATACGGCACTTTGTGGTTTGGGGCAGACTTCGCCTAACCCGGTGCTTTCAACCATAAATAATTTCGAACACGAATATATGGCTCACGTACATGACGGTAAATGTCCGGCGGGTCAGTGTAAATCGTTGTTGCGTTACGATATTGTTGAAGATCTGTGTACCGGTTGTACACTTTGTTTCCGCAATTGCCCGGTAGGAGCTATTTCCGGCGAGCGCCGTGCACCGCATTTTATTGATCAGACATTGTGTATCAAGTGTGGCGTGTGTTTCGAAAAATGTAAATTCAATGCAATAACCCTAACCTAATCAGAAACCAGGAAATTATGGATATAGTAAATCTTACAATAGATAATAAACCGGTTGTGGTAAAATCAGGAACCACAATTCTGGAAGCGGCATCGGGTGTTGGCATGCATATTCCAACGCTGTGCCACATGAAACTTGAAGACCTGAATATTGAAAACAAACCGGGTGGCTGCCGTATTTGTGTGGTAGAGGTGGAAGGAAGAAGAAACCTGGCACCGGCTTGTTGCACCGATGTGAGTGAAGGAATGAAGATTAACACGCACTCGATGCGGGTGATAAATGCGCGCAGAACGGTTATGGAGTTGATTCTTTCCGATCATCCTTTTGATTGTTTGATCTGTGCTAAATCGGGTAACTGCGATTTGCAGGATATGGCGCACAATCTCGGAATTCGCGAAATTCATTATAAAGGTGAGCAGTCGACTTACCGCGAAGATACTTCACCGGCCATTATTCGCGAGGTGGACAAATGTATTATGTGCCGCCGTTGCGAAACCATGTGTAACGAAGTGCAAACCGTTGGTGTTTTATCTGCCATTAATCGTGGTTTCGAATCGGTTGTTTCACCGGCTTTCGAAATGAACCTCGATCATTCGGAGTGTACGTATTGTGGTCAGTGTGTGGCCGTTTGTCCAACCGGAGCATTAACCGAAGTTGACGAAACCGGAAAAGTAATTCGTGCGCTTTCCGATCCTACAAAAACGGTAATCGTACAAACCGCTCCTGCGGTTCGCGCTGCTTTGGGCGAGGAGTTTGGAATGGAAGCCGGTTCGCTGGTTACCGGAAAACTGGTAGCCGCTTTGCGCCGTTTGGGTTTCGATCATGTTTTTGATACCGACTTTGCCGCCGACCTTACCATTATGGAAGAAGGAACGGAATTGCTGAATCGTTTGGGAAAACATTTGGCAGGCGATAAAGATGTAAAACTTCCTATTCTTACTTCATGCTGTCCGGCGTGGGTGAAATTCTTCGAACACCAATTCCCGGAAATGAAAGATATTCCTTCAACTGCACGATCGCCACAGCAAATGTTTGGTGCTATTGCCAAAACCTATTTTGCCGATCAGTTGGGAATTAAACGCGAGGATTTGGTTGTAGTTTCGATTATGCCATGCGTGGCTAAAAAATACGAGTGTGGTCGCGATGAGTTTAAAACCAATGATAATCCGGATGTTGATCATGCTATTACAACCCGTGAGTTGGCAGCACTGATCAAACTTTCAAATATTGAATTTAAATCACTGCCAAACGAAGACTTTGATAATCCATTGGGTGAATCAACAGGTGCCGGAGTAATCTTCGGAACAACCGGCGGTGTAATCGAGGCAGCAGTTCGTACGGCGTATGAAGTACATACCAAAAAGGAATTACCAAAATTAGATTTTGATGAACTGCGTGGTATGGAAGGAATTCGCGAAGCGACTATCGATTTTGACGGCTTGCCAATAAAAATTGGTATCGCCCACGGTTTGGGTAACGCACGTAAACTGCTGGAAGATATTCAGGCAGGAAACAGCGAGTTCCATGCCATTGAAATTATGAGCTGTCCCGGCGGATGTATCGGTGGTGGAGGACAACCTTATCATCACGGCGATGCGGGCATTTTGAAAAAACGACAAGCAGCCCTGTATCAGGAAGACAAGAATAAAACGCTGCGTAAGTCGCACGAGAATCCACATATTATTGAGTTGTATGAAAAGTTCCTGGGTGAACCGATGAGCGAAAAAGCGCATCATCTGTTGCACACCAAGTATTTCGACAGGACTTAGTGGTCATTGGCCATTTGTCAATAGTCATTAGGATTTAAAAGGTGATTATTATGAAGTTAGAAGATTTAGTTGTTTATAAGCTGGCAATGGAAATTGGAGAAGAAGTATTTGCTATTGTTGATAAATGGGAAAGCTTTGATAAATGGACAACCGGAAAGCAGTTAGTGGAAGCAGCTGACTCTATGGCTTCAAATATCTCAGAAGGATTCGGGAGATACTTTTTTAAAGAGAATAAGCAGTTTCAGTATTATTCCAGAGGATCTCAAAGTGAGACACGAACCTGGCTGCAAAAAGCCAGAAACAGAGACCTGATCGATGAGGTGACTCATCTTCATTTAATGTCAAAATTGGACGAACTTGGAAAGAGACACAATAGTTACATTAAATCTATTGGGAGCAGCAACAGTGACCAGTAACAAATGACTAGTGACCGTCTGTTGAAGAATTGATTTTTTTATTATTTAGAATTAACGAGTTAAACAAACAATCATGCCAAAAATTAAATTAGCAGAGAATACAGTACAACTCATAAAAGATATTTGTAAGGAGTTTGAAAATAAGGAAAGCGAACTGATAAATGTACTTCACCAGGTGCAAAGCAAATTGGGTTATTTGCCGGCAGAGGTGCAGGAAGTAATTGCAAAAGAGCTTAAAACATCGGTGGCAAAAGTGTACGGTGTTGTTACTTTTTACAGCTTTTTTACAATGATTCCGCAGGGCGAGAATCCAATCTCAATTTGTATGGGAACCGCTTGTTATGTTCGTGGTGCTGAGCAGGTACTTAACGAATTCAAACGCCAGCTGAAAGTAGAAGTGGGTGAGTCGACCGAAGATGGTAAATTCTCCATTAACTGCCTGCGCTGTGTGGGAGCTTGTGGTTTGGCTCCGGTGGTAACCGTTGGCGAAAAAGTATATGGCAGGGTAGCACCCACCGATGTAAAAAAGATTATCGCCGAATATCACAATCGTTAGTCGATTGTATAAAATATTGTACTATTGAAATTTTCCCTCCGTATTTTACGGGGGGATTTTTTTTGACATGCGATCAAAGGAAGATTGCAATTTTTCGTCCGGAAGTTCGGTAAATCTCTGATCTATTAACTATTCCGGACGATTTTCCATCAGTTATTTCATCCCGGTGTTACACACCGGGTTAATCAGATTCGACGCTTTCAGCGCCATAATAGGTATAGAGTTTAAATCCGTCGGTTCAACTTACTCTTCTAAACGTAGTAATTCTGCTCCATATCCCGAAGGGATAAAATAAGATTAACCTCGGGTGAAACCCGGGGTTGATGCGTAAGTAAATCAAAGGCGCATTCAATAGTGCTATTCAATGCTCAGTCGTTGTATGCGTCTGGTAATCTGATCATTTTTATGAAATGCAGCCGATTGGCTTCACTTGCAATTCTGTTGGTGATTTCCGGAAATCATGAAATTTTTTGTAAGAATATTGAAGCCTAAGAAGAAATACTTTTAATAAACTGAATACTACGTTCATTAAAAATATCGGGCTGATCGATGTTACAAACGTGCCCACTGTTTTTTATAACCTCCAGTTTTGAGTTAAAATGTTTTTTCACCAGGTTTGATACGGTTGGTAAAAACATATGATCGCGGTCGCCCATCAGATACAAAACAGGAGCCGATGCTTCTTTAATCAAAAATTCCTGCAAATTGTCTTTGATTTCTGTCGACATGCGCAGCCATTTCTTAAATTCTTTTTCACCCAAACGAATCGCTTCCCGAATAAACAATTTACGCGATGCAATATCTTTTTTATAGGGAATAAGAATCCATGCATTGATTCTGTACAACCACATGTACGGGAAAATTGTTTGTAGCAATTTGGCTACCGTAACCAGGGCGTTGATACGCGAGTTAAACTGAACTACAGCACCTCCTAAAATAATTGATTCTGCCCGGCCCGGAGCCAGTTTGTCCATGGCGCGAATAACAATACAACCCAACGAAATGCCTACCAGATGTGCTTTCTCAATCTTCAGGTGATCCATTGTTTTGATCACATCCAATGCAATTTCATCAAAAGCATAAATTTCTGCCTGGGTGTATTCTTTTTTCGATTTGCCATGCCCGCGCAGGTCTACCAAAAGCACATTAAAATGCTTTTTGAATTCGCGCAGTTGCCTAAACCACACAACATTACTTCCCCCGGCGCCGTGTACAAACACCACCCAGGTAAGCGAACTTTTATGTGGAAAAACTTTGTTGTAAAGCATGCTGCAAAAATAGAATTATTTCAATATAACAACAAGCTTTGTTTGAGGTTGACTGCAACAGGCAATTATTTTAAGGATTATTAAGAGTTGTTTATGAATGGTTTAAAAATCGGAATAACTGGTTGGGTGGCATAACCAATTGTCGATATGTGAAACGGTATTGGCATAAGCTTTATCGTTTTTTAATTCCTCCCATTTCGGATCTGTCCTGAATGCCTGCCAAAGTTTTTCATTCGCCTCGATGTTTTTATACGAAGTCATATAAATGAGGTTTGGCATATTTGCTCCGGCTAAAACTTCGCCAAAAAACACGGGGTTAAAGCCAAGGTTGTTAAATATGGCAAGCTCTCCGCCCTCGTTAAACATCTCAACTTTCTTTTGGTAAAGTTTTTCGGTAGCTCCCTCGTAACTTCGTATCTGAAAGATCTGTTCCTGTTTTGGCGTGTCGAAAGACGGTTTATGATAATTTGGCATTTCCGAAAATGCTTTTAAAATAATAGTCTCAACACGCTGAAATGGTGGATTGTCGTGTGCTGCATTAATGTAATCGGCACTTTCGGAATTCAATTCAGTAGCACGGACTTGATTTTCGAGTTTATCAATTTCGTTCAAGTCGTTTAAAGGAATGAGTACAAATATTTTTTTACCGTAATCCGGATCGGTTTCAATGGGTTTAAAAACTCCAACGTTGTCAATTCCTGCTTCGTGTGCAGCCTGAATGAAAGTGCTTTTCAGGTAATTGTCAATGCGTTCTTCCTGACCGGGATTGTCTAAACTATATACTTTTATTTGATAATAGTTGCCGGCAAAGAGTTGTGAAAAAGAAAACAGAGCAATTATAAAAACTGCGATTGAAAGAATTGGTTTAGATTTCATTTTTAACGGTTTTTGGTTTATCGTACTAAGATATTAATTTTTAGCTAATCTGTATTCCGGTTTAAATAATGCCTGATGAGTTTCAGCAAGTAACTCTTTTAATGGAATATGAGCCGGAATTTTTGTTGTATCTATTTTATCCAGATTTGGTTGTGTTGGAAGTTCACCCGGAAACCAGTGACTTTTTTCATTAAAGGTTTTGTAGCGGTATTTGGCAAAATCGATCATATCATACGATTTCCAAAGCCGGCGCAAACGCAGCACTTCGGGTATGTTAATCCCCGACGGATCGTTCTGCATATCAAAACCTTCATAAACAGCATACAGATCATCAAATAAAAAGCTATCCAGTTTTAGTTTTGTTTCGTAATCTGCCCGACTCCATGGCGATGCAGTTGGGAAAATGCCTTTCATTTCCTCAAAATGTTCTTTTTCTGTTATCCCGAACGAAAGTGTGTGGATGGCCGGATTATTTAAACAAAACCGCGCATTCCACTGAATAGGTGTAAGCGGATATGTGGCGTCTTTTACTTTGGCCGGCGCATTAAATAGCTGGCCGCCTTTATCGTTTGGCGAGATAATGAAAACGCCCATATCGTTCACTTCGGCCATTTGCACCGCTGCCAGGTTACGCTGGTTGAAATAGTAATAGTGCAGGTTTACAAATTCGAACAAGCCGGTTTCAATGGCACGTACAATCACCTCCATTGGCGCGTGTGTGCTGAATCCGATATGTTGTATTATGCCTTCTTCTTTTAATTTTAACAGCGCTTCAACCGCTCCTCCGCTTTTGCAGCTTTGCTCCAGTATTTCAGGGGTGTTTATTCCGTGCCAGCCGTAAAAATCGAGGTAGTCGGTTTGCAAATCGCGCAGCTGGTTTTCAACCATTTCGTAGGTTGCATCAGCTGTCATCGGGCTTCCTTTGGTCATTAAATGGTACGAAGTACGCGGCATGGCCAATTCTTCATTTAAAATCTTACCATAAACCGTTTCGCTTTTTTTATAGCCCCAGGCCGTTTCAATGTGGTTGATGCCCGCTTCGAACGCCAGTTGAACCGTATTCAAACATTCTTCAAATGTATCTTCGGGAATTTCTCGTCGCGGATCATCCCAACCATGTTTAAAACGCATGCCTCCCAGTGTTATCGTACTCAGGTATTTTTCGGTTTTCCCAAAACGGCGGTATTGCATTCCCTCTTTTTTATTCAGAATTTTTGGCATAACAGTGCAATCATTTTTTAACTACGAACCACAAAGGTAGGTTTTTATATATTCTTCGAAATTGAAAGTTGTTTGAAGAAAATGTTAAGCGATATGTGAAATAAAAAAGCCCGGAATAGTAAAAAGCTATTTCGGGCCATCTATTCACTTATCGTGATCTTATTTCTTATTTTTTACATATTTCTCCAGCCATTGGTCCTGTTCCCAAAGCATATGTAAAATCGATTCGCGGGCTGAATAGCCGTGGCTTTCTTTTGGTAGCATTACCAGGCGAACCGGCGCTCCCAATCCTTTCAATGCATTAAAATAGCGCTCGCTTTGCATTGGGTAAGTTCCCGAGTTGTTATCGGCAATTCCATGAATAAGCAACAGCGGTGTTTTCATTTTATCGGCATGCATAAACGGACTCATGTTGTAATAGACTTCCGGTGCTTCCCAATAAGTTCTTTCTTCGCTTTGAAATCCGAAGGGAGTAAGCGTACGATTGTAGGCACCGCTTCGGGCAATTCCGGCAGCAAAAAGATCGGAATGAGACAAGAGGTTGGCAGTCATAAAAGCGCCGTATGAATGGCCGCCAACAGCAACACGCTCGCGGTCGATGTATCCCAACTTGTCAACTGCATCAATGGCTGCTTTTGCGTTTGCCACCAATTGTTCGCGGAAACTGTCGTTGGGCTCTTTATCGCCTTCTCCGACAATTGGAAAAGCAGCATCGTCGAGAATTGCATATCCACGAGTTACCCAAAAAATAATCGATCCGTATGACGGGTAAGTAAATGTATGCGGCGAGGAAGTAACCTGTCCGGCAGTTGATTTATCTTTATACTCGCGCGGATAAGCCCACATTAACATCGGAAGCTTTTCTTTTTTCTCCATGTCGTAACCGGCAGGCAGATACAAAGTTCCTGATAAATCCAAACCATCTTCACGTTTGTAATTAATAATCTCTTTGTGTATGTCTGCAATACTTTGGTAAGGATTTTTGAAGAAAGTAACCGGCTGCGGTGCGATACGTTTTTTTATGTTTCTGATGTAGTAATTCGGATATTCAGTGCTGGTCTCAACTCGTGTTAGCAGAACTCCTTTTTGCGCGTCAATAACTCTGGTAATATTTTCCAGGGTTGTTTCTCCGTCGGCACGCCATAACCGTTCAGTTTCTTTTGTTTTTAGGTCAAAGGCATCAAAAAATGGACGAACTCCTTCAGGAGAATAACCGGGGCCTGTGAGATACAGCGTGTTTTTATCCATCTCGAGCGTGTAAGTTCCTAACTCGTTCTTTGTGGTAACGAATGACCCCGGATCGTTATAACGGTCATTTGTGTTGCGGTCGAATAGAATAACCGGATCAACTGACGCATCGCCCGGGCTGAACAAATATGTTTTTTCGTTACGGGTATTCCACCACTCATCGGTAGCAATAGCAATAGCATCATTTCCCCAGATAACCCGATCAAAGCGTTGTTGTGTTTTTAAAATCGATTTTGGCTCACCAGAAAACGGGGCATCAAGAGTAAACAATTCGTCTCTAAATTCAACTTCAATGGCCGGATCTCCTTCATCAAGTGCTTTAACGTAACAGATAGTTGCCGGTTTATCGGCGCGCCAGCGCAGGCTACGTATTTCTTTTGTGGTTGACATAAAGCCTTTCGGACGTACTTCTTCAAGCGGAACATCACGGATTACTTTTACCAGCTTGCCCGATTTGTCGTAAATAGTTGTTTTCGAAGGAAAGCGACCATAAGTAACAATGTACGAAAATGGTTCGCCGAGCGTCGAGATCAGAATATATTCACCATCTGGAGAAAAACTCATCCCGGTATACATTGCGGTTTCTTTCCATTCCGACTTGTTTCCATCAAGATCAACGGTGTAAAGTGTTGCTTGTGCCAATTGTTTAAAGTTGAACTCGTCGGCTTTGTCTTTTAGCAAATCCTGGTAAGTTCGGTTTTGAGCTTTTTGTCCATCGCTAACCGAAACTTTTGGGCCGGTTGGTATTGCAGTAGATTTGTCAATTAACGGTTTTTTGTCGGCCGGAAGCATTTTTACAAGTAGCTGGTTATTGTCTTCAAACCATTCAAATGCAGAACCAATGTTTGCGTTCAGTTTGGCACCGGTAAGTTTTTTGCAAACGGCCTCGTTAATATCGAGAACCCATAACTCAACACCTTCGTCAACGGTGTTGGTAAAAGCCATTTTGCTTTGGTCGGGCGACCATGTAAAATTTGCAAGACGCTCGCTTGTTGGTACATTACTAACTTTAATTTCCTCGGATTCGCCAACTTTCATCAACGAGATGTTGGTATAGTAACGCGTTCTGCTACCAATGTTGGTAACCGGGTTAATTCGTAATCCGGCCAAACGCAATTCCGGTTCCGATAATTCGGCAATGCTTTTAAACTGGTTTCGATGTAACAAAACAATATTTTCGTTTATTGCATCGAAAGCGGCCGAAGGAACTGCCGGAGCATCAATTAATTCCAGAATTTCTTTAGGTGGTTTTTGGTACTCGATATCTACCTGGGCAGCAGCTCCGTACCAGATGAGGGAAACAATACAAAATGCAGTGAGTTTTTTCAAGTATTTCATCATTTAAATTTTTTAAGAATATATTTATTTGACCAAATTTAGTTTCACATCGTAAAATTTTACGATTCACGACCTTCTGCAAGTTAGATTTAAAATGTTCATGAGTCCATACGGAAATGGAAATAGTAGAATAGTTGGTATAAAATTGGTTTGATGCCACAAGATAGTAATTTCTAATTATCTTTGCTTTCATGCAAAAAAACGATTCTGAAAGGCCATTAATTTTGGTTACAAACGACGATGGAATTCATGCAAAAGGTTTGCGTGAACTGGTGGAGGTAATGCAATTTTTTGGAGATGTTGTGGTCATTTCTTCCGAAGTTTCCATGTCGGGGAAAGCTTGTGGTATTACTGTTGATCAACCACTGCGGGCAGTACCTGTCGAAAAGATTCATGGTGTGCCAACATTTAAATGTAACGGTACGCCGGTTGACAGTGTAAAACTTAGTTTTAACAGTTTGCTCGATCGTACACCCGATTATGTGGTTTCGGGAATTAATCACGGATCCAATGCATCGATAAGTGTAATTTACAGTGGAACAATGGGAGCTGCCATTGAAGGTGGTTTGCATGGTGTGCCATCCATCGGTTTTTCGCTGGATGATTACAGCTCCGATGCTGATTTTTCGAAAGCCAAAATGGTTGTGGCCCGTGTTTTTCAGAGTGTTATTGAAAACGGCATTCCGGCGTTTACCTGTTTAAATGTGAATATTCCGAAAGGAAAACCTCAGGGTATTAAAGTTTGCCGGCAGGCGCACGGAAAGTGGATGGAAGAGTTTGAAAAAAGAACCGATCCGCACGGAAGAGAATACCACTGGCTCTCAGGATATTTTCAGAATCTGGATGAAGACACCGAAGACACCGATATTTTTGCGCTGGAAAATAATTTTGCCACTGTGGTTCCCGTTCGGGTTGATATGACCTGCTACGAAACCATGGAGCAAATTAAGTCGTGGAAGTTTTAATCCGTCTTCTATGCCAAAAAACAAACAGAGTAAATACGACAAAGTTGGAGTTGGTGTTTTAACCGGACTGGTTTTACCACTAATCATTTTTTTTATCGTGTACATGGTTGGCGAAAACGATATGTTGTTTTTTGATTACATTGCCGGAATGAGACGAATGCAGGCGCTTGTTAAAATAGGCAGCCTGTGTGTTTTTACCAATGTTGGCGCCTTTTGGATCTTCCTGAAGTTAAAATACGAAAAGGCAGCCCGCGGAGTGTTGGGAGCCACAATTCTTTATGCCTTACTGGTATTAATTTTAAGAGCAGGTTAATATGCGGTACTACATTATAGCTGGCGAAGCATCGGGAGATTTGCATGGCTCGAACCTGATGAAGGAACTGAAAGTTGCCGACAAAGAGGCTGATTTTCGTTTTTTTGGCGGCGATAAAATGCAGGCTGTTGGCGGCGAGTTGGTAAAACATTACCGCGAAATGGCGTTTATGGGTATTGTGAATGTGATTCTCAATATCAGGACCATAAAACGAAATATGGAGTTCTGCAAGAAAGATCTGCTCAGCTATAAACCCGATGTTCTCATTCTGATTGATTACCCCGGATTTAACCTGCGAATTGCGGAGTTTGCCAAACAGCATAATATAAAAGTTTACTATTATATTTCGCCGAAACTCTGGGCATGGAAAGAATACCGCGTTAAAAAGGTGCATGCTTTTGTCGACGAGATGTTTACCATTTTTCCGTTTGAAACGGCTTTTTACAAAAAGCATGGTATTGATGTAAACTATGTGGGAAATCCGCTGTTCGATTCGATTACGGAATTTGAAAAAACAGCCAAATCGGCAGCTGAATTTAAAGCAAAAAATGAATTGGATGAACGCCCAATAATTGCCCTGCTGGCGGGCAGTCGCGTTCAGGAAATAAAGGGTACTTTGCCTGTGATGAAAAAGGCTGTTGAAGGCCGGCATGATTACCAGGTGGTGTTAGCAGGTGTTTCATCGGTTGATAAAGTTTTGTACGCCGGTATTTTGGAGGGTAGCAACATCAAAGTGCTTTACGACTCTACCTACGATCTGCTGAATAATGCGCATACGGCTTTGGTGGCCTCCGGAACGGCAGCTTTGGAAACCGCTTTGTTTCACGTGCCGCAAACCGTACTTTACAAAGTTGAAGGCGGTGTGTTGGTGCACTACATTATGGCCGCAGTTTTAAAAATTGACTGGGTTTCGCTGCCTAACATTATTTTGGGTAAAATGGCGGTAAAAGAGCTGCTCCAAAAAGATATGACCGTTAAAAAAGTAACGGCAGAACTGGATCGTTTGCTTGGCGATGAAAACTATCGAAATAGAATTTTGTCGGATTACCGGGAAATGCAAAAACGAATGGGGGAGCCGGGGTGCTCAAAACGGGCAGCCGAAAAAATGGTATCCTTACTACAATGAAAAAACTCTTTTATCTAAATAAGAGATGGAGCAATGCCGCCGGATTTTCTATGATAAACCTTGCGGTTTGCATTTTATTGATGAGTGGCTTGACCGCAACGTTAGAGAGTTTGACTCTTCCATATTTATGGTCCGCTGGATTACTTTTATTACTCGTGGTGATGATGGTTGCTTTTGTAATAACCGGACCCGCATTAGTAAAGGAAGTTGTTGTTGAGAAGGACATTTTTACGCTTCATTTTTTCTTTTTCAAGTCGAGACAATATCAGTTTAATCAACTGAAACAATATGCGACAGCCGCCTATGGTGGATATCGATACATTATGGCGCATTCCGTAATTTTAGAGTTTGAAGACGGGAAACGCTATCAGGTTGCCGATCCGATAATTGAAAACTATAAGGCTTTTTATGAATTTATTAAAGATAGTGATTTCGATTGTTTCGGATATATTGGACAAAATAACTGGAGAAAGAAAAATAAACCGCTTTCAAACAAGTGGGTTGTTGAACGTGATGAAAAAGAATTAATCAAAGCCATTGAAAAAAAGAAAGGCGTGATAATTTTGTATTTCTATGGAATTATTGCACTTGCAATGAATTATGCGATGGTGCGTTATCTTATTTTCTAATTAAAAGCAAAGGAGTGTATAGCTTATTTAAAAAAGAAATAAAAACTTTTCTCGGATCGCTGATCGGTTACCTGGCCGTACTGGTTTTTTTATTGGTTACCGGTTTGTTTCTGTGGATTTTCCCGGGCAATTACAATATTCCGGATAATAACTATGCAACGCTACAGGGGCTTTTTACGCTGGCGCCATGGTTGTACCTGTTTTTGGTGCCTGCCATTACCATGCGTATGTTTGCCGATGAAAAACGCAGTGGGACCATCGAAATCCTGTTAACCAGGCCGCTGGCTGATTTCCAGCTGGTAACAGCAAAATTTTTGGCCGGACTGGTGTTGGTTGTTTTCTCGTTGTTGCCTACTTTGTTGTATTTTTTGTCGGTTTATTGGCTGGGCAACCCGGTTGGAAGTATCGATACCGGCGCAACCTGGGGATCGTTTTTTGGGCTGTTTTTCCTGGCAACCATATATGTGGCCATAGGTATTTTTGCCTCGTCGCTCACCGATAATCAGATTGTTTCATTCATTTTCGGAATGTCGCTGTCGTTTATCTTTTACCTCGGTTTTGAGTTTGTGGCCTCGGCAGAAGTTCCGTATTTACTGGAGCAACTTTTTTCGTGGTTAAGCATTAACGATCATTACCTGTCCATTTCGCGGGGCGTGGTCGATATGCGCGACATACTCTATTTTATAGGTATGGCCTTTTTGTTTTTATATGGCACCACCCTGATTTTACGAAAAGGAAAACTCCGTAAAACAAAAGCTAAAGTCCGGGCGGTGGTTGTTCCACTGGCCGTTTTGCTTATACTCGCCATTTCATCCAACTTTTTATACCGTATCGACCTGACGGCTGAAAAACGTTATTCGTTATCGGATGTAAGTAAACAAATGGTAAGTGGCCTGGAAGGGCCGGTGGAAGTGGAGTTGTATTTGAGTGGTGAGCTGGAAGCGGGATTACGGAAAATACAAAACGAAGTACTGGAGAAAATTGCTGTGCTGAATGCCTACAGTTCAGCTCCAATTCGGGTACGCATTTTTAATCCATACAGCATTGGGAATATCGAAAAGCAGGAAGAGTTTATTGCCGGGCTGGTAAACAGAGGTGTGCCACGAATTAATTTTGGGCATAAAACCGAGCAAGGTGTGAGTTCACGTTTTATTTTTCCGGGAGCGATTATTCGTTATCAGAACAAAGAGCTGGCGGTTAATTTCCTGAAAAATAATCCGTACACCAGCTACGAAAATAACTTTAATCATTCAGTGGAGACCATCGAGTTCGAGTTGGTAAATGCATTTCATAAACTGATGCGAAAGAAAAAGTCGGTGCTGGCATTTTTACATGGGCACGATGAGGCGAACCAGTATGAAGTGGCAGATATTGCACGTGCACTTTCTTCCGATTTTGAGATTGATATGCTGGAAGCTGCCGATCTGTACGGTTCGGATGTGGACATTTTGGTAATTGCCAGTCCGAAAAAGGAATTTCCGGAGACATCTAAAATAGCCATCGACCAGTACCTGATGAAAGGTGGAAAACTGATGTGGCTGGTTGACCCGGTTCAGGTGAGTTTAGACAGTTTGAGCAAAGGATTTCAAACCTACTCATTTCCAAACGATATGAATATTGGCGACCAGCTGTTTCGCTACGGCGTTCGTTTAAATTACGAATTGCTGCAGGATGTAAACTGTATTCAGATTCGAGTAAATACGGCGGCGCCGGGTAATTCGCCACGTTACACTTTACATCCGTGGTATTATTCGCCACTGCTAACACCCAACGATAATCACCCGATCAGCCGAAACCTGAACTGGGTAAAAACGGAATTTGTTTCATCGCTTGATACGGTTTCTGCCAATTCAGCTATCCGAAAAGAAGTAATTCTGAGTACATCGCCATATGCGCGGCGGATAAAAGCACCGTCGTCGGTGAGTTTGGCAAACATTAATAATCCACCGGCTCGTGAATTATTTACACAGTCGGATATTCCGGTTGGCGTTTTGTTGGAAGGCGTGTTTACCTCGAACTATAAAAACCGAATGGTGGAAAACTACGGCTTTTCATCGGCCGATATGATTACGGAAAGTCAGCCCACGCAAATGATCGTGATTGCCGATGGAGGAATGATTACCAATAAAGTTAATTATTCTACCAATCCGCCTAAAATTCAGGAACTTGGTTTCGACGAGGTGTCGGGGCAGGTTTTTGGGAATAAGGAATTTCTGATGAATGCTATTTCATACCTCGATGATAAACAGGGAATTATGCAGCTGCGCGGGCGATCGTTAAAAATGCGCTTACTCGACAAAGTAAAACTGCGCGAAGAAGCGGCTTTCTGGAAATGGCTGAATGTATTGCTACCACTGCTTTTGGTAACTGTTTTCGCACTGACTTACAACCTTGTTCGTAAATACAAATACAATCGTTCATAAAAACGGGTAAAATCAAGCGAAGCACGATAGGGATAATTCCTGAAAGTTTGTATATTCGTATACTTAGATTAGTTGTAAATAAGACAAGAATTCAAAAAAATAAATCGAAATAAATGAAGTTTGTAGTTTCAAGCACCGAATTACTGAGCCACCTTTCTGCAATTAGTAAGGTAATCAGCAGTAAAAGTACAATGCCAATTCTCGATAACTTCTTGTTTCAGTTAAGCGAAACAGAGTTAACCATAACAGCTTCCGATCTGGAGTCGACTTTAATTACCAGCCTTGAGTTGGATAATATTGAAGGCGAAGGAGCCATAGCAGTTCCGGCCAAGTTGATCACCGATACGCTGAAAGAATTTCCGGAGCAACCACTGACATTTCAGATCGATGGTGATTCTTATCATGTTGAAATTTTTTCCGACAATGGTAAGTTCAGCATTATGGGGCAAAATGCCGAGGATTTTCCGGAGCAACCACAGCTGGATGAGGAAGGTGCATCGTCGATTGATGTTAGCCATGTTGTACTTCAGAAAGGTATTGAAAAAACTTTGTTTGCTACAGCCGACGATGAGTTGCGCCCGGTAATGAATGGTATTTACGTAGAGTTAACGCCTGATTTTATGAGCTTTGTAGCGTCTGACGCACACAAACTGGTGCGTTACCGCCGTTTGGATGCAAAAGCTGAATTCGAGTCTTCATTTATTTTGCCTAAAAAACCGGCCAGTTTGTTGAAAAACCTGTTGCCAAAAGAAGAGTTTGATGTAAAACTGGAATTCGACGATAAGAATGCCTTTTTTACCTTAAGCAACTACAAACTGATCTGTCGTTTGGTAGAAGGAAATTACCCAACCTATAACTCGGTAATTCCAACCAACAATCCAAACAAAATGATCATCGATCGTCTGAATTTCTTTAACACGGTAAAACGTGTTTCTGTATTCTCGAACCAGGCGAGTAACCTTGTAAAACTGAATATTACTGACAACCAGTTAGTGGTTTCGGCACAAGATATCGACTTCTCTATTTCGGCAGTTGAGCGTATTAATTGCGAATACGAGGGCGAAGAAATTGAAATTGGTTTCAAATCAACTTTCCTTCAGGAAATTCTTACCAATATTTCAACCGGCGACGTAAAGGTTGAAATGAGCGATCCGACACGTGCGGGCTTGTTGCTTCCGGCAGAAAACGACGAAGACGAAGACATGTTGATGCTGTTGATGCCAATGATGATAAACGTTTAAAAAGATACAACGATAAACCAAAAAGGTATCCGGGAACGCAGGTTTTAGGGTACCTTTTTTAATTCATACCCACCATGAAGTTACATTTAAAAAACGCTTTGGTTTTTTTAGATCTGGAAACCACCGGAATAAACATTGTTACGGATCGAATTGTGGAGATTGCTTTAATAAAAGTAAATGTTGACGGCACCGAGGACGAAAAGCTGATGCGTATAAATCCGGAACAACCCATTCCGATAGAGGCTTCTTTAATTCATGGAATTTACGATGAGGATGTAAAAGACGCACCAACTTTTAAGGAAGTAGCAAAAACGCTGGCTAAATTTATGGAAGGATGCGATCTGGCAGGTTTTAATTCCAACCGTTTCGATATTCCTTTACTGGCCGAAGAGTTTTTACGTGCCGAGGTAGATGTTGACTTTAAAAAGCGCAAGTTTATTGATGTACAGGCCATCTTTCATAAAATGGAAAAACGTACACTGGCAGCAGCATACAAATTTTATTGTAACCAGGAACTAACCGATGCGCACAGTGCTATGGCCGATACAAAAGCAACTTACGAAGTGTTGAAATCGCAGCTTGATAAATACAAAGGAGTGGAGTATGAAGATGCAAAAGGAAAGAAATCAACGCCTATTGAAAATGATGTGGAAAAGTTGAGCGAATTCTCGTCGTACGACCGCAATGTTGATTTTGTGGGCCGCATTGTTTACGATGAAAATGGTGTTGAAGTCTTTAATTTTGGGAAAAACAGAGGAGTACCGGTTGAGCAGGTTTTGCAAGAACAGCCCGGTTACTTTGGTTGGATACTAAACAGCGAATTTCCGCTGTATACAAAGAAAGTTTTAACACAGTTGAAACTAAAAATGATGAGTAAATAGTACTCGTGGCTAGAAGCTCGAGGCTCGTAACTAATTTATTATGAAAATAATTTGCATAGGAAGAAATTACGTGGCTCATGCCAAAGAGTTGGGGAACGATATACCGGAAGAACCTATCTTTTTTATGAAGCCCGACACTGCCTTGTTGCGAAATAACGATCCGTTTTATATCCCTGACTGGACCAGCGAGGTACATCACGAAATTGAGTTGGTAATCAAGATAAACCGTATTGGCAAAAATATTGAGAAACGTTTTGCACACCGTTATTATGATGAAGTGGGGTTGGGAATCGATTTCACGGCACGCGATGTACAGGCGCAACTAAAAGCAAAAGGACTGCCCTGGGAAAAAGCAAAAGCTTTTGATAAATCGGCAGTATTAAGCAGTACCTTTTTGCCAAAATCAATTTTCCCCGATCAGGAGGCAATCAGTTTTCGCCTGGATATAAACGGCGATACGGTTCAGGAATCGCATTCGGGTATGATGATCTTTGACTTTGACGAGTTGATCGCGAATGTATCGAAATACGTTACCCTTAAAATTGGCGACCTGATTTACACCGGAACACCTGCAAATGTTGGCCCGGTTGCCATTGGCGATCGTTTGGAAGGGTATTTGGAAGACAAAAAACTGTTTGACTTTGAGATTAAATAGGAATTAAATTAGAATATTTTGCACCGGCTTTTAAGCCGGTGTTTTATTATAGATTATTGAATCTGGCTTGAGCCTTTAAATCTACATAATGGAGAATCATCATTTTGAACTTGAAATGCAGGTTCGTGATTACGAATGCGACATTCAGGGCATTGTAAACAATGCAGTATATCAGAACTACCTGGAACACACGCGCCACAAATTTTTAAACCACGTAGGGCTCGATTTTGCACAATTGCATGACGAGGGGATTGATGCTGTTGTTATAAAAGCCGAGTTGGAATACAAATTTCCGCTACGTCCCGGTGACGATTTTTTAGTGCGTTTGAAGATTGGTAAACAAGGTCGTTTACGCATTGTATTTTTGCAGGAGGTAATTCGTAAAACCGATGAAAAGCTGATGGTAAAAGGCCGCATTACTTCGGTATTAACAAAAAATGGCCGTCCACTTTCTCCTGAAATTCTGGAAAGTAAATTTGAAGAGGGGGGAATTGTTTTGGAGGAAGTTTAATTGCTACTGGTGAGTATGGTGCTTAAATGATCGGTTTTAGAATCACTTCCAAATTTCGAAATATAATCCTGTAACAATTCTTTAGCTTTTTCGCAGTTTGTATGCTCTTTCTGGCACTCGTAAACGTAGCTTGCTGCCATCCCAAAAAGTGCATATTTGTTTTGGGGATTAATTTTTAAAACCCGGTTAAACTGAAATCGCGCATTTTTATAATGACTTTTATTAAGCCATTCATAACCGGAGTCAAGTAAATAGTTGATTTGCCCGGTTGTGATTTCTGTCCTTTGCTTCTCTTCTTCAGAAACATACGGATGATAATTTTTTTGACTGATGCTAAAGAAAAATTGAAAGATTCCAAAAGTTATCAGTGGAATAATGATTACCAATGAGAAAATGGTAAGAGCTAGTGTGCGCTTCTGATCTTTTTCAATTTCCTTTCGGTATTTTGTTTTTAAGCGGGTAAGTTCTTCCGGCGAAACTTGTTTTGAAACCAACTTATATTTGTTTTTGAAGATACGCTTATCTCCTTCTTCCCATTTTTGATAGGCATGGTGCTTTGGGCGCGCATTGGCACGTAACGATTGTATCATTGCAAGTACCGATCCTCCAAAGCTCATAGCCGAATTATTTAATTAGTTTCTCTTCAATACGGTATTCTTTTGCTTCAACACCATTGGTTTTTAGTGCCGATTTAAATCCTTCATTCATCATTCGTCCCAGGCGCATGGGCATATCCAAAAGAGCAGGGTAGGTGGTTTTATCATCGGGTTGATTATAAAAGTGAACACAGCTTTTTACATCCGACGAAAGATAAATACGACAGGCCATCGGGCGGGCTTCATACGCGGAACAAGCATCATCTTTTAAAAGCGGGCAGGGATGTTTGGCATTCATCAGATCATCGCCTTTTAAGTTTCCGAGCTTGGCTTGTTTTTGTCTTGCTTTCTCCTGAATGCCCGATACCGTTTCGGCGTCAGGCAGATTATTTACAGCCGCTTTTAAGTAATCCAGCTCGTAGTCCAGCGCAAAAACCGGTTGGTGGCAACACCAGCTGCAGCCTCGTTTGCAATCGATACTTTGGTTTTGTTGCCGGGCATAAACAAACAACGAATCAATCAGTCCGTCAATTGCCGCATACATTTCTTTTAAAGATTGGTGCAACGCGTTTTGCTCCATGTTTGCCTCAACAGCTTTCATGGCCAGTTGGTATCCATCGTGAAAGAAGGCTTTTTCGAGTTGTTCAAATTGCGGGTTTGTGTTCATAAGATTAATTTTTATCAAGATACAAAAAAGAATCTTCCCAAGTGTGAGAAGATTCTCCTGAATTTTGAACATTGTTTATTTGTAGCGAGGCAGCCTAACTCATTTAAGCGGCCAGTTTTTTATCAATAATTTTTAGTCGGAAAATAAACCAGATTATACCCGTTACGAGGAACAAGAATAATGAATATAAAGGGGCGACTAGTGATGCTTTCATTCCCCCGGCAACAAGTGTTGGCGAAATATCGCTCGTGGTTTCCAAAACCGAAAATGCACTGTACATCCCCATCGTTCGATAAAAAAGGGAAAGAAGTAAACCAAATCCACCGATGAACAGGATTGTGGTGTTTAATTTTTCCAGTTTCCGGTAATCGTAATTCGTTGAGTGAATATTTTTTGCGGCACGAACCGAAAAGATGATTACCAGAATCCACATGAGATAATGGAGAGTCATAAAACCAGGACCTCCATCCATAAAGTTTTGTTTTAATAGATCGGCTACTGACATTGTTTTTTGATTTTAGTTAAACATTGAAGTTATTATTGTTCATTGCTTTTGGCAAGTGAAACCAAACCTCCCATTGCACCCAGGTTCATGGAGTCGAGTGCTGAGCTGGGAACGATTACCATCGATCCTTTTTCTTTTAATCCTTCGAAAAGCATATTCATTCCTCGCAGTTGAAGTGCTACCGGATTATTGACATATCTCCGGCTGGCCTCTTCAAATTTTACGGCGATTTCAGTTTCGGCAGTTCCCAGAATTACACGTGCCTGTCGTTCGCGTTCTGCCTGCGCTTGTTTACTCATGGCATCGGCAAGTGTTTTCGGAATTACGACATCTTTAATGCCTACTGTTTGGCAGGTAATTCCCCACGGATTAGTATGTTCATCAAGTGTGACCTGAAGATCACCGGCAATCTTATCGCGATTTTGAAGCAGATCTGCCAGTTCATGTTTTCCTATTATTTCCCGTAATCCGGTTTGGGCGATGTAACCTACTGCCCGTATATATTCCTGAACTTCCAGTGCTGCTTTTTCAACATCCCAAACGGTCCAGTACACCACGGCATCAACATTCACCGGAACGGTGTCTTTGGTCAATGTTTCTTCGGCCTTAAAATCGGTTACTCTTATTCGTTGGTCGATGAAGCTATCAACTTTGTCAATTATTGGAATGATAATAAAAGGGCCCGGGCCGCGCAATCCGGTATATTTTCCCATACGAAGAACAACCGCTTTTTCCCACTGATCGGCAATATGTATCGACGATGCTATTAAAATAGAAATTACAGCCAAAACAATGGACAAAATCGGATCAAGCTTTTGCAGGTAGTACAATGTGCCGATTACAAGGAGCAGGACTATTAGAATTGTGGCGGATATCGGATTAAACATCCGAAGGTTTCTGGAAACAGATTTCATGACGTTAAAATTTAAAGGTTATTGTTTTTTGTGGTTTTTCATATTCTTAAGCTCTTCGATGAGGTCTTCGTTGGTGAAGCCATAGCTTGAGGCAATGGTGAGAAATTCTCGACAGATGCTGTGCAATTTGTCTTGTTTTTGTTTAGGAGTAATGGTTAAGTCGGTATCGCCAATAAAGGTGCCCGAACCAAGATGGGTTTCAAGAATGTTTTGGATTTCAAGCTCTTTGTATGCTTTGGAAACAGTATTCAAATTTACTTTTAATTCAACTGCCAATGCCCGAACTGTTGGCAATTGTTCTCCCACGCTAAGTTTGCCGGTTGCTATCCCAAATCTAATCTGATCGATAATCTGACGATAAAAGGGAACGCCTGCTTTTGGATCTAATTTGAAGTCTATCATTGTGAAATAATATTATAAAACTATAATGCAATACTACAATAGTACAATAATATTTCAGGAATACTATTCTTTTATTAAATGTTGTTCAGCATAAGGGAGTTGCAGACCTTGAAAATAAATGGGGAAAATTACTTGCTATTAAGTTTTTCCACTTTCAATCGCGCGAAATAATCCTTGGCGGCGCGTTTAACATGTGGCGAAAGCAGCATGGTTGTTATTACAGTAGGGAAGGCCATCAGTGCAAAAGCAATGTCGATTAGGCCAATGATCGTACGCAAATTGGCAACAGCACCCAGCAAAATTACAGCAACAAAAAGGTAGTTGTAAATGTGCTGGTATTTGGTTCCGGCAACAAAACCGAGACATTTTACACCGTAATACGGAAAGGCAAACATGGTTGACATGGAAAAGAAAATTACGCAGATAGCCAGAATGTATTTTCCGTAAACCGGAATACTGGAATCAAAAGCCTGTGCAGTAAGTGTAATCCCATCGGCGCTGCTCACTTTCCAGGTGTTTGTAATGATAATAGCAAGGGCAGTCATGGTACAAACAAGAATTGTATCGATAATCGGCCCCAACATAGCTACCAAACCTTCGCGTATCGGTTCATTGGTTTTGGCGGCTCCGTGTGCCATTGGTGCAGTTCCCAGTCCGGCTTCGTTTGAGAATGCTGCGCGACGAACACCGGTAATAATAATCGCTCCCAGCGATCCACCAAGAACAGCATTCCCGGTAAATGCATCGGAAAAAATGGTTTTAAACGCCGGAACAATTTCTGATGAGTTGGAAAAAATAATGTATAAAACGGTTAGCGTATAAACAACGACCATGGTTGGAACCACGCGGCCGGTAACTTTTCCAATACGTTTAATCCCGCCAATAACAACGAGTCCCACAATTATAGAAATTACCACACCTGTTAGAATGTTGGAAGTAAAAGAGCCCTCAATTCCATTTGGAACCAGAATGACATCGCGAACCATTTGAGTTAGCTGGTTGGCCTGAAAAAGTGGAGAAACGCCTATCATAGCCATTATGGCAAAAAATACGGCAATTGGTTTCCACTGTTTGCCCAATCCTTCGGTGATGTAATACATGGGACCTCCCTGTATTTCTCCGGCATCGTCTTTTCCGCGGAACATCACAGCCAGCGTGCAGGTAAAAAATTTGGTGCTAACTCCTAACAATGCCGATACCCACATCCAGAAGATCGCTCCCGGGCCTCCCATGGTAATTGCAACTGCAACACCACTAACGTTTCCCATTCCTATGGTTCCGGCAAGAGCTGTGGAAAGTGCCTGGTAATGTCGCAATTGTCCGGTTTCGTTCGGATCGTCGTACTTTCCGGTTAAAATGGAAAGTGCATGACCAATGTAACGTAGCGGCGCCAAACGCGAATAAACCAAAAAGTAAAAGCCACCACCAAGCAGCAAAATTAAAATAGGAGCTCCCCAAATGCCATCGGAGATTTTTATAATGAGTTCACCAATATTTTCAAACATTCCGCTAAGAAATGTAAAACTTGTCAATTATCAAACAGCAGAATGGAAGATAAAAGTCATGTTTTATGATAAAATGCTTTATTTCTTGTAATTCAAAAGATGTTGTAAAAAATGTAAAGAAAACTTGACTTTTTCTGAAATGTAAAGTAAGTTTGTCATATTGAACAGTAAAGTTTACACTTATGGACATGTTAATTCTTACAAATTTCTCATTTATGGCCGGATACATTTTCTTATGTACCCGATTGATTAAGACTACAAATAAAAGTTGGGATGTACTTGAATTACGTTTAAATCTTGTTCCTTATTACTTTAAATTTATTGGTTTGGCAGTAATTATAGTAGCCATTGTTATTTATGTTTGGATTTTGAAGGAAAAAGGTATCGACAGAGCCGAAGAGGCATTTCTTTTCCACTTAAATCTTGGTTTTCTTTTGCTTCTTTTTTCTCGTGAGAAGTATGAAGATGAGCTATATAATCAAATTAGACTAAAGGCAATTGTGGCTAGTTTTATTGGGATTTTGCTTTGTTATGGTATGATAATTCCATCTGTATCTATAATGCAAGAAATGCACCATGAATGGATTCAGAGTTTTGGTGCAATTTTGGTTTTATTTAATCTTGGATACTTGATTTATTTTTACTCTACCAAGTTGCAGATGAGGAAGTAATTACATTCAAAAGACATCAATTATGGAAACCTATAGTTTTATAATTCTCGGAATTTACATCGCACTACTTTATTATATCATTCCTTCTTCCTCTCTTAGTTTCGATTTATACAATCGAAAATTTAGGTTATTGCCTAATTGGTTTAAGTACGTAGCTCTAATTTTTACGATTGTTGCCTTAATCGTAATATTCGCTTTTAAGGATTCGATCGATAATCAGAGAGATGTGGTGGTGTCTGTTTTCAATTTGACTTTGTTTATGGTATTCTTTTCCAAACAGAAAACAGAGGACGAATTCTCGGAAGAAGTTCGATTTAAGGCATTCGCTTATTCGTTTGTGAGCTTTGTAGCTCTAATTTTTGCATTGGGAGCAATGCGTGTCGCGGGCTCAGATGATAGTGATTGGAGTAATTTTATCATTCAGGCCTTTATGGGTGGAGGACTATTAATTGCAACCCTTTACTTTTATTTTACCCTTTATAAACTACGAAAAGAAAAATAATTAATTATGAATGCAATAATTGGAACGATCATTATCATTAGTTATTTGGTGATGCTTGTGCGAATGCTTCCCGCAGGAAAAGGTAAAATGGATGTTTTTGAACGCATTCCATTATTGTTGCCCTATTGGTGGAAGTTTGTTGGGATCGGGTGGCTTCTTTTTGTTGTCGGTTATTCAATCTTCCAAGGAAGTATCGATCCTTCAAAAAATACTTTTTTATTGTCAGGAATCTATTTTGGTTTGCTCCAGATCGCTTTTTCAAAGGAAAAGGATGATGATGAATTTGCCGAACAAATACGAATGAAGGCGATGTATATTTCTATAATTTCCTTCTTTTTTCTCGCAGGTATTTATTCAGCATATGAAACTATTGAACCGAATTCCTTTTCCGAAAACGCTTTTATCTGGTTCATGTTGCTATTAAATGCAACCTATATCTTGTATCTAAGCTATTTCTATTTTACCAAATACCGAACCTTAAAAAATCAGAATTATTATGGAAACAAAGTTAGTTCAACCACTATTATTGGTACTTGTTGTTCTGTCTATTGGACTTGTGTCCTGGCTCTTTCGGGATAAGAATGAAGAAGCTGTTTTTAAGAAGCTAAAGTTATTTCCTCGCTGGTTTAAATTTTTGGGGTTGGTTGTCGTTATTTGTGGAGTTTCCGTGCCATGGATTTTTCAGCAATTGTTAGTTGATGGTGGTAACCATCTAGGTATTATTTATATTATTTTTGGTTTGTTTATTATTTGTTTTTCCCGGGACAAAATTGAAGATGAAATGTCGAACATTATACGGTTAAAATCATTCTATCGCAGTTTTGGGGCAGGAGTTGTAGGATTCTTTTTTCTAACTTATATTGAAAATAGTGTTTCTGACAATTTTAGTCAACTTCCTGCAGATACATTGTTGGCAGTTGTTTTGGGATTTTACCTGGTGAGTTATTACGTTACCAAATCAAAAATAAGAAGTGCAGAATAGGCTTAAAATAGAACGTGCCATTAAAAACCTCACACAAGACGATTTGGCTAAATTGATTGGTGTTTCGCGCCAAACCATAAATTCCATCGAAAAGGGAAGGTATGTGCCATCAACAGTTTTAGCCCTTAAAATCTCAAAGATTTTTGAAAAGCCGGTAAATGAGATATTTGAATTGGAAGATTCGGATTGAAAACATTTCATCGCAGATGACGCTAAATTTATTCGGAGATTGATCTGCGAAGATCTGCGTAATCTACGAGAACCATTTTTCTTATTTCAATTGCAGCTGCACAAAAACCGCTAAATGATCAGATGGCGATCGGCCTTCGTAAGTATCGCTTATTGCGGCATATTCCAATACCTTAATTTTGTCGTTCACAAAAATGTAATCGATGCGGTTATCGCCTTCGCTGCCCGGTTTAAAACCGTTGTAAGTTCCAACGGGGCCGTAAGGTGGTTCCACTGTAACTTCTCGGCTGTCGCTCATGTATCCTTTTATCAGGGCAATGGGTTGTGTTTCCGGAGTGAGGTTGAAATCGCCTGTTAGGATTACCGGCAAACCTGATCCGGCTGTAAACTCTTCCATTTTTTCATGAATCAATTTTGCCGAATTTTTCCGGGCTTCCACTCCCACATGGTCGAAGTGCGTATTAAAAACAAAGAATTTTTTTCCGGTAATTTTCGATTTAAATTTCCCCCAGGTAACAATACGGTTGCAAGCGGCATCCCAGCCCAGTCCGGGTTCATCGCAGTTTTCTGATAACCAGAAATGTCCTTTTTCTTCCAGAATTAATTTTTTTGGATTGTAGAAGATCGGCATAAACTCGCCGGCTTTATCACCATCGTCGCGGCCAACGCCAAACCATTTGTATTCGGGTAACCCTTTTTCAATGTCTAAAAGCTGACCGTATAACGCTTCCTGCAAACCAAAAACATCGGGATCGTAAAAATGCAGCAATCCGTTTACCAAAGCAATACGGTTTGGCCAGGCATTAACGCCGTCGCTTGCCGTATTCATTCGGATATTAAACGTCATTACATTCATTTGCTGCGCAAATAATATTGTTGGGAATAATAAAAGCAGGCTTAAAATTAATCGTTTCATTCTGAACAGAAATTATAAGTGGTGTATTTATCTGTGTTTTGTTTTCCTTCTATAATTGTTTCACGTTGCTCTTCTTTCCTGTCGATGGCAAAATCCTTACAAAATTCAATAATCTCATCGAAATAATCTTTAAGGGGCGAAGAGCTTATTTCGTGACCGGCACCACAAGTTGTGTGTAACCAGTAAGGCGCGTCCAATTGTTGCAATTTTTCCGCAATAGTGTACGATCCATGTATAATCCAGTAACCTTTGGTATTTTCTTCGCAATAATGGTGAGGTGCAGTACCGTAGGGAACCAGGTTATCGTCTGTTCCGTGGAATAAAAGCGACGGAATTGCCGATTCATCGTATAATGCCGTAGTATCCGGAATGGCGCCGGCCATGCCAATTACACCTGCAAACGAAACCGGTCCTGAATCCAGACCATAGCAATAAGGCGGCTGGTAAGCAGTGTACAAGACGGTTTCTGCTCCGGCACTGCTTCCTGACAAAATAATCTGCTGCGGATTAATGGCGTACTGATGGCGGTTTTCTATCAGAAAATAAGCGGCATCCAGTAAATCTTCGTTGGCAGCATAAATAGTATTCAGTTTTTCGGTAGCGGGGCAATCGCAGCCAAAACCTTCCGGCTTTCCCTTGCGGGTTAAACGGTACGATATAGAAGCCACCACATAGCCGTAGTTTGCCAGGCGTGTACAAAATGTTTTAATATTTTCGCCATCTCTTTGGCCACCACTAAAACCACCACCGTGCACAAAAATTATAGTGGCACGTTCCTGCTCGTAATCGTTTTGCGGAAGGTAAATATCCATATCCAGATTTTCGCCATCCTTGGTAGCATAAGTAGCTGTTTCTACTCGTATTTCATCAAACAAGTCGGCGGTATATCTTTCCTGGGCAAACGAAATACCAACCAGGAAGAACAACAGAACAACGAGGTTTAACTTTTTATGCATAAAATTTTTTGTGTGAATATAAGGATATATCAGACTTCCTGCAAAAGAAAATGGAACCCAAAATTGAGTTCCATTTCTAAAGGTTAACTATATCAGTTCCCCTATTTTTTATCTTCCTGATTTCGCAAAGAAATAAGCAAATGGTATGCCTGAAGTTGTAAGGTGCAAATATTCAGCGATGTAGGTTTTTTGTAGTGCTGATTCTGTTCTTCATATTGGGACAAACTTCCCGTATTTAGAACAATCTGCCTGTAGAAGGAGTGTGAGAAAGCTCATGGTTTAGCAGCCAGCGTTTGCGTTCCAAACCTCCGGCATAACCGGTAAGTTTTCCCGAGCTTCCAACAATACGATGACAGGGAATAATGATCGGTATTGGGTTTTTTCCGTTTGCCAGCCCAACAGCACGCGTATTCTTTTCAGAACCGGATTGAATCGCAATATCGAGGTAGCTGGCAGTTGTTCCAAAATCAACTTTTTGAACGAGTTCCCATATTTTTTGCTGAAATTCTGTTCCTTCAGGAGCCAGTTGCAGGTTGAAATCTTTTCGTTTGCCTGCAAAATATTCTTGCAGCTGACTTTCTGCGTCCTCCAAAATCTTTGGTTGAACAGCAGAATTTTCACCCTTTTCAGAATCAAAACAGACAACTGTTAAAGCCGTTCCCGAAGACTGAAGTTTGAGCCAGCCAACCGGGGAGTTCATATATCGGGTAAATTGTGTCATAAAAAATCCGGTACCAAAGATACCGGATTTTAATCAAAGTTAGCTTGCACTTAATACCTTTCTCGTTGCGTATATTTTGTATGCAATAGATGGTGTGATACTTCACCAAGTGGTTCTTTTAAGAAGTCTTTGTATAACTTCTTAATTTCATGATTCTCGTGCGATTTCCGAATCGGCAGTCCTTCGTCTTCGGCATAAATGGCCTCGGCACGCTTTTGCCTGATTTCAGGATTGGTTGGAATAGGCTGTCCGCCGCCACCAAGACAGCCGCCCGGGCAGGCCATAAATTCAATAAAATGGTAATCGGCAGTACCTGCCCTAATTGATTCCATAACGGATTTGGCATTTATTAGCCCATGAGCAATCGCACATTTCAGTTCAACACCATCAAGAAATGCCCATTCTTCCACTGGATTTTCAATTTTTATTGTTGCTTCCCGAATTCCATCACTTCCCCGCACCGGAGTAATATTAAGGTTTTCGAACGGAACTTCGCGGCCGGTAACAATTTCGTAGGCGGTGCGCAAAGCGGCTTCCATAACACCACCGGTTGCACCGAAAATTACTGCTGCACCCGATGATTCGCCCATTAAACGGTCGTATTTTGCCGGCTCCAGTTTATTGAAATCCAAACCAGCCTGTTTAATTAATATGGCCAGTTCGCGTGTGGTTAAAACATAGTCAACATCGCGATAACCACTGTCGTGCATTTCCGGACGGAAAGCTTCGTATTTTTTCGCCGTACACGGCATTATCGAAACTGAAACAATGTCTTCCGGTTTTATATTTCGGGCATTGGCGTAATACGTTTTTACCAGCGCTCCGAACATTTGTTGCGGCGATTTGCAGGTCGACAGGTTTTTCAAATGGTCAGGGAACATGTGTTCGATGTATTTGATCCATCCCGGCGAACATGATGTTGCCATTGGCAACGACACCGACTTATCTTTATCGACCAAAACTTTTTTAAGGCGGGTAAGTAATTCGGTTCCTTCTTCGATGATGGTAAGGTCGGCGGTAAAATCTGTGTCAAGCACCGAGTCGAAACCCAAACGTTTTAAAGCGGCAACCATTTTTCCGGTAACGCTTTTTCCCGGTTTTAATCCCAGCTCTTCGCCCAATCCCACACGTACGGCAGGCGCTGTCTGCACCACAACGTGTTTGTTCGGATTGGCAATGGCCTCCCAAACTTCTTCAATGTAGTTTTTCTCAACCAGTGCACCGGTAGGGCAGTGGTTTACACATTGGCCGCAGTTGGTACAAACCACGTCGCGCATGGCTTTTTCAAAGAAAGTGGTGATCTTCATTTTGTCGCCTTTGTGCGCCACCGTAAGCGCATTAACGCCCTGTAACCCGGCGCAGGTTCGCACACAACGCTGGCAACGAATACATTTGCTGTCGTCTTTAATTATCGACGGTGAATAGGAATCAATTGAGACGTGTTTTAACGGAACAAGTTCGATGAAATCCTGAGTCATAATTTTATACTCCGAAGCAAGCGTTTGCAGTTCGCAGTTTCCGTTGCGGTAACATTTGGTACAATCGGCGTTGTGCTCTGCCAGAAGCAACTCAATGATTTGTTTGCGCGAGTTACGAACTTTTAAACTATTGGTAAGTATTTCCATGCCTTCTTCGCAGGGGGTTGCGCAGGCTGCCGACAATCGGTTTTGTCCGGCTACCTCAACCACACAAACGCGGCAATTTCCGGCAACACACAAATCTTTATGATGACAAAGTGTTGGAATGGTAATTCCTTGTTCTTCTGCAGCCTCCAGGATGGTTTTTCCAGCTGAAATTTCCACCGGAAAACCATTTATACTGATATTTACTTTTCTGCTCATAATTTTTCTTTTTCCGGTTTGTTAATAGATCATCTCTTCTCTAAAGTTCTCCACAATCGACGAGAACGAATTCGCCACCGATTGCCCAAGGCCACATTTGGCCGTGTATTGCATTGTTTCGGTGAGGCGCAATAACTTATCGAGATAAGAGGCCGGTTTTTCACCGCGTTTTACTGCCTTTATTCCTAAGAGCAATTGCTGGCACCCAACGCGGCACGGTGTACACTGACCACACGATTCTTCGCGGAAAAATTCGAGGTAATTATCAAGAACATTAAACATCGAGCGCGAACTATTAAAAAGCATCATCGAACCGCCGGTAGGCAGCGAGATACCGGTAAGTTTGCCTTTAAACCCAATGGCAGCATCTTTAAATTTTTTGCGGGGAACCAGAAATCCTGAAGCTCCGCCAACTTGTACGGCCTTGGTATCGCCGTCGCCAAATTCATACACAAAATCCTGCAAACTCATTCCCAGCTCCAATTCATAAATACCAGGTTTTGGTGTATCGCCCGATACCGAGAACAGCTTGGTTCCGCGTGAGTATTGTACACCAAGATCGTAGAATTTTTTTGCACCGTATTTAAAAATAGTGAAAGTGTGCACCAGTGTTTCCACATTGTTGATTACCGTAGGTTTTCCCATAAAACCGGCTTGCGTGGGGAATGGTGGCTTATTGCGCGGTTCGCCACGTTTACCTTCCATCGATTCCATTAAGGCAGTTTCTTCTCCGCAAATGTAAGCGCCGCTACCCATAAAAATCGAGATCTTGAAATCAAGATTTGTCTCCTGGCAGTAGTAGTCAAATTCGTCGATGACCTTGTTTAACTCGGGTAACAGAAATTTATATTCGCCCCGAAGATAGATATAGCCCCTTTTGGCTCCGGTTATGTATCCGCAAATAGCCATTGCCGTTAAAACTTTATAGGGAACGCGCGATAAAATTTCGCGGTCTTTAAAAGTGCCAGGCTCGCCTTCATCGGCATTGCAGATCACGTATTTTTCTTTCTCTTTTGATTCCGCAGTAAGCTTCCATTTTAATCCGGTGGGGAATCCGGCTCCGCCACGTCCTTTTAATTCCGAACTGATGAGCTCATTGATAAGTTCCTGTGGTTTCCTTTTAAGGGTTGATGAGAGAATTTTTTCCCAGTCGTTTTCATTTCTGAAAATGAAATCTACACGTTTTAATTGATTTGAAGTTGCCATATTTGCCGGTTTAGTGATTCTGATTTACTTTCATATAAGCCGATAATATCTCCCTCACTTTTTCAGGAGTGAGCTCGGTATAAATCTCATCGTTTATAAGCATTGCCGGGGCCTTGTGGCACCAGCCCAGGCAGTTGGTTTCCAGTAGGGTGAATTGTTTGTCGGGGGTGGTTTCCCCTAAACTAATCTTTAGCATGTCTTGTATGGCAAACAAAATCTGGTTTTTACCCTTCATGGCACAGGTAATGGTTTTGCACACACGAATAATGAACTTTCCGGTAGGTTTGGTTTCAAGAAATGAATAAAAAGTGGCAGTGCCGTAAACATCGGCAGCCGGAATATCAATTTCCCGGGCGATCTCGATCATCGAACGTTCCGAAAGATAATTTTCCTGTTCAACCACTCCTTGTAAAATGGGTAAAACACTTTCCCGGCTTCGACCATGTTTCTCTGCCAGGTTTTTAACTAAAGTTTGGATTGGATCCATGAGGCAAGTTTTTGTTTTTAAAATTGGTTTTTAGTTGTTATTGTTAAATAGATCGCCGGTAAAGGCAGGGTCGCTTACAAGTTGTCGTATTTAATAAAGAAATAATTCTTTATTTATTATAAACAAATGTAAGGAGTAATCATTGAAAAAAACAGTGTATTTGTTTCATAACATTATGTTTTTCAGCAGAAAACAGGAATTGTAATTAAATCTGATTTTAAATAGATAGGTGAGGCTAATTTTTGTCAGGTATAAATGTGTTCTAAAAATGGTTAAAAAGAGGTAGAATACTATGTAGTCTAAATAAGGATTATTTTTTATGGCAGAAATTTGAGATTCATTAACAATTTGTTTAAAGAAAATTAAAGGATGAAGCAACCTTTTTGTGCTATTTTTTGTCT
Source organism: uncultured Draconibacterium sp. (assembly GCF_963674925.1). Classification (NCBI taxonomy): domain Bacteria; kingdom Pseudomonadati; phylum Bacteroidota; class Bacteroidia; order Marinilabiliales; family Prolixibacteraceae; genus Draconibacterium; species uncultured Draconibacterium sp. The sequence goes on from NZ_OY771647.1 coordinate 2,241,098, forward strand.
AATTTTATGAAGCCATAAAACAATTTAACAAGTTCATTAAAATGAAAACAGTATTAATCACCCATTTCGCTATTCTATTATTAATAATACCGGGCATGAGTTGGGCCCAAATAGTAACTATAACAGGTTATGTTAATAATGGATCCAACGGAAAAGCAATGGAAAACGTAAGTATTTTTGAAAAGAATTCAGGAATCGGAACAATTACCAATCAGAATGGATTTTATAAGCTAATTCTCGATAAGGGCGATATTGATTTGTCTATCTCGAACGGAGGGTTTAAGCCGGTTTTGCACCATGTAGACGCCGTTTCTGATACTACATTGGTAGTTAGTCTTCAGCCTTTGTTGAGCAGCAAAAACCGACAGAAAAAGAACGATCAGGTACATGCTGAGCTGGAACTGGAAAAGAAGGATGATCGAAAGGGATTTAAACTATTCTAACACATTAGTTCGTAGTCAGTTTTTCTATTTCGTTTCAACAATTTCTTTAATAATCTTTCCCTGACATTTATCGGGTAACGGCACTGAGATTAATTCGGCCAGTGTTGGTACCAGGTCAACGGCGTTGTGCGTTGTGCTTATGGTTTGTGCTTTAATTCCTTTCCCCCAGATTACTACCGGAATTCGCGACTGATCGGTGTAATTCGCACGCTTGAATTTATAACCGGGTTGCCAGCCTTCTTTTAAGGTATAGATAAAATCGCCTGAGCGGTTTTTAAAATAGGTATTGTACAGTGGTTCGAATAATCCGTTTGCCGAGCTTCCCTGTTCTAACTGGAACGCGGGCATTGAAACCTGAACGCCGGTAAACTGGTTGATAAAATTTGATGAAACCTCGCGCAGTTCATTCAAGGTTACATTATCGCTTTCATTAATAATATCGTGATCAAGGTACAGCTGAAGATCGGAATAATGTTCGATCCATTTCTTTTCGCCGTAAGTAATATTCAGATAGGAAGTTAGCAGCGCAATGGCACTTTCAACATTAAAATAGTCAACTGTCAGGTGAAATTCCTCTTTCAGGTACTCAACCGGGTACGAAGCTGATGTGTTGGCCGTTAGAAAAAACAAAATATTGTCTTTCCCGAATTTCTGTTCGGCGGCATCAACTAATTCTCCAATGTACTGATCAAGATAAAGGTAAGTATCTTCCATTTCCAGCGATGCCGGCCCGAATGAACCATTTTCGTAATCCATGCTCGAAAATACTGCTGTAACAAAATCGGTTACGTTATCCGTTCCAATTTCTTCGTTTTCCAACAAACGCAGGGTAAAATCTTTGATCATCATATTGGCAGACGGCGTGGTTTTAAACGGTCTGAAATCGTTGGTGCGGCTAATGTATTTGTTTATGGAATGTGGGAAAGTATTAAACTCGCCAAAATAACCACGTTCCAGCAGGTAGTCGTCGCGCAGGCTCTCGGTGTATTCGGTTTCCGGAATCAGCGTTGTCCAGGTGCGGTGACTGTATATATCGGCGTAGTTCTCGCTGTTAAATAAACGCACCCAATCGGGGAAAGTGCTTACATAAAACGAACTTGATATCATTCTTCCCGATTCGGTATCGAACCAGTAAGCGCCGTCGGCAGCATGACCCGCAGCAAAAATTGCCGATTCACGGTTTAAAGCTGCACTAAAAATTTTGGCCTTCCCTCCGCTTAATATTTTCAAATTATCGGTAAGGGTTGTCGAAAGCAGATTTTGAGGCGATGCGGCTCCGGCTTTCGTATCGGCTCCAACCGTAAAATAATAGTCATCTTCGGTGCTGTCAACTTCTTTTTTCTTTAGGCGGTCGTACCATTTGTTCGAAACAATTCCGTGAATGGACGGATGAACTCCGGTAAAAAGTGTTGCTGTTCCGCTGGCGTAGTTTTGTTCGTGCAGAGTAAGTTTCACATTCTTGCAAACGGCGCCCTGCGTGTAGATTTTCTTAAATCCGTTGGATTGAAATTTGTCCCAATAACGCTGAATGTAATCGGGTCGCATGTTCTCAACAACAATACCAATTACCACTCTGGGTTTCCCGCTATTAAGCGGTTCATTGTTTTGTGCCTGTGTTTGGCCACCAAGAAATAAAAGAATAAAACCTAAAACTACTACTACACCTGCCTTCATATTCTAAACTGATTTGAGCAGCCAAAAGTAAACATTTTGAATGCTATCAACAAAGGAATTTTGCAAAGCCAGTAAAAAAACAGCTAGCACAAAATATTGTTTGTCAGAAGATTGAGCTAATGATTAAAAATAATTCAGAAAAAAGCATGTGAAAAAGTAGGGTATGGCGAGTCTTGTGCGGATAACAGTTAGAATAAATCATTAAAATATAATGTCATGAAAAAAATTATTGGATTTTCAGTTGTTGCATTAGCAATGTTTATGTTCTCGTGTAATACAACTACCGACGACGGTATTGATATTCCCGGGATGAGTGACGAACAAACCTTAAAATCGGCCGAAATTGCAGTGGCCGAAGTGCAGGCTGAGGCTGCCGTTACCGAATGTAATTACGAAGTGGAATTTTTTGCCAATGCCGAACCAATTCTCACCCGTTGGTGGCAAATGGGTAAATTTTTTGGATGGAACAGCAATTTGCGCTATTTCGAAAATCATTGTCCGGATGTAACCATAGAAGATAACGATAGTACCGGATATCCGCTTACAATTACGCTGAATTATGGCGAAAGTACCGAACTAAACAATGGCAAAGTGTTGAGCGGTGAAATTGTGATGATAATCTCGGCACCACGAAATAGCCAGGATTATTCACGATTTGTGAGCTTCAACGATTTTATGGTTGATTCGATGCTGATTAACGGTACTTCGGAAGTTGTAGTTGATAAAGTGGATAGTACATTCCGTAAATTTGAATCGGAAATGACCTTTGTGTATCCCGATGGAACAACAGTTACGCGAAGTGCCGAACGTGTTTGGCAGTGGCTGGCCGGTCTTGAAACGCCCGAAATGCAAAGTGATGATGTTGTGATCATTACCGGCGAAGTTACCGGAACAATTGTGTGGCCCGATGGAACCGAAGAAACCTACAGCAAAACAATTACCAGTCCGCTTAAACGACTGGCCATGTGCAGGTACATGGTTGAAGGAGTGGTTGAAGTTCACGTTGGAGGAGAGCTGGTTTCGGTACTTGATTACGGTTATAACGAAAGTGGCGAGGAATGCGACCATTACGCATTGTTGACAACCGATGCCGGAGATGAAGTAATTGATCTTTCGGAAAAACATTATAACGGGTTGGCAAAACAAAATCAGAATAGAAATCAGCATCAATACACCGGTGAAAACGGAAATCAGAATGGAAATCAAAACGGCAACCAAAATCAAAATGGAAATAATAACCATAACGGCAACGGATAGTGAGTAGTGGGAGATAATACCGGGATGTATTTTTAGGATCTCCCGGTATTTTTCAATCCCGCAAATAGCTGTAACTTTAACATTCTAATCATTGTTGCTGCGTTTTGACAAAAGAAGAATTCAAAAAGCTTTTTGATGAACATTTTAGCCAGGTTCGTAACTATATGTTCTATCGTTCGGGAGATACTGAACTGGCTACAGATATAGCGCAGGAAACATTTCTGAAGATTTGGGAGAAACAAAATAAAATTGACGACGCCAGGGTAAAAGGCCTGCTTTTTAAAATTGCCAATAACCTGTTTGTGTCATACTACAGAAAAGAAAAACGTTCTTTTGAATTTTTTAAGCATTATAAACCGGATGAAAATACGCGCAACCCGGAGGAAGACCTGGTATTCGAGCAATTAAAGGAAAACTACAGTTACGCGCTGCAAAGAATGCCCGAAAAGCAGCGAACCGTTTTCCTGATGAGCCGCGTAGATCAGCTATCCTACAACGAAATTGCCGAAATGGTTGGGGTAAGTGTAAAAGCCGTAGAAAAGAGAATGAAGCTCGCGCTTTACTTTTTACGAACTAGTTTAAAAACAAATGAATGACAAAAACAGACATAGCGACGCATTAAACGATTTCGAAAAAGATCTTTTCGGAAAGGGAAAGATAAGTTGGGCGAAATCGGAGGCTGATGTTTGGAATGAGCTGCAAGACAAGATGGACGAAAAACCGGCGAAAATGGTCTCGTTCCGACACAATTGGGTTCAGTGGTCAGCAGCGGCGGTAGTCCTGTTAATTTTTGGATTAGGGGCAGTCATTTCATCCTGGCAGAAAACCATAGAATGCAGGCCCGGTGAGCATCTGGTAGCTGTATTACCCGACGGATCGAGTGTGGATCTGAATGCAGCATCAAAACTGGTTTATAATCCGCTAAAATGGAAATGGGAACGAAAACTGAAATTTGAAGGGGAAGGTTTCTTTAATGTTGAAAAAGGATCGACTTTCACCGTTGAGTCCAATAATGGAACTACCAAAGTACTGGGAACTTCGTTTAATATTTATGCCCGCGAAGAAAACTACCGCGTAACCTGTCTCACGGGAAAAGTACAGGTAACATCGCCAAACAACGAAAAAGTGGTTCTTCTGCCTCAGAATCATGTTGAACTGGAAGAAGGAAAATTGGTTGTTACCAAAATGTTTGAACCTGAAAAGGCGATAAGCTGGAAACAAAATTATTTCTACTTCACCGGGCGTCCGTTAAAAGAAGTAATCGACGAAATTGAGCGCCAATACGCCGTAACAATAAAACTCGATCCGCAATTAAATAATCGTAACTTCGGAAGTAATTTTTCAAAACAACACAGCGTTGAAGATGTGTTGGATTTTGTTTGCAAACCAATGAATCTGAAGTTCGAAAAACAAGCAAATAATGTTTACATCGTGACAGACGAAAGTTAATGAAGAAGTTAACCGTCGTGGTTTTAATAATGCTGCTGGCCGTATTGCAACTAGCGGCGCAAAACCAGGAAAAAATAGAAATCAACACACGCAAAACCCCTTTAAATCAGGTTTTAATCGATTTAAAGGAAAAGTATGGCTTTCAGTTTGCCTACGACAGCGATTTACTCTCCGGTTTTTTAGTCAGTGCCAACAACAAAACGTTCAACAGCGATGAAGAAGCGCTGCGTTTTCTCATTAAAGATTTTCCGCTTGAAATTGAACGCTCGGGCGATGTTTTGCTCATTATCCCAAAACGGGAACATAAACCGGAGCTAACACAAATTTCAGGACAAGTGTTGGAAGCTAAAACTTTTGAGCCGCTTCCTTATTCATATATTCTCATAAACCGCCGGCCGGTACAATCTGATCTTCAGGGACATTTTAATTTTATCGCCTCGGCCGACACTTCCTATAATCTTCAGATTTCGCATCTGGGGTATTTTGTTTACGATACGGTTGTTACCCAAAGTCTCAGTCGCAGTTTTCTGCTTTATCCGCAAATCGAGCGAATTGAAGAGGTGCAGATCTATAGCAATCCGATCGAAAAATCGACGCTTATTGGCTACAATGCCGGAAGAATGAAAATTAACCACCAGATTGCGCCTATCCTTCCCGGACATGGCGATAATTCAGTATTTAACCTTTTGCGCTTAATGCCCGGTGTGATGGCCTCCGGAGAACAATCGAACGACTTGCTTATTTGGGGTGCTTACGAAAGTCACAGTAAAATTCAGTTTGATGGATTTACCGTTTTCGGACTGAAGAATTTTAACGATAATATTGCTGTTGTAAATCCTTTGGTGGTAAAAAATATTGAAGTAATGAAAGGCGGCTATGAAGCCCGTTACGGCGATCGTGTTGGAGGAATTGTAGATATTCAGGGCAAAGACGGAACCTTGTTAAAACCGACATTTACCTTTAGCATTAATTCGATTACGGTAAATTCGATGGTTCAGCTGCCAATTTCAAAAAAGTCATCGTTGCTGGCTGCCTACCGCCAAACCTATCATCAGTTGTACGACCCAACACGAATAAGTATTGTCGCGCGCGAAGAAATTTCAACTCCGGGCTCGGGGGCAGGTTCGGGAAATTCTCCCAAAGGTAGATTTTCAACCAGACGACTCACAGACGTAACACCCGACTTTGTTTTTCGCGATGCCAACCTGAAATATACTTTTAAAGGTGATGACGGAAGCCGGTTTTCGCTTAGTTTATATGGTGGGGGCGACGATTTTAGTTACGAGATGGATGCCCGTTTAGCAAAGGTTTTATGGACACGTGAGGAGCAGGAACAGAATAACCAGTTGGGCGGATCGGCACAGTTGAATTATCCATGGAATAACGGAGATGCAACGAACTTAACTTTAGCCTATTCGGCGTTTGAACGTCAGTTGTATCGAAAAGCCCAAACTGAAAGTTATCAAGATGGGTTTATCGAAATAAAGAGTCATTTAGACTCGGAAAATACCGTGGACGAACTAAGTTTTAATGCCGAACATACCCTAAATTTTCGTCAGGGGCATCGTTTGTTGGTCGGTGCGGGAGTGATTAACAACAATGTTGAATTATCGCGTTTTTCCGAGGGCGAACAACAGATTGATAGCAATAACCAATCGCCACGTATTTATTCTTATCTGCAGGATGAATATCCGTTAGGGGAGTTGCTGGAGCTAAAAACGGGTGTTCGGTTAATTTATAATTCCAAACCAAATAAATGGTATGTTGAGCCTCGTGTTTCGGCATCGCTCTCTGTTTTTGATGAACTGAAAATAAACGCTTCGTGGGGCTGGTACAACCAGTTTCTATCGAAAACAACGGTGCTCGACAGTACAAATAATTACACCGAGTTTTGGACGAATTCCAATGAGGAACAAATTCCGGTTTTAAGTGCCGAACATTTTGTGGCCGGATTATCCTATCAAAAAAACGGATTTACAGCCAGCGCAGAGGCATTTTATAAAACCACTGATGGATTGAGTCGTTACGTAGATGGAAATTTGCTTGTTAGTCAGGGATTTTATGAAGGAAAGGCGCGTGGTAAAGGGCTCGATCTTTTTATCAAAAAAGAGTATAAACGGAATATGGCCTGGATTTCGTACACCTTGAGTAATACCGAAGAACAGTTCCCTTATTTTAGGATTAATTCCTGGCGCCCGGCACCGCATCAGCAAAAGCACGAACTAAAATTTGCGGGGGTATACAATTATAAATCGTTTTACCTGTCGGCAAATTATGTTTACGGTTCCGGATTCGAGCGTTATGATCTTGACGTTGATAACGATCTTAATTTCGACAAAGCTTACAGCAGGCTGGATGCAGCTTTGGTTTATAAGTTCAAACCAGGAAAAGTGAAAGCTGAAGCCGGAATTTCAGTACTTAATATTTTAAATACCGAAAACATTAAATACTCGAATATCAGGATTAGCACCATCGACGAAGTTAGCCTTGTTGGTGTTTATTCCGATGCGATTTCGTTTACTCCAGCCTTGTTCCTGAATATTGAGTTATAATAGGTCAAAACTGTTTTAACTGCCTCAAAATATTCTTAATCGGCGTAATCAATAATCGAAATCGTTACGTCGTAAACGTGATCGCCAACTCTTTCCAGCCCGGAGAAAATGTCTTTGTATAATGTTCCTATTTGGTACGAGTATTGCTCGTTTTCTATTTTGGCAACATGGTCTTTTCGTAATTTATCTCTAAACCTGTTAATCTGTTTTTCAATGGCATCGGCCTCTGTTATATCAACTTCGCTATTGTCCTTGTTCAGGTTTTCGATCATAATGTTCATCGACTTGTCGACCATTTTAATCATTTCCGACACTTTTTCTTTCATTTTCGGAGTCAGCTTTTCTTTTTTATCACTGATACGTAATAATGCTCGTGCAATGTTGAGACAGCTGTCTCCAATGCTTTCAATCTCGTCAACAATACGGAGCATCGAACTAATACTTTTCGACGATTGTTTACTCAAAACGCCTTCCGAAACTTTGGTGAGGTAATTGGCAATGGAAACTTCCATTTGGTCACTTTTGTCTTCGCCAAGTTCAATTTTATTGAATTGTTTAACCAGTTTACGTTCGTTTTTTTCCTCGAGCATGTTATTTATTCTGCCAAATAGTTTTTTGGTTTGCTGGGCATAAACAATAATCTCCTTTTTTGCCTGAAGTAGCGATAATTCGCTGGTACTCAGCATTCCGAATTTGATGAACCGGAGCTTGAATTCTTCTTCATCTTCTTTTTCAGGAACTAACTTCTGGACCAGCTTTACGAGGTGTCGAACAAACCATATCTGAAACAGCACATTCAAAACATTAAACGAAGTATGGAAGAACGATAGTGCTATCGGAATAGCCCCGGGATTGTTAAATGCCGAGTTTCCGGTTACCGATTGAGTAATGGAATCTACTCCACGCAGGAAAACCGGAAATACAGAGAGTACCCAAATAACACCCACCACATTAAAGAGAAAGTGAATCCGGGCAGCGCGTTTTGCCGATGAGTTGGCTACCATCGCGGCAATATTCGCAGTTATAGTTGTGCCGATATTTTCGCCAAGTACCATGGCCGCCGCGTGGTCAAATTCAATCCAGCCATTATTACACATTACCAGCGTTAGTGCCATTGTTGCACTCGACGATTGAATAACAACGGTAAGTAGGGTGCCGATAAGTAAAAAGATCAGGTTCGATCCCATGCCCATTCCTGTGAAGTGTTTCAGGAATTCAAGGATTTCGGGGTTCTCGCCAATATTAGGTACACTTGCCTTTAGACTTTCCAGGCCAATAAAAAGCAATGCAAAACCAACCAGCACTTCACCCCACGATTTGTTTCTGGTTTTTTTGGAAAAAACAAGAGGAAAACCAATACCAATGATCGGGAAGGCCAGGATGCTCATTTTTACCTTAAACCCAAGAATCGAGATGATCCAGGCGGTGACGGTCGTTCCGATGTTTGCGCCCATTATAACACCGGCCGATTCGGTAAGTGTTAAAAGTCCGGCATTTACAAAACTTACGATCATTACCGTAGTTGCGCTCGACGATTGAATAATGGCAGTGATTGAGAGCCCTGTTATTACACCCATAAACCGGTTGGAAGTCATGGCGGCTAAAAAGTTACGTAGTTTGCCACCAGCCACTTTCTGAAGCGCTTCGCTCATCAATTTCATCCCGTAAAGGAAAAGTCCCAGTGCCCCGATTAAGGTCAGGAAATCAAGTAAGGAATAATTCATTCTTGGTTATTTTACGCAACGAAAGTAGGAATTATTAAAAAAAATATAAGTGGAAATGGTGACTTGTTTTTAAGAGCTATTGATTGAAGGTGGTTTATCTTGTTTGTTAACAGGCGTTTAATTGTTTATAAATCGGTTGGTTTGTTAAAGATAAATTTTGGAGATAAAAAATGCCTGCAATTTCCGGTACAGCATTATTGCAGGCAGATTGTTAAAATGCTCTTTTCTTAAACTGTTACAATACGGCTTTTACAGCATGAGCCAGAGGAGTGGTTGGCCTTCCAATTAATTTTGATAGTTGTTTTGAATCATCAAACAAGTCTCCTTTTGAAGCTCCGGTATCCCAACTGGCAATGGCATCGGCAAATAGTTCAGGCAAACCCACGCTTTTCAAAATTTTAGCGTACTCGCCTTCAGGAAGATTGTTGTATGGGATATCCTTTCCTGTTTGTTTCGAGATCTCTGCTGCAAGGTCGGTTAGCGTATAACTCTCGTCGCCGGCCAACTCAAATTTTTTGCCTTTGTATTCTTCGTTTGTCAAAACCACTGCAGCAGCTTCAGCAAAGTCGGCACGTGTTGCTGACGATATTTTTCCTTCGCCCGCGCTGCCCACAAATGCTCCTGCACCCAATGCTCCTGCAATCGATGCGGTATAGTTTTCGGTATACCAGCCGTTACGTAAAATGGTATGCTCAATACCCGAGTTTTTCAATGTTGCTTCGGTAGCCAGGTGTTCGCCGGCCAAACTTAATGATGAGGTGTCGGCATGCAATAGACTGGTGTAAACAATCCAGCTAACACCGGCTTTTTTCGCAGCGTCAATCACGTTTTTGTGTTGTTGTTCGCGTTTCCCGATCTCGCTTCCCGAAATCAATAATAAACGATCGATACCTTTCAGTGCTCCGGCCAGTCCTTCCGGTTTTTCGTAGTCGAAAGCATGTGCTTCAACACCAAGTGCGGCAGCTTTTTCGGGTGTACGAACCAATGCTACAATATTTTCTGCTGCTGTTTTTTGTTTTAATTGTTCAACAACCAATTGTCCTAATTGTCCTGTTGCTCCAGTTACTCCTATTTTCATTTTATTAAAGTTTTAAAGATTACTAAAATATATTTACTTACTTTTAGAGAGTAAAGTTATACTTCATGTTTTGTTTATACAAGAACTGACAATAAAGTGTGATACTTACGTCAGTGTTAGAATTGTTAATTATCAATGTATTATGAACGAAATTTTATTGAAAAAATATAGCACTCCCGAGTCCTGTCCAATTCGTCATGTATTAGATCGTATCGGTGATAAATGGTCGATGTTAATATTGTTGCTTCTCGAAGAAAGCGGAACCCTTCGTTTTAACGAGATTCACAAGTACATAAAAACCATTTCACAAAAGATGCTTTCCTCAACGCTTAAATCACTTGAGGAGGATGGTCTGATAAACCGTACTGTTTATCCTCAGATTCCTCCGAAGGTTGAATACGAGCTAACTCCGCGAGGGAAAAGTTTGATTCCGCATCTTCGAAATCTGGTAGCATGGGCATCAACCAATATGGCAGATATTCAAAATTCACGACAGAATTTCGCACGCTAATTAGATAATACTGTTACCCGATTTTTACGGAGGTCATAGCTAATGAGCCTCCAACCGGTTCATCATTAAAAATACTAATGTCATCTTTTTTATCCTGCAATGCCAGTGCATAAAGCAAAGGCAAATAGTGCTCAGGTGTTGGGATTGATAACTGGAAAGCCCTGCCCATCTTCGAGTAGTTGATCAAATCCTGGTGATTGCCGCTTAGTATCAATTCTTTCATTTTTTCGTTGGCTTCATTGGCCCAGTCAAAGCCAAAGTTTTCGTTGAGTTTCCCCCAGTGTACCATTCGTAGATTATGCACGTTATTACCGCTGCCCACAATCAAAATTCCTTTTTCGCGAAGTTTATTCAGTTCTTGTGCCAGTACATAATGTTGCTGTGGCGTTTTTCTGTAGTCAAGGCTCAACTGAATCACCGGAACATCAGCATCAGAGTACATATGCTTTATAACCGACCAGGCACCGTGATCGAGTCCCCACTTATCGTCGAGATGAATTGGTGAGGTTTGCACCATATCTTTTACATCCTGCGCCAATTGAGGCATTCCGGGTGCAGGGTACTGCACTTCATAAAGTTCCTGAGGGAAACCACCAAAATCGTGAATTGTGCGAGGTTGTTCCATAGCGGTTACGTGTGTTCCCTGAGTTTCCCAGTGTGCCGACACAACAACAATCGCTTTTGGCTTTTTAATTTCGGAAGAAACCTTTCTGAAACCCTTAACAAATTCGTTTTCGGTGATTGCATTCATCGGACTCCCGTGACCAAGAAAAAGCACCGGCATTTTTGGAGTATTCTCCAACGATTCTGTAAATTTATTTAATGCGTTCAATTTCATTCCTGCAACTGTTAGCGGCACTGCTGCCAATACTGTTTTTAAAAATTGTTTCCGTTCCATGTTTTCACTTACCAGCAACTGTTTTCAGATCTGTAGGCTGTATTCTCAAAACCGTTAACCGCATCGTATTGTTCTGTTAAGCTTTAATTTGTTTGAGAAAGATCGATGGTCAAAATGTCGTTAATTGCTTTGTCTCCAAGATTGTCGAAAAATGAGTTTGAACAGTAGGGCACATCAAATGTAATTTCTTCGGTGTTTACTTTACTCGTCAGATTTCCTATTATGCTGGCATAACCATTTTTGAATTTTGTTGCTTTGGTAACCACCAATTTTTTACCGGTCCATTCCATAGCCGATTCTTCTAAGTTTACCTCTTTTTTCTGTGCAAATGGTGCAACAATCGCTGCTAACACAAGTACTACTAATCATCCTAAATTTTAATTGTTTTTAATTTTAATTGATGTTATAAATTGTTTCGCATCGTCAGTTGTTTTAATTGTACGAACCAAAGGTCTGGGGTGGACAAGCCTCATACAGATGACCTATGATAAGAAATGAAATTGATCTATGTTAGGTCGATGAATGCGGATAACAAGCTGATAATGCTTATCTTCGAAATTCATTGAAAAGTGCCTGCGAATTTAAGCTGTTAAAATGAGAAACATTTTATTTAAGCAGATGATAACAGCTTTTATTCAATTTTGAAACCAATAACTTTCAACATGTACCATTTAAACAGTATAAAACTTGAAACGGAGAAATACCCAACCAGGGAGCACTATCCGTTTAATCTTCCTTTGTTTTCTGAAACAAAAAAACTTGATTTTACCAATCCGGTTACCTTGTTTGTGGGGCAAAACGGATCGGGTAAGTCTACATTGCTTGAAGCCATTGCCGTGGCAGCAGGAATTTATATCTGGCGGAATAATATGAATTCGCGATACATGGTTAACCGTTACGAGGCCACATTACATCGGTATTTGAAGGTTTCATGGGTGAACGGATCGGTTCCCGGATCTTTTTTCGGAGCGCAGATCTTCAAGGATTTTGCTACGATGCTGGAAGAATGGGCAACAACTGATCCCGGCCAGCTGGAGTTTTTTGGTGGTAAATCCTTGATTTCACAGTCGCACGGACAATCACTTATGTCGTTTTTTAAAAGTCGTTACAAGTTAAAAGGATTATACCTGCTCGATGAACCGGAAACTGCACTTTCGCCTTCCAGTCAGTTGGAATTGCTCCGGTTGATCAGCGAAAACTCAAAAGGGGGGCATGCCCAGTTTATTGTTGCCACACATTCGCCAATTTTGCTGGCGTGTAAAAATGCCACCATTTATAATTTCGATGAGATGCCGGTTTCGAAGGTGGAATATGAAGATACCGAGCATTTCAGGGTGTATCGCGATTTTTTGAATCACCGCGAAAAATACCTGATGGAATAGCAGGATCTATTTTGCTGACTTTTTGCGAATGCGACTAAGGCTTTCGGGCGTAATTCCAAGATACGAGGCGAAATATACCAAAGGCACGCGCTGAAAAATGTCGGCATGTTCTTTTAGCATGTTGTTATAGCGGTTAACCGCCGATTCCCATAGCGTAGCGTTTAAACGCTCCAAAGCATTAAACTATACCTTTTGAAAAAGAATTCTAAAGTTGCGTTTGTGTTCAATGCCTTTAACATCATAGTTTATCAATAAAAAAGATGCTGTTTAAAAACCATGTTTGCTACTTCCTGTTACTGAAGTATGAAAACTTATGTAGCTATTTTACGCGGAATAAATGTTAGTGGGAAAAACAAAATAAAGATGGATGCTTTGAAATCCTCATTCAGCGGACTTGGCTTTGAACAGGTACAAACTTACATTCAAAGTGGTAATGTTGTTTTTCGTTATCAGGAGACAAATTCCGGTAATTTCGCAGATTTGATCAACAAACAAATACAGAAGGACTTTGGGTTTGATGTACCGGTTTTGGTTTTAGATGTACAAGAACTGGAAAATATCGTTAAAAACAATCCGTTTGCAGTAGATGGAAATCGAGAAGCTCAGTTTCTGCATGTTACATTTTTGAAAGAAAAACCGGCAAATGTAAATGAAGAAAAAATCACAGGACATGTAAAAACCGGAGAGGAATTTGCGATTTCTGATGGTGCCGTTTATTTGTATTGTCCACACGGGTATGGAAAGACCAAACTCAACAATAATTTTTTCGAGAGCCAATTAAAAGTGAGTGCAACTACCCGAAATTGGAAAACTACCTTAAAGTTGTTGGAAATGGCGAAGGTCGTTGAGGCCTAATCGCCGTTGCATTCGCACTGAATTTCTTTATTTGATTTATGACCAACAAAAAGCTTTAAGTGTTTTTTATGCATCACCGAATTTTCCCAGTTTTTGAAAATACGGATCGCAAAAGCGTCGCTGCTTTCTGCAAAACATTGTTCGCCAAGAGCCTGAACGCGTTTTCTTAAAACCAACCGGCGGTTATATAAATAGCGCATCAATTTCTCGCGCGATTGTTTATCTGGAATTAAAATGCTTTTGTTTTTGATGGCCTCATGGAACAAATTCAGATCGTGCAGTTTCCCCAATGTGCTTCCCAACAAACTCAAATCGCTAATGTATGCACGTATTGAATTTGGCCAGGCTTTATTCAGCAGCATTAAATGGTAGGTCAGGTATTTTGCCTGTTTTCGCCAATAGTGGTAAATCTCATCGTCATTTAGAAATTCAGTAAGTTCAAACGCACTTCGTGCACGCCTATAAACATGTTGCAGGCTTTTAAGAATGAAGGATTCCGGATCGCCTGCAAAATTCAGGCTATGCATCATTTGCTGCAGGCTCAGTATCATCTGCTTTATATCTTCGGCATGCCCCGATTGTTTAAAATGGTCGAAAGCTTTTTTTCTGTTTCGGCGGTGTTGGGAAATAATTATGTCGAGCGCTTTTGTAACAGCAGGATTGTGCAGTTTTGATTTTATCTCATTAAGCAGTTCAATTTGTGAAGTATCATCGCGTAGCAGGGCTACTTCTTGTGCCAGATTGCGATAGTAGTCATTCATTTCACTATAGCTTTCATCGCCGATTTCGTGTCGCAGCAAACGCAACAAGCCCCGTATTTTTTTAATATTTGTGCGTACTTCATGTATGTAAAAGTGCTGGCGGTTGGTGCGGGTAATAAACTTTGCCGAATCGGAATGTAGTTTGTCGAGCACACGAAAAATGCCCTCTTCAAAATATTCACGTTCTTTTATTTCCAGACTAAATTCTTCGCTCATTGTTTACCCTTTGAAAAGTTGGGATTTATGTTTCCATCTCGCTTACAGATAAACGATAACAATGAAAAAAGGTTAGCTGCCAAAAGTTATGCTGTTTTCCGGTAACGCCATATAGCCAGGCTTAAGAATGTAATTCCAAGAATCGACAAGGAAACGAGTTCCTGTAAAAGGTCGGAAATGGTTGAGCCTTTTAATACAACCATGCGCATTACCCGCATAAAATAGTAGATCGGGTTAAGCCGGTCGATGGTTTGTGCCCAGTCGGGCATACTTTCAACCGGAGTGAAGATGCCGCCCATCAGTACAAAAATCATCATAAAGAAAAAACTAACAAACATAACCTGTTGCTGGGTGTCGGCAAGCGTAGAAATAAACAGTCCGAGCCCCAGTACCCCGATGAGGTAAATACCGGCCATAAAAAACAAGGTGAACAGACTGCCAACAATTGGCAAATCGAAAACCAGCCAGGCGATGGTTAACCCAAAAGCCAGATCGAACAGGCCGATAATCCAGAACGGAACAAGTTTGCCAAGAATAAACTGGTATTTTTTTAGCGGCGTTACGTTGAGTTGCTCGATTGTACCGATTTCCTTTTCGCGGACAAGGTTCATTCCCGACATAAACATGCCTATGATTGTAACAAGAATTGCCAAAATTCCTGGTGCCATAAACCACTTGTAATCCAGCTCGGGATTGTACCAGTAGTTCTCAGTTATTTCAACTTTTGTGGGCGGTGTAAATTCCGGGATTCCTTTCCATTCGGCAATAATGTCCTTGTTAAAATCGCTGATGATGTTTGCCGAATAAGCATAAATCAGTTGAGCCGAATTACTTTCGATAGCATTTATTAAAATTTGCACCTTCGATTCATCGTCTCGAATGAGGTTACGCTCAAAATCTACAGGGAAAACAAGAATAGCATCTGCTTCGTCATTTAATAGTTGGTCTTCGGCGAGTTTTTCAGATTGTTCTAAATGATGCACATGAAAAAAAGGAATCCCATCAAATTTCGCGATCAGTTGCCTCGAGTTTTCCGACATGTCGTGGTCAACCACTACCAAATCGATTCGTTTCATATCATAGGTCGCCGCAAACACCAGTATCAGCATTTGCATAATCGGAACGAAAAAGATCATCGGCAGAATGGTCTTGTTCCGAAATATCTGGCGGAATTCTTTTTGTAGTATGTAGAATATTGTTTTCATTATCGTTTGTTACAATAAATTTGTCATTTCGAAGGAGGAACGACTGAGAAATCTGTTCCTTATCTTTGTTGTCTTTTCTTTTATCGATGACTTAG
This sequence comes from uncultured Draconibacterium sp., assembly GCF_963674925.1. Taxonomy (NCBI): domain Bacteria; kingdom Pseudomonadati; phylum Bacteroidota; class Bacteroidia; order Marinilabiliales; family Prolixibacteraceae; genus Draconibacterium; species uncultured Draconibacterium sp. Next base: position 2,257,198 of record NZ_OY771647.1, read on the forward strand.
AGCGTTTCATTTATTTGCGCATTAAGGAATCTCCAATCATTATTAAATGTGCTAATGAGTTGTTCCTTTTTTCTTGTCTCCATTTTTTTAGTTGTTTCTCTCTGTCAATCGCTTCATTTATATTTTGGAAGTGTTCATAATATACCAAATAATGGCAATTATATTTTTTTGAAAATCCCGGAATAATGCCATTTTCGTGCTCAAATATCCTTTTTTGTAAATCTCCGGTCACTCCAATATAAAGAACCGTTTTATTCTTGTTGGTCATGATATAAACGAAATAGTTATGATCTCTCATTTTGCTATTTGTTACAGATTTCTCCTCGCATACTCGTCGAAATGACAGAGAATTGCAAGGCCACTACTCCAGCCTAATCTTAAACTTCCTAACACTAACCGCAATAAAAAACACGGTCATAGCAATTAATACTGCTGTTTCTTTCCAAATAAAAAGGATGCCGGTTCCTTTCAGCATAATGGTTCTGACTATGGTAATAAAGTAGCGGGCAGGCATTATGTGAGTGAAATATTGCAATACAACCGGCATATTTTCGATGGGGAAAATAAACCCGGAAAGTAATATCGTTGGCAACATTAGTCCGATCATTGAAATAAACATAGCTGCCATTTGGTTTTTTGCTGCCGTTGAAATTAAGATTCCCAGACACAGCGCCATCATAATAAAAAGGATGGTTTCGATCATGAGTAAAATAAAGCTGCCATTTACCGGTACGCCAAAAACAAAATGACCGATCAGCACAATGATAAATGCATTGGCGATCGACAGTAAAAGGTAGGGGAGTACTTTCCCAACAATGATCTGAACGGGACGTAATGGCGATACGAGCAGGATTTCCATCGTTCCCAGTTCCTTTTCGCGAGTAATTGAAATGGAAGTCATCATGGCCGAAATGAGCATTAAAATCAGCGCCATCACTCCCGGAACAAACATGTAGGCACTTTTCATTTCTTCGTTAAAATACATGCGTACTTCGGGTGTAATTTGCATGGGCATTTGCATTTCTGGATACAATTTGCGGATGTAGTCGTTTACAATGGCTGTTGTGTACGAAATGGCCAGTTTTGCAATATTCGGATCGGAAGCATCGGCAATCAGTTGCATTTTTGCAAGGCCTTCTTTTCCCAGAGTTTGCCCAAAGTTGTTCTCAAAAACAATCACCTCGCGCACTTTCCCTTTTCGGAAAATGGCGTCAATGTCATCAAGGTTATCCAGGTTTTCATCTAATAAAAAATAGCCCGAAGAAAGCAGCTTATTCGTGATTTCCTGTGTCGTTTCATCTTTCGACTGGTCGTAAATGGCAATGTGAACATCTTTAATTTCACTTTTTATTGCTGTGCCAAAGACCAAAAGTTGTATAACCGGAATTCCAAAAAGTATCAGCACTGTCCGCGGATCGCGAAAAATGTGGAAGAATTCTTTTTTTATGAATGATCTTAGTTGTTTCATCTTTTAAGTATTTAGTTGTGAGCCGCGAGTCGCGAGTTTATTTTTGATGAGGCTTTTCTACTTGGAGCTCGTGTCTCGAAACTCGTAACTATCGTGCTATCTTCAAAAACACTTCGTCCATGTTGGTTGCATTATATTTTTCTTTCAGTTTTGCCGGCGTGTCGAGTGCTTCAATTTTCCCGGCATTCATAATCGAAACGCGATCGCAATATTCGGCTTCATCCATGTAATGTGTGGTTACAAAAACAGTAATGCCATTATGAGCGGCTTCGTAAATCAAATCCCAGAATTTACGTCGGGTAACCGGGTCAACGCCTCCGGTCGGTTCATCGAGAAATACAATTTTAGGATCGTGAAAGATAGCCACTGAAAAGGCCAGCTTTTGTTTCCAGCCCAACGGCAAATCGCCAATGAGTTTGTTTTTTACATTTTCCAGCTCAAGTTTTTGTAATAGCTCGGCTTCTTTTACTTTACGCTGTTTGCGGCTAATTCCGTAAATACCGGCATATAATTTTATATTCTCTAAAATGGTAAGGTCTTCATACAACGAGAATTTCTGACTCATATAACCGATGTTCTTTTTTATTTTTTCAGTTTCATGGTAAATGTCAAAACCGGCAACATTTACCTCGCCCAATGTTGGTGACGAGAGGCCACAAAGTATACGAATCGCCGTTGTTTTTCCGGCTCCGTTGGCTCCCAGAAATCCAAAAATCTCACCCTTTTTCACTTCAAATGAAAGGTTGTCGTTCGCGGTAAAATGACCAAATTTTTTGACCAGGTTTCTTGCTGAAATGATTATTTCTTTTTCCATGTTAGATAGTATTCAGTCTCAGTATTCAGTCTCAGTAGTCAGTCACAGTTTTCAGTTAGAGAATTGTGACACTCTGAAAGCTTTCGGATATTTGATCAGTTCTATATAATCGTATTTTTCAATATTTCACCTTTTATTTCTGTCAACTGCGACTACTCTCCATTAAACTCATAAACACATCTTCAATGCCGGCCGGAATTTCTTCTGCCAATATATTCTCGTGACCAAGGTTTTGCAGATAATTATCGAGTTCGTTGGTTTCCACTTCATCATTCATTCCTGTAAAATGGGCATACTGACCAAAAGCATAAACGGCTTCAGCCTTTTCGTATGCCCGTAAATCGCTGATGAGTTTGTACATGTTTTGGGCACCCACCTGAATAATCTTTCGTGGAAATTTTTCCGTTATGCGTCTTGGAGAGTCAACATCAAGAATCTGTCCGTTTTGTATCAGTGCCACCCGGTCGCAAAGATCTGCTTCGTCCATGTAAGGTGTTGAAACGAGAATTGTGATTCCCCTTTTTTGCAGGTTTTTGAGCATCTCCCAAAACTCTTTTCTCGAAACAGCATCAACGCCCGTTGTTGGTTCGTCGAGCACCAGTATTTTGGGTTTATGAATTAAAGCACACGAAAGCGCCAGTTTTTGTTTCATCCCGCCCGACAGTTTTCCGGCACGGCGGTTTTTGAATGGTTCAATCTGGAAATAAATGTCGCGGATCAGGTCGTAATTTTCTTCTACTGTTGTACCAAAAACGGTCGCAAAAAAGTTTAGATTTTCTTCTACACTGAGGTCTTGATACAGCGAAAAACGCCCCGGCATATAGCCAACCATTTTCCGGATCTTCTTGTAGTTTTTTACTACATCCAGACCGTCTAATTCCGCCTCGCCGGAATCGGGCAAAAGCAGTGTCATCAAAATTCGTATCAAGGTAGTTTTCCCTGCGCCGTCAGGACCAATCAATCCAAAAAGTTCACCTTCCTTCACATGCAGGTTGATACCTGTAAGCGCCTTGGTTTCTTTGTAAGACTTTGTTATGTTGTTTATTTCGATCATGAAATAGTTGACATTGATTAGTTCCACCGAACTTCGCCTGGCATACCAATTTTTAACGTTCCATCGTTTTTCACTGTCACTTTAACTGCATAAACCAGTTTTACACGTTCCTCTTTGGTTTGAATGATCTTTGGTGTAAATTCTGCTTCCGATGAGATCCAGGTAATAGTTCCTGAAAAATGCTGGTTTTCTTTAGAATTCTGATCGACCAAAACATCAATCTGCTGACCAAGTTTTACATGAGGAAGCTGGGCACCGCTTATATAAACTTTAAGTTCCAGTTCGCTGATATCGGCAATTTTAAAAAGTGCTTTTCCGGCAGTTGTTAATTCTCCTTGTTCGGCGTAGGTTTCCAATATGGTTCCTGAAACGGGAGATTTTATATTACAGCGGTTTAACTGATCGGCTACCGAAGCTTTTTGCGCTTCCAAAACTTCCTGTTCTTTACTGATGATTGTGAACTGCGTTTTTGTATTGGCAATCTGTTTGTCAATTACACTAATCTGACCCTGAATATCGTCGAGTTGCTTTTGTGTGGCAGCTCCGTCCTTTAGCATTTTTTGGATGCGTTCTTCGTTGATCTTCAGGTTTGTTTTTTGCTCTTGGAAAACGTCGATTTGCGACTGAATCGACTGGCGTTTGGCAACTACCGCCGTTTGCTGCGCATCCAATTGTAAAAGTTGCAGGTGCAGTTGCACTGTGTCGATAAGAGCTGCAGAATAGCTTGCTTCAATTTTATCACCTTTGTCAACATTTAATTCAAGGATCTTTCCCGGAGTTTCCGCTGAGACAATAACCGTTTCCGCCTCAAAATTGCCATAAGCATCAGCCGTGTCGTTATTCGACTGGCAGGCTATAAAAATTAATGGGAGAGAAAAAATGTACAGTATCTTTTTCATGGTAATGATGTTTTGCTTGTTTTTTAGTTCTGTGTTAATGTGCCCGGCAAGGTTTTTCCTTTAATGAGGACATATTTCTCACGGGCTTCGTTAAGCTGAATTTTGTGCACTTCTTGTTTTAGTTTTGCTACGGTTTCTGCTTGCAATTCCTGAACATAGTCGGATGTAGTAATTGTTTCGTTCTCCAATTTTGAAGCGGCTGCTTTGGTAATCCCGGCACGCAGGTCTACCAGATTTTCATCGTTGCTAATTAATTGTTCCAGTTTCCCAATCTGTTCTTTTTGTTGAATAAGTAAAAGGTTGAGGTTTTGTATAAATGTGGCTTCCTGGCTTTGAAGCATTTCTTGCTGAAGTTGTAAAACCTGTCTTTGTCGCGAAGTTTGTTTCCAGTCGAAGGCATTCCACGAAACGCCCACACCAAAAAGGTAGTAACCTTTAAATTCGTCGAGCAACATGTTTAATCCCGGTTTGCCATATCCCAACTGTCCAAATCCGAAAAGTTTTGGATTTCTGGTTTTCGTAAGTAGATCGCTTTGAACCACCAACTGCTCGCGCTGATTGCCTAGCAATTGTAATTCCGGACGTAGCAATTCTGAATGGAACGAAAAGTTGGTTTGATAAGTGAATGTTCCGTTTTCATCAAACTGCTTGCCTGTTAGTAATTCAAGCATTTGGCGCGATGCACTTTTAGCCGCATCCAGTTCAACTATGTTTTGTTGAAGATTGATGCGCTCGGCTTTTAATACCATTGCAGCCGAAGGTTCGGTAACACCGTTTCTGATTCCTGATTCAACACGGTTTAACTGTTCGTCAATAGTTTTTAGCTGTGCAAGAATCACCTCTTTCTGCTGATCGACAACCAGGGCTGTGAAAAAGGCTTGTGCAACCTGCTCATTCAGTTTGTAAAGTTCAACTTCAAGTTGACTAAGGTTGCTTTTCAAAACAGCTGTTTCGAGGGTTTTATTTGTTTTGGTAAGCCCTCCGTCCCAAATGGTTTGTTGCAATTCGGCGTAAGCGTTGTATCGATCTTTCGCTACCGTAGGTATGGTAATTCCCGGCATTGAAACCGGAACTTCGGTTACTGCCGATTGATAACTTATTCGGCCGTTCAACGTTACCTGCGGCAGGTAATTGGTTTCGTGGTTTTGTATGGAAAGCGCATTAATTTCTTTCCACAGTTCCGACTGTTTCAGATTGGGATAGTTTTGCCGTGCCCATACATAACAACTGTCTAATTGAACGTTGTTTTGGGCAACTACCAACTGAACCGGAAATAGCAATAGAATCAGAATCTTTCTCATTTTATCAGGATTGAGTGAAGGACAAACTCCTTTACAGTTACTTTTCTTCTTTCAATAAAATCCATGTAGTTTTTTTGGTCATCATCAAAAAACAACAACGACAGGAGAGGTTTTGAGGCAATCGGAAATATGATTAAACTAAGTATGCTAATTAATAAGTCGCGCGCGTCCATGGTTCGTATAGTTCCCTTCTCTATTTCGTTTTTGAACATCTCAACAACTTTTGAGGATTCAAGTCCACTACTTCTGATCAATTCTGCCAGAAACTCCGGATCCTGATGGATTTCTTTAAGTATAAAAGTTGGCAGAAATGGATTCTTCATTAACACATCAATATAATTTTCAATAAAAAATTCCAGCTTTTCTTCAATAGGTTGGTCCGACTGAACCATGCGCATTACATTGGGTATTATTTTGGAAAAAAGACTTTCGAACGTAGCGTTAAACAACTGTTGTTTCGAACGAAAATAGTAGTGAAGCAAAGCTTTGTTTATCCCGGCTTCATCTGCAATTTCCTGCATACGTGCTCCATCCATTCCTTTCCGGACAAAAACATTCTGTGCGGCATTTAGGATTTTCTCCTCGGTATTATCCTTTTTTAAGTTTGTCATGATTTCTAATTAACTATACGGTTTAACCAGTTGGTCAAAAGTAAGAGCTTGGATTCAATTATCCAAGGAAATAACCAAATAGTTTAACCAAATGGTTAATTTTTGTTTTTTCGATAATAGTTTATCTTTACTAATCATTACTAAACCAATTAAAAATATTGATGATGACAACTACTCATAAATTTATTCTGTCGGCTTTCGTGGCCTGTACAGTAATTCTGTCGGCATGTAACTCAAAACCTAAAACTCAGCAATCGGCTGAAAAATCGGGTGAGGAGTGGATTCAACTTTTCAACGGAAAAGATTTAAACGACTGGCAGGTAAAATTCAAAGGAGAGGTGCTGGGCGAAAATTATAATAACACTTTTCGGGTAGAAGATGGTTTGCTTCGGGTGTCGTATGAGAATTGGGAGGAGTGGAATGGTAAATTTGGCCACTTATTTTACAAAGATGAATTTTCGCACTACCGTTTGCGTGTTGAGTACCGGTTTATTGGAGAGCAGGCTAAAAACGGACCAGGCTGGGCATTCAGAAACAACGGTTTGATGATTCACGGGCAAAGTGCGGAGTCCATGGAGTTGGATCAGGATTTTCCAACATCAATTGAAGTGCAGTTGTTGGGTGGCGTTACCGGGCATGGCGAACGTCCGACCATGAACCTTTGTACTCCCGGAACCAATGTGATAATGAACGGCGAGTTATGGGAGCAGCACTGCACCGATTCAAAATCGAAAACACAGTTTGATGACAAGTGGGTAAGTGTTGAGGTGGAAGTGCATGGCGGAGAAATTATCCGGCATTTTGTTGATGGAGAAGAAGTGCTTAGCTACGAAAAGCCACAACTGGATCCGCGTGATCAGTATTTCGAAAAATTATTACCGGCTGATGGCAATGAAATAATCAGTGGAGGAACGATATCCATTCAAGCTGAAAGTCATGGTACGGATTTCAGGAAAATAGAATTACTGGTTTTGGATGAGTAATTTTACTTTGACGGAATCATTTAACTGTACACAAAATCAATCTGTATTGCCCTAATCCCTAAAGGGAACCATATTGATTTTTTGGATTCACCCTTTAGGGGCGGGGTCAAAATTCAAAATATCATGTTGGAAAGTAATCTGTTAAAGAAGAGCTATTTATGCTCCTTTTGGGCGGCCAGTTTTTGTTCCCTGCGGTTGGCATAGTTCAGGCTAAGCAGCGACACGGCAATTATCATCATTCCAATAATTGAAGCGAGATCAGGTTTTTCGTTGCTCAACAAAATCCAGCTGAGTGCTGCACCTGAAACGGGAATCAGAAATTTCCACACATTTAGTAACGAAACTTTTACGCCCGGTCGTTTCAGCAACGAATACCAAATGGTAATAGCGGCTGCCGATAAAAAGCTTAGCCACGCCAAAGCGTACCAGTATTTTGGAGGAAATGGCCCCAGATGAATCCCTTCAACAGGAATAGAAACAATAGATAGCATCAAACCGCCAATAATGAGTGAAGTGGAACTTAAAACAACCGGTGAAATTGTACCAGAGTGTTTCGCGACAATTACATTGGAATATCCCGATACAATGTTATTAACCAGTAATATGGCAATGCCAAGATATTCCAGATAGCCGGTCATCTCAACTTTCGAACGACCAAGTGTTATAATTGCAATACCGGCAACGCCAATTAATATGCTTAATGTTTTTAGTGGAGTCATTTTATCGTTGTTAAACGAGAAGTGAGCGACCAACGCTATAAAAAGCGGTTGCGATCCCACGATCATAGCCGATAAGGAACCGGGGAGTAAATTTATACCACTGTAAAACAGCGCATATTGTGCAAATATCTGCACCACTGAGAGCAACAGGATAAATTTCAGGTTGTGTTTTAATTCTGAAAAATAACGTTTTGGTTTTCCGAAATACAAAAACATCAATATACCGGAAATGGTAAAACGGATTCCTGCAAACTGTAACGGACTATGATACTCCAGCCCGATTTTTACTCCCGCAAAGGCGGTCGACCACAAAAGGCAGGCAACAATTGCCAGAAATGTTGTTGTCCGGAAAAGATTTCTCATGCGATAAATTGAAATGCAAAGGTGACCATTTTCTGATAAAAACCGGACGTGTAGGTCTGAATTTTTCAATATAAGTTCAACGTCGTTTTAAAAATGGAACATAATGTATAAAAATTCAGTTTTTCTTTGTGAAAGCTTTATAAAATAGGGGCATTCGTTTTACTGAAAGCTGCGATACTTGAGGAAAAAGGATTAACTTGGCACATCATTTACCAGAATTATTTTTTCAATGGAAAAACGAATTATCAACAACTACGAAGAGTTTGAGGCCCTTTTGGGGCAGGTTATTGGAGTTTCAGATTATGTTCAGATAACTCAGGAGCAGATAGATAAATTTGCAGATGCCACGCTCGATTACCAGTGGATTCACACCGATCCGGAGCGTGCAGCCAAAGAATCGCCGTTTAAAACAACCATCGCACACGGTTACTTATCTTTGTCGATGCTAACTTACCTGTGGTATAATGTTGTTGATGTACGAAATGTAAAGATGATCGTAAATTACGGTATCGAGAGTTTACGTTTTCAGCAGCCGGTAAAAGTAAATGACAAAATCAGGGCAACAGTATCGCTAAACGACATTAAAAACCTGCGTGGAATTGCTAAGATTCAGGTGAAAATTGTGGTTGACATTGAAGGCGAGCGAAAACCGGCCTACGATTGTTTGGTAAATTTCCTTTATCACTTCGAATAGAAATTGAACTACTTATAAAGTTTTTTCATCCCCTGCTCCTTCGAAGGGGGATAGGGGGATGAAACTACTGTACCTGCAAACCAAGTTTTAACTTATTTTCCGAAGTAGCCCCTCGCATGCATCTTCCAGCAAATCGAGTACCAACTCAAACCCATCAGCACCACCGTAATACGGATCGGGAACTTCATCGTATCGGCCGTCGCTGCTAAAATCTGTCATTTTATACAGTTTGTTAAGGTCGTTACCATTGCGGGCGGTATTTTTCAAACTTTGCATATTGTAGTCGTCCATCCCGATGATGTAGTCAAAATAATCAAAATCGGTGTGCGGGTTAAATTGCCGTGAAATACTTGTTAAGTTGTAATTCCGGCGTTTAGCATGCGATTGCATTCTTTGGTCGGCTTGTTCTCCAACGTGGTAAGCTGAGGTGCCGGCAGAATCCACTTCATACTGTTTCCCTATTCCTGCTTTTTTTATCAGTCCGTTAAATACTGCTTCGGCACTTGGCGAACGACAGATATTTCCCTGACATACAAAAAGTATTTTTGTTTTATCCATTTTTCGAATCTGTTACATTTTTGAATTTCATCCCCCAACTCCTTCGTCGTTTTCCCCCATCGAAGGGGGATTAAGGGGGATGATGTTTCCAGTTTCAGATTACAAGTTGCAATCTTACTCAATACTGTGACTGATCACTGAAAACTATTCTTCCGAGTTCCAAATCTCATAAGCCTTTTTAGCCTGGTTTAGCAACATTTCGTAGCCATTTTTAACTGTGGCTCCTTTGGCTTTTCCTTTGGCCATAAACTGCGTTACTTCAGGATTGTAAACCAAATCAAAAAGCAGGTGCTTGTCGGTTATGAATTCGTAGGGAATATTCGGGAAAGTCTCAACTTTTGGATAGGTTCCCAGTGGTGTGGCATTAATAATCAGCAAACGCTCGCTTATTACCTGCTCATCAATGTCTTCGTAACGGATCTCGTTATCCTTCAACTCTTCAATTGATGCCGAAATGTATTCGATACCTAATTTGCTGAGCACATATTTTAATGCTTTCGAAGCACCACCGGTTCCAAGAATAAGTGCTTTTTTATGATGATCTTTTAAAAGTGGTTTCAACGACGACTCAAAGCCAAAAGTATCGGTATTAAATCCTTTTAAATGCACACCGTTTTCGGTTCGTGTAACGCGGATGGTATTAACAGCGCCAATCTCTTTTGCCGAATCATTCAGTTCATCCAAATAAGGAATCACCTGTTCTTTGTACGGAATGGTAACGTTAAATCCGATTACTTCAGGATTGTCTTTTACCACCTCCGGGAATTTAGTTATCGAATCGATTTCGAAATTGTCATAAGTTGAATCTATCTTTTCCGTTTCAAAACGTTCGGTAAAATAACGCTTCGAAAATGAGTGGGTGAGTGGGTAGCCTAATAATCCGTATCTTTTCATTTTATAAGTATTGAGTCATGAGTATCAAGTATCAAGTATCAAGAATCAAGTATCAAGAATCAAGAATCCAGTATCCAGAATCCAGAATCCAGTTTACTTCTTCAATTTCTTTCCAATTCCTTCAACAACAAAAATGAGCGCAAATCCGGCAACTGCCAATAGAATTGCTCCCAATAACCAGGCTTCGTGCCCTGTTATTTGCTCGTATGTTCCGGGTAAGATATTACGTTCGGCGATAGGTTTTAATTCGCCATGGCGATCGATAATGGTTTGCGTAACTTCTTTCCAGGGCCATACTTTGTTTAGCGATCCTACCATAAAACCGGCCAAAACAGCAATAGTAGTGTTGTGATATTTTTTCAATAGCCACGATAACACATTTGAAAAAGCAATGATGCCAACTGCTGCTCCAACAAGGAAAGTAAGGATAACCGCAATGTTCATATCGCCAACTGCCGAAAGGATAAATTTGTACATTCCCAGCAATACCAAAATAAAACTACCGGAAATACCGGGCAGGATCATGGCACAAATGGCAATGGCCCCCGACAGAAAAATAAACCAGTAACTGGTGTTGGCTTCGGCAGGAGAGATAACTGTAATCAGGTATGCAATTACAATTCCGGCCAAACCGCCAATTATGGTATCGGCTTTCCATCGTTTTATCGAGCGCGCCACATAAATGGCCGATGCTACGATCAGTCCGAAAAAGAACGACCACACTAAAATTGGATAGTGGTGCAGCAAATATTCCAGTCCTTTGGCCAGTGAAAAAACACTGATTCCAATTCCTATAAATACACTTAAAAGAAATGTTCCGTTAATGGCTTTCCAGAACTCTGCCAGTTTAAAACCAAGTAACAGTTTAATAGCGCTTAGGTTGATTGACTTTATTGAGTTAATCAATTCCTCGTAAATGCCGGTTATAAAGGCAATTGTTCCTCCGGAAACGCCCGGTACCACATCGGCAGCACCCATTCCCATTCCTTTTAATACCAGTGTAAGATAATCTTTTGCTGATCTGTTCATTTATATTCTGAATTTGTGACGGTGTAAATTTTTATTTCGGGACGCCAAAATACAAAAACAAATTGTTATACCAATTACGAAAAGAATTAGGCTTTTCTGTAATTCTTTTCAAATTGGGTAAATGCCGATATATAAAAACTAAGCTATTGGGAGTTTGCGAACAAGTAGCTAAAAGTTTTTAATTGTCGGTATAAAACAGGGATTCGGTAAAGAAGGTTGACTCCCTGATACTGATTTTGTTCGGGGATTTAATAATTTGAATAAAGATTGATTTGTAATTTGTTATTTATCGCCCCGGCGGAAATCGTCAACAACCTTCTTAAACTGCTTACTTTTTAATGCTCTCGGGTAAATATCGAACAGGTAGTTGATGTTTTCAAAATCCTGAAGCATTGCCGAACGTAACCATTCATAAGCTTCCTTGCGTTTCCGGGCTCCAAGTAGTATCGCCACCAGGCGGTATTTTAGCATCGAATCGTCGTTATTATCGATCGCCTTTTTCAGAATTCGGATGGCACCGTTTGTTTCCCCGTTCTTTATTAAAGTCTCTGCCCAGGTGAGCCATATCTCGGTATTTTCAGCGTCAACACGAGCGCCTTGTTTATATGCTTTTATCGCATCATCCAGGTATTCGGCATCGCTGCTAACTTTTCCCAAAGTCAGCCAGTATTCCGAATTTTGCTTGTCGATCTTTATGGCCTTGTTGATGTAGTCGATACTTCTGTCGTACTTTTTAGCAATCCACATAATCAGCCCCACACCAAAATGAGCCGTATCATTTTCCGGATTCATGGAAATTGCTTTCTGGTAATTGTGCTCCGATTTTAGCTGGTCGTCAAGGTTCAGATAACATTCGCCAATATAACAGTAGGCATCGTCATTATCCGGGTCAACTTCCAGAAATTCCCTGTATTTATCGATGGCTTCTTTAAAACGTCCTGAATTGGCCAGTGCATTTCCGATATTGAATAGGGCCATATGGAAATTTTCGTTAATGGCCAGCGTGTATTCATAAGCCTCAATTGCCTCATCGTGCATGTCGGCTTTGTTGTACACAATACCCAGGTTAAACCATGCGGAGTAATTGTATACATCGTAATCAATAAAACGATTGTAGTACTTAATACTGTTTTTGTAATCGCCAATCTGATCGGTAAAAAATGCAAGATCGTAAAGCGCCAGTTCGTGTTTCGGATTCAGTTTTATGGCTTTTTTGAAATAGGAGATGGCCTCGCCTATTTCGCCAATCTGAACAAACGCCGAACCAACGTGGTATAAAATATCGTCGGTTTCTCCGTTTCCGACTTTGATTGCTTTTTTGAATGATGCTTTTGCCAGGTCTTCGTTGCCCATAATCAACGATGCCGAACCTCTTAACAAGTGAACATCGGGATTGGTATTTTCAACTCTTTCAGCAAAATCGAGGTATTTCTGAGCCTGGTCGTATTTCCCTTTGCTCAGCAGAATCTGAGCATATTTTAAGTGAAGAGCAACCGCGTTAGGATGGATCTGTATGCCTTGTTTAGCCGCAATTTCAGAAGATTGCAAATCACCTTCTTCCATTAACTGCTCTACAATTCCTTCAAATTCTGAAACATCGAAATACTTTGCGCGTCCTGAGACCAAAGAGCTCTTAAAACGCTTAAGTGCCTCACTAATATCTTCTTCCCTGAAATTATCTCTTTCCTCGTTCATCGTATATTAAGTTCGCGAAATTAATAATTCGGCCCGAATCTCAAAAACAATCTTACAAGTGTTGATCGCGCAACAGGTCGTTCACCGTTTTTACCGGGTTGAATGTTTCAATCGGAACCTCTACAAAAAGGGTGTTCCAGTTGCTCATTGCTCCGTTCCACAAGCCCGGCAATTCCTGTGCTTTCAGCTCTTTTCCGTCTTTTGATTTTTGCGAAATAAAGCCGGTTGCCGGATCAGTAAATTGGGTGAGATCGTATTTTTCTCCTCTGTAATTTTTTACTGCACAAACCAGATCAACCGGGTTAAAGTGAGTAGCGTGCTGAACAATATCCTGTTGTTGAACACTGTCAGGATCGATTTGCGAGCTTTCAACTACCTGTAACGAAATGGTTCCGTCGGCATTCATTGCCCAAAACGGACCGCCACCGGGCTCGCCTTCATTTTTCACCATTCCGCAAACGCGCAATGGCCGGTTATATTTTTCTTTCAGGTATTGATAAAGTTCTTCGCGCTCGGTGTAATAATGATTTTTGGCCGGCTTGGTATTTAGCGTAAACTCCAAAAAGTTGGCGGCTTCGGCCAAAAAATTACTACTAAGCGCTGTATAATGTTTCTCGTTTAATTCGTGCTGATAGTAGAATACTTTTTCCTGATGTTTTAGGAGCACTCCTGCCAATCCTTTTTTGAAATCGATGGTGGGCTGTTTTAAACGGTCAGGAACCACATTGTCGATATTTTTGATGAAAATGATATCGGCGTCGAGGTCGTTCAGGTTCTCGATTAACGCACCGTGCCCTCCCGGACGGAACAACAAACTGCCATCCGAATTTCGGAAAGGTTTATTGTCTAAATCAACCGCAATCGTGTCGGTTGATGGTTTTTGCTGACTGAATGTTACATCAAACTCAATACCCAGTTGTTCCTCGTACTTGACTTTTATTTCTGCAAGCAAGGCCTCAAATCCCGGTTGATGTTCGGGCGAAACGGTAAAGTGCAAACTGGCTTTATTGCCGTTGTCGGCTGCATATTTTGCGCCTTCAACCAGGTGCTCTTCAAAAGGAGTTCGCGCCCCATCTTCGTACGAATGAAATTTAAGCAGTCCTTTAGGTTTAGCGCCGTAATTTAATCCTTTTTCGTTTAACAGATAGTCGAGTTTAGTTGTGGCGGAAAGTTGCTCTCCAGCATCAGTAACAGCTTTTTTTAGTTCTTCAGCAAAAGCAAATTTTTTGAGCTCCGTAACATATTGTGCAGCATCTCTGTTGGCGGCAAGTACATCTTCGTGAGGCTGATTCTGGAAGTCTTCCAATGCCTGGAACAAAGCTTTAAACATACGGCTTGCAGCCCCTGAGGCCGGCACAAACTTTAAGGCTTTAGTACCTTCCGCAATTTTCGCATCATAACGGTTGCCACGTTTTTTTAAATCTTCGGGGCTTAAACGAATAATCCCTTTTCCTACCGAGGCGGCATCTTCAATGGGTAAGTAGGGGAAGCCTTTTTTAAAATTTTCGATTTGATTTTGCACGGTTTCCAGTGTACTTCCGCGCTGTTGAATTTGCTGCTTATCTTTATCTGAGAACATATCTGCCTGATTTTTCCTTAAAAGTAAAGATTTGAAGCTGTATTTGAAAAGCAAAACCGTTGATATTCGCGGAAAGTTTTCAAGAGTTGTTGATAAGTTTTTCCAAAAGATGATGAAGAAAATGAATCACAAAAGGTTTCGGATGGCGCAACTTTATATATGGATGAAGATATTTGAAAGAAGGTTCTTCTCAATATAGCTACTAGCCATAAATAACAATATTTGGCTCTATCGATCGGATTTTACTATTTGGCTTAGCCCAAATAGTAAACACAAAATCCAAGGCTGCGCCCGCCTCTCTCGGAAAATCTACGTTATGCTGGCTAAAATTCCTGAACTCGTCGTCCCTCCTCAAACAGCAGTAATTTTTTAACGCCATCACCACTTGTTTTACGGCTCACCGGCCGAGGCCGAAGCTGCGAAGTAGCTTGCATCTTTTGTTCATTCATAAGTGGAACGGCCTCTTTTGGGATTTGCCCGGAGTTGAAATAAAACCATAGAGAGAGCGGGAAGCTCCGAGTGGGCGAGGAGATCACCCGCCCGAACTTAGGTTTTATGATAATGTAGGGTGAAGATCAAAAGCAGCCTTGGCTCGGAAATGCCTTCCTCGTGCTTCGTCTTTGCTTTAAGGCAAAGATGAAGGCCTCCGGCAGGAGATTCACAATTTTACGTACTTTTGCAATTTCAAATAAACGGGGATGCAAAACGGAACATACAGCTGGGGACACGACAGACGATACAACGATTTTCCAACTTATTTCAGAGCACTTTTTTCAGAGCGGGTGCAAAAGGTATCGATTGATGCCGGCTTTACCTGCCCCAACCGCGACGGGACAAAAGGTACCGGCGGATGCGCTTATTGTAACAACAAAACATTTAAACCCACCTATTGCAACCTGGAAAATAGTGTGACCAGCCAGGTAGAAAAAGGCATTGCTTTTTTTGCCAGGAAATATAAGTCGATGCGGTATTTAGCTTACTTCCAGGCCTACACAAATACTTATGCTCCTATCGATGATTTAAAACGTTTATATGAAGAAGCGCTGGAACATCCGAAAGTGGTTGGACTGGTTATCTCAACGCGCCCCGATTGTATCTATCCTGATTTGCTGGATTACCTGGCCGAGCTCAGCAAAAAAGTGTATGTAATGGTTGAGTTGGGGGTGGAGTCGCACCTCGACAGAACCCTGGACAGCATTAACCGGGGACACAGTTTTGCTGAAGCGGCCTGGGCAATTGAGGAAACCGCAGAACGGGGCATTAACAATTGTGCGCATATGATTCTCGGTTTGCCGGGCGAAACTCGCGATGAATTGCTCGACCAGGCAAAAACGATATCGAAACTGCCGGTGAAAAACCTAAAGTTGCACCAGTTGCAAATTCACAAAAAAACCTTGCTCGAAAAACAATTCCTGGAGCATCCGGAGAATTTCGACCTGTATACTGCCGACGAATACATCGATCTGGTTATCGATTACCTGGAGCTTTTGAATCCGGCAATCATTGTTGAACGTTTTATCAGTCAGGCACCACCCGAAATGCTGATCGCCCCAAAATGGGGCTTAAAGAATTTTGAGTTTGTAGCCAAAGTTGAAAAACGTTTAAAAGAGCGCGATACCTGGCAGGGAAAACGGTTTGTTTAACCGGCTATATTTTTTTGAGCACTATTTTCTCATTTCCTCGTTTAACGATCTCATTAAAATAGAATTTAATTTTTGCGAAGTCACCGGCATCGTAAACCGATTCTTTAAAATCAGTCAATAAAATCACCCGAATACGATCTTCAATCTGTTCAACAGAATAATTGAGTTCAAACAGGTTGTTTTTTATTTTATAATTTTCAGGTTGGTAATCAAGTTCATACCCTTCAGGGATAATAATATTTGACGTTAGAATCGATTTTGTAGGGTATGTCATGTCGATCGGATATGACCTTGATGGTTGATTTAAAGGATTATCCTGAAGGGATTTGTTTAAAAAAGGTTCGATATATAATTTTTCATTGATTGATTCCGGTGTCATTGTCAGGTCGTATTCATACCGGAACTCTTTGCTTTTATTTGTAACCTCAGAAAAATCGGCTCTCTCAATTTTATAATCTCTTTCTTCAAGGTAATCATTCAGTTTATTTTTATCATCACCGATAATATTTTTTAACCTGAAAGCTTTGTATTCAGAAGCGAAAGATCTCACCATCACGTTTGATGTTTCCTTTGATGGATCGATGGTAAAATCGAGTGCTGAAATTGAAGGGATATTACATTGTAAACCAATCCATTTTACATCTTGTTCGGGATCAATAAGTAAGCCCCGGTCGTTTATACACCGCGATGGAATTCTGTTATTCGCCACATTTGAATCAGTGGCATCGCTCAACACATTTTTCCCATCAATATTAGCCATCAGGATTACATAATTGAAATAGTGAGCAAAGGGATAATTGTCACTTACTTTCCCATTTTCGCGGGTGCTTATTAAAACCGGTGTGGCTTCTATTTCAGCGGCTCGCAATAACCCGATGGTCAATAAATTCAGATCTGCCACATTACCATATTTATCTTTTACAATTTCATTTACTGATTTTGAGGCATATTTGCCATTGTACTCATTCCAGCTATAATTGTTTTTTACATAGCTAACGATGTAATCGAATTTGTCTTTTGCTGATTTATCTTTTAAAGCATTGAGATCAATAATTTTAGAAGCAGAATTTTCACATTTTTTTACGTACTTGCCAAAATCAGGATGAACGCTGTATTCTTTAATCAATTTTGGCCAGGTTGACATTATTTCTTTATCACCACCATTCGGGTAATTAATTTTAGCGAGTTGGAAATCAAGCTTTACGATGTAGTCATTTATTGAAGTAATATAGTCTTCGCTGTTAAATGCAGGTATGTCGCTCATCGAAAACTTGTTGACAACATCTTTGTACTTAATGCGGGCAAATTCGCGATTGATGTTTTCAGTATATGATTCTTTTTTAAGCGAAGTTCCCGTCCGTTGAGCCAGATAAATGTATTCATAAAAGGGAATCATAGCTGCTTTATACTCGCTGTAGATGGTTGGTATTTTGCTCTGGAATTCCCAGTCGCGTAAATTAAAGAGGTATTGCGAGGAGATTTTATAGGTTAGCTCAATAATAGAGCCTGCTTTTACGTTGGGCATGGCAATTTTTCTGACCATCCAGTAATCATTGTAAATTTCATCATTCCACGAATCTGTCTGTATTTCGGTTCGGTTCAAACGTCCGTTCTCAAAATTGTATGTGCAGGCCTTTAAATCATATATCTTTTCGTAAATGTCTCCTTCACGATAAAATGGAATTTCAATTTCGGCATATTCAATTCCGGCTTCTTTTAGAATTTTGATTCGTTGCGATCTTTCAAAAATCAAATCAAAACCATTATTAACACTCTGACGAAAATACGATGATCCTTTATCATAAATAATCACAGCTTCAGCGGTCTTGTCTTTGTCGTACTGTTTTAGTTCAATATCTGCTTTACTTACTTGTCCGTATTCAAAAGAGAAATTCTGAGCACTTGCAGAACTAAAACAAAAAATAGTAAATAGTGCAATTAAAAGGTTTTTCATTAGAATGATTTTTTAGAAAGGTTTATATAAAACTTGTTCTCGAATTCAACTATTTCGTTGATAAACGAGTAAAACGCCTGGTATTCTGAGATGGGATATTTTCCACTATTTAGCAGAAAGGTTTTGAGTATCTTAAATTTATCATCTACTTTCTGCACTTGTATTGAATAGGATCCGTATTTGCTCTCTATCGATTTATATTCAGGAATTTTACTGGCAATGTAACTTGCAGGTATTTTGTAGTTTAACTCGTCTTTTTTGTAAACAGGGTAATCAATCTGGACGGGAAGAACTCTGTAAGACGGTGAATCAAAATTACCGATATCAAAAGGTAGAAGCCTGATAATTATATCGTTTCCGTATTTTTCATATAAACTGTTTGATTTTGCCGAGTAGGACAGTTCCGCTTTAACCGAATCTTGTACTGATTGATGGTTTATTATTTCAATTGGTTCAAATCCCCTAACAATGAGATGTTCTCTAACGATTTCCAGGTTGTCGTTTTCATTTGTTGAACTGATAAGATTGTGTAATAGCTCGAAATCATCTCCCCTGTATGTGTTGAAAAATTCGGCTTTGCATTCATTTCTTGTTACGTGTTCAAAATTAACATGGCGTTCGCAAAGCACTTGTTCTTTTGTTAAAGCCGGAATTTTTGAGAAATAACTTTTTTCGCCATTAATCACAAATGCTTCCCTGTTTTGAATAAAGGTGCCAATGTATTCGAACGGATTGTCGCTGGTGCAATCCAACCAAAGTGTATCATTTTTTGCAGGTACACAAACTACGATGTGATTTGATTGCATCGATGGAAGCGAATGATCGATCTCTTCTATCGGATTTCCTGCCGCAAGTTTTGCATAATAACATTCAATTCCAACACTTTTTAGCAAAGCCATAAAATAAACGCTTAATGCTTTGCAATCTCCATAATGATTTTGAGAAACATAGCTTGCCGGATAAGGTTTTAGTCCTCCGGTTTCAAGGCTTATGTTTATATACCGGGTTTCGTTTTGCACATATTGATATATTATTTTAATTCTTGCTTTTTCATCTTCAATTCCATTTATGAGTCTCTCAATTGTTTTCACATCATTCTCCGGAACTTCGAACAAACCGGCAATGAGTTCATCTTGCCAGCTACCATATGTTTCCCATGAATCAAAAGAACCCTTGATTTCAAATTTGAATTTTTGAGGAACCACCTGAACCGAAGGAACATGGTTTAAAAGCGGAGGTGCAAACACTTCATTTTCTATACTTCCGTCGTAATTTGCTTTCCATCGATAACGATAGTCATCTTCAATAGAATCCAGGCTAAATGACGAAACGAAACTGTTTTTGTAAGTGAGCTTGATATTTTTTTCTGCCAGAACCTCCAACTCCGCATTTAGCGTGGGAATATCCAGATCGAGTAGTGGAATCCAATGCTCTACATAAACAAACTGATCTTCTGTTTCTTCATATTCATAAAACAGGGTGTAGGGATAAACGTTATGCTTTAACTTAAATTCTTTTACAAATTCATCCTCGTAAAAGCTGCCGCTCGAAAAAGAACTTCTTTCTGAGATATCACTTTTCTTAAGTTTTTTTACAATCTCCCCGTTTTTATCTTTTATATAGGCCTTGATATTTGTGACTTTCAATAAACTTGAAAAAGGGATTGTGACCTCAGTGAATTCTTCTCCGTCGCGATTATTGATAAGAATTTCAAAAGAACTGATTCTGGATAAGTTATTCTTTTTTAATACGACTGATGTTTTCTGGTTTAACAGCACAGCATCAAGGCGTTGTGCATAAAGTGTATTTTGGAAAAAGAGGCTAAGAATAAAACAGAGTAATAATAAACTGCTTCGCATAAAGATGGGGTTTGTTAAGTTAAATTAGTTATTTCTGTAAGTCTGCATTTTAGGTTCTTTGCTAACAAAAATAATATTTTGAATAAGTTAACAAAATGATTTAAGGGATTGGATAAAATTTAGAATGTGTCTAAAGTGTTGAACGTTTAATAGACCAGTTGCCATCCGAAATGCCGATCGCCCCAAAGTGGGGATTAAAGAATTTTGAGTTTGTAGCCAAGGTGGAAAAACGCTTAAAAGAGCGTGATACGTGGTAGGGAAGAAGGTTTTTTTAGGTTATCCAGTTGTTGATATATTCATCAATTTGCCACTTGCCATCAACTTTTCGTATAAGAATTAAGCCTCCATATGCATCGTCGCTTGTGCGGTAATATTCACAGGTAAAAATGCCAAGGGTCTTACTTTCGTTAAAATATATCCTTGATAAACGGATTCCACTGGCTTTGCTTTCATTTAAATTGGTTGGCCTTTTTGGCTCATTCCTATATTCAGAGCTGTATTTCAGGTAAAAATATCCTGTATTTTTTAAAAGCTCAATTGGTATTTTACGATTAAGTTTATTTGCGGGTTTAATGTTCTTGATTACAGTGTGATAATCCTCTGAAGGTAGTTGAGTTATGGTCGGTATCTCCTCATCCGCAAGGCAATACAATGTGTCTGAAATAGCCAGTAATACACTTCTTGGTTCAGCTTCAAAATTAGCTGTGTCTATTTGGTAATTTTTTATTTGCTGAAGATATAAAGTAGAATCATATCCTGTAATTTCTCCATTCTTATCTTTGGTTGGGCGAGGTGGTGGCGGGGCTTTGGGAAAACCGTAATTAAACTGCATTTCCTCAGTCAACTGTTCAAAGATTTGATCCAGTACTTCAATCTCATAGTTGAATTCAGAATCATCACTGTTCGATTTATTTGAGCTAGAACAGCCCCACGTTGATAGACATAAAAGAATGAAGAGTGCGCCAAGTAATTCTTTCATTGTGAGAGTTTAGCATAGCTCCGTACAAATTTTTACCGGAGTGAATTTTTAATTCAATAAATATGCTTTAAAATTAGCAAAAGAATTAAGTCAACGAATTTCTAATAATCAAAGTTGACAAATTAACTATCAACCGAGCCAAATACTTTTTTTAGCAAACTGCTTACACGTGCTGCCGGATCTTCCCGGATCAGTTTTTCTTCACCGGCAATTTTTAAAAATACACCGTCAAGTGCTTTGGCAGTCAGATAGTCTTCCAGTTGTGTGTCAACTTTTTCCAAACCCGCAGTTTGCCCCAGAAAAGAACCGGCAACCTGGTTCCATTTACCTACCAGAGTGTCCCAGCTTTCCTTTGTCGATACGCCACCAACTAATTCTTTCTCCACCGAAGATTTTATTTTAGGACGATAAAGGGCAAAAAGCTGATCGTAAGTTGTTTTGTGTAAATAGGATGTTGCGGCGTTGTCGTTGCCTTTTAAAATTCCAACGGCATCGTTAAATGTCATGCTTTTTATGCTGTTCACAAAAATTGGTGCAGCTTCTTTTGCAGCGTCTTCAGCAGCACGGTTAATATGCAGCAACACATCATCAAGTAATTTTTGCCCACCAGGTACTTTGCCAACATTATCAACAATCATATCTGCTTCGGGTGGGAGCAAAATTTTTACCAGATCGTCTTTGTAATAACCATCTTGCGCACCTAAAATACTCACCGAGTTGTTGGTACCTGTAACAAGCGCTTCTTTCAAACCGGCTACAATCTCGTTTTGGGTCAGAGGCGCATCGCCTTCCAGGGTTTGCTGGGCAATTTGCATTACTTCGGCACAGCCCGATAGAACGATAGCTACTGCCAGTGTTAACATTCTGATTATTTTCATTTAGTGTCGTTATTTTGTTTTTTACTGAAAAGCTGTTTTACAAGATCTTCGCGGCCTTTTGCTTTTAGGTCGCGGATAATTTTATTTCGAAATTCCTTTTTATACCAGAAAAAGAACTGGCGTTGTTGTTCTTTGGCGTTTTTGTTTCGGGCTGTGTAAATATTCTCCATGGTGTACGGATGATAGCCCGAATAATAAACTACAGTAGCCAGTGTCATTGGTGTAGGAGTAAAATCCTGTACCTGCTCCAACCTGAAATTCATGTCCTTCGTCTGGATCGCCAGGTTGGCCATGTCTTCCGATTTACTGCCCGGATGGCTTGAAATAAAATACGGAATCAGCTGCTGGTTAAGTTTTTCTTCCTTGTTTATTTTTATGAATTCCTGGTTTAGTTCCTCAAACAATTTAAACGAAGGTTTTCGCATAAATTTCAGTACTTCGTCCGACGAGTGTTCCGGCGCCACTTTTAGCCTTCCCGAAACGTGATGTTTGATCACCTCACGCAAATATTCCCGATTGGTTTCGTTTACCGCTTCATCATTAGTTTTCTCCAATATCATATCGTACCGGATACCGCTCCCGATGAATGCCTTTTTTACTTTTGGATTGCTTCTGACTTTTCTATAAAGATCGAGCATCCCTTTATGGCTAACATCAAGGTTTTTACAAACCGATGGGAAGATACACGATGGGCGTTTACATTTTCTGCAAATCTCCTCGTGAATACCTTTCATTTTGTACATGTTGGCCGACGGACCACCCAAATCGGAAATGTACCCTTTAAAATCGGGCATTTCGGTGACTTTCTCCACCTCTTTTAAAACCGATTTCTCTGAACGGCTGGCAATAAATTTTCCCTGGTGCGCCGAAATGGTACAAAAGGTACAACCGCCAAAACATCCACGGTGGATGTTAATGGAATGCCGGATCATATCGTAAGCCGGAATGGCGCCTTTATTATTGTAGCGCGGATGTGGCAAACGTGTGTAAGGCAGATCGTAAATACGGTCGATCTCTTTTTCCTTAAAAGTTGGCCACGGCGGATTTACCACCACTTTTTTATCTCCTATTCGCTGCACCAGCTTTTTGGCCTCCATCTTGTTCGATTCCTCCTCGATGTGCATAAAATTGCGGGCATACTCTTTCTTTTCCTGCAAACAGGTATCGTGCGAGGCCAATTCCAGCTCATCCCAGTTTTTCTTGGTGGCGTAGGCTTCATCAGCATCAACCATAAAAACAGTTTGAGGAATGGTGGTAAGCGATTCTACCGGAATACCACGTTTTACCAATCGTGCAAAATCAACAATTGATTTTTCGCCCATTCCATAAAACAAAAGATCAGCTTGTGTATCGGCCAAAATCGAAGGCATTAAACGATCCGACCAGTAGTCGTAATGCGTTAAACGGCGCAACGAGGCCTCAATTCCTCCGATTACCAGCGGTACATCGGGATACAGTTCTTTTAATATTTTCGAGTAAGTAATGGTGGCGTAATCCGGACGTTTTCCAATTTGCCCGCCAGGCGTGTACGCGTCGTTCGAGCGTTTGCGTTTCCCGGCGGTGTAGTGGTTTACCATCGAGTCCATGTTTCCTCCCGTAACAGCAAAAAACAGGTTCGGTCTTCCCAGCTTTTTAAAGTCGCGTAAATCATCGGTCCAATTGGGTTGCGGAACAATTCCTACACGCAATCCTTCCGCTTCCAGTACCCGGCCAATAACGGCTGCACCAAACGATGGATGGTCAATATAGGCATCGCCTGTAAATAAAATTACATCCAGCTCCTCCCAGCCCAATTGTTTTACTTCCTTCTTCGATGTGGGGAGCCAGTCTGTAATATGTAGTTTGTTTTCTGTCATTTATCTAATTTGTAACCTTATAACAAATAAAGTTCAAATATGATTAAAAAATATTTCCCGGCGGTTAAATTGCTGGTTTTAGCCGCAAAAGGGCAACCTTAAAATAATTGTATAGTATTAATAAGGTAACGATGTTAATTCAAAAATCGTTTTATTTTTGTAAGGAGCTGAGTTCATCTTTAAAACAACTCAGGTAGACGGCGTACTAGACCTTAAAAGCAATAAATGGAATTACCAGAGCCAAAAGATTTGTTCAAAGACCAACTCCCTGCACCTGCCAACGGCGATTATTTCGCCAAGTTCCTGATGTTTATTCTTCGTTTTAAAAAGCTGGATAAAATTTACGAGCAGATAATAGATAAGCGAGGTGTGGATTTTATCGACGAGCTGATAAAAATGCTGGAGTTCGACATTGAATTTGACGAAGAGCAGCTAAAAAAAATACCAAAAGAAGGACCGCTGATCATTGTCGCCAACCACCCGCTTGGAGGTTTCGATGGTTTGTTACTGATAAAATACCTGTCGCTGGTGCGCAACGATGTTAAAGTGCTGGCCAATTATTTGTTGAAAAAGATAGATGCTGTTTCGGAGTATTTTATGGACGACAACCCCTTTGATGATTCGGAGCAAGGAAATTATTACGGACTAAAAGAAGCCGTTACTCATTTGAATGCCGGGGGAGTGCTTTGTCTTTTTCCGGCCATTGACGTACACACCAAAGATACTTTTGGTGGCGTAACCGACAAAGTTTGGCAGTTTCCGGTGGTGAATTTTATTAAAATGGCTCGCGTTCCCGTTGTTCCGGTACTTTTTCAGGGAACCAACAGCCGTTTATTGCACCTGGTGGCCAAAATCAATCCAGCGTTAAAAAGTGCGCGTTTACCGTCGGAGATTTTGCGGAAAAAGCATAAGAAAATAAAGTTGCGAATTGGCAGTCCTATTAAAGTTGACGAACAGGATACCTACAAAGATGTGTATCAGCTGGGGCGGTTTCTACGTGCCAAAACATACAGTATGGAATCGGACATTGAGGTGCGGCGCTTTTTTAATTATGCGCTGAAAGCCAATGTAAAACCCGATACCATTATCGATCCGGTTCCGTTGGCAAAGATTCAGAAAGAAATTCAGCTGATAAAATCGAAGCACACGCTGTTCACGCTAAAAAATTATACGGCGTATTGTGCACCATCGGCAATGATTCCGAATATTCTGAATGAAATCGGTCGCTTGCGCGAGATCACTTTCCGCGAAGTAGGCGAGGGCACCAACCGTAGCATTGATATCGACGAATATGATTTATACTACAACCAGATGTTTATCTGGGACGAGGATGAGCATCGGATTGTTGGGGCGTATCGACTGGGGAAAGGCAAAGATATTATGGAGCAGCTGGGCCGGCGAGGCTTTTACCTGCATTCGCTGTTTCGCATCTCCGAAAATTTTAAACCAATTCTGAAAGAAAGTATTGAGTTGGGGCGCTCGTTTGTAATTAAAGAATACCAGCGCAAACCCATGCCATTGTTTTTGCTTTGGAAAGGTATTTTGTATTTCCTGCTGAAAAATCCGGAATACCGTTACCTGATTGGGCCGGTGAGTATCAGCAATAATTATTCGAAGGTGTCGAAAGACCTGATTATTAAGTTTATTATGAAGAACCATTTGAACTGGAAAATGGCTCAGCATATTAAACCGCGCAACAGCTACAAATTTAAAAGCGATAATGCGGATTTGAATTTATTGATGGAAAATGTGGAGCACGATATTAACCGGCTCGACAAAACCATTGGCGATTTGGATGAACTGAACTCAGGACTTCCGGTATTGCTGAAAAAGTATATTAAACTCAATGCTGAAATAATTGGATTTAATGTCGATCCTAAATTTAATAACTGCCTCGATGGCCTGATTGTTCTCGATGTTTACAATGTGCCGAAGAATACCATCGAGTCGCTGTCAAAAGAAGCCAACGATGGCTCTATTCTCGACCGTTTTTATGGCAGCCGGGAAGTGGAGTAGTTGGCAAGGCGAAAGGTAAAAGTAAAAGGGCTAAAGTGACTGTCATTTCGACGAGTGTGCGAGGAGAAATCTGTTTCAGTTTTCAGTCTCAGTAACCAGTCTCAGTAACCAGTCTCAGTTTTCAGTTAACAATTTCTCAATTGGGCAGTTTGTCAATTTTATTCTTTTGAGTAACTGAGTTATTGAGTAAATGAGTAGGCAGTACGCAAATTGCAGTATGCAAATAGCCCCAAAGGGGCGAAACAAAACAGCCCGGTGCGTAAGCGCCGGGAAGTAATCAATTCAGCAATTTCTCAATTTAAAGAGCTAACCACAAAGTACCACAAAGAAGCATTAAAGCATTAAATCATTTCCGCATTAAAGCATTAAGTCCCTTAATCCTCCTGCATAATCTTCTGTACGCGCCCAACTTCTCCGTTTTCGAGCATTACTTTTATTCCGTGGGGATGGACGGGAGATTTCGTCAATATTCGCTTAACGATACCACAGGTTAATTCACCCGATCGTTGGTGTTCTTTTTTTACAACGGCAACGTTTAAGCCGGTTTTAATATTCTTTCTCTGTTGATTAATCATTTGTCAATCTCTTTTGGTAAAAAAAACTTTTGGTAAAGATTTGGTGGGGCTGATTAATTAAAGAAACAAATTAAGTTGTATAAAGTTTCTCGCGCAGTGCGTGAATTTTTTCGTCCTCAATATATTCGTCGTATGGCATTAGTTTGTCTATAATACCGTTAGGCGTTAATTCGATGATGCGGTTACAAACCGATGAAATAAACTCGTGGTCGTGAGACGACATAAACAGGTTTCCGGGGTATTTAATCAGGTTATTGTTAAAGGCCTGAATCGATTCCAGATCGAGGTGGTTGGTTGGTGTATCCAAAATCAGCACGTTAGCGTTAAGCAATTGCATTTTGGCAATCATACAACGCATTTTCTCGCCTCCGGAAAGTACGTTTACCTTTTTGTAGATCTCTTCGCCAGCAAACAACATTCTTCCCAGATAGCCACGAATATAAATTTCGGTAGTGTCGGTAGTAAACTGGCACAACCAGTCGAACAGTGTCATGTCGCTATCGAAAAACTCCGAGTTGTCTAATGGCAGATATGCTGATGTAATGGTTTGTCCCCACTGGTAAGTTCCTGAGTCGGCTTCACGGTTTCCGTTAATGATCTCGAAAAAGGCTGTCATTGCACGGTGGTCGCGCGACAAGAACACAATTTTTTCTCCTTTTTGTGCCGTAAATTCCACATCTTTAAAAAGTGTGGTTCCATCGATGCTGGCGCTCAGGTTTTCCACTTCCAGAATACGGTCGCCGGCCTCACGCTCAGGGTTAAAAATAATTCCCGGGTATTTACGTGTTGAAGGCTGGATATCATCCACATTCAGTTTCTCCAACATTTTCTTACGGCTGGTAGTTTGTTTCGATTTAGCCACGTTAGCGCTAAAACGCGAAATAAACTCCTGCAGTTCTTTCTTCTTCTCTTCGGCTTTTTTGTTTTGTGCCTGTTGCTGACGCAGTGCCAGCTGACTACTCTGGTACCAGAAACTGTAGTTTCCGGCAAACATTTTTATATCGCCGTAATCAATATCTATTGTGTGGGTAGAAATAGCATCCAGGAAGTGACGGTCGTGCGATACCACCAACACGGTATTCTCGTAGTTGGCCAGGTAATTCTCCAGCCAAACCACGGTTTCCAGGTCGAGGTCGTTGGTAGGCTCATCGAGCAGCAGGTTATCGGGATTTCCGAATAATGCCTGCGCCAAAAGAACACGCACCTTTTGGTTACCGCTCATGTCTTTCATCAGCGTGTAGTGGTATTCTTCTTTAATACCGAGGTTACTTAATAAAGTAGCTGCATCGCTTTCGGCATTCCAGCCACCCATGTCGCCAAACTTTTCTTCCAGCTCGCCGGCTAAAATTCCGTCGGCTTCCGAAAAATCAGGTTTCATATACAGGGCATCTTTTTCTTTCATCAGATCCCAAAGCTCGGCATGACCTTTCATTACAGTATCCAGAACAGTAAACTCATCAAAAGCAAAGTGGTCCTGGCTTAACACCGAAAGGCGCTCGCCCGGTTCAAGCGAGATATGTCCTGCAGTAGGATCGATCTGCCCCGAGATTGCTTTTAAAAATGTTGATTTTCCTGCTCCGTTTGCTCCGATAACGCCATAGCAGTTTCCGGCCGTAAACTTCATGTTAACGTCCTGAAATAGTATGCGTTTCCCAAATTGTATTCTTAAATTCGATACTGTAATCATTCTATAATTCTATTTTCAATTTTTTCCCCTTTTTCCAAGGGAGTGCAAACCTAGACAAATAATTGATACTGTGTGTTAAGGTAACAACAAGTAATGGTGGAGTTAGTCTTAAATTAATACAGGAAGGAGCAAAAGTGAATGAGTGAATGAGTTATTTGGTGAATGAGGGGGATGAAAACGATTGACGAATGAAGATTAACGATTTGAGATTGTTGAAGGATTGGCTAATGTGTGCCGGCCTTCCCCTTTAGGGGCCAGGGGTAGCATAGGAGCGAAGAATGAAAAACAAAGAAAAAAGTATATGGCAATAATTGAAAATAGCCCGGCTGGTTGAAATCCCGACAGAAGCGTCGGGGGCAAAAGTAATGTCATCTCGACGAGCCCCGAAACTTCGGGGGAGGAGAGATCTGTTTCAGTTTTCAGTCACAGTCACAGTTTTCAGTTAACAATTTGTCAATTTATCAGTTTATCAATTTTCTCCTCTGAGTAATTGGGTGAATGTGGGGGATGAAAACGATTGACGAATGAAGATTAACGATTTCAGATTGCAGAAGGATTGGTAAATGTGTGCCGGCCTTCCCCTTTAGGGGTCAGGGAGAGTATAGGAGCGAAGAATGAAAAACAAAGAAAGTATATGGCAAAAATTGAAAGCAGCCTGGCTGGTTGAAATCCCGACAGAAGCGTTGGGGGCAAAAGTAATGTCATCTCGACGAGCCCCGAAACTTCGGGGGAGGAGAGATCTGTTTCAGTTTTCAGTCACAGTTTTCAGTCACAGTCACAGTTTTCAGTTAACAATTTTTCAATTTATCAGTTTATCAATTTTCTCCACTAAGTGTTTGGGTGAGTGAGCGGGATGAAAACGATTGACGAATGAAGATTAACGATTTCAGATTGCAGAAGGATTGGCTAATGTGTGCCGGCCTTCCCCTTTAGGGGGCAGGGGTAGCATAGGAGCGAAGAATGAAAAACAAAGAAAAAAAGTTTATGGCAAAAATTGAAAGCAGTCTGGCTGGTTGAAATCCCTAAGCTTCGGGGTGCACCAACGATTAGGAGAATTGTTTTACAGCGTTTATTGCACGAAACATAAAAAAATGTATAGTTTTAATGCACCAAAACAAAAACCATTGTATACACACTCTGAAATAGCATCTGAATATGAGAATAATATAATAAGTGAATTTTACAGCCATATTGGGTGTATTACAACATTTTTAAAGGTGTTTTAAGCGATATAACAACAATGATGATGCTTCCCCGTTGTGTTTCATTTTGTGGAGTTTCACAGACCGCACGATTTTAACTAATTTAGAAATAGATTATTACAAAATAACCTATATGGAAAATTTATTTACCTATGCTCTGACAGTATTTATGAGCTTCTTTGCTATTATGAATCCAATTGCAAACACTCCAATTTTTTTGGGACTTGTAGAAGGTGAAACAGAAGAAAATAAAAAGAAGATTGCCCGAACAGGAACAATTACGGCTTTTATTATTGTCGCCACTTTTGTTGTTGCTGGAAAATATATTTTTGAGATGTTTGGAATTACTATTCCTGCATTCAAAATAACAGGTGGCATTCTGATATTTTATGTGGGTTTTGAAATGCTTATGTCTCGAAAGCCCAAAATGCACCAAAATAATGCAGGAGGTAATAACAACCTTGCTATTTCCCCATTAGCTATTCCTATATTGGCGGGGCCTGGAACTATTATTGCCGCAATGAATAGTGTTACCAATGCAGATTTTGTACACATTGGAATCGTCATCACAATTTTTGCGACACTTATTTTTCTAACTTATGTAGCCTTTATTTTCAGCGAAAAAATCGTAGAAAAAGTGGGGCCAAACTTGATCTCAGTAGTAGGTAAATTAATGGGGCTAATCCTTGCTATACTTGGAACAGGTATGATTACAGAAGGAATCAAATTATCATTCAATATTTAAAAAACGAAAGCACAACAATGTATAATAATAGCCGGGTTTGTTCAGAATACAAGGATTTTAGCCCGCTAAAACATTCTTGTAACTTGAAAGGAATAGGCTACTATTCTTATTATAAACGTTAGGTCATAAGTTTAAAAAACAGTTAAGATGGATACGTCAGAATTGACTAAGGAAGAAATTCGTCGCTGATTCCGCAGAAATGTTGTAAAATGAAACAATCAGGAAGTGTTATTGCACATAACATAAAAAATATGTTTAGTTTTAATGCACCAAAAACAAGATCCATTGATTACGCGCCCTGAAATAGCGGCTGAAAACAAGAAAAACATAATATGTGTTTTTTACACGCCATATTGGGTGCTTAACAACAATGATGATGCTAGCTAGATACACTCAAGCATGAAAGAAAAAACCAAACAACTTTAAACTATATAAATGAAACCTATTATTTCCATTTGGATTAAAACTCGACAGACATTTCAATTAATTGAAAATAGAGATGAAAAAGAAAATGATTTTATGATTCACATTTTGTTTTTCTTGACCTCAATGTATGGAGGATTTTCAATGTCTTTTGACATTAATAAAATATTAGGATTAGAAATTAATTACTATTTCGTCCTTATAATTTCATTAATCGTTTCAGGACTTTTAGGATTGTTCGCTTACAAATATGTTTTGTCATACATCATTTGGGGAGCAGGAAAAATATTTCAAGGAAAAGCTTCAATTAATGAAATAAGATTAGCTCTTGCCTATTCAATTATACCAAATTTGGTGCACCTATTAATCGGAGTAATTTTACTAATCCCAGCTATTATTCTAGATAATAAAGAATTGATTGGTTATCAACACCCTGTCACCATTTATGTGCTTTGGATTTTTGCTTTAAGAATATTAGTAATTGGACTAGCATATTTTAATAAATATTCATTTGGATACGCCCTATTGACTGTAATTATTCCTGCAGCGATTATGCAAGGACTTTTATATGGAATTAAGTTTATGATACAATAAAATAAGATGCCAGTGTATAACAAAATACATATTGCAGGTCGGGGTTTGGTGGTACGCCAGCTGCGCCTGTCTGCCGCGGGCAGGGATTCCCGTTTCGCAGTTCCATGTCCGCCAACTGGCGGACATGAACGCTCTCCGAAATCCGCCCCGACAACATATACAAACCTTTAGGGCACATTTAAAAATGAACATACTCGCAAGAATATTTGGAACACGAAAGGCAGACAAACTCACTGAAGTTGACAAACCAAAGATTGACCAATCTGTCGGGACACCTGTAAATAAAAGCAGTTGGTTTTTGACTCATACGGAAACGATTGCTAACGAGTTTAATTTTTTAGAAACCGAATTGAATTTTAAAAAACTTAAAAATGAATTCGTTGGAAGAGAACATTGGACAGTTTATGGAAAGGAACCGATGGAAGTTGAAATTTGGGGTGATGTAGGAGATTTACCATTTGTATCAATCCGAAATAAAGACCTACCATATGACGAATCCAAGTACCTTGACAATCGAGATAATATTGAAGCCTTTAATTCAACAGCAAGGCAGCTTAGACAAAATT
Source organism: uncultured Draconibacterium sp. (assembly GCF_963674925.1). Classification (NCBI taxonomy): domain Bacteria; kingdom Pseudomonadati; phylum Bacteroidota; class Bacteroidia; order Marinilabiliales; family Prolixibacteraceae; genus Draconibacterium; species uncultured Draconibacterium sp. Next base: position 2,288,836 of record NZ_OY771647.1, read on the forward strand.
GGACTAAAAGACGAGAACCAATTCAAAAACTATTTATGGACAATTGGTTAAAAAAGGACAACCTCGACCTTTCAGAATTGGATAACGACTATGAAAATTTTGGTAAACAAGAACATATAGAATATCTACGACAGGCAGCGGTGACTGTTCGAGAAAACATAGAATTTAAAAAAGGAAAAATGAAAAACGTGCCTTAACAACCTCCGCTGGTGCGGATTTGTAATCCGTTCCCTGGTCGAAATTCTATTAAACGAGTTGAAAGAATTACTTGAAATACCAACAACTATACAAAATAATACCAATGGCAGAATTAACAGTAAAACAGAAAAAATGGTTAAAATCAATTCATGTTATTGCAGCCGGAGTTTGGATAACTACTGGGGCGGTAATGTTTCTAATTCATTTTTTGGGCAATGATTTATCTACAGGAGGCCAGCTGTATTTGTTGAACAGGATTATTCATTTTATCGATATGAAGCTGTTGGTACCCGCTGCCATAACTTGCCTTTTAAGCGGATGGATGTATTCGCAATTCACCAAATGGGGATATTTTAAGCATGGCTGGTTAATTTTTAAATGGATTATTACGGTTCTTATTATCGTGCTGGGAACACTGTTTTCCGGTCCGTGGATTGAAGAAACCGTAAAAATATCGGGAGAACTTGGACTGAAAGCCCTTCAGGATGCGGATTACATTTGGTACGCTAACAATCACCTGATAATGGGTGTATGTATGACCTCAACGCTAATAGTAGCTGTTTTTATATCGGTGTTTAAACCAAAATCGAAAAAACAGAAGTTATAAATTGTTTGATTACTGCAACAAAAAACAACCATGACAAAAAACAAAACCTTTATTATTTTACTGATTGTATCAGTTTTAGGATTCTCCTTTTCGTTTTACACGAAATATATGAGAAACTACATGCCGCGTGTAGAGAAGCTGGAAATGGCAAATGATAATAACATAGCTTTAAAACAACTTAACTTAACTGACAACATTGTTTTACTCGAAAAACTTGAAGAAACAAAAATTTCCGTTGGAGCAGGTGACGCGAAAGGTGATGAAAATGCAAAAATCCTTAATAAGCTAAAAACAATCAACCTGCTATGTATTGCAGGTATGGTTTTGTTTTTCTTGATGTTTATCTGGATTAGCATGACAATGATAAAATCGAAAAAACAGGCAGTGCTATTGAAGACCTAACTCACGCCGTTGCCTCTCGAAGCTTTATTGCTGATTATTTCTGTTGTTGGGATTTCAACCGGGTTTTATTTGAAATTTATTAAATCGCACACCAACGAAAGACTTCAAATTACTACAACCAACGATGTTAGGAGAAGCCCAAATCTTGGGAAAATTATCAATTACCTGGAAGAGCTTAACACAATAACAGGTTCTGCTGTAACCGAACAGAATTATGATACACTCAAACTGCTGAAAACAATAAATTTGACTTCAATTGGAGTAGTAATCATTTCAATACCCGTTGCAGTTGGAACAACCCAAAAATTATTACGAAGGAAAATTGTTTAAAAGAATAATACGGTTGGTAACCCTGTTTGTGCCTCCCGAAACATAGGTATGCGCCGGCAGTGAGGATAAATTGTTATTTTAGACAAAAATAAAATATTAGTAATAGCATATAATTACGAGCAGACTTAGTATTAACTTTTTATTCGATATATAATGATAGATCTTATCGCTAAAGTATTGACAGCAATTGTTGCAATAGAACATCTGTATATTTTATGGATTGAAATGTTTGCATGGGAAACTGCAGGTAAGAAAACATTCAAAACAATTCCTGACCACTTATTTACACCTACAAAAGGGTTAGCTGCTAATCAGGGGCTGTATAATGGTTTTTTGTCAGCAGGATTGATTTGGTCTTATTTCATCTCTGATGTAAATTGGGGAGTATACATTAAAGTATTCTTCTTAACATGTGTTATAGTTGCAGGTATATTTGGAGCAATCACAGCGTCGAGAAAAATTTTTATTATCCAGGCTTTACCTGCAATTATTGCATTGAGTTTTGTGTTACTAGCGTTTTTTGCCTGATGATTAATGTTTCGCAGAATACCCATAAATCAGCAAATGCCGTATAAATGCCGTCAAAAAATCGCTACCAAATAGGGGACTGGGAATTACTTTTGCCTCAAAAAATTAAACTTCACAATTCATGAACGAATCAGGAAAAAGGATTAAAGAACGCAGATTGAAAAAAGGCTGGACCCAGGAAGATTTGGCGGAACACGCAAAAGTTAATTTAAGAACTATTCAACGAATCGAAAATAATGAGACGACCCCACGACGAAAAACGCTTGACTTACTATTTGATGTTTTAGAGATCGACGGGATTGAACCGGAGAAAACACCCCTTAATAAATACATGCTGTGGTCATCTTTTCTGACAGTGCTAATCGTTGTGGGCACCTTTTTAGGATGGACCAGGCGGTTTAAAATGTTTGTGGATGGCGAAAGAACATACCGAACCTTTACCGGCTGGACGGGCTTTACATTTTTTAATGATTACCACTTACAAAACTGGTTACTTAGTATTACCAGTATCTCGCTTGGCTTAATCGTCGTTGCTAATTCGTTGGGGCTACTAAAAAATAAAATGAAATATATTTTGGTGCAGCTGGTTTGTTTACTCCTTTATTTAGCAGGTGTTTTGGGATGGAGTACAAGACAAGCTCTTGAATGGAGACCTGGATTATTCCTCATTTTCGTTGCAACCATTTTTCTGGTAGTGGCCTACCGGAAGTATGGGGCAAAAGCAGGTGCCAGCAAGTAAGGTTCGGGTGATTTGCATTGCCTGATTGCTATTAAACTTTATTTGACTTACATAAAAAAAGTCCGGCGAAACCGGACTTTTCAATATGTTTATCAGAAGTCTTCTTAGTCGGGTAATCCATATTTGTCAACCACAAAGTCGATGTCTTTGTCGCCACGGCCACTCAGGTTAATAAGAATGGATTGTTGCTGGTTTTCTTTGGCCAGTTTTAGCCCGTAAGCCACAGCATGTGCACTTTCCAGGGCCGGAATAATTCCTTCCAGGCGACTTAATTCGTAAAAAGCGTCGATGGTTTCGGCATCGTCGGCAACACCGTAAGTTACCTTGCCCATATCTTTTAGCATACTATGCTCCGGTCCAACACCCGGATAGTCGAGTCCGCTGGCTACTGAATACACCGGAGCCGGCTCGCCTTTTTCATCCTGCAGCGTGTAGCATTTAAAACCATGAATGACTCCGGGAGTTCCGTAAGTAATGGTGCTGGCGTGTTCGCCAAGTTTTGTTCCGACGCCACCCGGCTCCACGCCGTGTAATTGGGTATCCTCAATATCGAGGAAGCCCGAGAACATTCCCATGGCATTACTTCCGCCGCCAACACAAGCAACAACGTGATCGGGATTTTCGCCGGTCATTTCGTAAAACTGCTCCTGTGCTTCAATTCCAACAACACGCTGGAAATCGCGAACCATCATCGGGAAAGGGTGCGGTCCAACTACTGAACCGATACAGTAAATGGTATTTACCGGATCTTTTAAATACGATTCAAAAGCCGAATCAACCGCTTCTTTTAGCGTTTTTAATCCGTGCGTAACAGGAACTACTTCCGCTCCCAGAATTTTCATACGTACCACATTCGGGTGTTCTTTGGCAATGTCAACTTCGCCCATGTGGATTTCGCATTCCAGACCAAAATAAGCTGCTGCAGTTGCCAGTGCCACACCGTGTTGTCCGGCACCGGTTTCGGCAATAAGTCTCTTTTTACCCAGGTGCTTGGCCAGCAATGCCTCGCCCATACAGTGGTTGAGTTTGTGCGCTCCCGAGTGGTTCAGATCTTCGCGTTTCAGGTAAATGCGGCCGCCATATTTTGCCGACAAATTCTGGCAGTAATAAACCGGGGTTGGGCGCCCCTGAAAGTGTTTGCGAATGCTGCGCAATTCAGAAATAAAATTATGCGATTTGCTGATGCTGTGGTAAGCATTGGTAATGTTATCCATTTCTTTTTGCAAATCGGGTGGTATAAACGAACCACCATATTCTTTGTAAAATCCCTCTTTGTTCGGGTATTGCTTGAAATAATCAGTCATAAGTTTTTTATTTTTCAAAATTGAAGCTACGAATGTAAAATTTTATCTCTTTGGGTCGATTCTAAATAAGCGGTTTAATTCGAAATTCTTTTGATTGAAAACATATGGTATTTTGTCCAGAAAGGACTATACGTAAATAACCGTGTGTGAAACGCACGGCAAAAGGCAGCCAATGTATTTCAGCCCTGGGAGGGTTGAATAATTTACTGAAAAGACAAGAATAATTCAATTTAACTAGCTAATTTAGTAGGTATTAACTAATTTATACTTGTTAGCCATGACTAGCTATCGTCAAATCATTTATCAGATCATTTTTCGCACAAAACACAATCAAAAAACATTAAAAGCCGATTCCCGTGATCAGCTTTATAGGTATATATGGGGAATCGTAAAAAATAAGAATTGCCATTTGTACCGAATTAATGGGATGGAGGATCATCTTCATATTTTAAGTGATATTCATCCCGGCATCGCTCTGGCCGATATGGTCAGAGACATAAAAACTGCTTCATCGGTTTGGTTAAAAAGCTCAACTTACTTTCCTGATTTTAATGGTTGGGCAGATGGTTATGCTGCCTTAACATATTCGTATTGGGACAAAGACAAATTGATTAACTATATTAAAAACCAGCAGGAACATCATAAAACTGAAACCTTTGAAGCGGAGTATCGAAGGCTTTTGGAAGAACACAATATTCGCATTGATGAACGGTACTTTTTAAAGTAATGAACCTTGTTCAACCCCTTTCGGGGCTGAGGCTGCACTTCGTTGGTTACCACCGGTTTTACCGGCGGTTATTCGTATTTAGTCCTTTCAGGACATTTTCTATGAATTTGGAAGAAAATTATCTCTGCTGCTTATCTGCAAATCCGGAGGGATTTACCAGATAGTTGGATTTTCGTATCAACAGAAATGCGGATAGTCCTGGAAAGGACTATATGTAAATAACCGTGTGTGAAACGCACGGAAGTAGGACGCGAATAGATATCAGCCCTGAAAGGGTTGAATATATTGCCGCTGTCGGTAAAAGCCTGTTTAGTGATACAGGTAGCGCTTTATTTTTTGCGTAGCAGTTTTTATAAAAGGAGTAGGATGAGAAATAAAATCCTGAATTTTGGAGAACTTGTTAACCCTTGAATTAATATAATCTTTTAGTTCAGCGCTTAACTCTTCAATTTTTTCATCTACATGATGAGAGATTTCATCCATTTTGTCTCCAAGTTCAGAACGCATTTCTTTTACTTTTTGCTCCAGTTCCTCACGGTTAAAATGAACCAGTGCCACCAGTTTTCCTTTTTTCTGAATTACTACCGACTCAACAACATGCCTGAAATTATTGATGATAGATTCTATTTCTTCGGGGTAAATATTTTCTCCGTTGGCACCCACGATCATATTTTTCAACCGGCCTTTGTGGCTCAGCCATCCGTCCTTATCGAAAACACCCAGATCACCTGTTTTAAACCAGCCATCGTCGGTTAATACTTGTTTTGTTTCTTCCGGATTTTTATAGTAGCCCAACATTACGTTTGGTCCTTTTGCCCAGATTTCACCTTCGCCCGTTGCCGGGTTCGGGTCGTGAATTTTTACTTCGCAATTAATCACCTTTGGGCCAATTGCCCTGAAACGCGTTGTTGTGGGATTCGACCCTGCAACAAGCGGTGAAGTTTCGGTTAAACCGTAACCAATGGCGTACGGAAATTTTGCATCGCGCAGAAAACGTTCTACTTTACCATCGAGCTTTGCACCGCCAATGCCAAAAAACTCGAGTCGGCCACCAAAAGTTTCCATCAGTTTTTTCCCGGCCAAACGATGTACCAACTTGCGTGTGGGTGGAAAACGGTGTAGTAAGCGAGTAACCGTTTTTTTATTAATGGCGGGCAGGATGCTGCTTTTATACACTTTTTCGATAATCATCGGAACGGTCAGCATAATCTCCGGACGTATTTTTTTTAGAGCCGGTAAAAGCACACTTGCTGTTGGTGGTTTACGGAGATAGGTAACACTGGCTCCTTTGTACATGGCCAGTAAAAACCCAATGGTATTTTCGTAGGTATGCGACAACGGTAAAACCGACAAAAAGTGGTAATCTTCCCTGATTTCCTGAACAGCCGCCGACTGAACCACATTCGCCAAAATATTTTTTTGCGATAACATTACACCTTTCGAGTTTCCGGTTGTGCCGGAGGTGTAGATCAGAACTGCCAGCTCATTTTCTTTTGGTTGATAGGCTTTTTTGCTGCTTGATTTTTCATCGAAAACTACCGAAGAATCTTCAGCTTTTAAAAGGCTAAAATCGTCGATTTTTACAATCACGTCCAGCGTTGATGTGTCAGCTTCTTTTAGTTTGTATTGAAGGTTTGCCGAGATAAACATCGCTTTCGACTCGGAATGTTTGATCACATTCTCCAACTCTGACGGACTAAAATCGGGAAGAACAGGAACAGCAACAATCCCGGAGCATTGCAGGGCAAAATAAACAACTCCCCAGTTGGGCATGTTTTGGCTGTAGATGATTACTTTATCGCCTTCCCCCAAACCAAGCTTTGCAAGAAAAGCCTGAACAGCAGAGATTTTTTGTCCCATTTCCGCGTACGTGAGATATTCTTCATCAATAAAACCAAGCGCTTTATTGTTGGCATAATTTTTCACTGATGCTGAAATGAAGGAGGAAAAGCTGTCGATTTTATCTCTCTGCATAATGCTGTAATTATGGTTAAAGCCAGCTTTTGTGCAAATATTTCGTCTTAAAAAATGTTAGCGTAAAAGCTTTATCTACAAAGGTATTTTATTTTAGGTAGAGATTACTGTCGCCATAACTTAAAAAGCGGAAGTCGTTCGCCAATGCATAATCGTAAACTTCTTTCCATTTATTGCCCAAAAATGCGCTGATTAAGAGTAGTAGCGTACTTTGTGGCTGGTGAAAGTTGGTAAACATTCCGCTGATCAGTTTAAAATCGTAACCCGGAAGAATGATAATTTGGGTAGAAAAGCGAATGGCTTTTTCCCCGTTTTCTGCCAGAAAATAAATGATATTTTGAAGTGCCTTTTCAATAGAAATCTTTGCTTCGTTTTCGTAAGGCTCCCATTGTTTTACTTCGGGATGAAAAGGATTGAAACGTTTTTCTTCCAGTTGCAGACCGATCCAGTACAAACTTTCGAGTGAGCGCACCGAAGTCGTACCCACTGCAATAATGTTTTTGGGATTCTCCACAAACGAACGCAAAATATCAATGGGGATGATCACCTGTTCATGATGCATGGTGTGCCCTTCGATGGTTTCCGATTTTACGGGCTGAAAAGTGCCGGCTCCCACATGCAGCGTAATTTCGTTAGTGCTAATGTTTTTATCTGCCAGTTGCGCAATCACCGGATCGGTAAAATGCAGACCTGCTGTTGGTGCGGCTACCGAACCATCGATTTTTGCATAAACCGTTTGGTAGCTTTCTTCGTCGCTTTCTTCGGTGTCGCGGTGCAGGTACGGTGGTATGGGCAATTGCCCGATGTGCTCAATAATTTCGGAGAAGTGCACGCCGCCGTTCCACACAAAACGGATGTGAAAAGAGTTGCCTTCCTGCCCGATTTTGGCAGCGGTCAGTTCAATGGCTTGCCCATCAATTTCAAAGGTTTGGCTCAGGAAACCTTCTTTCCATTTTTTTGAATTACCAACCATACATTTCCAGGTTACTTCTTCTGTTTCCTGAAAAGCTACCTGGTAATCGGCCGGTTCAACGGGCTCCAGACAAAAGATCTCGATTTTGGCACCTGTTTCTTTATAAAAAAACAAACGGGCATGAATAACGCGGGTATTATTAAAAACCAGTTGCGCATCTTCCGGAAGGTAATTGGCGCAGTTTTCAAAAATATCCTGTTTTATTGTACCATTCTGCCTGACAAGCAATTTTGATTTATCGCGCTCAGTAAGCGGGTATTTGGCAATGCGCTCATCGGGCAGATTGTAGGTGTAATCGCTAATCTTTATGTCTTTGTATCTGTTCAAAACAATTGTCTTTTTAGGACTGCAAAAGTAAGAATTTCTTTAAGGAGAACAGCATGAATAACAATTAAGGGTTAAAGCCCACTTCGGAGCATATTCATTAAGCCCGGGGTTAGTAATAGCGCTCTCCAAACGGGCTTTAGCCCTTAAAGATAAATATTAATGCTACTTTTGCGGGAAAGTAAAAAGTCATGATAAAAGTAGGCGATAAGGTTAAGTTTTTAAACGATGTTGGTGGAGGAGTAGTAACCGGTTTTGTAAATAAAAATACGGTAAATGTTGAAGGCGATGATGGTTTTGAAGTGCCTTGCCTGATAAGAGAGCTGGTGAATGTAAGTGCTCCTGAACTGAATGTTAGCAGTACTGCTCGTGCCCAACAGGAAACGCAGGCAGAAGTGCAGCCCGAACCTGAATACATCGAGCCGAAAGGCGAAATCATTAACGGCAAAAATGCAGCAGAATTTTATTTCTGTTTTGTTCCTACCAATCCCAAAAATCCACTGTCGGGCGAAATCGAGTTGTATTTGGTTAACGACAGCAATTATACAGTGCTATTTAATTATTCGTATATAAAAACCGATGCGGTCGAGGCCATTAAACAAGGCTCGGTTCGTTCGAATTCAAGAGAAAAAATTGACGCTTTGGTACAGGAGGATTTTAGCGATTTGCCTGACTTTGGGTTTCAGCTGATTTATTTTCGCGAAACAGAAAGCGAATGGAACCATCCAATGGTGAAGAAGTTCAGGGTAAACCCGGTGAAATTTTACAAAGAATCGACTTTTCGCGAAAATTCATATTTCAAAAAGAATGCTTTGGTGCTGAAGATTACGTCTGATACTTTTCAGACTGAACTGGATAAACTAACGCAGGATGACTTCAAAAAGGTGGTTAAAGCCAAAGAAATTGTTGAAGCACCAAAACGAAAAGAACGTAAACGAAATGCCGAAGAAATGGTGATCGATTTGCATATTACCGAGCTGCTAGATGAATCGGAAGGTTTGAGCAACCGCGAAATTCTGGATATACAAATGGATGCTGTTGAATCGGAGATGAACCTGGCCATTAAAAATCATACAAAACGAGTTGTATTTATTCACGGTGTAGGGCAGGGCGTTTTAAAACAGGAGGTAACCAATCTGCTGAAACGCAAATTCAAAAAATATTATTTCCAGGATGCCTCGTTTAAAGAATACGGTTACGGAGCTACAATGGTAATTTTGAGGAAAGGATGATTGATAAAGGATTAACTATAACGATGAAGGATTAATGATTAGGGATTATTGGGGAGATTATGTAATTTGTGAATGTAATCACCAATAAATTTTAATCATGAACAAAGAAAAAGACCTCAAAAAAAGAACCAAAAGCTTTTGTATAGATTGTATTCGTTTAACGGAAAGTTTGCCAGATACTTATTTAGGAAAACATATTCGAGGACAATTAATAAGAAGTTCATCATCAGTGGCGGCTAATTACAGAGCTGCGAAACTAGCACAGTCGACAGCTTCATTTGTTTCAAAAATCAGCATAGTAATTGAAGAAGCTGATGAATCACAATTCTGGCTTGAGTTAATTGAAAATCTGAAACTGTTTAATTCCGAACAAAGAGATATCCTTGAAAAGGAGGCTTCAGAACTTGTTGCTATTTTTGTTTCTTCGCGTAAAAAGTTGCATCAACGTAAATTCAATTAATCCTTAATCCTTCCAATTCATCGTTTTTATTCATCCTTTATCAATTATCCTTAATCGTTTTACTACTTTTGCACCGGCAAGCCGCTTTATCGGGCTGACGATTACCGTTAGTCAGGAAAGTCCGGGCAACGCAGGGCGCCGTGCTTCCTAGCGGGAAGATCTTTGAAAGGGGATAGCAACGTAACAGAAAATAACCACCTTGTTGTGGCGTGTCCACAACGGGGAACGGGTGAAAAGGTGCGGTAAAAGCGCACCGGTGGAGGTGGCAACATCGCCAGCCGTACGTCTTACGGGTTGCAAAGCCATGTATATCCAAAGTGTTTGCCGCTGTTGCGGTACAGCGAAACGGCCCGTTTTGCTCTCAACGCACAAGAGACTTTGGAGGGGTAGGCTGCAGGATCCCGGCAGTGATGTCGGGACTAGATAAATGATAAAGCCCCTGACGATTGCTTGCGCAATATCAGGGTGACAGGACCCGGCTTACAGGCTTGCCTTTTTTAATAAAACTCGAAATTCAGAATCCGTCAATTGACGGAAACTGGATTTTGTTAGTTGAATTAATCCCGACAACGAAGTTCGTCGGGATATGATTCTTCAGCGGGTGACTAGTTGTTTAAACTTATAGTCACCCGCTGAATTGTTTTTAAGGCTTATTTTAATTTCCAGTCAACCTCTTCTTTAAGTAAATATTCCAATGGAAACGAAAATTTGATCTGCTCGCCAAATGCAATAGCATCTGCCAGTTTATATCCTTTGTATTCAACCAGGTAAGCCATCATAAAATAGGTAACACGGCCGGCACTTCCGCAATGAATTAATACCTTTTTGTATTTGCCATCCAATGCTTCTGCAAATTTCTCGAGGTTTTCGGGTGTATATCCATCGTAACCTGCAATCGGTAACGAAACGTATTTCATTTTCAGTTTGGCAACCATTTCTTCTTCGTTAAATGCTTCCTCGGCAAAATCCTCGTTTTCTCCTTCTGTACGAAGATTGATAACCAAATCAACACCCTGTTCTTTTAACCATTCAAAGGTTTCGAGATTGGGCTGACCGCTAAAAAACATGTTGTCGCTTTTATACATGTTCGGCGCATTATCGAGCTCTTCAACCTCGGGAACTCCCTTTTTCTGAAGCGTTGAAGCCTGTGCCAAAGGCGCATTGAAAAGAAGTACTACACAACTAAACAGCAGTAGGGTAAACGTTTTCATAAAATTGTATTTTGAGTTATTTCATAAAGTTAGGTATCCGGAATTGCAATTCTGTTAATGAAGTGTTATTGCTTGTTAACGAGATTAAAAACGGACCGCTCAAAAAAAAACTGATAGATTAATTTATAGAACGATTAATATCTTACGCCTGCCGGCAGCCTTCATCTTTGCCTTGAAGCAAAGACGAAGCAGAAAGTTCAAGGCTGCTTTTGGTCCTTACCCTACGTTTTTGTAAAACCTAAGTTCGGACGGGTGATCTCCTCGATTCCTCGGAGCTTCCCGCTCTCACTAAGGTTTTACTTCAACTCCGGGCAACGACCAAAAGAGGCCGTCCACTAATGCAACGCCTGCTACATCGGAGCCTGGCCTCGTCCGGTGAGCCGTAAAACAAGCGTTGCCGGCGTTAAAAAATTACTGATGTTTGAGGAGGTACGACGAGTTTCAGGAATTTTAGCTGGCATCGCGTAGCTTTTCCGAGGGAAGCGGGCGCAGCCTTGGGTTTTTTGTCTACTCTTTGGGCTAAGCCAAAGAGTAGAATCCGCCTGATAGGGCAAAAAGGAAGTTTCTTTTGCTTGGTGTTTGATTCATAGCTGAAATTTGAAGCAAAATATTTTTTCTTCTACCCAAGACTTTTTGGGTGAGCTCTAAAAACAAAAGATGCGATTCTACTCTGCTTGTTTTTGTTAAGGAGCGTCTGAACTTTTGTAGTTACACTTGATGTTTTAGTTCAACAAAAAGTGAATAGTAAAACGGATCGGCATTGGTCATGCTCGCCATATAAAGATCTGCTTCGGAAACGATTGTTTTAAATTCGTTCCACTTTACGGCTTCGGCAAAGGTGTCAACGGCATCATTCCACAATGTGTTGGCATACAAAATTTTGTCGCTGTAGTACATCTCGATTTTTTTGGCCATTGAATCGTCATTTTGTGATTTTGCCAGCTCTCTTTTCAGGGATTCGATACCGGAATAATACTGGCACAAAACAATAGAACCGCTCTCTGCGAGCATGCTTTTAGCCTTGTCGATAATTTTCTTTTTGTCGGTAAAATTGAAATAGAACAACACATAATTCATTAGTACTACATCGTATTTTTTACCGGGTTCGTATTGAAAAAAATCGTCGTTAATGATTTCCACATTCTCCGCTTTGGCAAATTTATCACTTGTTTCGGCAAATACTTTGGGATTTTTCTCGATGCCCGTAATAAATGCTTCCGGAAAATTCTGCTGCACCACTTCCACATAATTGCCATATCCACATCCTAAATCAAACACGTTTATGCTATTGCTGCCTTTGGTGATGTTGCGTAAATAATCTAGAAAACGAAATTGGGTGAAATTTTGGAAAGCATTCTGCCCCGATTCCGTGTAATAAGCTTCTTCAAAAGGACTCTCTATTTTTTGAGGTATTTTTAAATCGACCAGGTGATAAAGTGTTTCGCACAGTCTGACTTCGTAATCCAGTTTTCGTTCTGTTATCAGGCTTTCCCATATCTCACTTTCCTTTCCTGTTATGCTTTGAAAGTTGTACCCGGGGTGATTGTATTTCTGCACCAAATCGCGCACAAAACGAAAATCACTAATTAATCGTTTTTCTTTGCGGCTCAGTGACTTATTGGATAAATCCCCCTCGTTTCGAATCAGTTTACTTATTCTGCCATGTACCAGGAGCGAGTTATAGTCTTTGGTAATTTCCATTTCGTTTTCCGAAAATGATAGAATTCCGAAGTGAATCAGGAATTCGGTAAGCGATGTGCTGATTCTGTCTTTGTAATCAACGTCAGCCATTCTTTGTATCCCGGGATTTCTAAGCTCAATATCCCTATTATTTGATAAAACATACAAACCAATTGCCCGAAGGTAGTTGAGCATCTTTTCAAAATAATCGAGTTTGCAGGCTGTGGTATTGGGTTTGAATAAGCGGGTTGCATTAACAAGTAGGCGTTGGGTGAGATTCATGTAAACAGGATGCGTTGATTGTTGGTACGATGCGAACTCAATTTGCTTGTTGTTGATCATTGTTTGCTGGTTTGATAGGTGTGGAAGAATGAATCCTGAATGATTTCTCCTTCTCTAATTCATCAAATTGTCTCAATTAAAAAAATCGGGGCGCGATTTTAATTCGTGCCCCGGCCTTTTATTTGAAGTAGGATTTATACCACTTCACAAATTCTCCGATTCCTTTTTCAAGTGGTGTATCAGGCGAGTATCCAAAGTCTTTTTCCAGTGCACTTACATCGGCGAAGGTTTTGTAAACATCGCCGGGTTGCATGTCGTGGTATTCCTTAACGGCTTCCTGCCCCAGTGCTTTTTCAATGGTTTCGATAAAATCCATCAGTTTCACCGGGGTAGAGTTGCCTATGTTATGTACTTTGTAAGGAGCAACCACCCCGCCCTTCGGGCACCCCTCCTGTGAGGAGGGGAAACTTGCGCTCTGTGGTGGCGCGTTCAAAATCTTGATGATTCCCTCAACAATATCGTCGATATACGTGAAATCGCGGTACAGATCGCCATGGTTGAATATCTTAATGGCATCTCCGGCCAGGATATTTTTTGTGAACGAGAAATAAGCCATATCCGGTCGTCCCCATGGTCCGTAAACCGTAAAAAAGCGCAATCCGGTTGTTGGAATACCAAACAAATGACTGTAGGTATGCGCCATCAATTCGTTGCTCTTTTTGGTAGCCGCGTATAAACTCACCGGGTTATCTACCACATCGTCAACCGACAAGGGCATTTTTGCACTGTTGCCATACACACTCGACGAACTGGCATAAACCAAATGCTGAATGTTGTTATGGCGACAAGCTTCAAGAATATTGATGAACCCAACAATGTTACTGTCGATATAAGCCCGCGGATTTTCGATGCTGTAACGCACTCCGGCCTGAGCTGCCAGGTTACAAACCATATCGAACTTCTCGGTTTCGAAAAGCTGATCGATTTGCTCACGGTCTTCCAGGTTCATACGAACAAAGGAATACGCCGGATTTTTTGTGCTGACGATCTTTTTATGCCAGTTCTCAGCCTCCCCGGAAATACCTGCTTCGGCCAAACGGGCATATTTCAGCCCGGTGGAATAGTAGTTGTTGATATTGTCGATACCCACAACTTCCACTCCCTGCTCCAGCAATTTATTTGCCAGGTGAAAACCAATAAATCCCGCTGTTCCGGTAACTAATATCTTCATCTCAATAAATTCCTAGTGATTAGGAAATACTTTGTTTTGCGCTAAATAATCCAAAATAGCATCCAGGTTTTCTTCGTTTTGCTCCGGGTTGAAAACCAGTTTTGCATTGCCAGGCGCTTCGTATTCCAAATCTACACCCGGTAATCCACTTGTTTTTCCTTGTTCCAGCAATGCGTACAATTCCGGCTTATTGTTTTTGCAATATTCCAAATCAGCATCCATGTAGAATAGATGGAAACGGTCTTTTCCAATTATCTCAGCCACCTGGTCGCGCAACGATTCATTTCTGGAAATGTATGATGCAATGGTAATAATTCCCTGGTCATTCAGCATTTTGCAAATATGTGCCACACGACGCAGGTTTTCTGCTCTGTCGGCAGGAGAGAAGTCAAGCTCACGACTTAAGCCAGATCGTACTGAACTTCCGTCGATTAGTACTACAGTCGCACCATTGTCGAACAGTTTTTTCTCCAGACTAAAAGCCAGCTCGTTTTTGCCTGAACCGTGCAGACCGGTAATCCAGATGGTTTCACCTTTCTGGTTGTACTTTTGTACATATTCTTCCGGTTTGATCAGTGCTTCACCTTTGGCAATCATTTCCTTGTCGACATCGGTAATACGCGATGGCAGGTTATTGCTTCCCAGTTTGTCGATGATCATACCCACCGCTACGGTGTTATGTGTTACCGGGTCAATCAAAATAAACGAACCGGTTTGTTTGTTCTTTTTATAAGGATCGAAGAAAAGTGGCTTGGTAGTGGTGATAACCACACGGCCAATTTCGTTCAGCTTGAATTTTTCGATGTTCGATTTTTCAAGCGTGTTCACATCCACTTTGTATTTAATTTCGTCGATACGTGCCTTTGTATTGTTGTTGGCATGCTTGATGTAAAACTGGGTTGAAAGGTTCATGTCATTCTCTTCCATCCAAACCAACATCGCTTCAAACTGACGCTCAACACGCGGTAAGTTATCGGGGTGAACCAGCATATCGCCACGCGAAATATCGATCTCGTCTTCCAGTGTAACAGTTACCGACTCCGGAGGGAAAGCATAGTCTTTCTCGCCATCGTAAGTAACAATTTTCTCTACTTTCGATTTTTTCATCGAAGGCAACACCATCACTTCATCGCCTTTTTTTATGATTCCCGAAGCAACAGATGTTGAAAATCCACGGAATTTAATATCCGGGCGCAACACATACTGAACCGGGTAGCGCAGGTCGTCGAAGTTACGGTCGGAACTTACATGAACGTTCTCCAGGAACTCCAGCAGGCAAGGACCGTGGTACCAATCCATGTTGTCGCCTTTCTCTACAACGTTGTCGCCTTTTAAAGCTGACAGCGGGATGAAGTTTACATCCGGAATATCAAGTTGGGTAACAAATGCTTTGTAAGTGGCTTTAATTTCTTCAAAACGTTCCTGTTTGTAATCAGCCAGGTCCATTTTGTTAATGGCTACCACCACGTGTTTAATTCCCAGAAGGTTGGCCAAATAAGTATGGCGTTTAGTCTGGGTAATTACTCCATGGCGTGCATCGATAAGAATAATAGCCAGGTTGGCAGTTGATCCACCGGTGATCATGTTACGGGTGTACTGCTCGTGTCCCGGAGTATCGGCAATAATAAATTTACGCCTGGCTGTAGAGAAGTAGCGGTAAGCGACGTCGATGGTAATTCCCTGCTCGCGCTCAGCTTTCAAACCATCGAGCAACAAGGCATAGTCAATTTCCTCACCGGCATGGCCAATACGTTTGCTATCGCGGTGTAAAGCTTCAAGCTGATCTTCATAAAGCATTTTACTGTCAGCCATCAGTCGCCCGATAAGCGTTGATTTGCCATCGTCAACCGAGCCGGCAGTTAGTAAGCGTAAAAGGTCTTTTTTCTGGTCTTGATCCAGAAACTCTTGTATGTTAAGTTTTTTTGTAGTCATTTCTTTGCTTTAATTAAGCTGTCATTTCGACGAAGTAGGAGGAGAAATCTGTTTCAATGTAAGAGATCTCTCGTTCGTTCCTTTCCCGAGATGACAAAAAGGATGAAAATTTCTAGAAATACCCTTCTCTTTTTTTCTGTTCCATACTTGCTTCCTGGTCGAAGTCGATCACACGTGTTGTACGTTCCGAAACGGTAACGGTCATCATTTCTTCAACAATTTTTTCGATGGTATCGGCTTCCGATTCAATAGCACCGGTAAGCGGGTAGCATCCCAGCGTACGGAAACGTACTTTGCGCATTTCGGCTTTGTCGCGCAATTCTTTTGGCATACGTTCGTCGTCTACCATGATCAGGCTGCCGTCCATGTCAACCACCGGACGCTCTTTGGCATAATACAGCGGAACGATAGGGATATTCTCCAAACGAATGTACTGCCAGATGTCAAGCTCAGTCCAGTTCGAGATAGGGAATACACGAATGGATTCGCCCTTCTGAACGCGGCTATTGTAAATATTCCAAAGCTCAGGACGCTGGTTTTTAGGATCCCACTGGTGGAACTTATCGCGGAACGAGAAAATACGTTCTTTCGCACGCGATTTTTCCTCATCACGACGGGCACCACCAAAGGCAGCATCAAATTTGTATTTATTCAGACCACCAAGCAGGGCCTGCGTTTTCATAATGTCGGTGTGTACTTTACTCCCGTGAGTAAACGGTCCAACGCCACTTTCAAAACCTTCTTTGTTGTAATGTACAATCAAATCCCAGCCTTTTTCTTTTGCATAGTTGTCGCGGAATTCGATCATTTCCTGGAATTTCCATTTCGAATCGATGTGCATCAACGGAAAGGGAACTTTGCCGGGATAAAAGGCTTTTTCGGCCAGACGAACCATCACCGATGAGTCTTTCCCGATGGAATAAAGCATTACTGGATTTTCGAACTCGGCTGCCACCTCGCGGATGATGTGGATGGCTTCTGCCTCCAGTTCACGAAGGTTGGTTAATGAATAATTATCCATTCTTTTCTATTTTAGTTTTTACAGCCTGGTATGATTATTTTTTGGGTATGTTGCTGATATCTACCAATAGTAGGCTGTAGCTGTATTAATTTCGTACTCTTATTTTCAAACGAATGCAAATATAGAATTTTATTCCGGTTGGCTTAAGGATTAAAGGCTTTTGTCGGGAGAAGCATTTCTTTCTTAAGAATGAATTTAAATAAGGGACAAAATGTGGTAAAAACTAGAAGCTCCAGAAATACGGAATTAGCAGCATCGACAAAATAAATGCAATAAGATTTAGCGGAAGACCAATTTTTAAATAGTCGCGGAATTTGTAGTTGCCAATAGCCTGGATAATCAGGTTTGTTTGATAACCGATTGGAGTTGAGAAACTTGCTGATGCGGCGATAGCGATGGTTACAAAAAATGGTTTAGGGTCGACATTTAATTGTTGCGAAGCTGCAAGTGCAATCGGAAATACCAGCGCAGCAGCAGCATTGTTGGTAATAATTTCAGTGAAAATAGCCGTAAGAATGAACAGTGCTGCCATAACGCCAAGAGGTCCAAATCCTTTCGAAAAATTAACAGTGGTGCGTGCTAAAATTTCCGCAGCACCTGAATTTTGCATGGCTTTGCTAATGGCAAAGGCGCAGGCAATCGTAATCAGTACATCCCAGCTGATGGCCTTGGTGTATTTTTGATGTGGCATAATTTTTAGCCAGATTAGCAGCATGGCAGCAAGTGATGCAAAAAAGAACATATCTAAGCTTACGCCGTCGGGTGACGAAATGAATTTGCCGATAGTTGTGCCAATTATCATACCCAGCAAAATGATAAAAGCAAGCCATTTTTTCCAGAAAGTTCCCGTACTTCGGTAATCGCGGATATACGATGTAAGCAGAAAAATCTTGGAATCGCCCCAGTTCTCGATAAATTTATCGGTGGTTAGCAAAACCAGGTTATCTCCGGTTTTTAATTGAAGTTTATCCTTGTTGCTGGTAATACGCTCCCCGTTACGATGTATGGCAAGCACCACCGCCTGGTAGTGATCGTAAAAGTTAAACTCGTGAATATTTTTGCCAATTGCCGGAAAACGTGGCGATAAAACTGCTTCATATTGTTTTAACTTTTCTTTGGGTACGTTTTTAATTAAGTCGATACCACTCAGTTTTACATTCGAGTTTGCAAGAATATAATTTAACCGGTCCGATTTTCCACCAACCAGTAATATATCGTTGGCCATTAGTTTAAACGAACCTTTTTTAGTCTCAATTATATTCCCGTCGCGGCTAATGGTCTGAATAATCAGGCCTTTAAGCTCTTTCATTCGTCCATTTTTTACTTCCAGACCAATCAGGTTGCTGCTTTCGGTAATTATAATGTCGTAATGGTAATCCTTGTATTCGGTTGAGCTTTTTGAGTTAAAGAAGATTTTCTCGCCGGGTAGAAGTCGGTTACTAAAAACAGTCATGTAAATAGTACCTGCAATGGCAATAAAACCACCAATTTTTGCCAATTCGAACATGCTAAAACCTTCGTATCCGTTCTCTAAAATTAAACCGTGTACAACAAGGTTGGTTGAAGTCCCGATAAGCGTACACATTCCTCCAAAAATTGTGGCGTACGAAAGTGGTATCAGGAATTTCTTAGATGACAGGTTTAAGTTCTCCGACCATTTTTTTATGATGGGAGCAAAAATTATAACCACCGGTGTATTGTTCAGAAAAGCAGATAGTACCGAAACCGGAAGCATAATTTGCGGAATAAGCGACACCATTTTTCTTCTCTTTCTCGGCAGATAGGTTT
Organism: uncultured Draconibacterium sp.; assembly: GCF_963674925.1. Taxonomy (NCBI): domain Bacteria; kingdom Pseudomonadati; phylum Bacteroidota; class Bacteroidia; order Marinilabiliales; family Prolixibacteraceae; genus Draconibacterium; species uncultured Draconibacterium sp. The sequence continues at coordinate 2,307,779 of NZ_OY771647.1, forward strand.
GCGCCAGTCGGTTCAAAATTCCTGACTGTCGCACTCCTTCGCTAACAATAAACAGAATACCGATGGTTATCATTCCCTTGTTGGAAAAGCCGGCAAGCATTTCTTTATCGGTAATAGTGCCGGTGGCCATAAGAATGATTGCTGAAGAGAAAAAGATGAGTCCCGGACGCATCAACTCTTTTGCAAGGGCGATAATGGTTAACAATACAATTGCGAGTACGATATATCCTTCGGTACTTATCAAAGTGGTGTAGTATTAAGTTGTTGCTCTGTTCAAACTTAGTTGCAAGAAGAATCAAAACTAATATTAAAATTTTTTCTCATCAAATAAATCGTCTGAAATAAAATTGGCCTCAATACAAAATGTGTTGTAAGTTGTTGTAAATGTGAATGGTGGGTTCGTGAGGGAAGATAATGAAGGTGCGTAAAACTTGAAAATGATGTAGGCGGGAAACAACTGGATTTAATTTTTTTAAAAAAAAATAGCCATGTGATTTGTGTGAAAAAAAATAATAATTACTTTTGCACCCGCCTTTGAGAAACAAAGGTACTATGAGGATGACTCAGTAGCTCAGTTGGTAGAGCACATCCCTTTTAAGGATGGGGTCCTGGGTTCGAGACCCAGCTGAGTCACCAAGTCGGAAGTTGTTCCGAATCGAAAGCGCTTAAATCGTTGATTTAGGCGCTTTTTTATTTTCTGAAATTAGGGCGGCTAAAAGAGCGGATTAATGCGCTTTCTGAGCATTGATCTAAATTTTTGCAGGAAAAGGCGAATGACAGTTTCTTTTCGAAGCTGTTATTTGATTAGTGTACAGGGGTGAAAAGATGTATTTGGTTGGTTAAATTCATTTTTTTTTTGATTTACAGAATTACTTCGTTGCCAGATTATTCACAGGTAAGAGAAGTGTTATTTTAACGGATAATTCCAGCAGTGAATAGTACTTTATTTGTATGAAAAAAAATAATAATTACTTTTGCACCCGCCTTTGAGAAACAAGGGTATTAAAGGATGACTCAGTAGCTCAGTTGGTAGAGCACATCCCTTTTAAGGATGGGGTCCTGGGTTCGAACCCCAGCTGAGTCACCAAATCGGAAATCATTCCGAATTAAAAGCGCTTAAATCGTTGATTTACAGCGCTTTTTTCTTTTGTTGTAATTCATGATAAGTCAAAAAACACCAAAAAAAAGGGGACTAAATCGAGACCCATCGATTTTTGACTCAAAAATAGGTCTCTTTTTCGTAACTCTCTGATATTCATAATTTAATTTGGTCTGAATTGGTCTCTTTTGCTGTTGTGAGACGGCACTATTTGGGGTAATTTTACCCAAAAAGAGACCTATAGAGACCCTAAAACTTAAAAATTTAGGAGTTATGAGAATCAGAATTAGTCTTCTGTTAAAGAAATCGAAGAGTAGGAACAGCGGAAAATGCCCTGTTTATGCGCGTTGCGTAATGGATGGACGAAGAATTGAGCTGTCAACGTCAATTTTAGTGGATGTAGATAATTGGGATAAAACAAGGCAGGAAATTGCCGGAAGTTCTCATGAAGTTAGAATTCTAAATAATCGCTTATTGAAATTTGTATCTCGTATTTATGATATCTATAATCAGTTGGAAGCGGGCAGAGATGATTTTGATATTTACACCATTAAAGAAAAAATTACGGGTACAAGTTCGAACGATTATTTTATTGAGCTATTTGAGTCAGTTATCGATTCGATTGAGAAAAAGTTGGGGAAGGGCTATTCTAAAGGTACTTTAAAGCACTATAAAACGTCGTTAACGCGATTGAAAGATTTCGTTAAGGAATTTTATTTTCGGAAAGATATTGAGATTAAAAAGGTAGATTATACTTTTCTGAGTGCTTTTGATATTTACCTAAAATCTAAACACAATATTGGAACAAACACTGTGTGGGGATATCATAGGCATGTGAAAAAGGTGTTGAATGATGCGGTTTCTATGGGGCTAATTATTCGTAATCCTTATGAAAATTTCAAAGTAAAAAGGGGTGATGCAAATCGGGACTTTCTTACACTAAAAGAAATTAAAAAAATAGAGAAAAAACGTATTCAGATTGATCGGCTTGCCATTGTGCGGGATGTTTTTGTTTTTGCGTGTTATACCGGCCTGTCGTATTCCGACATTGCAAAATTGAGCTACCATCACATTCATAAAGGTGATGATGGTGAAGATTGGATTATTATCGATCGGAACAAAACAAAGAACCGGTGTCGTATTCCTTTACTTCCTAATGCTTTAAAAATTTTGAGAAAATATAAAGATTATGCCTGGAATGAATCACAAGGCTTATTATTGCCAGTTCGTTCGAACCAAAAAATGAATGCTTATCTTAAAGAGTTGGCAACTATCTGTGGAATTAAAAAGAACTTATCAATGCATGTTGCCAGGCATTCATTTGCAACATCAGTGACTCTCTCCAATGGTATCCCCATTGAAACTGTTTCAAAAATGTTGGGGCATAATTCGCTAAAAACAACACAGGTTTATGCAAGGATTGTTGATAAGAAGATTTCTGATGATATGAAAAAACTGAAGGCAATTTTGTGAATTGGAATTCATCGTTCTTTTGTTCTCAATATAGTCTCTTTTAAATTGGGCATAAATATTTTGAATTGATATATAGTGTAGGGATTTGAAAAAGGTTTGCATGAAATATAGCTAGGAAAGTGTTTGTTTGACTATTGATAAATGCCCGGTAAAGGACGATTTTGTATTTTCTTATGCATTTAAAATCAGTTTTTTACGGCAATCACTAACTTTTGTTCTCGATAAAGTCTCTCTTATAATTTAACAGGCTTATTTTAAGTTTAAAGATACAAAATTTGACTAAAAATTAACTGTAATTGTACTAGTATTCGAACCTGCTTCTATTATTGGCTTTAAATCATTTATTTAGCGTAAACTGGTTTCGCGAAGCACCGTTTGGTTCACATTTAATAAACGATGTTTATTTCACCTGGAAATATGACAATCTAAAAAGATTCACAAAGAGTTTTGTTGTTTGAAGCTATATTTTGACAAGAGTTTTTTGCCTAATACGGCAGAAAGTATTAGGTAATTTGTTAATCTTATCTCAATGTCTTCTTCTGCACTTTGTGCTTTTAGATATGCATCTGAAAGCTGAACGGATAATTAAGTATCATGCGACAAATTTTTGTTTGTTATTTATTAATTCAAATTCTTCCATTGTTTTATACCCCAAAGCTGAGTGTCTCCTTTTACGGTTATTGAGGCTATAATGAGGAGAATCGGTGTTTCTTCGAATTATACTTTTGCAATCTTAAGTAGATCTTTTTTTATATGCGATTGATAGGAGAAAGATATTGTAATTTGTTGTCGTATAATGCTATGATTACAATGTTAACGCATAGCAATCTTGCAATTTAATTTGAAATAAGTTTATCCGTACGACTTTTAATGGAATGTTCTTCTGATTAACTGTGTCAAGATATATTGTTTCGGTATCGTTCCCGAATAAAAGCCTCATTTTATATAGAAAAAGTTTTTGTTGCTAGAAACATGGCAACTACTTTTGATACAACTAAATTAAATCAATTATGCCACTTGTTTTTGTTGGAGTTGGAATTCTCGTCCTCTTGATATTAATGCTTAAATTCCGATTTGATGCATTTTTTGCCTTACTGATTACATCGTTCATTGTTGGCGTACTAAACTCCATGGGAATGCTTGAAATTTTGTCATCTATGCTAAAAGGCATTGGTGATACAATGGGTAGCATAATCCTTATACTTGTTTTTGGGGCTATGTTAGGTAAGCTGATTGAAGACAGCGGTGCATCTTATACTTTAACCCACAAGTTGGTCGAGAAGTTCGGATTAAAGAATATTCAATATGTCATTTTGGTGGTTGGGTTTTTAGTGGGCTTACCTATGATGTATAACGCAAGTTTTTTGGTGTTAATACCGTTAATCTACACGTTTTCAAAGACTACAAAGTTACCCTTGATTTATTTGGGCATTCCGCTTTCTGCAACACTATCAATTGCTCATGGTTACCTTCCACCTCACCCGGCACCTACTTATGTGTCGTTTGTTTACGGAGCAGATATAAATCAAGTGCTGTTGTATGGTTTAGTTCCTGTCATACCAGCCTGTTTGATTGCAGGTATTTTGCTATCAAGGTTTTTTAAAAAAGTAGATGTTCAACCGCCAGCTGAATTATACTCAGGAAAAGAATTTAAAAAGGAAGAACTACCAGGTTTTGGTCGATCGGTTTTGGCCACATTAACTCCGGTAATTTTGATGCTGATTGGTGCGACAATTGATCTTGTATTTGGGAAAGACGTAGATTATGCGAAAGTGGCTGCAGATTCTATTTCTAATCCTACTCTTGCATCAGTGCTGTCCACACTGCTCGAAATATTCAAATTTCTGAGCGATGCAAATGTTGCGCTATTAATGGCAGTGTTTGTAGGATTGTACTTTTTAGGAATTAAGCATGGGCGTAAAATGGATGACTTGATGAAAAGTATGGGGAAGGCTGCCAGTAGTATTGCCATGATTGTTATGATAATTGCAGCCGGAGGAGCATTTAAACAAGTATTGAGTGACAGTGGTGTAGCTGAATATATAAAAGAACTCGCCGGCGGACTTGACTTTAATCCGCTGATTTTAGGATGGTCCGTGGCTGCAATTATCCGCCTTGCCATTGGTTCAGCTACCGTTGCTACCATGACAGCTGCAGGAATCATGTTGCCAATAGTCAGCACAACCGGAGTAAGTCCCGAATTAATGGTCCTTGCAACAGGTTCAGGAAGTTTAATGTTCTCGCACTTTAATGATATTGGCTTTTGGATGTTTAAGGAGTATTACAACGTAAGCATCAACCAAACCTTTGCAATCTGGACTGTGATGGAATCTCTGGTAGCCATAGTTGGACTAATAGCAGCCTTATTATTGAGTTTGATCGTATAACTAAACTACTGAGAAATTGCCAGTTTACATATAAATGAATTGGAATGAAGATTTTAAAATACATATTTATTCTCCTTGTCGGAAGTCTGATTATTTCCTGTAATTCATCCGAATCAGCAAAGAAGATTTTTACATTAATTCTTACCACGCGGGCTATGGTTCCAGTGATGATATTATGAAAGGAATCAATAAAGTGCTGGAAAGTAAAGAGGTTGAAATGAAAACCTTTTTTATGGATTCAAAACAAAAATCGTCAGAAATAGAAATAGCTGAATCGGTACAAAAATCGTTGGCAGAGATTGAAGAATTTAAGCCTGATTTGCTATTGGTTTCCGATGATAATGCTGTGAAATACATTATACAACCTTATTTTAATAACAAGAATATTCCGGTTGTTTTTTGCGGCGTTAACTGGTCCGCAGAACAATATGAATTAGGAAAAAATGTAACCGGAATGCTTGAAGTATTGCCTTTACAAGAACTTCTTAAAACTGTCGTATCAAACTATCCTGACTCGAAAAATTTGGTTGTCCTATCCGAAAATTCTTTATCCGAACAAAACAACAAGACCATTTTGGATACACTGTATCGAAACCTTGGGCTGGAGCCCACTTATATGTTAGCAGACAATTTTGAAGAATGGAAGAAAATGTTTGCTGAAGCAAATCGATCTGCTGATATCATTTATATGCCCACCAATGGAGCAATTAAGGGATGGGACGATGCCAAAGCGAAAAAAATTACCGAAGAATCTCTTCAAATCCCGGCAATTACCTGTGACGATTTTATGATGCCTTATGTGGTTTTTGGACTCACGAAAGTGGCAAGTGAACAGGGCGAATGGGCAGCAAATAGAGCCTTGGAAATACTTGGTGGTAAAAAAGCAGAAGAGATACCTTATGCAAAAAACATTCAGTCAAAAGCCTGGTTAAATACAAAACTGGCAAATCGCATAGATTTTAAATTAAGTGAAAAAACAAAACTAGAATGCACTCAACTTTAAGCAATAATATGACACCAAATGCAAAAAATAGGATCGAGCAACAATTGACTTTCCTGAAAGCCAATAAAAATAATCTAACAATTGATGCTGATACACACATCTCAGATATAGCGAATCTTGAAGATCCTTTGCGTGAAAAATATTTGGAATCGGATAATTATTACCACGGGAAACCCATTTCTGCCAAAGACTTAATGGCTGAGATGAATATGGCTGGCGTTGATATGTGTTTGAGCTGGCAAAATCCTGCAACCACCGTGTATGAAATTGATCACGAAAAAAACTTTGAAAAACTATTTAAAGCCAATCAATATATATATGATATGGCTACCAAATACCCCGATCGTATCATTCCCGCTGGTTGGACCGATCCCAAAAATTTAGGCGTAGAATTAGCGATTAAAATGGCAGAAATATGTGTGAAAAAATTTGGTTTTTTTATTGTAAAAATGAATCCTGCACAAAACGAATATCCAATTGACAGTGATGCTGTGGTAAGCGTTTTTAATAAAATTATTGAATTGGGTGGGGTGCCCGCTTTTCATTTTGGAGGTGATACACCCTATACAACTGCTGAAGGATTTGAAGTGATGGCAAAGATTCATCCGGAACACCCGGTGATCGGAGTTCATATGGGCGGTGGTGGTCCATCATATATAGATGGTGAAATACATTACCATAAGGCGCGTGAGTTGGGACTTCGAATGCCAAATATAAAATTCATTCAAAGTGCGAAACGCGATACGCATATGGAAAGCGATTTTATTGCATATGAATTAGCGGGCGAACCATACTCGAAAAATATCTTTTGTGCCAGCGATGCTCCCTACGGAAGACAATCCTGGAATTTTGGCGGTTTTCGTTTAATGTTTGATAGTCTTAAAAATGGGGAAAAGCATACCGACAGACGGCTAAAAGAAAATCCAAATCTTTTTAACGAAAACGTTGCTCAAAATTATCTGGGAAGAAATTTCGCTGAATTTACGATTGATGGGTATGAAAGATTATTGAAAAAATATACCAAATAATTTTCGGTAGAAATTTAAAAGATTCCCTTAGCGAGATCCAGCTCCATAGCTTGAACAACAAAACTTTTTGTTTTTTATTTAGTACTTTCTCTAATTTCCAGGGTGGTTTCCAAAACACATAATTCAGCTGGTAGATCCGGATCTTTCAACTGGGCAAATAATAATTTTGATGCAGTTTCTCCAACCTCGTAAATGGGTTGTTTTACAGTAGTTAATGAAGGTTCAACCAATTCTGCCATTGGCTCATTTGTAAACCCTGCAACCGAAATATCCTGGGGAATTCTTATGCCTCTTTTTTTCAACACTTTCATTGTCCCAAACGCAACCGCATCACATACCGCAAAAACAGCATCAATCCCTTCATTATCTTCAAGTAGCTTCTCAGTACATCTGATTCCGCTTTGAATCGTAAAATCACCCTCAACAATTAATTCTTCATTTATTTCAATCCCGCCGTCTTTTAATGCATCTAAATAGCCTTCTTTCCGGTTATTACTTAGTAATAAATTATTCGGGCCAGTTATGTGGGCAATTTTTTTACAACCTGTTTTAATAAGGTAGTCGACCATGTTTTTGGCGCCATAATAATCGTTTACAACAACTTTTGCTGATTTAAAATCTTCAATTACCCGATTGAATAGGACCAGCGGAATTCCCTTGTTCTTTAGTTTTTTTATGTGTTCATTCTTTTCGGTGTCGCGGGCTACAGATATAATAATTCCTTCAACTCCTGCATTTAAGAGTGCTTCCACGTTTTTAATTTCTATTTCATATTGCTCGTTTGAGTGGCAAACAATAACATTGTACCCCATTTTCATTGCATAATCCTGTATGCCACCAATTGCTGTGGAATAAAATGGGATATTATATGCGGGTACAATCACCCCGATTGTTTTTGTACTTCTACTCCTTAAACTTTGCGCAAGTATATCGGGATGATAATCGTGTTTCGCTGCAAACTCCAGTACGCGCAATTTGGTTTTGGGATTTATGTCATGCGTATCGCGTAATGCACGCGAAACAGTTGACTTCGAAATGTTAAGCGCTTTGGCAATATCGTTAATGGTCAGATTTGGCTTTCTCATTGTTTTGTTGAAACATGATTTAACTTCAATCTTATAAATATAGAAAAGAAACAGCAAATTGTTAATGCTTTATTCGATGGATCAGAATTAAAAGCAAAAACGGGAACGTTCCCGTTGAATTATCTCAAATACAAGCCAATTTTGAACATTCGAATGCAAGACATTGGATAAATTGCAACCATTGAATTCTAATTAACCATAACTTGGACTTGCCTTTTGAAAATAGGGAAACTAAACTCCTTGTCCGCCTGCAATATGGTGACGAAAGGGCATTTGAACTCTTGTTTAATCAATATAAGAATCGTGTTAAGGGCTTTGTTCATAAAATGCTACCGCCAAACATTACTTCCGATCGTATTTTAATTGAGGTTTTTATGAAGGTATGGATTCATCGGAAACGAATCGATCCATCGAAAAATTTTTCTTCATATCTCTTTTCCATATCCAAGAATCTGGTTTTGGATGAATTAAAGAGTTCGGTGAATAAAAAACTGGTTTTTATGGAGAATGATGTTCTGGATGGAGTAATGTTGAATCCGGAACAAATTGAAAATTCAGAAGAAGAAATGGAAACAGTGCTTCAAAAAGTATTGCAGAAGTTGCCAAAACGCCGCAGACAGATTTTTAATCTTAGTCGTTTTGAAGGACTTACTTACAAACAAATTGCAGCAAAGCTTAACATTTCAGAGAATACAGTGGATACTCAAATCAGAAAATCACTTCAATTTCTTCGTCAAGAGCTTAACAATTTTCTTTAGTTGTTTACTTAATGGTGATTTATTAATATCAGATTATCAAAAATCAAATGATTTAAATAAAACTGGTATTTGAAAGTCAAAATTTTCACATCTGCTTCACGGAACCCTCTTTTTTTTTCGTAATACTCTTGAGCCAAATAATATGAACAAAACTGAAAAAAATATATTATCCCGTTTTCTTGCGAATGAAATTACTACGCATGAGGAATTAGATCATCTAAAAGAATGTTTGTCTGATGATCGTGAAATGGAGCAATTATTGCGTGAAGAATGGGATAAAGAACATAACAAGGAAACGAAAATTCAATTTCCTCATATTCAGGGAAAAATTAAAGAACTTGAAAAAAAGTCACTAAAAATTCCATTTAGAAAAAAAATTCTGATTAGTTACCAAAAAGTCGCTGCTGCTATAGTACTTCCACTTATGGCCTTTTCAATCTATTTTGCAGTAAATCATTTTAATTCGGAACCAACCTATTTTCAAACGATAGCTGAGTGCGGTCAAAAATCGAAGATTGAATTGCCAGATGGAACAAAGGTTTGGCTTAATTCAGATTCTAAAATTCAGTACCCTGATAATTTCGGGAAACACAACCGTAGTATACAACTCACAGGAGAAGCCTATTTTGAAGTTACGAAAGATGTTGAAAATCCATTTCTGGTAGAGGCCGGTGAAGTCAAGGTTCGTGTTCTGGGGACCAGGTTTAATTTAAAAGCATATCCTGACGAATATGAAATTGAAACTACACTCTTTGAGGGTAAAGTGGAGTTAAACGTACAACCTGAAGCAAAAAATATTGCATCACGAGTCGTCGAAATGGAGCCTGGTGAATCATTGATTTTTAACAAAACTAGAAATGAACTTCAATTCGGGGAGTTTGAAAAGGAAGAAATTCTTGCGTGGACAAACAATCAGCTAATTTTTAGAAACGACAATTTCGAAAACCTGGTTCGGAAAATTGAGCGGTGGTACGATGTTGAGATTGTTTATGATAAAGCCAGTCTGAACAACCAAAGACTAACCGTTGAACTGTATCAGGGGGAATTACTTTTTCGCTTGCTAGATATTATCGAGTTGGCGATGGACGTCGAATGTGTTTCAGAACAAAATAAAATCTATATAAAAGCAAAGAAAAAATGAGAAAATAAAAAGGGTAGTCCTTGCGCCAACACGAGCTACCCTTAAAATTTTAGCAACAAGTAAGTTTAACTAAAACGTAGCAAATTTATGAAAAAAATTAGGAGTTACCGGTATTGGGATGATTTCATTCCGAGCCAAAAGCTATTTAGAGTTATGAAATTAACTTTCATTTTAGTTCTCGCAGGTTTGGTTACCTATGCAAATAACAGTTACTCGCAGGCTACCAAACTATCCATGAAAATGGATCAAGTTACAATTTTGGAGATTTTTAACGAGATTGAGAGTCAGTCCGAATTTAAAATCGCGTATAACAGTACAAAACTGGATGTAAATAGAAAAGTTGACATCGATGCTAAAAAGCAAACTGTTGACAAAATACTGGATGAAGTTCTGGTAGACCAAGGTTTACAATACCAAATAATAGATAGGTATATTGTAATAACCGATAAGGTAAGTGATGCAGTATTAAGTCGCGATGTTCAACAAAAAACCGTATCCGGGACTGTTACTAATTCCGCGGGGGAGACCCTTCCCGGAGTAACTGTAATGGTAAAAGGAACAAGTGCCGGAATTGTCACTGACACGGATGGAAACTATTCCTTGGTTATTCCGGAAAACGGAAAAATACTTGTTTTTTCCTATGTGGGTATGCTCACTCAGGAAGTTGAAATTGGAAATCAATCCGTTATAAACATTGTACTGAAAGAAGATGTTATAGGAATAGAGGAAGTAATCGCAGTGGGTTATGCTACCCAAAGAAAAGTAAACCTTACCGGTTCGGTTGCGCAGGTAGATGCCGAAAAAATTGGAAGCCGACCGATAACGCAAACCTCATCCGCATTGCAAGGTTTGGCTCCGGGTGTTGTGGTGACTCAAAATTTAGGCTCTCCAGGAAATGATGCTTCAACCATTCGGATTCGTGGACGTGGGTCAATTTCAAGTGATAACGCTCCACTAATTCTTGTAGATGGTATTCAGGTTAGCAACATTAATGATGTTAATCCCGAGGACATCGCCAATATGTCGGTTTTAAAAGACGCTGCATCTGCTTCAATTTATGGAGCCAGAGCAGCCAACGGAGTTATCCTTATAACCACAAAACGTGGTTCGAAAGGTAAATTTTCTGTAAATGCAGATATTTCGTATGGGGTACAAATGCCAACCATGTTACCGGATATGGTTGATGTAAAAAGCCAAATGCTATATGAAGATGTAAAATTAATCAACGAAGGAAGTCCTATTGAGTGGGGGGTAGATCGTATTAACGACTACATGAGTAACCTCTCTAAAGGAACGAACGATCAGTACCAAAATAATGATTGGTACGATGCTGTTGTTGCTCCTTCTGCAGGATTACATCGCGAACAGGTTGTGGTTTCCGGCGGAAGCGAGAAAGTAAGTGCACGATTGTCTTTGGTGAATGTAGAACAAGATGGATTATTGGCAAACACTAATTTTGCTCGTAAATCATTACGCTCGAATATTGATTTAGATCCTCTAGACTGGATGCATTTTTCAACTGATATTTTTATTCAACGCTCAGAGCGGATTCAGCCACCACAATCAATGGGGAATATTTTTCAAATGTTGAATGAACTTGAACCTTATCGTCAATTAAAAGTTGGTGATGACCTGTGGGGTTGGGCTTGGCGTGGAGAGAATCCACTTGCTTTTACGGAAGATGGAGGAAGTAATACAAATGAAAATGAATACACCTTAATTAACCTGAATGCGAATTTAACTCCAACCGAAGGATTAAATATAGATCTGGGTTATTCGAATCTTACAGACAACAACCATATCACCAATTTCACAGAGAAATTTGGTTTCTATGAAGCTGGAGGAGCAGTAGGGGATCCTCCACAATTTAGCGGATACAATCCAACATTAAATTCTTTAAATATATCAAGTCAGTATCGCACGCAAAATTATTACAAAGCTACTGCGAGCTATGAAAAAACATTTGGTAATAACTATGTCAAGGTCTTGGCAGGAGGTGATGCTATCGATTTTACGTATTCCGACCATTTCGGATCGCGTTCTAATTTTCCCCTAGGTCAAGATTATCCTCAGTTGTCATTGGGTGATAGAGAAGGGATGAACAATGGAAGTTCAGGTACATCATGGTCTATGGCCTCGCTTTTAGGAAGAATTAATTACATGTTTAAAGATCGTTATTTGCTTGAAGCTACGTTCCGTTATGATGGATCATCTCGTTTCGCCTCAGAAAAACGATGGGGATTTTTTCCGTCTGTTTCTGCAGGATGGAGGGTTTCTGAAGAATCATTCATGCAAGCCATCAATGCGATCTCTAATCTGAAAATACGTGCCTCTTGGGGACAACTCGGTAATCAGAATATTGGGAGCAATTATCCTTATCAATCTTTGGTCGATTTAAATCAACCAACAGTACTAAACGAAACAAGTCAATTGGGAGCAGCAATTACTGATTGGGCAGTTCGCGGGATTACCTGGGAAAAATCGGAACAAACCAATATCGGTCTGGATTTTGGATTTTTAGGGAACAAGCTTTCCGGATCGTTTGATTATTATATAAAAAACACTTCTGATATCTTATTGATTCTTGCCTTACCTCAAAGTTCCGGCTTGGCGCCAAATTATCAGAATGGGGCAGAAATGGAAAACAAAGGTTGGGAGCTGGTATTAAACTGGGAAGATAAAATTGGCAACATTTCTTATTATATAACCGGTCAAATAGACGATAATAAGAACAAAATCACCAATTTGCTCGGTACCGGCCCGTATATTTCTAATGACAGGATCAGACAAGAAGGAACCGAATTTGATGCGCTCTATGGATGGCAATCCATTGGCTTTCTTTCAAAATCGGATTTAACCGATGATAATGTTCCAAAACAAGCATCATCTGAATTGGCAGAAGGAAGCTTAAAATTTAGAGATCAACCTGATGAAGATGGTAACTACGATGGAGTAATAGATGTAAACGACCGTGTTGTAATCGGAAGTGAAGCTCCCCGCTATAATTTCAGTTTTCTCACCGGTATGAAATACAAAGGAATTGGATTAGACGTAATATTACAAGGTGTTGGAAAACGTGACGGATATGTTCGCAGAACAGGACAAAGTTATGGCGATCACCTGTACGAATGGGAGAGTGATTTCTACTTACCCGCGGATCATCAGATTTTTACGGTTCATAATTACGATCAGGTTGGTCTTGAACCCAATACAAATGCAAAATATCCTGCAATAGGATCTGACAATGGTAATTTTTCAGATTTTTGGATTCAAAGCAGGGCTTACTTACGTGTTAAAAATGTAACCTTAAGTTACACTCTTCCAAAATCCGTTACAGAGAATTTGAAGTTTAAAAATATCAGGTTCTATGTGTCAGGTGAGAATCTATACACTTTCACAAGTTTTATAAAAGGATTTGATCCGGAAATTTCAAGTGGACGTGGATACTGGCAATATCCGAATATATCAAAAGTAGTTGGTGGTGTAAACCTAACCTTTTAATCGTTAACGCTAAATCATAAGAAAATGAAAAAGTATATCATATTAGCCGTAATTTTAATTTTGGGTTTTAGCAGTTGTGAAGATTACCTCAATCTTCAACCATTGGATCAACCCAGTAGTGAGACCTTTCTTTCGACAGAGCCAGAGGTCGTAATGGGTGTTAATGCCTGTTACAATTATCTCGATGCAAATGAAGATTGGAGTCAGCATTCATGGTATCGTTGGCTGATCGATTTTGAAGATGCCGGACAAATACGAATGTCAAACAAATTTGGAAACTTTCGCGATGGTAATGTTGATCCCTTGCAAGGGAATGTCGGAAATTTTTACCGTGACTTTTACCGGGGAGTTGCACGCTGCCATATCGTAATTGATGGTATGGAAAAGGCCAAAGAAGTAATGGACCTTGATAAATGGAATGCTTTACGCGCAGAAGCCCAGGTAATCAGAGCATGGTGCTACTACAACCTGGTTGTCAAATTCGGGGATATTCCGTTTACAACAACTCAATTGGAAATGACTGAGTATGCCAATTTGGAACGTTCACCCGAAGATGAGGTATATGCTTTCATCATGAGTGAAATCGAAGAAGCAGCGCAGTTTCTGCCAGCGACACGAACCGGTGATGAATCAGGAAGAGTTACTAGCGGTACTGCATATGCCATTGGTGCAAAAGCTGCCTTGTACCGTGCATTTTTCCATGATGGACAAGCAATTTCACCAGATGCAAGCTACTTAGGAAAAGTTAAAGAATACACCCAGAAAATTATTGATTCGGGTGCACATCAATTGTTTTACGATCAGTCGGATATAAAGAACAGTTACAAGAATTTATTCCTTTACCCAGGCGAGAATAGTAAAGAGGTAATTCTTCAAAAAGAATTTAATTTTGGGGCAGGAAGATCACAAGACATGAACATCTCAATCGCGAGCAGAAATTATCCAAATGGTTTTGCGGCAACAACTCCACAGGAATATTTAATTCATGCTTATGAAGATACACTTGGAAATACCGTTGATCAATCTTCCTATTATGATCCAAAAAATCCTTTTGCAGGGAGAGAACCACGCTTTTACCAGACAATCGTTTATCCTCGCGTTGAAGGGGATCAGGATATCGAAATTACATTAAATACTGAAAGTGGTCCTAAGGTTCTAAAAGGATACAATGAAGTGTTCCCGGGATCAATGTATCCTGACGCAAGGGATCCAAACCTTACACGAGAGTATAAAACATTATTGAAAGCATGGGCCGATCCGGTTGGTAAAGATTTGGACAATTACGATTGGTACACAGATGCAAATGGGATTGATCATGTTTTTGGAAACCAGGATGGAACCAATTCATATAGTAGCCGAACAGGTTATTTAACATGGAAATACTGGACCATAAGCGATTGGGCTACCGATAACCAGCAAAGTTCATCCCTCAACTTTATTTTAATCAGATATGCCGATGTTTTACTCATGAATGCAGAGGCAAGAATTGAATTGAATGACGATTTAAATAAAGCGACTGAATATATAAACAGAGTTCGTGCCCGAGGCTGGGGAATGAGTTACGATGAATATACCAGCCACCCTTCAGCTGTTTCAGCATTATTAGGTCAAGGTGGACTGCGCGCAAAAGTCCGTCGTGAGCGTAAAATTGAACTATGTTTTGAAGGTACCCGTTACGAAGATCTGAAACGTTACGGTGTTGCTTTGGAAGCGTTAACAATGGATGTAGTTGGAAGACCTAAATTTTTCCATCTTGAAGCCGATACAAATATTCCACAAGTTGATGAAAACGGTGTTGTTCACTTGCCTTGGCTTGAAGGGTTAAATGGTCAGGAAGACAGTTATCCTAATCGCTGGTGGAAAGCATCTAATTACAGAGATTATTATAACCGTTGGCCAATTCCACAATCGGAATTTGATAACGGAAAAGCTTTAACTGAAGCAGATCAGAATCCCGGCTATTTAGGGAGTTAGTTTAATTATAGCAAATAGTTTGGTTAATTTGACAGTGAGCGGGGTTTCGGCTCCGCTCTTTTTTTAAACATATTACTGTCTTAGCGAATTTTTTTATGAAAAAATCAATTCTTTTCACCATAATAATTTTACTATCATTCTCCAGCTTTTCACAACGCTACCTGAACACAGGCATTAAAGTAAACGTTGTTCCCGATACGGAAATAACAGTGTATTTTGACAGACCGCTGTGCGATTGGGATGGTTTTGGTGTTAATTATGTGGAAGCTTGCCAAACTCGTGATTACAGTAAATTTCAACAGGACTATTGTGGTTTTAGTTTTGCTACAGAAGAAACCAGAACAAAGATACTTGATCTCATTTTTAATGAAGACGGATGGAAACCTGCTCTAACAAAACTTTTTCTTGATCCTTTTCACGAAGGGATGAATAAAGCTGAGAACGATAACAATGATCCACTAAAACTCAATATGAATGAGTTCGAGCATGAAACCACAACACAATGGATGCGTTATTTTAACAGGGAAGGTCAAAAGCGAATACAAGCCTGGGGCGGCAAACTTACCGGTATTACCACACTTTATGGACCCACGCCGTGGCAAACCGAACAAAAGTATTTATTGGGGCGCAATATCGATCAAAACGAAAAGTATGAAGTAGCCGAATACATGGTATCGTGGGCAAAATTCTTACGTGATAAAGAAAATCTTGATATTCGGTATATATCCTTCCATAACGAAGGCGATGCCTATTACCGCTGGCCACGCGACGGAAGTAACCCGGGTGAAGATCACCGAGATTATAATTCCTACTGGACACCGGAACAAGTAGCGGACTTTCTAAAAATTACGAAGGAGGTATTAGATGCCAATGATATGAAAGAGGTTGGACTTACACCGGGCGAAACTCAAACCTGGTTCCGTTTTGATACTTGGGGCTACGCTACCGCCATTGCCAACGATGAAGAAGCATTGAAAAATTTAACTTTAATGACAAGCCACAGTTTTACACCGTTGGATATTCCAAATTCGGTCTATTATGGAGATTTCAGAAGTGTGGGACAAGATTTGATTCGTTCGAAAAAACCTGATATAAAAGCCTGGGTAACATCTCGCCCATGGGCAGAAGGGCCGGAATTTATCAATAACATTAGGCGGGACATATACGAATGTAAAGTAAATGGTTTGATTCCATGGGCACCCATTTCAGGTGCAAAACAATGGTTGGGATCAAATGGTGAGTACAGCGACGGTTCAATGGATGGAGCTTTTAAAATAAACGAAGACGGTTCGCTTGAAATTCTTAAAGGATATTATTACTATAAGCAAATCACACGTGCGGGTCAGCCCGGAATGAAAGTGGCACAAGTGACTTATTTGGATCCGGCGGTTACGGCCATTGCTTTTTCTTCCAATAACACGAAAAATCCTAATGCCTTTCTCATCATCAATAAATCTGAAAATGACAAAGAGGTGGAAATTACTGTACGTGGTTCGAATAGTAAAAGCTTTGAAGTTTTTCGCACCTCTGCTGTTGATGATTATAAACAACTCAACGATATAAAAATGAGCGGGAAAAACCTGATTTATTATTCTCCCGCAGGTTCTGTGACAACATTTTTTGAAAAATAGAAAGTCTTGCGTGTAACCGGCTTTTTTTATGGCTTTTAGAAAATCTAAAGTAAATTTAATGAAAACATATTTTTATTATGAACTCTATTTTTAAAAAACTGAGCCTGATTGTTGTCTTTTTAATCAGTTACGCATCTCTTC
The DNA here is from genome assembly GCF_963674925.1 of uncultured Draconibacterium sp. NCBI lineage: Bacteria > Pseudomonadati > Bacteroidota > Bacteroidia > Marinilabiliales > Prolixibacteraceae > Draconibacterium > uncultured Draconibacterium sp. Next base: position 2,325,000 of record NZ_OY771647.1, read on the forward strand.
AGGCACAGTCTGCGGAGTGGGCGGATATTGTCAGCAACAATAACAGCTTGCTGGTGAATGTGGAAGGACGCAACTCTTTTTCGTTGGACGGAAAATGGGATGCCATTGTCGACCAGCAGGAAATTGGTTTTTACAATTACCGCTACAAAGAATCGGATGATGGCTGGTTTATAAACCGGCAGGTGCAGGAACCTTCCGATTTAATCGAATACAATTTTAACGAGGCCCGCAAATTGAATGTCCCAGATGACTGGAATACACAGGCTGCAGACCTGTTACGTTACGAAGGCACTATTTGGTACCGTAAAGTTTTTAACTACGACAAACAGCAGGATAAACGCTACTATCTTTATTTTGGCGCCGTTAACTACGAAGCAAATGTTTACCTGAACGGCGAAAAAATAGGTTCGCACGAAGGTGGTTTTACGCCGTTCAATTTTGAAGTAACCGATAAACTTAAAAACGGTGAAAATTTTGTTGTCGTTAAAGTGGACAACAAACGCAAACGTGAGGCACTGCCAACGGTTATTTTCGACTGGTGGAATTATGGCGGCATTACCCGCTCGGTGCATCTCATTGAAGCGCCGCAGACATTCATACACAACTATTCTATTCAGTTGGATCCGGATAACAATAATCAGATTAAAGGTTGGGTGAAACTTAATGGTCCAAAAAGTCAGCAAAATATAAAAATGCAGATTCCCGAATTGAGTATAGATAAATCCTTGCAAACAAATTCCGCTGGTTATGCTGAATTCAGTGTTCCGGTAAAAAACATAACATATTGGAATCCTGAGATTCCCAAACAATATGCAGTTGATTGGAATGCGGAAACCGACGCAATAACTGAACCAGTCGGTTTTCGCAGCATTGAAACAGATGGTTACGATATTTTGCTTAACGGAGAAAGTATTTTTCTACGTGGTATTTGCATGCACGAAGAATCACCGTTTGGAGGAGGACGATCTACCAATGCAGATGAGGCAAGTGTACTGTTTGGCTGGGCACATGATATGAACTGTAATTTTCTCCGGCTTGCACATTATCCGCATAATGAGCATACCATCCGCACCGCTAATGAAATGGGAATCCTGTTGTGGTCGGAGATACCTGTATACTGGACTATCCTTTGGAAAAATCAGCAAACTATCGCCAATGCGCGCCAGCAGTTGCGGGAGATGATTAACCGCGATAAAAACAAAGCCTCCGTTATTCTGTGGTCGGTGGCCAACGAAACACCTTTGGAAGAAGGGCGACTCGAATTTATTTCCAATTTGGTGGATTATGCAAAAGCATTGGATCCCAGTCGTCTGCTTACTGCTGCCCTTGAAAACCACATGACCGACGAAGGAACAAAAATGATTGACGATCCTCTGGGCGCAAAACTCGATGTAATCGGCAACAATAATTACTGCGGATGGTATTCGGGAGAACCGCAAAGCTGTGCTGAACTGCGCTGGGAAACAATTTATAAAAAGCCTTTAATATTGAGTGAGTTTGGTGGTGGTGCACTGCAGGGGTATTACGGCGAACCCAATCAGCGGTGGACTGAAGATTACCAGGCTGAAGTTTACAGATACAACATTGAAATGCTCAGGGAGATTCCATTTTTGCGTGGCACCACTCCATGGCTATTAATGGATTTTCGCTCACCACGCCGTCCGCTTGCAAACATTCAGGATGATTACAACCGGAAAGGATTGGTCTCTGAACGAGGTAAGAAAAAGAAAGCATTCTTTATGATGAAAGATTTTTATGAAGAAATTGAGAAGGAATATGAAACGAAATAGCTGCCAGTCAGAATTAAAAATGGTAATGGATTCATTTTGAATCTTTGGGGATAAAAATTGTAAAGTCGAATTCCATAAAATAAAACAAACAAAAAAATATGAAAAAGTTAATTATTTCAATTGTAATCTTCATCGGATTTTCCTTAACAGCCCAAAACATTGTTGCACAAGCCCGCGATTTTACTGCAATTCGGGCTGGGGTTTATTTCGATCAAACGCTTCAGGACTGGGATGGATTTGGATTCAATTATGTTGAAAGTGCGCATTTCGTTGATAAAAATATGAGCAAAGAGACGGAAAGAGCACAACGATGGTGGAAGGAACAGCATCCGGGTAAAGACTTTTTTGTGCAGGAATATGGCGGTTTTAGTTTGCTCGATGAAAATGAAAAAGATGAAATAATTGATTTAGTTTTTGGAGAGGACGGCTTAAAACCCGGCGTTGTGAAAATGTTTCTTGATGCTCATCACCAGAAGGAACCGGGTGGTCCTTTTGACCATGAAAGTTCAACGAGCTACATGCGTGAATTTGTAAAGAAAGGGCTAAAGGTCACCAACAACAGAGGCGCCGATTTTGAAATTATAACGACGCTTTACGGTCCTCCCGGATTTATGACCAAACAAAAAGTTGACCGAGGCCGCGATCTCGACCCAGCCATGAAGGATGACCTTGCAATGTATATGATTGACTGGGTGAAATTTCTGAAAGAGAAAGACGGTTTGCCGGTGAAATATTTGTCGTTACACAACGAAGGTGAAGACTGGACCCGCTGGAACCAGGAAGGTTATACCGATTGGTTTGGACATGATTTCAACCTTTACTGGTCACCGGAGCAGGTGAATGAGTTTGTAAAATTAATGCCAAAAATGATGAAAAAATTCGGTTTGGAAGATGTTGGAATTACCAATGGTGAACCTTCCAACTGGTATCGCTTTGCAGGCTGGGGTTATGCTGATTTTCTTGCCTCAGATAAGCAGGCGGTGGAAAATTTAGGCTTGATAACTACGCATGGTTTTTACGGCGGAACATACGGTACCTGGTTCGGCGAGCACAACAGTTATCCGAATGAAATTCTGCGAGAGCAACGCCCTGAGCTACATTCGTGGGTAACTTCAACCAGTTGGGCCGATATGGATGCCAGCTTTGTAAAACAAATTCACGGCAATATATACACTTCAGAAGTGAACGCAATTATTCCGTGGGCAGGTATTCAACGCCCGGCACACTGGGTAGGTGGTGATCCGAACCCGGGTAATGCCATTCAGGTAAATGAAGATGGAAATTATGAGGTACGCAAAGGTTACTATTTTTATAAACAGGCTTCTCGCGCCGGACAGCGGGGAATGAAAGTAGCCCGTACTTTTGGTATGGATTCCCAGATTGCCGTAATCGGTTTCAGCCAGGCAGAAACAGAAAATCCTGATGCATTTATTGTGGTGAATTTGTCTAAAGGGAAAAAGAAAGTATCGGTTGAAATAAACGGATCCAAATACCAAGAATTTGAAGCTTTTCGAACTGTTGATGCAGAAGGCTATGAAGCTGACCGATATAAGTCAATCGGTTCTTTTAAACAAAAAGACGGTGCGATTGATATTGAAATGCTTCCTGGATCAGTAGTAACTTTCTTTGGTAAATAATTAGAGAAATGAAATACTTTATAGTCACATTGATTCTGTTTGCTTTTTGGGGCTGTAATTCCAATCTTCCTGAAAACAAACAATTACAACTTTCTGAAGACGAATATATTGATCGTGTAAAAGCAATGTGGGTTGCCCAGTTGGTTGCCGTTCATATTGGTTGGGATTTTGAACACAAACCGGCTTCTGTAAAGGAAGTAACCGATTATTCCGATCATCGGAAAAATTATATCAAAGAAAACGGCGGTGCCCAGGTTGACGATGACTGGTATTACGAAATGGTGGCATTGCGTGGTTTTGAAAAATATGGTATTAACATGACTACCAACGAGCTTGGTGAAACATGGAATGCTTACAATATCGGCACATGGGGATCAGCATTTTATACTCGTGAAGCACTGGCAAAGGGTATTCCGGGAGAAGAAGCCGGAATGCCACAAAACAACCGGATGTGGTTTACCATGGGGAATCAAAACCGTTGCGATTTATATGCTATGCTTTCACCCGGATTACCCAACGTAACAGCGAAATTATCCCGAAACTTAGGACATATTAACTCGTATGCAGAAGGAACTGACGGAGGTGTTTTAATTGGAACACTTGCTTCCATGGCATTTTATGAAAAGGATACACATGAGTTATTAAAAAAAGGGATACAGGTTCTTGACCCGGATGCACCACATCGAACATGTTTCGAAGAAATCATTCAGTTGGCGGAGGCAGGAAATGATTGGAAAGACATTGCCAGAATTGTCGAAGAACATTGGGGAGTTGAATATCCCGGAACGAACAGTGCGGTTTGGAATGCAGGTTTTGCTGCCATTGCGCTTTGGTTTGGTGAGGGAGACTTAATGAAATCTCTTAACATTGCATACCAGGAATCCGATTTTAGCGATGCCGACTGTCAGGCGGCAAATGTAGCTGTAATTCTCGCGGCAATGAACGGCATGAAAATCTTTCCGGAACATCTTTTGACCCCTTTCAACAATAAGATAAAAGGAAGCAACCTTGGTTTTATGCCTTTAGTGGAGCCTGTTGATGAATCGCTTGATGCATTGACAGCAAGAACCTGCCGGATTGGAAAACAAATGTTAGTCGCAAACGGTGCCTCAATTCGTGGCGGAAATATTGAGATTCCGGTTCAGACTGAAATTGAAACTCAACCACTGGAATATTTTCATCCCAATCAGTTCACACAATTCTGGAATCCAAACTGGAAAATGGAAAGAGCAGGTTTTGGCGCTCCCGGTGGTGGCGTGCGGGGTGTTAGAGGAGGTACTTTTGTCGACGGTGATGTTCTTGCTACATATCCACGGGATGAAATCAGGGGAGTAAAATTGTTTCGAAATTTTACTGCGGGTGAAAACCAAAAATTGTCGGTAGATGTTGCAGCCGATCCTGGAAGAAAGTGGATTTTGAATATTTATATTGACAATAGTAAAGTATTGACCAAACTCATTGATGGGGGCGAACCGTTGGAATGGCCTGAAATAAGTGCCGATCGATATCCTCAACCCTTAATTGAATATCTGAAATGCAGTGAAGTCAGAAAATGGCAACACATTAACCTTGATCTGTCGGATTATTCAAATCAGGATATTACCATCCGTTTGTATCAGGATATTTTGGTGCGAAACGAGTTTCCCGGGAATGCCTATTGGCGAGATCTAGAAATTAAATAGTTGGAAGATGAAATATTTCAAATTTATACTAATCATTCTTTGTTTTGAAAGTTATTTGGCAGTTTCACAACCTGTTATTGAAAATGAGAAATTAAAAGTTGAGGTGAATGAAAAAGGTGCCATTCAGTTTTTCGATAAAATAAATAAGGTATACTGGGGGAGCGAACTTCCCGGATGGATTGAATTTATTGTTCAAAACAAAAAGGAAAAGTTACCACTTCAAAACGCTGAAATTACCAAAGAAAAGAATGCGAATTCAATTGTTGTTTCTTTTAATAATACAAAAGAACCTGTATTTGAAATGGTGGTTCGCATTTCTCTTAATGAAAATTATCTGGATATTGAGATTGAAAAATTAAATACTTCTTATCCTTTAAACAGTATTGAATATCCTGCACACATTTTATCGGTTGAATCCGGAAATGAAGAAGGATACATTGTTGCACCACATTTACAGGGCATTCTGATCCCAAGTCGTTATGATGCAGGTTTTATGCGGTATGGTCAGAATATCTGGAACACAATTGCAGATATTGAACAATGGTGGACATTCGAATCGGGTAACTTGAATATGCCCTGGTTTGGCGCTTCAAAAGAGAAATCTTCAGTTATGGTATACGTGCAAACTTCTTCTGATTGTATGTTGCACCTAATAGGAAACAAACTAATAAGGGAAAATGGCCAGGCAACAATTGACAGAGAGGGGAAAACACCGGGAATTCGTATGTCTTCTCAATCTCCGGTTTGGCTGGCGAGCAAACAGCAGTTTTCATATCCGCGAAAAATGCGCATTGAATTGGTTGATAACGGATATGTAGGCATGGCAAAACGATACAAGCAGTATGCAAAAGAATCAGGTCGTTTTGTGACGTTGAAGGAGAAAATTCAGAAAAATCTGGAATATGAAAAAATTATAGGTGCACCCGACATTAAAGTGTATTGTTATACTAACCGCCTAAATAATCCGAAACTGAAAGCATGGAGTGAACCGGTTTTAAATGGATATGAGAAAGTAAATACCACCTTTGCTCAGGTTGCCGAAATGTCGAATGACCTAAAAAGACTGGGAATTGAAAAATGTATGTTTTTGCTTGGTGGCTGGAACAGGATGGGTTATGACAGGGAACACGTTGACATGTGGCCCCCTGCTGAAAAAGCCGGTGGAACTGAAGGATTGAAAAGCGCTGCGGAAACGGTAACCGGCAACGGATATTTGTTTGCATTACACGATAATTACGACGATTTCTATCCGGATGCTCCCACCTTCGATGAAAGATATATATTGAGAGATGCAGATGGCAGCATGCATCAGGGTGGAATTTGGGATGGTGGTAAATGCTATATTACCTGTTCCTCGCAAAGAGAAGAATTACTCAACAGGAACATGGACTTGGTGCAAAAGGATATCCCATTAAATGCTTATTATTTTGATGTAATTACCAACACATCTCACTACGAATGTTTTGATGACAGGCACCCAATGACACGTTCCGAAGATTTAAAATACAGACTGAAATTATTACAAAACATAACAGACCGTGGTTTACTGATTGGCGGTGAAAGAGGCACAGATTGGGCTATTTCTTCCTTGGCATTTTGTGAAGGGTTGAGCGGGGGAGGAACTGGTTATCATTACGGAGTAGCTTATCGCACAGGTTTAACCATCCCGCTTTTTTATTTGGTTTATCACGAATGCGTGGTCGGTTACTGGCAACATGGAACCCCGTGCGGAAGAGAAGATCATGCAAATCATGTTCTCCTTGATTTGCTTTGCGCAGAACCTTCAAGCTGGTCGATTGAATACGCCCAATGGAATGATTTAAAACCGTTGATCAAAGATACCTATGCTTTATTGAGCCCACTGCACCAAAATACGGCTCACTCAGCAATGATAAACCACGAAGTACTTTCTGATGATTTTATGGTACAGAAATCAGAATTTGAAAATGGAACAAAAGTTTGGGTGAATTACGGGATTACCACTTTTAAAACGGATCAATTTGAAATTCTGCCAAAAGGATTTCGAATTGAAGTTAAAAATCAACCTGTAGTAAAAGGGGCATTTTATAGAAATTACACCTTACATCAATAAATAAAAAGACTAAACCAATGAAACAAAAGTTATTGATCATCACATTCTTTGCTTTCATCATTATGGGAGCCTGTAGAATGTACTCATCTCAAAACGAAGAGGTTCAGCCTGAAAAAACCAAAGTCTCAGTTAAAGTTGATTTTACCAAAACTTTACAGGATTGGGATGGGTTTGGTGTTAATTATGTGGAACTGGCTCAATCAACCGATCCGGTAAATGACCCCCAGGAATACGGTGGTTTTAGCCGATTATCAGAAGAAAAACGTCAGGAGATTATTGATTTGATTTTTGGGGAAGACGGATTAAAACCAAACATTATAAAAATGTTTTTTGATCCTTTTCACCAAAAAGAACCAGGAGCAAAGTTTGATCATGAATCAACTACAGCATGGATGCGCTATTTTGCCCACCAGGGAATCGCCAAAACTGAAGAAAGAAACGGAGCCAATATTGAGATAATAACAACTTTATATGGACCACCGGCATGGGCAACTCAGCAAAAGTTTTTACGTGGTCGCGATTTGGACCCTACTCAATATGAGAATCTGGCTAAATACATGATTGATTGGTGCAGGTATTTGGCAGATGAGGAGAATCTTCCCGTAAAATATCTTTCGCTTCATAACGAAGGAGATTCACCCAACCGTTGGCCTCTTGATGGAAGTACTGGAAATATCGGAACTGGACACGATTATAATGCCTTTTGGCGGCCGTGGCAGGTTGCATACTTTCTTGAGTTTATGCCGCCAATGATAAAAGCTTCGGGATTAAATATAGGGTTAACACCGGGCGAATGCACGACCTGGTGGCATATGGCAACTCATTGGTATCACTGGGCAATTCACGACAATGATAATGCAATGAAAAACATGGCTTTAATTACCAGCCATGGTTTTGGAGCCGGCGACCGGATTAATTCGCAGGCATCCGATTTATTACGATTGGAACGTCCTGAGTTACATGCATGGACCACTTCGATGACTTGGGGTGGAAAAGCAGGCATGAAAGATTTTATGTTTATGGATTACATACGCAGGAATATTTACGAAGCCAAAGTAAATGCTGTTATCCCATGGGCAGCATTACAAACTCTTACCTGGGTCGGGGGAGATCCAAATCCGGGAACTGCAATTTTTGTTTCCGAAAATGGCAACTACGAAGTGAAGCCACAATACTATTACTACAAACAGCTTTCTCCTTTCGGTCAGCGTGGAATGAAGGTAGCCTCCGTTGAATCCGAAGAAAATTCGAATATTGAACTGATGGCTTTTGCTTCCAATGAAACGACAAATCCAGACGCTTTCCTGGTACTCAATCTGGGAGATGAGGATAAGGAAGTAACAATCGATGTTCTTGGTAATGCCGATACTTATAAGTGTATTAGAACCAGTAATTCTGAAAAGTTTCAATCTGTTGGAGACGTAAAATTAACAGAAGGCAGTCTCACTTACAATGCGCCACAAGGTTCTGTTACTACCTTTATTGCGCTGAATTAAAGGCGATTAATAATAGGTTTGATTCAAGCTATTAGAATAAGTTAAAGCACAAAATCGCGATGAAACGAAACCACGATTCTATTTTTTATGCCGATAGTAATCCCAACAAAACAATGCGACATGCACTAAAGCTAAAGCTGGCGATTCTTCTGATTCTTTTTAACTGTATAAATCTTTATTCACAGATTGATGACCATCATATCGTAGTAGAGGCAAACCGCATTGATAGTGTTGACTTCGAGAAATGTCTTGCATTGTGGAACGCACCTTCTCTTGAACAGAGGATTCAATCGGGAATTGAGCAAAACAGGAAAGGAGATGCGATTATAAAAGTTGTTGACAAACAAGGATCAACGGTAGATGATGTCGAAATCTCTGTGGAACAGCTTTCACATGATTTTATTTTTGGATCTAAGTTTTTCTACCAGAATGCGTTTGGCGAAGAATCGAAGGATCAGAGGTATGAAGAATTGTTTAAGGATATATTTAACTCAGCCTCGATTCCGATTTATTGGCACATTGTAGAACCCGAACAGGGTATATTCAATTATGCTGAAGTTAAAAAATACGCAGGATATAAGGTGCCGATTGATGCTATGGTAAAATTCTGTGAGGATAATGAAATGGTCATGAAAGGACATCCAATTGTATGGGAACGCTCTCAGGCCAGATGGGCACCTGAAGATAAAGAAGCTTTGGAAAGCCTTTACCGAAGAAGGTTTGAAGAGTTGTCCAATCGTTATCGGGAACAAATAAAGTATTGGGACGTTGTCAATGAACCTCTCAATCGTCCCATCAACAAAGTGCTTCCTGAAAATTGTACCGTTTGGTCGATGAAAATGGCCGACAGGTATTTTAATCCGGATAATAAACTTGGAGTTAATGCAACTACGCGAAATAGCTGGTTGAATTTTTATTATGAAGATAGTCCCTATTACCTCCTCATCAAAAATCTGGTTTTACAGGGCATCAAAATAGATTACATCGGAATGCAATTTCACCTTTGGTATGGAGCTGATTTTATTAACGGATTGTATGATGGAAATAAAATGACGCCCGAACATCTGTTCCGGGTTCTGGACCAATACGCAGATTTTAACTTGCCCATTCATATTTCAGAAATAACCTTACCTGTGTTATCAAATGAAAAAGCCGAAGAGTGGCAAGCAATTTTAGGCGCCAATTATTTTCGGCTATTGTTTAGCCATCCAAATGTAGAATGCTTAACCTGGTGGAACTTAACCGACGAATTTGCTCGCGACGGGAAAAATTTCAAAGGAGCTTTGACGGGTGATGATCTTCGACTAAAACCACTGTATTATTCCATAAGAAAGCTAATAAAAGATGAGTGGCATACCTCATTCAGCAATATTCAATTCTCTCAGGGAGGCTATGGATTCAGGGGATTTTATGGAAAATATCAAGTAAAATTAATAATTGACGGAAAGACAATTGTTGAAACAATTCATTTATCAAAAACAGGGAAAAATGAATTTAAAATTACCATTTAGTATAATGCAAATTCATATCGGGACTGCCTTTAAATACTTTCTCCCGATGTTCTTTTTATTGTTTAACGCTTGTATTAATAATACAAACGAAAAAGTTCCGAACATACTTTTTATTGCAGTAGACGACCTCAGGCCCGAACTTGGAATCTACGGCAATGATTATGTCATTACCCCCCACATCGATCAACTGGCAAAGCGTGGAGCAATTTTCGACAGAGCTTATTGTTCTGTATCCTGGTGTGCACCTTCACGAACCGCGTTGATGACCGGTATGAGACCCCAATCCACTGGCGTTATGGATCTATCGACTCATTTTAGGTCGAAGATTCCGGATGCAGTTACAATGCCTCAATTCTTTAAACAAAAAGGTTACACAAGCCTTGGCTTTGGAAAGTTGTATCATAACGATATAAAAATGCAGGATGATCAATCCTGGAGTCAACCTTGCTGGATTCCGGAAGGTACTCCGATTCTGGCATATGCCTCGGAAGAGAATAAACAAATTGCCGAAGGTTCAACGTATCACAAAGCGACTGTAACAGAGGCGGCTAATGTTCCTGATAATGCCTATCCCGATGGACAAATAACGAATAATGTCATAAATGCACTTCATGAATTGAAATCAGCTAAAAAACCATTTTTTCTTGGTGTTGGTTATTATAAACCGCATTTGCCATTTACAGCTCCAAAAAAATACTGGGATTTATACAACAGGGAAGATATTCCTCTAAGTGCTGTAACGGAGCTTCCTGAAAATGCCTCTCCATATATTTTCAGATCCTGGTCAGAAACAGGGAGTTATACCGATATTACACAGCCAGAACCCTATTCAGATACATTATCACTGCGTTTAAAACACGGATACTTTGCCTGTGTAAGTTACATCGATGCTCAAATCGGGAGACTTCTGGATGAACTAAAAACATTGGATCTCGACGATAATACTATTGTAGTAATTTGGGGTGACCACGGCTGGAAATTGGGTGAATACGGTCGTTGGAGCAAACATTCAAATATGGAAATTGATACCCGGGTGCCGCTCATTGTTTATGTTCCCGGAAAAGAACCACGGGCGATTTCCGGTATTGTGGAAACCATCGATATTTATCCAACACTTGTGGAAATGGCTGGTTTTAACGTATCGGAAGAACTGGAAGGAGAAAATCTTTTCTACAAAAAAAGAGATTTTGCACTTTCTGCAATTCCCCGCGATTCGGTAACAGGGTATTCTGTTCGAACAAATGAATTCAGATATACGGAGTGGAGAATGAATAGTGAACCGCAAGTCGTCATTTCTTCAGAATTATATAATCATCGTGAAAATGATCAGGAACTGGAAAATATTGTGGCTAAACCCCAATATTCAAAACAACTGGAATCTCTAAAGCAAATATTAAAATGAAACGAAGTATATATATTGTTCTTGTCGCAGGACTTGTTTGGCTTTTAAGTAGTTGTTCTTCCTCTAAAACGGAACGACCAAACATCCTTTTTATCCTTTCGGACGACCATTCAGTAAATGCAATTGGTTGTTACAATAATAGACTATCGGACGAAGTTCGTACTCCAAATATCGATCATTTAGCTGCAGAAGGGATGTTGTTTTCTCAAACTTTTTGCACCAATTCCATCTGTTCTCCCAGTAGGGCAACCATATTAACCGGGAAGTACAGTCACAAAAACGGTGTTTATTGTCTGAACCAGGATTTTGATAACAGCCAGATGACTTCTGCTTCTGTTTTACACGATGCCGGTTACCAGACGGCAGTATACGGGAAATGGCATTTGAAATCAAGGCCTTCAGGATTTGATGATTACAGTGTACTCGACGAACAGGGCCGATATTGGAATCCAAGGTATTTTGAGCCGGAAAATGATTCCATGGTTCAATATGATGGCTGGGTGGATGATGTTACCGCCGAAATGACAATGAATTTTATTAAAAGTAGAAAAAAAGACAAACCATTTTTTGTGATGTGTCATTTTAAATCGGTACACGACCCCTGGGATACCAGACAACCTTACGATACCTGTTATCAAGACCAGTTTATTCCTGAACCTGATAATTTGTGTGATACCTATAAAAACCGCGGAGAAGCATCAAAACGAACAACACTTAAACTCGAAATGCTCGACCAACGAACTTTCCGGCACGAGGTATTAAATACAGATGATACCTGTGAGCAACGAAAGTTTGTTTACCAACAATATATCAAAGCTTTTCTTCGTGGCGCAAATGTTTTGGATGAAAATGTGGGGAAAGTAGTTCGTTTTTTGAAAGAACAGGGATTGGATGAAAATACCATTGTCATTTATTCTTCCGATCAAGGACATTTTTTGGGCGAACACGGTTTCTTCAGCAAACGATTTATGTATGACGAATCAATGCAAATGCCCTTGATTATAAAATGGCCCGGAAAAATAAAACCCGGATCCATAAATTCTGATTTGGTGGCTAACATTGATTTTGCACCAACTATTATTGATATCGCCGGACTTTCAATTCCTAAAGAGATGCAAGGAGAAAGTTTACGACCACTTTTGGAGGGCTGTACTCCTGAAAATTGGCGGGATGCCATCTATTACAGATATTGGCAACACCTGCTTCATCGCGATGTTGCAGCTCATTATGGAATACGGACGGATAGCTTTAAACTTATTTATTATTACGGAGAGAACAAGGGATTAACGGATTTTCCTCCAACTCCGCCTGAATGGGAATTATTTGATCTGACCAATGATCCAAATGAAATGAATAACGTTTATTCTGATCCTGAATATGCCAATAGCGTCAATACGCTGAAAACAAAGATGGATGAACTAAAAGAATACTATCAGGATTGGGATTAAGCCCGGTAATTCGATCGACCTTTTAATTGTAATAGAATCACAATGAATCATTTAAAATACACTTTTGTTCTGCTGCTTGTAATCCTCGTTTTTCAGGGGTATTCAACAAATTACTACCTGAGTACTATCTTAGGCTCTGATAAGTTTTCAGGTACATCGCCGGATACGCCATGGGCATCCATTGGAAAATTAAATGAACAGAATTTAGTATCGGGAGATAGTATCTTCTTTTTTTCCGGCGAGTCTTTTGAAGGGACTTTGTATATTGATGATCAGGGCAGTCGCAATAATCCAATTCATATAACGAAATATGGAGAGGGGAAAAATCCTATACTTAATGGCAATGGTGCAGAAGCTGTGATTCATTTAACGAATCCTGCAAATATTACGATTGAAAATCTTGAAATCACCAACTGGTTAGGGATATACGGAATACATTTTATTGCTGAAAATGCAGGTGAGATGGAAAACTTGACCCTACAAAATTTGAATATCCATGATGTTGGTTCGGCAATGTTTGAAATTACAGAACCCAGCAAAACTAAAGGGGCTATTAGTGGTCGTGTTTACAAGGGAACAGAACCCAGTTGGTGGAATGGTCTCACTATTCAAAATGTATACATTCATAATGTGGGCTCGTGTGGAATCACTTTTGGAAATGAAGTTAATTTATACAAGCTTGAAAAAACGGATACTTATTATAAAACGCATAAAAATGTATTGATCCAGGAATGTCGCATCGATAGTATTGTCAGAGATGGGATTTGGATCAGGCAATGCGAAGGAGCAATCATACAAAATTGTGAAGTTTCACGTACCGGAATGAATGCCATTTCAAACGGAATTTGGTTTTGGGATTGTCTGGATTGCGTTATGCAATATAACGAAGGGTGGGAATGTATGTCGCCTCGTGGTAACGACGGCGCACCTTTTTCAATTGACAACCATTGTTGGAATTGCGTTATGCAATACAATTATAGTCACGATAACGAAGGACCCGGTTATATGATTTTTGGAAGAATGGGGGATAATGGTGGAAATATAGTACGACATAATTTAAGCTATAACGACAATGTAACCCGAACCTACAGAACTGGTACAGCGTGTATTACTGCTTGCAGTGAAGTTAAAAAGGCACTCGTTGAAAATAACATTGTGATAGCCGGGCCTGAAACACACAACATCTTAGGTCATCGTAATTGGGAAGGTTATCCACATTCAGTAAACTATAAAAACAACTTGTTTGTGGGAAATGGGAAAGCGGTAATAGCTCAAAATGAAGCTATACTAAAAGCAGGAACGTTTGAAAATAATTTTTTTATCAATGTGCCCAATTTACCACAAGGGTTAAATAACAAAACGGATTATAAAAATTATCTGCAACAATTTGAGATTGTAGATAAGATTATAAAAGATTCAGGAATTCGTTAATTGAATAAAGAATAAAAAGAGGTTTTATGTCTATCAAAAACAATTTAATTCATTTTTCAGTTTTATGCAGCTTAATAATCCTAATGTTGGTTGTGTTAACTGGATATTCTAATCCAAAATATAACGGAAGGAGGGTAAGCCCTGAAGTAAAAAATATTTTGATTTATTTAAAATCTGTAAATGGGAAACAAATGCTGTCGGGGCAAGAGGAAGCTAATTCCAACGGGCTTACTACTGAAATGGATTATATAAAAAATATAACAGGTAAGTTGCCGGCTGTCAGAGGTTTTGATGTAAGAACAGATGTTCCTGATCCAACAGGCGAAGCAATTAAATCGTGGAAAGAAAGGCATCAGCTAATCACTTTTAGCTGGCATATGGGTGCACCGCCATTGGAAGATTCGTATCCAAATTCAAAAGAACCGGTAAGTATTAACGAAGTTTTAAAGCCCGGAACACCTGAAAATGAAATATTTATCTCAAAACTTAATGCCATGGCCGAAAGACTGGCCATCTTGAAGGAGAACAAAGTTCCGGTTTTATGGCGTCCCTTTCACGAAATGAATGGATCCTGGTTTTGGTGGGGACCTAAAAAAGGCACGGGAAACGACGGAGCTCAATTTGTAAAATTGTGGCAGTTTATGTTTGATTATTTCTACCACGATAAAAAACTTGATAATCTTATATGGGTATGGGGTGGTTCCTACGAAGCAGATGCTTCGTTTTATCCGGGTGAAAAATACGTTGATATTGTTGGAACTGACACTTATCATCATCTGGATCATAAACGTTGGGCAAAAGAATTTAAAATATTAAAAACAATTGCTCCAGGTAAACTTGTTGCTCTTACTGAGAATGATCGAATTCCTTATCCAGAAGAAGCAGATAAATTGAATACAAATTGGATCTGGTTTTTAACCTGGCATACACAATGGCTCCGTGAAAATTCAACTGAAGATCTGATTAAAATCTATAAACATCCCGCAGTTGTGACCGCTGATGAAATGCCTGATTTATCAAAATAGCTCTATTTAAAAAATATTTCTAAACGAAATCATAATGAACATCTTGATAGTATTAAAGACTTTAAGTACTAGAATTTCGGGAGTAATGATTCCGTTTTTAATGTGTTAGTCGAAGAACAAGAAATAAGAGATGGCAACAAAACCTAATCAAACTATAATAAATTTTAATCGCTTCATATTATTATTAATTTTTATTTACTGGCTGGGAAGTGTGGTGGTATACTCACAGCGTAACGAACGAATTTATTTATCGGGAATAGATGCAGAAGTTTGTCAAAGCACTGGAAAAAATACCAACTCGAACAGGAGATTTCCGCAGAACTCACAGACTTGAAATTTACCGCTTCAAGGAAACAACCTAAAACAAAACCTGAAAAGTTTATTTTCTTAGCTCAACTGGATGGAGTAGCCAATAGTACATTAAAATTACCATACTTCAAATGTTTAATTGTGAATAAGGTAGCACGGAATGATGGAGATTCTTTTAAAAAAGGGAAAAATTGACTTAGGAATAGCGAAAAATAGTGGAGAGGTAAAGACTGGAGGCCTTAAGTAGAAAATCATATGGAGGCAATAAAACCCAATTATTATTTTTTATTTTTGAGCTTTTTGGCATTCTAATAATTTATATAAGTTTTTAATTTGGATTGGGCCTAAGGGTAAATGTGGGAATGTATTTACTCGCTCTCCTTAAGGTTCCTCTTTTTAGCAAATACTTTGAAAAGGAAATACCACATATTACTATTAATTGTCGGGATCGTTTATTTCATGGATGCGCTAGCCGATATACAGGTGGATTATCGTTTTAGGCGAATGTCACCTGAATCAGGTTTTTTTCACAATGGCATCCAGGCTATTTCCCAGGATGAGGATGGTTATATCTGGTTTATTTCAATTAATGAACTCTATAAGTTTGACGGATATAAATTTGATAGAATACAAAAGATCTCTCTATTAGAGGGAGAAGTAAGAGATCCTCAGTTTCTGGATATCTTCAATGACAGTCAATCACACATGTGGGTTGCGACGAACAAAGGACTTTTTATTTACGATATTGAATCAACTACTTTTCAGCCAACCTTTAATTCGAAAGAGAATGTTCTGGAAATAGCAGAAGATCAAACGGGAAATATTTGGTTTTTAATGTCCTCAAAAATAGGAATGTACGATCCTGATAAAAAAGGGATAGTTTTCATGAATACCGGGTTGAGTGAAGATGAAGCTTTTTCTGTTATTTTTTCTGATGAAGCTAATCTATGGCTGGGAACACAAAATGGAAAAATATTTAGATTCGATGAACGTGGAAAATCGTTCAAATTATTTACACAGTTATCGACACGGGCTAATATACTGGCCATTGAAACAACCTTAAACGATATTTTCTTTCTGGCTGAAGGAGAGGGAATATATCATTATTCAAAAGATGGAAATTTTGTGGATAGATACACATTCTTTCTTGAAGATCTTGATATCAAGGGAAACAATTTGGCGAAAGCTCTTTACATCGATAAACGAGGAATATTATGGATTGGAACACACAGGGGACTATACGTGTTTGATCTCTCCGATAAGAAATATAGACATTATACAAGCAGCGTGACTGATAACTTCAGTCTTCCCAATAATTCCATTTGGACGATAACTGAAGATTCAAATGAGGGAGTTTGGATCGGCACCTATTCTGGAGGCTTAGGATACGTGAACTATAATGATCATTTATTTAAACATGTGCGCGAGACAGAAGATATTTCATTAAATAACAACACAATAAGTGCGTTTGCTGAAGATGAATACGGAAATTTATGGCTCGGCACCGAAGGTTCTGGCTTGGCATACTACGAACGCACTTCCAATAAATTCACACATTTTTCTCATTCCTATAGCAAAAACAGTTTGAGCTACGACAATGTGAAATCGCTGGTGATTGATACCAATAATAACCTTTGGGTGGCAAGTTATAAAGGAGGTTTAGATTTCTTTGACAGTCGAGAAAAACAATTCACCAACTATCAGAACATTCCTAACGACATCAACAGCCTAACAAGCAATACAATCTATTCTTTGCAGCTAGAACAAGATTCAGGCTTGTGGATTGCAACGGAAAATGGAGCTATTGATTTTTTTCATTTTCGTTCGCATCAGTTTGAGCACATTTTGGATGATTCTCCAAATAGTGACATGTCGAACCATTTTAACAATGGTATTTTTAGAGGGGCAAACAATAAATTATGGATGGCAACCCGGCATGGATTAGGAATGTTAGACATTAAGTCCAGGATTCATCACAACTACTATTTTAATTTGAAAGACACACTGACCTTCGGCAGTAATGAGATTTTCTGTGTTTATGAGGATCAAAAAGAGATAATCTGGTTGGGAACCAGGGGGTATGGCATATTTTCTTTTGATCCGAGAACTCAAGAATTTAGGAATTATTCATCAAATGAAGGGTTGACAGCAAGTGCTGTATATAGTATATTGGATGATGACGAGGGAAACCTATGGCTGAGTACCAATAATGGTCTTTTTAAATTTGAACTAGAAAATAAAAAATTTCACAGATTTGATAGCAGCGATGGGTTACAAGGAAATCTTTTCTATCCAAATTCAGCATTGAAATGCAAGAGTGGGGAACTTGTTTTTGGTGGGACAAACGGTTTTACCGTATTCAAGCCTGATCTGATTAAAAAAAACCCAACAGCGCCGGAGGTAATTCTAACGGGGTTTTCTATTAATAATAAGCAAGTTTCAAAATTTACGAATGAAGAAGGAGAGTTAAAACAAATAGGTTACATCGAAAAGATCAAATTGAATCACACGCAAAGGGTTTTTAGTTTCGAATTTAGCGCCAACAATTATCTAATGCCCGAAAAAAATCAATTTGCTTATAGGCTTATGGGCTATGATGATGAATGGAAATATACTAATGCGGATCAACGTTTTGCTACCTATTCCAATCTCTATCCGGGAACTTATAAATTTATTGTAAAGGCTTCGAATAATGATGGTATTTGGAGTAATCAAACCAAAACCGTTATGCTTGAAATATTACCTCCCCCCTGGAAAACATGGTGGGCTGTTTTGTTATATAGCTTGTTTGTTATCGGTGTTATTTTTATACTTCTTCGAGTTTATTTGATTAGGAAGGAATACAGAGAACAACTTCACTTGGAGCGACTGAGCAAGGAAAAAATAGCTGAGTTAAATCGGATCAAAATCCAGTTTTTCACTAATATATCGCATGAGTTTAAAACGCCGTTGACTTTAATTGCCAGTCCGTTAAGAAAGATGTTGAATTCAATGACTTTGGATGGGCAGCTTGAAAAAGAGATGAACCTAGTTTATCGCAACGTAGTCAGGTTACAGAATCTGATTAATCAGTTGATGGATTTTAGGGCAATGGAAAATAAGAAAATGGTGGTGAAAAATGAGAATGGTGACGTTGCGGTCTTCATTAAAGAGCTCTTGTTATTATTTGAACCATTGGTGAAAGAACACCGAATTGAGATGACTTTTGAATGTTCTCAACATAAAATTCCAGCTTGCTTTGATCAAGATCGATTGGAAAAAATATTTTATAATTTACTTTCCAATGCGGTGAAATATACGCCTACATATGGACATATTATTGTCTATTTGGATTTGGATCAAAAACAGAAATCGCATGGCACACTCGAGGAATTTACGAATTTGTTGAAGGTTCGAATAACGAATACAGGGGTACCTATACCCGCAAATGAGCTGGAGCATATCTTCGATAACTACTATCATATTGATAGAAATGATTCTTTCATTCAGGCAGGTTCTGGTGTTGGACTGGCCTTCACCAAAGAACTGGTTGAACTGTTAAATGGTCAAATAGAAGCATCCAGCAATCTAAAAGAAACAAGTTTTAAATTGAGCATCCCGCTGAAGCCATATCATGCTGAAAGAGAAGAAATCAATAAAATGATCTCAGAATCAGCAGGCTATGAATTTAATTATTCACAGAAATTGGTTGATATTCTTGTAGCCGAAAAGAAAAATGATGAAAAAGTATTCAAACTCAAAAGCAGAAGTTTAAATACCCTCCTAATTGTGGAAGACAGCAGTGACTTAAGGGAACATTTATACGAGCTTTTTAAGAATGATTACAATGTGTTGGTTGCCCCTGATGGTGTAAAAGGACTGAAATTGGCACAGGATAAAAATCCGACAATCATCGTTTCGGATGTATTCATGCCAAATATGTCAGGTATTGAGATGTCTCGGGAATTAAAAACAAACTTGGTTACGAGCCACATTCCTATTGTCATGTTGAGTGCTTACAATTCACCGGAGCAGAAAAAGGATGGTTTGGAAACCGGGGCTGATGTATATGTCGAAAAGCCTTTCGATCCCGACTATCTGATGTTGCAGGTGAAAAATCTCATTCAATCGCGGGAAGCCATTCGGATGGCTTTTTCAAAAAAAATAATTGCCGAACCTTCTAAAGTTAAGGTTTCTTCCACTGATGACGAGTTTATACAAAGATCGATAAAACTGGTTGAGGATCACATGGACAACAGTCAATTTAATGTGGATTCATTTGTTAAAGAAATCGGAATTGGAAGGACTATCTTATATAAAAAAATTAAGGCATTAACCGATTTGTCTGTTAACGAGTTTATTCAGAACATTCGTCTTAAAAGAGCTGCTCAATTATTGAAAGACTCCGATCTAAGTATTTCCGAAGTTGCTTACCATGTCGGTTTTAATGAGCCTAAATATTTCAGTACATGTTTTAAGAAGCAGTTTAATCAAACGCCTACTTCCTATATAGAGACATACAGAATTAAGTAATCAATCCGGTGTATGATCTCAGACCATTTCTGTACAATATTGTTCATCCAAGAAATAAAGGCAGATAATTTTGACTTCCGACTATCAAACGAATTGAAATTATCATTTATTAAACAAATTAGTTGTGAAAAAAACGTGGATTTTATTATTACTCATTAGTAATTTATTGTCAGCATCATGCGAAAAGGAAAACAATGTTGTTGATAACGACTTTAAAAATGAATTTACCATTAGTTCTGGAGAAGACTGGTCTTTTCCAACATGGGTGAAGCCAAAGTATGAATCCGGTTTGGGTTATATGGGGGAATTTAGTTCCAACCCGAAAATCAAGCATGCAGGAACTACTCTCACTTGGGCAATGCTGAATCCGTCTGAAGGTGTTTATGACTTTAGTGAACTAGAGAAGTGGTTAAAGAAAGCAGAAGAGGCTGATGGGATGATCTTGTTCCGCTTAAAAGCATCTGTCTTGGATAGAAAGTCGCCATGGGAGGGAACGGACGGCTCGTTTATCCCGCCTTGGGTAGTGGAGAAGCATCAACCAAAAACATTTTATACCCGTAAGGAAGATAACGGGAACTATTTATTGTATGCGGCTCCATGGGACTCAGGAGTACAAAATGAATTTAAAAAATTTGTGGAAGAATTTGGGAAGAGGGAATATTTCGCAAACAAGCACTTTCTTGCTATTTACCTGCATGCAATGTCCAGATCATACGGCGAGGAGTTCTTTATTTCTGAAGAATTTACTCCACAATTGCTCGAAGCTGGGCTTGAAGCGGATCTTTTAATGAAGTGTTTTAAAGATCGAATGGATTGGTGGTCGGAAGCAGCTGGGAAATATAGCCACAAACTAGCGTGGGTCGGTGCGGGCTCTATTCAGGGATTTGACTATCCCAAAGAAGAGTTGGATCGCTACGCTGACCAGAATGGCTTTGGAAGAAGGGGTGGTTTTATTGAGAATTATTTTTACGAGCCGGTGGTTCCACCAGTGGCCGGTCAAAAGTATGTGAATGGGTATGTGATCAACGACTGGGGACACTTTTTTCATGATGGACGGATTTTTGGAGATGAAAGTGAAGAAACCGATGAATTTGGGGTGGCTTCAGATGAAGAAATCCGATTTATGCAGCAAAGCATATTTTATCAGGCAGCTCGAGTTGGAATTAACTTTTTATGGGTGAGTGAGAAAAATATCAGCCTGGCTCCGAAGGTGGCTGACTGGTATTGTATGGTTGCGGGTAAAGGTCCGACCGAGAGTCCTGATGCCTCTTGCTGGTTGCGCGAAGCCTATGTTCGGTCTATTTATGGTGATAAGAAAATCAGAACGTGGAAAAATTTTGAACGTTTGCTGATGCAACGTGATATGGAAGGAGCCAAAACTTTGCCTGTTGAGAAATACAATCTGAACGGTGATAATAATAAGGGGAAAAAGGATCCAAGTCGAATGTATGAGTATTCTGCAAGAAGAACTGATACTGCCAACGGGCAAACAAAAATGATTTTCATATTGAATGATGAATTTGAACAGTCGTTGAAGGGCAATTCACAGATCAAAATTACTTATCTCGATAATACTAGCTCGGAATGGAATCTGCTTGTGTCGACAAAAAATGGGACGTCGAAATTTGGTACGATAAAAGGAAAGAATGATGGAAAATGGAAAACAATTACTTTTTCAGTAGAGGATAAAATAAACAAAGGATCTCTGGGAAATGGGGCATCATTTATTATTGACGTTAAAAATAGGAAAGACCTGACGGTTAAGCATGCAAGGGTGATTCGTATGGTTTAATAATGATTCTTATAAATTATTAATAAAGGATAAGCAATATGACTATCCTTTATTTTTTTGATTTTCTGTATTGTAAAAAAGCAGCAGTAGCTAATTGCCTCAAAATGGAGATTTCTGTTTTCTCAAATTTTTTAAATAAATACTTCCGTAAACATTTTTTAAAAAAAAAGTCAATAAAGAGTGGTGTATGTGCTTGTTGATTAGCAGGTTAGAATTCTATGTATGATTTTCAACCATATCTGTACAATTTCGGAAGTCCTTCACTTATTCTTGGATAATCTTTACTCCACCAAAATTTAAGTTTAGTCTTAATATTGGGATTGAACCGATAAAATATTTAATCATTAAAACTAAAGGTATGAAAAGAACATTAATCATGTTTTTTCTTTTGTTCGGAGTAATTTTTTCTTCGTGCAGGAAGGAAATGGATTTTGAATTTCCACCCTCAAATCTGAAAATGATTTCAAAGTTTGAGCTAAGGAAATCAGACAATCCAAGTTTGTCAGGAACCAAAAAGGCAACGATCGTTGAAAACAAAAAAGCGATCACGCTTAAAGTTAATTCCGATGCGGACGTAACTGCTTTGAAACCCAATTTCATTAATGCGCCGGGCTCAACGGTTGTCCCGGGAAATCTTGAACCTCAGGATTTCACGATCCCAGTAGATTACACCGTCACCGCAGAAAATGGGACAAGCATTTACTATACCGTGACAGTCGTAGTGGAAAATTAATCTTAAAGTACAGAAAATGAATATATATAAGAATAAGTACATCAAGAATGTTATTGTAATGCTCTTTTTTGTTTTTAGCACAACTCTTGGTTTTGCTCAGGAAACAATAGTTAAGGGTAAAATTACAGATAGTGAAGGCGGTCTTCCAGGTGTTAATGTAATCGTTAAAGGAACCAGTGGAGGAACGATTACTGATATGGACGGTAATTATGAAGTAAAGGCCCCGGCAGATGGGACATTGGTTTTTTCATTTGTAGGATTCGAGACAACAGAAGTAAATATTAAGGGCAGAAAAACTGTAGACATTCAATTGGAGCAAGATGCGATTGAAATGGAAGAACTTGTGGTTGTAGGGTATGGTACGCAAAAGAAACGCGATTTGACCGGTGCCATTTCTTCTGTCAACTCAGAAGATATCATGCGGAATACACCAACAGATGTTGCCAACGCTTTGCAAGGTAAAGTTTCAGGGGTTGAGGTAATCAGTGATTCCGGGGAACCGGGTGCCGGATCAAGAATCCGCATCCGGGGAACATCAACATTTACAACAGAAGGGGCTTCTCCTTTATTTATTGTTGATGGAATGGAAATCGAAAGTATTGATGCAATCAACCCTCAGGACATTGAGTCCATGGAAGTGCTGAAAGATGCTGCATCTGCCTCTATTTACGGTTCTAAATCTGCAAACGGTGTAATCATCATTACAACAAAAAAAGGAGCCAAAGGGAAACCACGGATTTCAGTTAACTACAAATTAAGGGCTTCTGAGATTGCACATCAAATTCCTCAAATCAACACACAGCAATCTTTTGATCTGGATGCATTGAGAAACTTCTACAAAGGTAAAACTCCTTCTTCGGTAGCAGACTCATTGAACCCGGTGAACAACAACGATTTCAACTACCAGGATTTGTTACATCGTAGGGCATGGACACATCAGTTGGATATGAGTATTGCCGGTGGTAACGATAAATTGTCGTACTACATGAGTGTTGGGTATTTGGATGAGCAGGGTATTTACATCAAAACATTCAACAAGCGACTTTCATCAAGGGTAAATGTAGATTATGCCGCTACAGATAAGTTGAAAATTGGTACCCGTGTTGCAATGGGTGTTACTAAAGCAAATCCACAGTCTTCGACCTCAAGGGACTATTTGAGACGTTCACCTTATTGGTCTGTAATTGATCCGGATGGAGAATATACGGCGTATGTTAGTAGCCGCCCAAATCCAGTGGCGTGGGCTAACCTGTATAAAAATGACCGGACGTCGTACGATTTTAATGTTTATAATTATCTGGAATACGATATCATTGAAGGACTTCAGTTCAAATCAACAATTGCCGGTTCGTTAACTGCCGTGAAAATGGATCAGTTCAGACCCGCTCTTTTGACGACATCATTTAAAACGTCATCAATGAATGAAGCTCTCTTAAACACGGGGTGGACGCATGAAGATCTGTTGACCTATCGCAAAAATATTAAAGACCACTCTTTCAATTCCTTGTTGGGATTCTCCATGCAGGAGAGAAGAAGAGAATCGGTGAAACTAGATGTCGAAGACAACCTGACTGAAGCAATGCAAATTTCAACAGGTTTCCAAACAGTCGACTTTAATAATACCAAAGCAACGGATTCACGTTATCGCATGTCTTCGTTCTTTGCAAGGGTTAATTATAGTTATAAGAGCCGTTATCTGCTTACCGCCAATATTCGTCGCGATGGTTCATCTCGGTTTGGGATAAATAATCGATGGGGAAATTTTCCGTCTGTGTCTGCAGGTTGGAGGTTCTCAGATGAGAGTTTCATGGATTGGACAAATGATTTGCTGACAGATGGAAAGTTTAGGGCAAGTTTTGGTATTACAGGTAATCAGGCAGCTTCCAATTTTGCATCGTTAGCTCTTTATAGTACGGATTATTATTCTGATCAGGTTGGATTCTATGCCAAGCAATTGGGAAATCCATTGTTGGGTTGGGAAACAACTCAGCAGATGAATTACGGTTTGGACCTGACTTTACTCGATGGTAGGGTGATCTTAATTGCAGATTACTACAACAAAAAAACCAACGACATTTTATATAATATCAACATTCCGCAAACAACTGGTTTTAAATCGTTGTATCAAAATGTTGGAGACGTTGAAAATAAAGGTATTGAGTTTAGTCTGACTACGGTCAACATAAAGAGGGCCGATTTCAAATGGAAGACAACCATTAATTTTTCAAAGAATAACAATATAGTAACCAGTGTTCCTGGCGGTGAGATAAACGATGCGGTTTATACGCTGAGAGATGGCTGGACAATTGGGACGATGTTTGGCTATAAGGCCGTTGAGATTTTCCCTTGGGACGAATCGAATGCCTTTACTCCGGAGGGACAACAGTTGACTCCTGTTTTCGATTCCAATGAACGCTTTATGGATCAGTACTTACTGAATGGAGAAGAGTATACTGGCGAGGTAAAACAGATATTATTTAGTAACAAGAAAACGCCATTTAAAGGAGGTGATGTACATTGGGAAGACGTTAATAACGACGGTATCATCGATTCAGACGACCGGACGATTATTGGCAATGGACAACCTGATTTCTTTGGAAGTTTTGTTTCTGAAATTGAGTGGAAAAGATTTACTCTTTCTGCCATATTCAATTATTCATTTGGTGGCGATGTATACAACTATACAGAATGGCGACGGTCAAGTATGAGATACGGAAACGACAAGCCGAGTCCAATTCTTGTAGCTAAGGCTTGGAAAGCTCCGGGTGATGTCGCCGAATTTTATGCATTGAACACAGGTGGTACGGTTAACAACCCAAGACCAAATAATAGTTTATTTGTTGAAGATGGATCTTACATTCGCCTTCAAACCTTGCGACTGGGGTATGACTTACCATCAAGTGTAACCAGCAAACTGCGTCTGGGGGCCGTTAGTGCTTATGTGATCGCCCGAAACTTCTTCACCTGGACAAACTATTCAGGATGGGATCCTGAGGTGAATACACGCAATTCAGTATTTGCAATTGGTTATGACGAGCATTCATACCCACGTTCAAAGGATGTAATCTTTGGGTTAAACATTAATTTTTAAATAGAATTAAGATGAGTAAAATAGTTAATTTTTTAATTGGTGGTCTGGCACTGCTTTCAGTTACTTCCTGTGTAAACGATTTTCTGGAAGTAGAACCAGTAAGTGACCTGACTTCTGAGACTTTTTGGAAAACGCCCAAAGATGCGGAGAGTGGACTAAATGCTGTTTACGCACAAATGGCAATCAACTACGGATCATCATCAAATCTTAATTTTTTGATGTGGTTCGAGGGAAGAGCGGCTGATACCTGGCATGCTCAGTATATGGACGTGAATGGTGTCAATGTAAATACCAACAACATTCATTCTGGAATGTCAGTTACTTCATGGAATGGATATTACAGCGCAATTGGACGTGCAAACTATGCTTTGTACTATCTGGATAAGATGGAAGGAGTTGCTGTTGAGAATAAAAACCATTACTTGGCAGAAGCTTCATTTTTGCGTGCGAAAATGTACTTTGATATGGTCACCATTTGGGGCGATGTTCCACTGATCACTGAGCCAACATTGGATCCTGATCTTTCGAAAATGTACGTTTCGCGTACATCAAAAGATGAGGTGATGACCCAAATATTAACAGACCTTGATGTGGCGATTACCAAAGTGAATCCTACAGTTACAGACGTTTCCAAGTTTAATATTGGTGCAGCTTACGCATTGCAGGCACATGTGGCTATGTGGAATCATGATTTTCAAACGGCTTATTCTGCAACTACAGAATTAATCAAGCTAAATAGGTATGGCTTGCAAAGTATTGACAATTGGACAAAAATCTTTAGCGAAGGGAATACTTCAGAAAATATTTGGACAATCAAGTGGAATTATGCCAACATGGGCAACAACCAGAGTCTTGACAAATTGGGAAGGGAAACATCAGCTTTATCTCTGAACAAGGAGTTTATTGAAGAATGGGAAACCTATACTGATGATAAAAGGACATATTTGAGCTACGACACTGCTCGTACTTTTACCTGGGAAACTCACTTGCTGGAGAATTGCTATGGTTTAGGTTTATGGAAATGGTATGGACCGGAAAGTCCTGGAAGACTTGAAGGACAAAACGAACATCCTTTTATTATCTATCGCTTAGCTGATATCTATTTGTTGAGGGCAGAGGCAGCCAACCAGCTCGGCAAGGAAGCCGAAGCATTGAAATATCTGAATTTGGTAAGAAATAGGGCTGGAATGACTGACATAACTGCTGCAGATTATCCTTATTCTGTCGATAAGACTTCACTTGAAGAGTTAATTCTTTGGGAAAGAAAAGTGGAGCTTTTGGGCGAAGGGCATCGTTGGAATGATTTGGTTAGGACCGGACGGGCCAGAGATATCAATAACGAGGTATTTCAGACTTACTACACGACTTGGGGACTTACATCAGCTACTCCATTCTCTGGGAGTGACTGTGAATTATTGTTTCCGATTAATGCCGATGATATGATCGAAAGTAAAGGACACTTGGAACAAAGTCCTTGTTATTAATTGATTTAAGCATAACGAGATGAATAAAATAGATATAAAATTTAAAGTTTTGATGTTTCTGATAGCAGCATTTGCCATCAATGGAATAGTTACCTCTTGTACCTTATTCGGATTGGATTTACAAGAAGAGTATCCGTATGAGTATTCGTCAAAAGACCCCAATATCTACATGACTGCTTACGAGTTTGTAGAGAGTCGCCAATTTAATGATATGTCCAGAATGTATGCGGCCATTAATTTAACCGGGCTTCAAGCGGAATATGAAAAGGAAGGGCGCACATTCATGATTTTGAATGATGGTGCATTTGGGAACTACATGAATGATAATCATTTAGATGATATTGCAAGTGCTGATGTGGAAACCTTGAAAAATTATTTGATGAGTAACATTGCAAATGGCGAATATACTTCGTTGGAGCTTTCAACGGTTCCTATGGAGATGGATATATTATTCAAAAACGATTCAACTAAATTGTTCTTAAACCGAAGACCTGTCGGTGCTTCAACCGCTAATAAGTATCAAATTCATGTCAATAACTTCCCTGGAACCTTGAAGTATTTCAGTGTAAGGACATCAAATATTATTGCGACTAACGGAGTCATTCATGTGGTGAATGATTATCCAGAGTATCGTGTAGCAGAAGTGGAATAGTGTTTAGTAGTTAGATCTATAGTGCAAGGGCTTGAGGTGTCTTACTTTGTGACCATCAATTAAAGCCTTTGCACTTTTAAAGTGAAATAAAATAACGGTTTACGAAATTTATGGAAAAGCGCTTTTGGTCGAAAATGGTAATTCCCTTTGTTGCGACTCTTGCTTTTGGTTGTCAGGGAAATAGGCAAGCACAGGAAACAAGTGCTCAGCTACCAAATATTATTTACATTTTAGCAGATGACTTGGGTTATGGGGATTTGAGTTGCCTTGGCCAGCAAAATTATCAAACTCCAAATATTGACCGACTCGCAGCGAAAGGGATGTTGTTCACGCAGCATTACGCCGGAAGTACCGTATGTGCACCTTCCCGGTGTTCGTTGATGACCGGCTTACATACAGGGCACACGCTCGTCCGGGGGAATAAGGAAGTGGAACCTGAAGGTCAGTGGCCAATTCCCGATTCTGCGTACACGTTGGCGGAGATGCTGAAAAAGGCCGGTTACATTACCGGGGCTTTCGGAAAGTGGGGACTCGGTTTTCCAGGTTCTGAAGGTGATCCGAACCTACAGGGTTTCGATCAGTTCTTTGGCTACAATTGCCAGCGAAAAGCACACAATTATTATCCTGAATATTTGTGGGACAATCAAAAAAAATTATTCCTGGAAGGAAATACAGGGGATCATTTTGTTGATTATGCACCAGAAATTATACATCGTAAAGCACTTGATTTCATTGATAGCAACAAGGACGAACCATTTTTTCTATTCTATCCGAATGTGATTCCACATGCTGAGTTAATAGCTCCAGAGGAAAATATGAGTTTGTTCCGGAATAAATTTAATCCTGAGCTTAGTTACAAAGGAGTGGATTCCGGTCCCGGGTTTCGTGACGGCAGTTATTGTTCCCAACCTGAAAGCCACACAGCGTTTGTTGCAATGGTTGACATTCTGGATAAACAAGTTGGCGAAATTGTCTCAAAACTGAAAGAGCTTGGGCTGGAAGAAAATACCATCATCATGTTCACTTCAGATAATGGCCCCCATAAAGAGGGTGGTGCCGATCCTGACTATTTCGACAGCAACGGCCCATTAAGGGGCTACAAGCGTGATCTCTATGAAGGAGGAATCCGTGTGCCAATGATTGTTAGTTGGCCGGGTATTATTGCACCAGGCTCCAAAACAGATCATATTTCTGCTTTTTGGGATGTGATGCCAACCCTGGCTGAAATTGCAGGATGTAACGCACTTGGCGGCTTGGATGGCATCTCCTTTTTGCCGGTGTTAACCGGACAAGACGGACAAAAGCAACATAAAAGCCTGTATTGGGAGTTTCACGAACTTGGAGGCAGGCAGGCAGTCCGAATGGGCGACTGGAAATTGGTTTGCTACAATGTGTTACGGGAGGAAGAAAAAACGATCGAGTTATACAACCTCAAAACAGATGTCGGTGAAAAACTGAATGTAGCCGGATTCAACCCTGAAATAGTACAAAAGATGATAGTTATGCTTCAGAAATCGCGAACAGATTCAGAACTATTTCAATTTGAACAACAATAAACAGACTGATCACAAACAATTTGTGTGAATAAAAATAAAGAATGAATATGAAATTAAGAATAGTTTTTCTGGTTGTGGTTCTGTTCTGTCTGGCTATCAGCACATTGGGGGCGCAACGCATTTATCTTTCTGGGAAAGATGCATCCGATGCAGTTCCCTGGGAATTCAAGATGTCGACCGGAAGAAACAGCGGTTTCTGGACCACCATCCCGGTTCCGTCAAATTGGGAACAACACGGATTTGGGTATTATACATATGGGATGGATCATGATGCTTTCTTGACAGATCCTGAGATTGGGTATTATAAAAGGACATTTGTCCTCAAAGACACTGGCAAGAACAGATACCGACTCACTTTTCAGGGAGCGATGACCGATACCCATGTGAAAATTAACGGAATTTCTGCAGGAGCGGTACATCAAGGCGGATTCACGCAGTTCAGTTATGATATTACGAATTTGGTCAAAAAAGGGGAGAACCGAATTGAAGTCGAAGTTCATAAATCATCAAACAGTGAGAATGTACAGGAAGCTGAACGAGTAACTGATTTCTGGCTGTTTGGAGGGATTTTTCGTCCTGTTTACATCGATATTCTTCCAAATGAATTTATAGAACGTGTAGCAATTAATGCCACTATGGATGGGACTTTTGAAATGGACGTTTATACTGATGGAATGGATCATGAGAGAATGCTGACGGCTACAATATTCGACAGTGAAGGAAAACCGATCGGTGAAAAAATGGAGATAAAAGTAGCCTCAGGGAATTCTGTTTCACGACTCAGCAGTAAATTCCGAAACATCAAACTATGGTCACACGAGTTACCAAAACTTTATCGGGTGGAAGTGAAATTGTCTGCTGATAATCAGGTCATTCATTCCTATTCGCAAAAGTTTGGTTTCCGAACTTTTGAAGTTCGGGATCATGACGGATTTTATCTAAATGGGAAAAGAATTTTACTAAAAGGTGCGTCACTGCATAGCTTTCGTCCAAAAACAGGAAGAACACTGTCCAAAGCTAATATCGAAGAAAACTTTCGAATCATGAAGGATCTAAATTTTAACGTGGTCCGACCGTGTCATTATCCTCCTGACGAATATCTGTTTGAATTATGTGATTCGCTTGGACTTTTGGCAATGGATGAATTAACAGGTTGGCATCATCCGCTGGGAAAAGAAGTTGGAAGCAAACTTGTGAAGGAGCTAATCAGCCGTGATGTCAACCATCCTTCCATAATTCTTTGGGGAAATGGAAACCATTTTGCACATAATCCGGCTCTTGATGAAGATTTTTTCAGATGGGATATTCAAAGGAGACGTCCATTAAAAAACACAGCGCGGGTTGAAACATGGCCTGGAGACTATGATCCTGATTTTGATCCGGTTGATACGCGATTTTATCCCAGTTACGAACAGCTTGTTGAACGGCTGTCGGACAAGCATATTGTACTCCCGAATGAAGCCATACATGCGCTTTATGATGGCGGAGGAGGAGCCGGATTGTCCGACTATTGGAAAGCTTTTAAAGAATCAAGAGTTGGGGGCGGATTGATAATCTGGGCCTTGTTCGATGAGGGGATTTATCGCACCGACCTGAATCGGATTGATGTGCAGGAAAGCAAGGCTGCCGATGGGCTAGTGGGACCCAACGGTGAAAAGGAAGGCAGCTATTTTGCGGTGAAGGAAATCTGGTCCCCCGTTCAAATAAAAATGAAAGAACTACCAACCGGTTTCGACGGAACCATCGAAGTAGAAAACGACTTTTCATTTGTCAATCTAAACCAATGTCGGTTTGAATGGCAACTGGAGAACTTTGCCGGCCCATACGAAATACAATCCGGAGCCCGCGTTGTTGATGAAGGAGTGACCGAGTCTGTTAGTATTCCTGCCAGTACCAACGGAAAATTAAGAATAAAGCTTCCTGCCGATTGGAAAAAGTGCGAAGCCCTAAAACTGAAGGTTTATGATCATACCGATCGGGAACTGTCTTCGTGGGCATGGACTATTGCAACATCACAAAAACTCGCGGGTAAACTGGTAATGCCCAAGACAGTGGAGATTAAACGAACCGGGGAATTTCAATTTTTGATCGGCAATAATTCGGTCAGTTTTGATCCGCAGACCGGCGTTCTTCGGGAAATTGAAGTGAATGGTTCTCTATTACCTGTTACGAATGTTCCTTTTTTGGTTGCACAATCGTCAGGGGCCGACTTTCAATCCAATTTGAAAAAAGGGAAGGTGACAGTTCTGAAAACGGAAGCTGGATATGTGATTGAAAGCTCTAATAATAATGGATTTGACTGGTTTAAATGGGAAATCCATTCAACCGGAAGTTTGAAACTCTCATACGAATACACCTTGCCAGAAGGCAAATATTTTTACGCTGGCGTGGGGATGGAAGTGCCAGAAAAAGATGTGCTCAGCAAACGCTGGTTGGGAAAAGGCCCATATCGCATTTGGAAAAACCGAACCCAGGGAGGAATTTTAAATGTGTGGGACATCACAAAAACTAAAAATATTCCCGGACAAGTTTGGAACCTGCCGGAGTTTGAAGGATGTTTTTCTCCGTTTTACTGGGCCGTTTTCCGGCTTACCAATCATCAGAATGTGGCGCTTGCAACACCCGGTGAAGAATTGGTATTGGGTGTGCTGAACCCGCAGAATGGCGAAGACCCCAAATTGGCAACCTGGTACTATCCTGAAAAAGAAGGTATCTACTTGTTTAACTGCATTTCACCAGTTGGTGGTAAGTGGAAAGAGGCCAGAGAGTACGGACCAAGCTCTCAGGCTACCGAGATTAACGAAACCTGCAAAGGTTCATTTCAAGTACAGCTGTTTTCTTCGCTAAGCGATTCAGAAATAGTTCGCAAGGTGAAGGAAATAGAATAATGGATAAAAAAGCTAGGTGTTATGATAAGAGTTTATTGGATTTTGACTGCTCTTTTTTGTTTGCTGAATGGCTGGATTGAAGCCTCAGAACCATGTATTGCTTCAAACAGATCCAACGATGTAATTGCCATCAATACTGCTGGCACATCCCTGATTTATTCTGTCAATGAAGGGCGGCTGGTCTTTCAGTACTATGGGAAACGTTTGGGTGATTCCTCAGCTTTTAGATCAAGAAAATTTCCGACACTTTATACAACACGAGATTTCAGCTACGATGCATTTCCAGCTTTTGGCGGTGGCAACATCAATGAACCTGCCTTGAGCGTAATTTACGGGGATGGGAGTGTAACCACAGATTTAAAGTATCTGGGTTTTCAGCAAACCAATGTTTCGCAGAACATTGCCAAAACAATTATTCGGCTAAAAGACAATGTGAAAGACTTGAAAGTCGATTTGCACCTGGAGGTATTCAAAGCTGAAGATGTCATTACCCAGTGGGTTGAAATCACCAACGGTGAAAATACTCCAGTTACACTGAAAAACGTCTATTCGGCTTTTTTGAACATCAAGGCTATAGGCTACTATCTGACCCATTTTCACGGTGCCTGGGCTAACGAGATGACATTGACCGAAGAAAAACTGGAACCGGGGATTAAAGCCATCGAATCGAAAAAAGGGGTTCGGACTACACAAAGTGATAATTCAGCATTCATTCTTTCGATGGATCATCCCTCACTGGAAAACGAAGGGGAATGCATTGGCGGTGCTTTGGCCTGGTCCGGGAATTACAAAATGTCCTTTCAAGTTGATGAACAAGGGACTGTGAACATTCTTGGAGGGATTAACCCGTTTATGTCCGATTACAAGCTCGAAACCGGCAAAAGTTTTGAAACACCAAAGATGGTGTATTCATACAGTGCCGAAGGCCGGGGACAAGTTTCCAGAAACCTGCACGATTGGGCGAGAAATTACAATCTGCATCATGGAACAACACCAAGGCCTATCGTTTTAAATAGTTGGGAAGGGGCTTATTTTTCATTTGATGAAAATGTCATTACTGAGATGATTGACGGTGCAGCCAGCTTCGGTGTTGAAATGTTTGTACTCGATGACGGTTGGTTTGGGAATGAATATCCAAGAGATAACCCACGAGCTGGTTTGGGCGATTGGCAAACCAATCTTAAAAAGCTTCCGCGTGGGCTTGATTACCTGGTTGATTATGCCAATTCAAAAGGGGTAGGTTTTGGTTTGTGGATTGAACCTGAAATGGTTAACCCGGAAAGTGTTCTGGCGAAAAAGCACCCTGAATGGATTGTGCAAAGTCCGGGGCATGAGAAACTTACCCTGAGGAACCAGCTTTTGCTTGACCTTTCGAACCCAAAAGTTCAGCAGTTTGTATGGAATACGGTGGACAGTATTCTCACAGCTCATTCTGAAATTGCCTACTTAAAATGGGATGCCAATCGCCATGTCGAAAATGTTGGATCAAGTTATTTACCGGCAGACAAACAAACCCACTTTTGGATTGAATACACCAGAGGTCTTTACTGGGTTTATGAAAAGATCAGGGCTAAATATCCGGATGTGATTTTGCAAGCCTGTTCTTCGGGAGGAGGTCGTCTGGACTTTGGTTCACTGAAATACCACGATGAGTTTTGGACTTCAGACGATACCGATCCTTTAAAGAGACTTTATATCCAATACGGCACTAACCTGATTTATCCACCAGTGGCAACCGCAGCCCATGTTTCAACCAGCCCAAACCACCAGACAGGAACGATGACTCCTTTAAAGTTTCGTTTTGATGTGGCCATGACGGGACGTTTAGGCATGGAACTTCAGCCCAAAGATTTAAAAGGACAGGATAGTCTTTTTGCAATGAATGCAATTAAGGAATACAAAAAGATCAGACCATTGATTGCAGCAGGTGACTTGTATCGTTTTAATTCACCATATGAAGATGACGGATGGATCTCGTTAATGTATGTTTCGAAAACTAAAGAATCTTCCGTCCTTTTTGCGTTTAGTACAAAGCTTCACAATCGGGGACAATTCTTAAATGTCAAACTGAGAGGGCTGGACCCTTCAAAAACATATTTAATAAAAGAAATTAATGCTATTGATGAACGTGTGTTTTGGGGAGATCAAATGACTTTTACCGGAGATTACCTGATAAATGTGGGTGTTGATCTAAACCTGACCAAACCCTGCGAAAGCGCAGTTTTTGAAATCACTGAAGTTATGTAGCAAATAAATTAATCTAACAAATTATGAAATTAATAAATACCATTTTATTCCTTGTTTTTTGCCTTTTTGCAAATGCGCAAAATTTGGTTTCAAAAGATGGAGACAAACATATTAGAATAAAGAATTCATCTTATGAATTGGTGGTGAACAAAAATCCTATTGGAATTGAATTACTAAAAGGAAACCTCGTAATCTCTTCACTTTCGGGTTCGAACGGTTTTTCCTATTCCAACGAAAATGGAGCAAATCATCTTGTTGCAATTAATGATTGGCAAAAGCAGGGGAAAACCTTGTTTTTAAAAGCTGAATCTGATCAAACGGAGATGCTTTCGGAAATCGTTATTGTCATGAAGAATGATAAGGTTGAAGTTTCATGGACGCTACCAGAGATGGAAAATGTAGAGTCGATGAAATTAGCTTTCGATCTTATTGATGGAAACCACTGGTATGGAGGACACGTGAACGGCGGTCACAACTGGCCACTTGAGACCGCTCAGGTAAGCTTTGAACCATTTCTGGCACACTCGAATCAGGGAACCCCGTTTTGGTTGACTTCCGCGGGTGTTGGTTATTTTATGCCATGCTATCACCCAATGGGTTTTACCATCAACAATGAGGATAACGGACGATTTGAAGTTTCGGTAAAGGAAACCCGCAAGGTTTCAATGGAGCTTTTGATTGAAGAAAATGCCCCGAAAGTATATCGCAGCTTTGCAAAGGAAATCGGACTTCCAAAAGTTGTTCCTCCCAAAGGCTTTTTCGATAAGCCAACTTTCAATACCTGGATTGAGTACATGAAAGATCTGGATCAGCAGAAAATTATGGATTATGCACACGACATTCGCGAAAATGACTTTCCATGTGACGTATTGATGATTGATGCAGGCTGGTCTCCTATTCACGGGGAATATGAGTTTATTGAAGAGCGTTTTCCTGATCCTAAAGCGATGATCGATGAGCTGCATGAAATGGGTTTCAAGGTAATGCTTTGGATTTCTCCATACGTGAGGGAAGGTTCAAAAGACTTTGAATTTTTGGTATCAAACGACTACCTGATTCGGGATGAAACCGGAACCAAACCCGGGCATATCAAATGGTGGGGTGGAAATGATTATGAACTGGACATGAGCAACCCGGAAGCATTCGACTGGTTTTTGGAAAAACTTCGCAAGCTTCAGCAGAAATATGGTGTGGACGGATTTAAGCAAGATGGAGGTGATGCAAAATACATTCCTGAGAACTATCAAACTTTTGCAGACGTGAGTTCAAATGGATCGACTGATTATTGGGCGAAGTTAGGCGATTATTTCGAGTACAATGAGTATCGTGTTAGCTGGATGGCTCAATCATCGGGACTTGTACAACGCTTGCGGGACAAACACAACAACTGGACTCGTGAGAGCGGCTTGGGCTCATTAATTCCTGACGGTTTGACGAACTCGTTGATTGGCTACCCTTATTTTTGTCCGGATATGATTGGTGGTGGAGATGCCAAAGATTTTCGCGATCCGAACTACAAGGGAATGGGGACTGAGCTTTTTATTCGTTGGACCGAGGCAAGCGCCTTAATGCCCATGATGCAGTTCTCTTACTCGCCATGGCATTTGGAAAAGAAAACAGTTGGTATCTGTCGGAAATATGCTAAGTTGCATGAAGACTTGGGTGATTATATTTACGAATTTGCATTGCAAGCTGCAACAACAGGCGATCCAATTGCCCGGCCTCTTTTCTATGATAATCCGGAGGATGAAGAAGCTTATCTGATTAGTGATGAGTTTATTTTGGGCGATCGGATTTTGGTTGCTCCGGTTTTGGAAGAAGGTGCTATCGATCGAAATATATACCTCCCAAAAGGATTATGGAAAGACTACTGGTCGGATAAGACTTATCAAGGTGGTAGAACCTTGGAAGACTATCCGGCACCAATCGATGTATTGCCTTTGTTCATAAAACTGAACTAGAAATTGATTTAGGTTGATTTGCAGAATCATTGTATTTTGCCCTGGAAATACGGAATAAATCAACATTAAAAACCAAAAAGATGGTAAGATTGACAGGAAAATTATCTCTACTAAACTTATTTCTGGCGTGCTTTGGAGCGATCTTGTTTTCAGCATATCCGCTTTCAGCAAAAGAAATTCAGATTTTTGCTGATGAAAACGAAGCTCATATTCAGTTTGCTGTATCAGAAATTAGCAAGGTGCTGCAAAAAAATGAATTTCTTGTTGAGCATAACCCGCTACAGTTATGGGATGAAACAGTTACGGAATCAGTCCAAATTGTAATGGGACTTTCGAGTGAAGAGAAAATCAAAAATTATCTTGTCAACAAAAATTGCAGCCCTGATTCATTGCAAGATGAAGGTTTTATGATCCGGGTTTCCAACGAAAAGAATTTACAAATCGTTGTTGTTGCAAAGGATTATGCAGGCTTAATGTACGGTGGTTTTGAGCTGGCTGAAATCATTAGCGGCGGTGGTATGGAAAGCGTGAAAGATCAGTTTCAAAATCCATACAAGGCCATGCGGGGAGTTAAATTTAACATTCCGCTGGATGTTCGAACGCCTAGTTATACCGATGTTTCCGATGCAGCCCAGCATAACATCACCGAGATGTGGAACTTCGACTTCTGGAAGGAATACATTGACAGCCTTGCTAAATTTCGGTACAACTATATCTCCCTTTGGAGTTTGCATCCGTTTCCATCCGTGATAAAAGTTTCTGATTACCCGGATATAGCGTTGGATGATGTGCATCGTTCGACCGTGGATTGGAAAGAGAATTACAACCTGAATGGAATTGGATTTGATTCGCCTGAAATTGTAAATAATTACGAAGTGCTAAAAAGAATGACCATTGATGAGAAAATCGACTTTTGGCAGCGGGTAATGAGATATGGGAAAGAGCGAAATGTTGATTTTTACCTGGTTACCTGGAATATTTTTACGAACGGAACCTTTGGGAAATATGGAATAACGGACGAATTGGAAAATCCGGTTACAAAAGACTATTTCCGAAAAAGTGTGAAGCAATTGTTTCTGTCTTATCCTGATTTGGCGGGAGTTGGATTAACAACCGGTGAAAACATGTACCGCTACTCAACCAAACAAAAAGAAGACTGGGCTTTTGATACCTATGGGCAGGCAGTTTTGGATGTCGTGAAGGAACAGCCGGATCGAAAAATTACCTTTATCCATCGTCAGCACCAAACTGGAGCATTGGATATTGCCGATAAATTTGCTCCGTTGATTAATCATCCAAACATTAATTTCATCTTTAGCTATAAGTACGCGAAGGCGCATGTTTACAGTTCTACAAAGCAGGTTTACCATCAGGATTTTGTTGAGGAAATTAGCCGAGATAAGAACCTAAAAACTATCTGGACCTTGCGAAATGATGACGTTTTCCATTTTCGATGGGGAGCGCCCGATTTCGTGCGGGAATTCATCAAAAATATTCCTTATGATGTTTCTAAAGGATACTACTATGGATCAGATCAGTACATTTGGGGAAGGGAGTTTTTGAGTAAAACGCCAGAAAGGCCGAGACAAACAGAGATTGCCAAGCACTGGTATCATTGGATGTTGTGGGGAAGGTTGGGGTACAACCCCGAAATGAAAAACGAACAGATTTTGGATATCTTGCAATCGCATTTCCCGGAAACGGATGCTTCAATACTTTTTAATGCCTGGCAAAATGCCTCCATGATTTACCCGTTAACAACCGGTTTCCATTGGGGATCGCTGGACTTTCAGTGGTACATCGAATCCGGCCATTCCCGTCCAGCCCCAGCAGAAACACCGTCGGGTTATCACGATATAAATCGGTTTATCTCACTGCCCCCACACAAGGGGACGAATTATATGTCCATTCCCGAGTATGTTGATTTTGTTGAAAATAAGAAATCAAGTACACGAATAACACCAGTCGAACTTGCCGGAGAAATTAACGAATATGCAGATAAAGCCTTAAGCGGTGTCGAAACTTTTAAGGGAGAAATTGGAAAGGAGCTGAGACAAACACTTGAAGACATTCAGTCAATATCATATTTAGGAAAATACTATGCCTATAAAATTTTAGCTGCTACCAATCTGGCACTTTTCCGAGCAACTCTGGACGTTGACTATCGTGAAAAGATGTTGCAGGCTTTGAACCAATCAGCAGGTTACTGGAGATATTATGCTTCGTTATCACTATCCAATTATCAAAATCCGCTTTGGACAAACCGGGTTGGCTATGTCGACTGGCGCAAAACGTATGATTACGTTCTTTATGATATTACAGCAAATGGTGGAAAACCTGAAATCGCATCCATGAATACAACAAAAGGAGGGACTATCTTGGAAGCAGAAAAATCTGATTTTCATTACTCCACGGTTAGCAATGTCGTTTCTGGGTTCACGGGTTCCGGAT
Source organism: uncultured Draconibacterium sp. (assembly GCF_963674925.1). Taxonomy (NCBI): domain Bacteria; kingdom Pseudomonadati; phylum Bacteroidota; class Bacteroidia; order Marinilabiliales; family Prolixibacteraceae; genus Draconibacterium; species uncultured Draconibacterium sp. The sequence continues at coordinate 2,364,190 of NZ_OY771647.1, forward strand.
ATCTGGATTATCGGTCTGGGGATGCGAAGCAAGACATTGAATGGACCGTTGATGCTCCTTCTGAAGGAATGTACGCGTTGGAATTCAGGTATAGTCTAAAACGACAGGAAGATTTTGTTTGTCCGGTAGTGATTAATGGGAAGGAAGTAGGAGAAATTACGTTTTGGATGACCGGCTCAACTGGGTGCTGGTGTTGGGATCGAATTTCCGTTCGTCTCCCCAATGGAAAAAATACAATCAAGATTTCGCCAGAGGGCTTTGTGATGCTGGATCACCTCAATGTTTTGAAAGAATAATCGGTTTTAATAATCGCTAATACATCATTGTTTTATGAATAAATTACTGTTGAATATTTTACTAAGTGTCTGGGTCATCTCATGTACTTCTACAAAGGGAAAGACGAACCTGGGCAGTTGGAAAGAGTTAAAAAATGAAGCAACCAGAATTGGAAAAGCCGAATGGCAACCAATGCTTGCCTACGTTGCAGATTTGCATGAAAAAAGCACTCATCCTGCTAAGTGCCATTCAAATACGAATGGGAAGAAATTGGTCCCGGTTATGTGTATGGCCCAGCTTTTGGCCATTGGGATTTAATTCATCAGGTAATTGATGTGATGCCGGCTTTCCCGCAACATGCCTATCATCAGTTATTAAATAACATTGAGAATCAAGAACCAAGCGGCTTGATTCCAGGATCAATCTGGATGCCAAGTCCAAATAAACCGGAAAGGGGCGACTCTGCAAGATGGAGTAAAGACAAGCAGGGACATCCACCGTTTTGGGTATTTGCAGTCGATGATTACCTTAAAATAACAGGAGATTCAGAAATAATTAATCAGTTTACAACCCACTAGTTCGCCAGATCGGCTGGTTTGAAAATGCCAGAAAAGCAGAGGGCGAAGGCTTTTTTTACAATGATATTTTAATCAAACGCTGGGAAAGTGGAATTGATGAAGGAATTCGCTTTGACGAAACAAGCTATGGCAGTTGGGCCTGTATTGATGCAACTAGCCACGTTTATTTGATGTACAAAACAGCTATTGAATGGTCAAAAGCGCTGGGACTTGATTCCAGTCTGTTTGAAAAACGTGAAAGTCAGCTAAAGTCATTTATCCAGAATGATCTGTATGATGATGAGTCGGGTTTGTTTTTCGATAGTTGGGCAATAAAGGATACTACTTTTCGCACGCTGGCTTTTGAAACGCTTTTTCCGCTTATCGTTGGGGTGGCAACTAAAGACCAGGCAAATTGACTGGTTGATGAGTATGTTTTGGATACGACATGTTTCAACACTCCACATCCGGTTTCAACAGTAGGCAGGCGTGATCCCAAATTTGAACTGCGCATGTGGCGCGGTCCTTCGTGGAACAGTATGACCTATTGGGTTGCACGGGCTTGTGTGGATTACGGACGTGTAGATGCGGCAAAAATACTGCTCGAAAAAGCGCTGGATCAGAGTGCAAAACAATTTGATTTGACCGGTACCATCTGGGAATTTTACCATCCGCTTGGCGGAAATCCGATGGATGTGGAACGAAAGCCTCATTCGAAATATAATACGCCGTGTAAAGATTACCTGGGACATAATCCATTAATTGCAATGGCACGATTGTATGAAAAGATAAGTCGCAAAGATTGACTATTTTTAGGAGCTTAACTAAAACCAACTAAAATGAGAAACTTTATTTTATCCATCTGCTTGTTGTTTTTGCTTATTTCTTTAAAAACCACACAAGCAGGCAATTACGAATTTTCTATTAAAGGAAATAAAACATACTTGAATAATCAGGAAATCCTTGTGGTGGGACTTCGATGTTCAAACGCCTTGTTTACGAATCAAACTACAGATGATCTGATTAATAATTTGGATGTATATAAATCCTATGGCATAAATACAGTCAGTGTTTTTGTGATGGGTTCCCGTTTTGGAAACATCAAAGGATACAACGAGGACAGTAGTTTGAATATGACCTACATGAATCGTTTGGCAAAGATCATAAAAGCTGCTGATGAAAAGGGAATGATCATTTTAGTTGGATGCTTGTATTGGGGCGGTTCCAATGCAAAGTGGGAATCATGGACACAAAAGGAAGCGAATCGAGCGGTTGCAAACACCATTTCCTGGCTAAAAGAAAATGATTTCAGGAATGTATTTGTTGATGTTGACAACGAAGGTATGGCAATGCGTGGAGCAGGTTTTGACTCCGCCGAACTGGTTCGGGCCGCCAAAGCGGTTGATCCGTCCATTTGCGTCGCGACTAATTTTAAAGGACTTCCGCCAACGGAAGCAGATTTAGGAGTTCATTTTAGTTTTGTGGATGAAACGAAACCATATATTCAGTCGGAAGGAACGCCTTCAAACGCTCCTGGAGGTTACTGGGGCAAATACAGCCGGGAAGAAAATTACGAAAACTACATTAATATTGGTTTGTATAATGACTCAATGAAAGTCAATCAGATCGAAGAAACAAAGAAGCATTTTCAAAATGGCTGGGGATATATGTTAGCGTCTACCTGGTTACAATGCGTTCCTCCGTATGGGCCAAATGCTGATCTGGGAGGAGAAGGCGCAAGTGATAATCCGGGAGTACGCTGGTGGATGGAAGAAATTAAAAAGCTAAGGGGATCGTATATCGCTCCTAAATTGTAAGAGCAATAAATCTTTACTATAAGAAAATATTCATGATACAGTTGAAGCAGATTTTAGCAGCGCTGGTTGTTTTTTGTGCGCTTGTCACAAATGCTCAGGAAACCTGGAGCGAGATTCCGAAAATTGAAATATACCAATGTTTTGAGTTAAGTATGCAAGAGGAAAAGGAGTATAAAGATCCTTTTCGCGATGTAGAATTAATGGTGGAATTGACCAGTCCCGAAGGACGGAAGCTTACTCACTACGGTTTTTATGATGGAAATGAAACCTGGAAAGTTGGATTCAGCCCGGATGAGCGAGGATAGTGGAATTACCGCTTTGATGATCTTGGGATTGAGCAGGTCCAAAAACATTTTGATAATGAATGCGATGTGATGGGTGAGATTCTGCTCAGCGGGTATGATTTGTTTATCTCGGAAAAAATGATGACACATATTACCACAAATCTGTCTGCATCCGAAATTGAGCAGCGCTATGGTAATCGTGTTCGTAGCCGAATGCTGGCCATGTTTAACCTCCTGGATTATAATAAGAATGTCTTGGATAAAAGAAGCTAAATAACCTGTCCTAAGAATGTTTTTTGATGAAATTAATCTTAACAGAATAATAGTTTCTTTTCTCCTGTACATTGGCCCATCATTCCGGTGTGCTGAACCTGCCCTGCTTATGATTTGCCAGTATTCCTTCTCCTGGTGATATCCCGGAATGAAAAGCCTTATTGCACCGCACGGCAAGAGCCTGAACTCCGGTTCGCTTTGCTCAATTTCTCCCCGTAGTTTCCTTTCACCTGCCCGGATTTTCGGCCACCCACTTTCCTGCCTCAAGCGAAAATCAGGAGTCAGGTTTCAGTCACGCCAGCCCTTTTCGCAATACTTCCCTGCATTCCTGCACATGCCCTAATCCTGCCCACATGACTATTTTCAGGCTATTCATGGTATTTTCCCGTGCCCCGGAACATTGCCCTGACCGGCTTCAACACTCCCTAACCCCGTTCGCTCACTCACGGGAATTGGTCGTTGGTTTTGCCGTTACAGTGAAAAGCTCCTCAGAGGCACCGCACGGAAAGAGCCATCCTTCCGTTTTACTGCAGTCCTGCACTTTCCTGTAGCCCGCGCACTCAAGTAATTTAACTGGTGTTAGTTTTTAATAGGTTGAAAACAAAAAAAGACGCCCAAAGATCGCCATCCTCCGCTATGGCCCTGGCCGGTTAAACCGCAAGGCTAAATAAATGTCCCGATTCTTGGTTTAAAAGTTCAAAATAGTAGTTTGGCTGGTTTGGGACAGCCTTGCCGTTTATCCACGGATGCCGGTTCCCTGGGCTTTCTTCTCTTTTTTTTCTTTTTTTCTCTTCTTTTGGGGAATATTTTATTTTTAATAAATTGAGTTAAATACAGGTCAAGTCTCTTTATTCTTACTGTCAAGTCCTTGCTATAGTTGGTGGGGGAGGGGTTGGCAAGATGTGATTTTGTTTCACAAAAACTTGCCTGCTCTGCAGGATTGATTTCCCATTAATGGAAAAGAGGCGCACCTCCCAAGAGAGATTTATGGTTAAGGAATATGAAATAATTTGAAAGTGGAATGAATTTTTTTCCTGTTAATATGGTATCCCAAATCTGCAACAAAGTGAAACGAATTCAGGCAAACGTCAAAAGACTACCGCATAAAAGCTGCGGAAAAAGTGGTCAAGAGTTTTTGATTTTAATGTATCGTTTTGAGTGAATACACCTTTCTCATACTTCGAAAGACGAATTCAACACAAAAAAGATGTAAAAACACTTGACCACTAATCCGCCTCCTGTGCACATGCAATTTATTCAGTTTCCTTTTGCCTAATGCCTGAATTCAAAAAATTGGTGTTTACGATTTGGGATTAAGGAATAATTTAGAATTAATTCAATTAAAATTCATATATTTATAAATAGTGAGCTAAAGAATTTTAGAGAGAGACTTTAGAGAGACCTATCGATTTTAACGTTTTTAATGTGTTGATAATCAGTTGTAAATTAGTGGGGTTCTGCCCCCAGCTGAGTCACACCACAAAAAAGCTTCGAAGAAATTCGGAGCTTTTTTTGTTTCCATTTTTTCATGACTCTACATAAATTAATGAATCAGCCAGGCATAAGTGTGATCTCATTAAATAACAACCCAAATCGAGGAATATCAAAAATTTAGACATAAAAAATGCCCTCTCGGGCAAAAAGGAAGGGGAAAGCTCTATGGACGCTTTTTGAAGATGATTGATAATTTACAAACCCCTAAACACAAAACCAATCATAAATACAGAAGTCGCTTTCCCCTTTTAAGTTTTACTTATTGAAAATAAAACCAACCATTAAATCAATAGCAAATATAAGGAAATGATTAAAGCAGAAAAGCTTTGTGAAACATAAAATCACTTTAGTGTACATAAAAAAGGATGGTTTTCCCATAATGGGAAAAACTATGTTTATTTGGGAAATGACTGTTTAAGCAATAATAATGCAGTAATGAATATTGAATTATATTTGCGCAAAATTAGAAAGCTGTGGGAAGAAGAAAAAGAAAAAAGCCGTTTTACGAGAATGTAAAAATTGAAGATATTGGTGCAGAAGGAAAAGCCGTTGCACGTGTTGGCGATGTAGTTGTTTTTACCAAGCTGGCCATTCCCGGCGATGTGGTTGACATGCAGGTAACCAAGAAAAGAAAACGTTACCAGGAAGCGGTTGTAAAAGAGTTTAAAGCATACAGCGAAGACAGAACTGAAGCTTTCTGCGAACATTTTGGCGTATGCGGCGGATGCAAGTGGCAAATTCTGCCTTACGAAAAGCAATTGTTCTACAAACAAAAGCAGGTACAGGACCAGCTATCCAGAATTGGAAAAGTGGAAATGCCTCAAATGCTGCCAATTCTGGGGTCAGAAAAAAACACATTCTACCGAAATAAAATGGAATTCACTTTCTCGAACAAACGCTGGTTGAGTTTCGAGGAGGTTCAGAGCGATGAGGAAATAAAAGATCCGAATGCTCTCGGTTTTCACATTCCTGGCTTGTTCGATAAAGTGGTGAATATCGATAAATGCTGGCTACAGGACGATCCCTCGAACCAAATTCGCAACTTTATTTACAATTATGCTTTAAAAGAAAAATTATCTTTCTTCGATATTCGCGAACAGGAAGGATTCTTAAGAACGCTGATAATCAGAACCACTTCGACAGGTGAGGTGATGGTTATTGTAAGTTTCTTTTACGAAGATGAACCGGCACGCGAACAGTTGTTAGACGCCGTGAAGAACGAGTTTCCGGGGATAACTTCGTTGATGTATGTTATTAATACAAAGGGAAACGATACGATAACCGATCAGGAGATAAAAGTATTCTCAGGGCGCGATTATGTGCTGGAACAAATGGAGGGATTACAATTTAAGATTGGTCCAAAGAGCTTTTATCAAACCAACTCTGAACAGGCTTACGAGTTATACAAGGTAGCCCGTAATTTTGCGGAACTTGAAGGAGATGAGACTGTTTACGACCTGTATACAGGAACCGGCACGATCGCTAATTTTGTGGCAAAAAAGGCGAAAAAAGTTGTGGGAATTGAGTATGTGCCCGAAGCTATTGAGGACGCTAAATTAAATTCGGAACTTAACCATATCGAAAATACAAAGTTTTTTGCCGGCGATATGAAAGATGTTCTTAACGAAACTTTTATAAGTGAACACGGCAAGCCAGAAGTGGTAATTACCGATCCGCCAAGAGCCGGAATGCATGCCGATGTAATTGAAACCATTTTAAAAATGGAGCCGCATAAAATTGTTTATGTTAGTTGTAATCCTGCCACCCAGGCACGCGACCTTGCAATGCTCGATTCGTTGTACCAAATTGAGAAAATTCAGCCCGTTGATATGTTTCCTCATACACATCATGTGGAAAATGTAGTTCTGCTCAGAAAAAGGCTTGATTAATTACATAAAATAGCCTAACTTGGTGTCTCTAAATGCAATTAAAAGTTGCAAAAATAAGGGTCGTATTAAGAAGCCGGATGCTTTCTTAATATTTTATATGTATAATATTTAACAAGTTTTCTGAAAAAATCCTAAATTCAAATAATTATGAAAAGATTACTACTTTTTCTTTTTGCATTTGTACCAATGTTGGTTTTTGCTCAACAAGAATGTGTTTATTTTAAAAAAATGGTCAAGCTTGAAACCGAAAAGACCAACCTGAATACAACACAAAGTGATTTTGGCCCCGGTTTCGTGGGCGATGAACTTTGGTATTCGGCGTATACCGATGAAGAGATTGAGAAATTAAATAATGGTTCTGATAAGAAAATCTATTATAATTTGTATTCAACTCCAACGGACGCAAAAGGTAATGTAAAATCAGGCAAAGATCTTAAGCTAGCTTCGGCAAGCGAAGGTTATCATGCCGGACCGGTTTCGTATTGCGAAGCAACCGGAGAGCTTTTTGTTACTTTAAGTAACTTCGAAAATCCGATTGTGCGAAATAAAGTTTATCAAAAGGCAGATATTCGTCTGAAAATTATCATTGCTAAAAAAGTTAATGGCGAATGGCAGAAAACAGGAGAGTTGCCATTTAACAATCCGGCTTATTCGGTAGGTCATCCGAGTATCTCGGTTACGGGCGATACTTTGTATTTTGTTTCAGATATTCCTGAAAAAGGGCTCGGAGGAACAGATATTTACAGGTCAGTTCGCACAAACGGTACCTGGGGCGAAATGCACAATATGGGTAGCGCAGTAAATACCGATAAAAATGAAATGTTCCCGTTTATTTACAAAGGCAAATTCCTGATTTTTGCATCAAATGGAAGAGGTGCCGGCGATGATCTTAATATATACAATGTCGGACTATTTGGCGATAACATTACCGGAGTTGCCGAGTTGACTGAATTAAACTCTGCCGGTGACGATTTTGGTTTTGTAATTCATCCTGAAGGAGAAGTTGGATACTATTGCTCGAACAAAGAAGGAGGAATGGGGAGCGATGATATTTATAAGGTCCTGCTTAATGGTTTGTACCATCTTGAGCTGGTTGTTATGGATAAGAAGTCGATGGAACCAATGGAAGATGCTGATATTACATTTGATGGGGTTGCACAGACAATTGCGGGCACCGTATTTAAGTCAGAATTGGAAGAAGATAAAAGCTATTCTGTGGCAAGTAATATTGATGGTTACATGAACGATTCGAAAACTATTTCTACAGTTGGAAAACCTTTTGGTGTTCTTCGCGATACATTATGGGTTGAAAAAGTAGAAGTTAGGCAGAAGTTTGTTATGGAAAATATTTATTACGACTTTGACAAATGGAATATTTTACCTGCATCGGAAGTTGAACTGGATAAGTTGGTAAAAGTAATGCAAGACAATCCTGACTGGAAAGTTGAATTGGGATCGCATACCGACTGTCGTGGTAGTGATGCTTACAACCAAATCCTGAGTCAGAAACGTTCAGATTCAGCAGTTGGCTATATTGTTGGCAAAGGAATAGATTCTGACAGGATTACCGCCAAAGGATATGGTGAAACTCAGTTAGTAAACCAATGTGATGACGGTGTTCCTTGTTCAAAAGAAGATCATCGTAAAAACCGTAGAACAGAATTTACGATTCTTGAAATGAATGAAAATTAGTATTAAGTAATATATACCAATCATCTGAAAGCTGCTCTTTTTAAAGGGCAGCTTTCTTTTTGCTCAGAAGTTTGGAGCTGTCTTTATCTTGAAGGAAAAACGAGCTGTTACAGTGAGATAAGCTGATTTTTAAAAGCGTAAATAACCAGGTTAACGGTGTTAAAAGTCTCTGTTTTCTGAAAGAGATTGCTTTTGTGTTTCTCCACCGTTTTGGGGCTTAAATGAATCAATCCGGCAATTTGGTCGTTGTTCAGCCCTTTGCAAATCAAACTCAGAATTTCCTTCTCGCGAGAGGTAAATTGGTCCAGAAGTTGTTCGCCCGACCTGCGCTCCTTGTCTTTATACAAATTGCGCGAAATTACTTTTATAATTTCCGATGAGAAGTAGCTTCCTCCATCGGCAACTTTTTTAATGGCTTTTTCAAAGTCTTCAATATCAGATCTTTTTAGCATATAGCCTTCCACTCCTGCCGAAATCATTTGCTCAATATATTCATCGTCGGCAAAAGATGTTAATGCAATAACTTTTAATTCAGGATACTTTTTTAGTGCTTGTTTTGTGGCTTCAATGCCGTTCATTTTGGGCATATTAATGTCCATTAAAACGATGTCGGGCTTAATGTTATCAATAAGTTCCAGAAACTCTTCGCCATTTGCAGCTTCGCCAACAACCGTTACAAAGTCGAAATTGCTTAGTAACATCATCAAACCATCTCTAAAAATTTTGTGGTCGTCAACGATTATAATGTTTGTGTTCTCCATGTTCGTGAATTATATCATGAAACTTAGTTTTATTTCAACTCCCTTTCCTTCTCCGGTGTTAATTTCGTATTTACCACCAAACGACTCGATACGGTTGATAATATTGCGCAGTCCCATTTTTTCTTCGTCTGATGTGCGAATAAGCTCAGGATTAAATCCTTTTCCGTTGTCGCGATACAATATAACTACTGTCTTTTTAATTTGTTGAATGTCGATGTGCAGTTTTGAAGCGTCAGCGTGTTTTAGCGTGTTGTTTATTAACTCGTTACAAATACGGTAAACATTTAGTTCCATGTTCGGATCTAACTTTATTTCCGGATTCGTTGAATTTACCACGCAGGAAACTTCCCCAATATCGTTTATTTTATCGCAAAGTATTTCCAGCGATTTTAGTAATCCGTATTTGTTTAGAATTGATGGGTTTAAGTTGTTTATGGTTGCTTCCAGGTTTTCTAAAGCAATTGCCGATAGTTCCTTAACCTGAACCAGGCTTTTGTTTTCGGAGTTATTTTTGCAATCTTTTTCTATGAGTTTTATAAAAAGAGCAATACTCGAAAGAATGGAGCCCAGCCCATCGTGCAAGTCGGCCGCTATTCTTTTTCGTTCTTTATATTCCACCTCAAGGGCTCTGAGAGCTTGTTGTTTTTCAATAGCGTTATAAGAGTTTATTATTCGGTAGATTAAAAATATACATACTAACAGCAGAAAAAGGGTTAGTAGCAGGAGTGTAAATACGCGTTGTCTGAACCCGTTATTTTCGTGTAGGATATAATCATGAATCTTTCTGTCCAATTCCTGGTAAGCAAGCTGAAAATCGCGATATTCAGTTAAGATTGCCACGTTAAAATCTTTCGCATTATTTTGAAGTGAAGCTGTTACTTTATTTTGTAACTGGTTAACCAGCTTACTTATTTCTTCAAGCGAACTTTGAAGTTCCGATTTGCGGTTTCCTTTATATTTTTCAGCAATAAGTGAGTCGAGAGAAGTGGTGTATCTGTTGGAAGTTGTAAAACAATTTAAGATCCTTGTTTTTTTCGAGGAGTCGTTTAACAAAAAGTAATCATCCAGAAAGATTCGGCTGTGTGATATTTCGAGGTCGATGTTTTTTGAAAGCTCCAGTAATGAAAGGTGTTCACGGTCGAGTCGCAAACTTTTTATGGAGGTGTAAATAATCCCGGTACAGGTAATTGTAGTGAAGATAATAATGGCCAGTAAGACTCTTCCTCGAAATAATATTTTTAAACTCATTTAGTAAATTCAACGATTTCTTTGATAAAGATATTCAATTGTATTTACATATATAAAATAAAATCCCCCGCTGTTGTTCAGCGGGGGAGATTTTATTTTTTTGAGTTTGTTAAGCGCTTGGAATGCCTCCCATACCAAATACCATGGCAAGAAGTGCAACCGTTTCGATGATACCCATAGCGGCAATGTACATTCCCGAACCTTGTTTATCATCAACAGCCAGGTTGGCACAAGCAGCAGCACCAACACGTCCCTGCATAATTGCAGAGGCTGCAATGGCGATACCTACAAAAAATGCCCAGATCATCTGGTTGGTATAACTGTCGGGGCTAAGGTTCGCGCCGATCATCGAATTCATGAAAATCATACCATAAATTACCTGGCTCAATGGCATGCCTACCATTGCCAGGGCCAGCGAAGGGAGTTTTTTCTTATCTCTGATCGATTGTTTCCAAAGCCCTAAAGCTCCCATTCCTGCAATACCGGTTCCAATTGCTGAACCTACACCTGCAATTCCCAGAGCAATAGCGTGTCCGCCAAAGCCTGCCACTGTTGTTGCTAAAATTGTTGTTAAAGTCATTTTTATACTATTTTAAAAATTTTATTGTTTGTTGTCCTTCAAATTGAAGGGTTTATATTCATTTCCTGAAAATTCTACTTCGGCGTGGCCGGCGTACTCAAGCATATTTAAACGAACACCATGAACCAGCACTGCCATAGCTGCCAGAATCATATTCAAACCGTGCCCTAAGATTAAAACCAGCACTGCTCCAATTCCGGAGACAATTGTAGTTATACCATCGCCAATAGCCATTTGATTAAAACTTGCTGCCATTAATACTGTTGACAGGCCAACTGCATAAAGCCGGATGTACGAAATAATGTCGGAAAAACCATTGATGATGCTGAGTGGCAAATTACCGATTGATGAAAGCATACCTTTAAAGAAGCTTGTTCCCGGTTTTGAGAACAAAGCCACGAGCAAAGCGCCTCCAACAAACAGCCAGACCATTAATGCCGGAGCCTCAATTCCTAATACCATTTGGTTTACTATAAGGTATAAACCCCAGATAATTGCAATCCACCCGAATTGGGCAATGGCCCTTACGCTGTTACTAAATTTCCATGCAACTTGCAGGTGTCCAACAGTTAGGTGTACTGCACCAATCAGGAACATGATTTTTTGTATAATCAGGTTGTCGCCACCAAAGCTAGCCAGTGCTTCAATTTTTAAGCTGCGTAGCACCGGTAGTTCAGCAATTGCTTCCGATCCGAAATAGGTTCCGGTTAACACACCCCAAAACATAATTGACACGGAAAGCGTATAGATCAATCCAAACTCAATTTGTTTGGCAAATTTTTTCTTCCGGTGAGCCAAAAAGGTGATCAATAAAAATACCAGTCCGTAACCGGCGTCTCCTACAAGAATTCCTGTAAAAAAGGTAAAAAATACCATAAATACCCGGGAAACATCCATTTCCTTATAGCCGGGAACCAGTCCCATAAAATCCATTACCGGTTGAATTCGCTGTGCCCATTTTGGCGTTCTCACAAGGGTAGGGACCTCTTCCTCTTCTTCGGGTAAAGGATCCTCGATTACATATCCCCAGTGGCGTTTTTCGGCTGTTTCAATAAATTCATCTACATGTTCTAAAGGAATAAAACCTTTCCAGAAGCGTACATGTTTATCCACTGCCAAACCACCAAACTGCACATTCCGTACATCAAAACGCCGCAAGCGTTCTTTTAAACCCTCTTGTAATACGGCTTTCTGGTTGTGTAACTGAAGTAAAAACTCCTTATTACTTTCCAGATCCTTGTTGGTTGCAGTTAATAATTCTCTTGCATTTTCAAGCTCATTCTGCGGAAAAGGAAGTTCTTCCATATCCAGCAATCGTTCGCCGGCATCTTTGGTCAATAAAATAACCTGATTTAAGTCGTTTAATTTGCCAACAACCTGAATGTCTTCACGGTCGGATACTTTCTTTAAGTCCTTATCGTCAAGGAGGTAGGCTTTTATCCAGATTCCCTTATCATTGAGTCCTTTAATATCCTTAAGAGTAATATTTCCCCAATTCTCGAACCACCTTATGTCGCTGGTTAAGTTGAGCTTAATATTTTCCAGTTCCTGCCGATGGTTTTCAGCATCCAGCACCTTTTCCATAAGAAAAACTGCTCCCCGTTCCAGTTTTGAGTAATCCGGAACTTCTTCCACCTCGGCGCCGGAATATTGTTCATCATCGTACTGATTAAGAACCGAAATGGCTTGCTGCAGTTGTTTAATACGTGCATCAACCTGCTCAATCGATTCGTGTTTTGCCGGTTGCAATGGAGCAATATGTAATACTCCAAGCTCTCCCAAAGCCGTAAGTTCCGCATCAATATCATCGGCTGAGTCGGGCATAAACAGCATCAGTTTCTTCATTTCTGCTATCATAGGCTGCCCTCCTTTTGTTTGCTTGTTTTTACCACTTTTGCCGTTGCAATTGTTAAGCGCTCATCGTCCTGTAACTTTTGCCCGATTTTACGAATGGCCAGTTTGGCATTCGGAATACGGCGGTTTTCGAACAGTTTTACCCGTGCACGCACATCCAGCAACTCTTCTTCCAAAAGCTCGATTTGTTCTTTCAAACATTCAATTTCGGCCAGTAGTTGCAATTGAACCTGCATCAGCTCAATGGCATCGTCTACCCACAAAGGCGTGTTGTCGTTAATGGGCATTACGTTAAAATCAACCTTAACAAACTGCTGAACACGAACACCGGCCACATCAATGGTTTTGGTAATAATTCTATTCACCGAAATATATTCACTGATGTTCACCCACGAGTCGCTCATTACGGCCGTCCAGGGTTCTGCTGCTTTTCTGTTCTTTTCAATCTCTTCGCGAATTTGCTCAATCCGTTCAGCGATGGTATTTATAGTTGCCATTAACGATTTTTCCATCGCTTCAAACAATGGCAGCATCCTTTCCGAAACCTTCAGAATTTTCTTCTGACGGGCCCTTTCGGTTTTTGTATATTTAATTTTTATACCTGCCATTATCTGCCCTCCTTGTTTTTTCCCGGATTTACCACCGATGCCAATACTTCAGCACCTTTTATTTCGTCGAAGGAATACAATCTTTCCACCAGTTGAAGTTTTAGTTTGTACACCAAAACTTCGGTTAGAGTGAATGTTTTTCCGGCCTCAATATCCTGCAGTTCTTCCCATTGCCATTGCAAAATATTCATCTCGCGCTCCATGGGATTTCCCCGCAGCAGTGAATTTGGCATTCGCTCCGGCTTCGCCTGACGGTTTTGCGCTTTGGCTTCTCTAACTTCTGAAAGATCTTCCTTAATACTGTTTAAAAGCGAGGAAATGCTTTTTACTCCAACTTTAGCATCCAATTTTTGAATATCAGCTGATTGCAATGCCTTGAAATGCCGGGAAGACAATTGGCGTTTTGCATCATCGTTAAATTCGTCAATTGTAATAGGAGGTGCCTCTCCCAGGGACAACGATGGCAAACTGGTCATAAGATAAACCATGTTTGACATATTTAATCCTCCTGACTTTTAATGATTCGGTCAACCAAATCCTTGTTGAGTAAGGAAAATAGACCGCTCTCAATTTCTTTGGAGCTTACCACGAAGCTAATTCCGTCTTTGTCGGTCGATTTTACTTTTATTTTGGCTTTACTTGCCGAAAGTGGTTGTAAAGTTACCTCTTCCTGGAGTGCTTCTTTTAGTAGAAATGCTTCCATTTCTTTATGCAATTCCGGCGGTACTTTTATCGATTTCTTTCCTGAAATAGAATCGATCACAACTTTTAGCAGTTCTTTCAGGTATTCTTCCTGACGGAATAAGGTTTTGCACTCTTTCCCAAACACCTTTTTGAGGTGGTTCAAAATGGTAATTTTTGTGGCTTCAACCATATCGCGCGAAGCTTGTGCAATTGCTTTTTCCGCATTTTTTTCTGTTTGCGAAGCTTTGGTTTCGGCCTCTTCAACAATCTTTTTGCTGGTAGCTTTTGCTTCTGCAATCAGCTTTTCAGCTTCCTGCTTTGCATTTTCAATTATCCGTTGTTTCTCTGCTTCGCCGGCATTAACACCCTGCTCTTTTAGCTTGGAAACAATTCCTTCCAGATTTTCTTTATTTTTTGTCATCTCTTTTTCCGATTAGTAGTTAGTTCCAATATTGCTCGATCAGTTTTTTACTCAACCCGGTTTCGGTTGGCTCAAAATGTCGTTTTAAAATATCCCAGCATTTATCTAATGCGGCTTCCAGCTCAATGGGTTCTCCAAATGGTTCCTCCATGTTCGCGATAAAATCTTCGCGGTAACGTAAAAGTTTTTGCGAGAATGTATCGTTTGCGGCACCAACCTCAGCGGCCTCGTAGGCTTTTTCAGCGTCGGCAAGCAACGATGCCATCACCGTCATAATAGGGCGGTGGTCGTTTCGGGTAGTGTCGTTTACCTGCTGCTTTAAACGCGATAGCGAACGTGCCAGTTTCAATTTACCATTATCAAGGAAGAACTGTCCCTCGGTAATGTATCCTGTATTATCAGGAACCGGATCTTCGAGCGATTCAAGCGTTGTTGCCCCGATAATGGTTATCGAACCTGCGCCTTCAATATCGGCAGCAACCTCGTAACGTTTGGCCAGTTCTGAATATAATGAACCCGGATAACCCTGTAACGAAGGAATCTGGTCCTGGTAATTGGCTACGTTTCGCAAAATATTCGACCAGTTGGTCATGTCGGTTAGCAGCACCAACACATCTTTTCCCTGATCGGCAAATTCGCGCGACACACTTAATGCCACATCGGGTAACATAAGACCTTTAATCTGCGAGTCGCCGGCAAGGTGGGTAAACATAATCGTTTTATCGATATTACCCGATTGCGACAACTGCTCTTTGAAGTAATGGTACTCGTCGAATTTCAAACCAATACCGGCAAAAATAATTACATCGGCCTGTGCACCCTGTGCAATCTGTGAAAGCAAACGGTTGTAAGGCTCAGTTGGGCCGGCAAAAATTGGAATCTTTTGCGATTTTACCAGTGTATTAAATACATCGATCATCGGAATACCTGTCCACAATGGTTGCTTGGGAACCAAACGAACCGTTGGATTTAAAGTATCTAGACGTGTTGAAATTTGTTTGTCGAAAATAATTTCAGGACCGCCGTCGGCCACATCGCCAATTCCATCGAAACTGCGGCCAAGCATATTGTACGAGAAACCTGCTGTAAGCGGAACCTCGTGCATGCGTATTTTTGTTTGTGTGCTCAATCCCTGCGTTCCGTTAAACACCTGGAAACGCGTTGAGTCTTCGGTAATATTAATCGCTTTGGCAAACGAAAGGCTTTGGTTGGTTCCGGCTTCCAGCAATTCTACCACGTGGTTGAGTGCCACACCCGGATTTCCTTCAACCGAAATCAGTGCTTTACCAACTTCGCTAATTCTGTTTATTTCTTTTCGTATCATAGTGTGTACTCTTCTTGTAAAATAAATTGTTCAATTTTTTCCGGAAGAACCGCCATTTCATCGATACTTTGAGCCGAGGTGTTCCAGTCTTTCCACCATTGGCGGAGCTCATCAAACTTTGATTTTATTTGCTCTTTAACCTCTTCATCTTCCTTATCCTCCTGAGCAAAATTGATCGAACTATCGATAAGTTTTTGTACCGCTTCATTGATAACAATCAGTCGCTCAGGTCGGGTACACGCATCCAGTTTATGGAAAGCATTTTGCTGCATTACACAGAAATCAATTGTGAGTCCTTTTTGAAACAGAATGTATTTTTCAATCGGGACTTTTTTTAATCCAATAGTACTGATGGTTTGATCGATACCATTTGCTTCGTAAAGCGTTTGCAGCATTTTATTGCGATCTTCCCACGAAATAAAACTGTCGTACACCGACGAAGTATAAGCCAGCGGATCGATGGCCGGATATTTTTTTGCATCGGCACGGTCTTGCGACAAGCCCCAGAAACCACCTGTTGCATCCATTGTTGCCTGTGTTACGGGTTCCTGGAAGTTACCCCCTGCGGGCGATACTGTTCCGATAAAGGTCAGCGAACCGCCTGTGCCCTGATCGGCGCCTGCACGTTGGTACATTCCTTTAATCTGATCAGGAATGTCCATAGGGAAAGCCTCCGGCCCGGGAATATCGCCCTGGCGACCACTACGCTCGCGAAGTGCTTGTGCCCAACGCGAAGTGGAGTCGGCCAGAAGCACCACGTTGTATCCCTGGTAGCGGTAATATTCACCAACGGTTAGTGCAATAAACACACTGGCCTCACGCGCTGCAACCGGCATCGAACTGGTATTTCCGAAAATACACATACGGTTCATCAGCGAATCGCCGGTTGACGGGTCTTCCAATTCCGCAAAATCTTTAAACACCTCCACAGCCTCTCCGGCACGTTCGCCACAGGCTGCCATAATAATAATATCGGCTAAAGCATATTTACACAAGGAGTGCTGCAACACGGTTTTTCCCGCACCAAAAGGACCCGGGTTTCCAACCGTTCCTCCATAGCTAACAGGTGCAAGCAAATCGATCACACGCACCCCGGTTGAAATGGTTTTACTCGGTATGGCACGTTCCTTAAATGGAATCGGCGATTTTACCGCCCATCGGAAAGCCAGTTTTAACTCGTGTTTTACGTTTTGGCTATCGGTAATAACAGCAACCGTTTCGGTAATATTAACCTCGCTTTTTTCGATAATGCTTTCCACTTTGCATTTGCCAAAATTGTAAGGCACCAAAATGCTGTGCGTCAAACGTCCTTCAGGAACGGTACCGATGGCATCGCCACCCTTTACGTTGTCGCCAACATTTACCGATGGAGTAAATTTCCACAATTTTTCTTCATCAAGTGCCGGAGCTTTCATTCCTGGAACCAGGTACGCATTCTGTTCGCCCAGTTTGTATAAAGGATTCTGAAGTCCGTCCCAAATACTGGTTAGCAGTCCCGGACCCAAAAGCACCGATAAGGATTTGCCTGTAAATTCAACCTGATCGCCAATTTGAGCACCGGTTAAATCCTCAAAAACCTGCATCTCAACAATCCCGGCATCCGCATGTTTCGGATCCGGAATAATCTGTAATACTTCGGCTTGTAACGACTTACCATCTACTATAACATTGGCAGTTTCACCCATTATCGCATTTCCGTAGAATCGTGCTTTTACCAACGAATCCTGAATGGATATGAGCTTGCCTGTTCTTGTTGTATTATTAATCATGTTATTTTATATAGAATGTCTAAAAATCTTTATATACTTTGTTTCCCTAAAAATGAAGGGATTATGAATATTTATCTGAGTACTATTTTAATATATCTTTACGCCGCTTGACATGTTTTCAAAATGTCATTTTGATTTGCCTGCAATGCTTTAATCTCAAAAAAAGACTTGCCTTGGATTGTGATTCAAAACCAATTTCCTTATCATCAAATGCCATAAAAAAGTACTTCAGTTTTAACGTTCAAACTTTGTAATTGGTTGGCGTAATATTGACTTATTTCCTTATTTTTTACAGAAAAAGTGAGTCGACAGGATCTGGCGTATAGTTCACCGTAAAAACGGGTAACTTACTTCCATGAACTATTTCAGAAACAAATTTTCCGATGTTCGTATTTGAGAATATCGATTCCTGGTGCGTACGAATTATCAATAACTCGGGATTTTCTTCTTTTACATATTCCAGAATAACCTGATGCGAATCCTGATTGTACACCTTAAGTATTTTAATATCACATTTAATATCATGATCCTGTAGTAATTGTTGAATCTTTTGGGCATTTTTTAAAGCAAGACTTTTTTCAACATTAATATTGGCTTTCAGCGCCGAAAGGATCGTAATTTTGGCATTATGCTTTTTCGCTAAAAATTGTGCCCATAAAAGTCTTTTCTTAGTCGATTGCGTAATGTCGATCGGGATAGCAATATTCTTAATTTCCGGTACGCCAAAATCTTTGTTCACCGTTAAAACCGGGCATTTCGAGAGACTAATCAATTTGTCGACTTCCTCTTTTGTTAATGCTCCCGGGTAATCGGTGTCGCTTTTATCTATCAGCAGAAACTCGAGGCTGTCGGTTTTCGACTTTTCCAGTAAAACATCCACCGGATCGCCTGCCCGCACCGAAATAACAATGTTGTCTGGTATTTCTTTTCCAAGTACTTTCTGAACAAAGTTGGAAAGTTCTTCTTTGGCTTCTTTTATTGCTAATTCAGTTTCTTCGGGCTGAAAATTTCGCTCAAAAAAACCGGGCTCTTTTATCACATTAAGTATTACAAGCTTTACCTCCAAAGTATTTTGCAGGTATAATGCTTCTTTTAAAACCGTCTCTCCTTCTTTATTTGGCGAAATAAGCGCCAAAATGCTGTAATCTTTCTGTTTCATTGCTGTTGTTTTTTGTTGCCTGTTTTCCGGCTAATCGTTTTCAATTACAATTAAATCGCGGTTTGTGTGATTCAGGTAATTGTTAATTCCCTTACATTTTGTTTTCTGCTGAATGGTACTTATTGTAGTACCAATCCCATCAAAATATTCGTGGAAGTACGATTTTACATCTCCGTTTATATTTTGATCCTCCGTTTTTAGTACGAAGAGTATTTCCAGGTTCGACCGGGTACTTTTGCATATTTCAATAACCTGGCTGCATAATTGCTCCGATGGTTTTTTGTCAGGATTCGCAACAAAAAGGATCTTTTTTGATGTTTCGCCTTCAAAGTTATCGGGTAAAATAAAGAGAGGATGTTTCGCAGTATCAATTATCCTCTCCAGGCATCCGTTTTGTCTTTTGCACGAATCTTCAAAAGAATTGTGAGTTGACAAAACAAGGTTGTGTCGCCCGTTAATAATCGGTTTAAAATTCAGAACAGAGTTAAGTTCACCTTCAATCGAAAGGGTGTTCACTTTCTGTTTTTCAATACTAAAATGCTTTAGTAACCTGTTTTTTAAAGCTCGTAATTCGTTCCGGGTTATTTTTTTTAGATGATGGCTAAGTTTGCGCATCATTAAGTGCCCCCAGCCAGGATTCTGATAGGTTTGTAAAATGGTGACCGGTGACTTTTCTTTATAAAGAAATTGCATGGCAAAAGAAGTAGCGTGCCAGCTTCCATCCGAAAAATCGGCTAGTATTAAAATTGACGGGGGATTATTTTCAGGTCTTACACTCATTTCCTCACTGATTTTGTTTATGAACAAAATTACCGGGGAGAAAGTGGAATTACTACAGGTGAAAACCTACTTCGAAGGAGGAGAAAATCTTACAAAAGGTAGGGAAATCCCTATCATTGGTGGTGTGGATTAGTTCCTTGAATTAGGGAGGATCGCCTATTCTGCTTTGTTGTTAATGGTATAAAATATCCATCTACTATCCATGGTATCCGTAACGGTAAAATTTGTACCGCGAATTGGATTAGGAAGATGGAGTTACTGCGAGTAAGGATAAATAAATGTGTATATATTGATTATTAATAATCATTTATAGAGTCATTTGCAATCCGGCTCATTGTCGCGAGGAGGTAGCTTTTTGAAGAATATCAGATAGATGGCGGAAGGTATTAATTAAGTACTGTTACTTTAAATTGATCATATCCATGTTGTAAAGCATTATTCTTAATCTATTTATTTATTTTGGAATATAGTATCTTTGTTAATAGGCGAACAGAACAGAACAGTACCAGTAGCGTACTATATATATTTTTAAAACAAATCTAACTGAAACTATCTTATGAAAAAATTCTGTGTATCCGAGCCGTATTACTGACTACTATATCTTGTTTAGTATAGTCAGAAAAATATTCTAGCCACAAGACGAATTGATCCCATTTTGTTCAGATTTCAGCAAATAGTTCCAAAGAGATGTGTAATATTTTGCGTAAGAAATTTGTAAATAAATTAATATGAAAAAGTTGATTCTTACTTTTTGGGAATCTTTACCATTCGCAGTTTCCGTGCGTGTAAATATTATTGATAAGTGTGATTTTCTGAACGATTTGTTGACGAAATACAAAGGTCAGGACATTAAGTTATAACTGCATAGTTTTAGACTAATAAGACAATATCTAAATTTTCTCCATAGGATAGGTTTTTAGATAGAGTTAAATAAAAGATCCTCTTATTAAATAGGGGATCTTTCATACGACAAAACGAAATGATGTTTGAATAAACTGAAAGAAGGAAATTGAATTTGGAGAATAGCTGATTAACGACAATCGAACAGGGGAGTTAGTATAGATTGTATAAAACAGCGTGTTAAATAATTTTTAAATAATTTATAGAGTTAATGACTTAACCCAAGTTGAAAGAATTATAAGCGAGGAGGTTAATAGTTAAACAGTAAAAGGAGGACACATTTAATGAAATAGAAAATAAATATTTATAAAAAACCCGGTAGTTGCGCCAACAATTACCGGGTAAATTAGATTTCGGGTGTAAAAACACCGTCAATTATAACTTTAATACTTGAATTTATGAAAAAAAATGCAACTTGTTTTTTTCTGTGTTTCAACAGGAAAAAGAAATTATTGCTTTCGATGAAACTCGTGTTAATTCTTCTGTTAACAAGTTTCAATCATGTTTCAGCCAGTACTTATTCGAATGTCAACGATTCTGATTTAAATCGGGGTAAAACAGAAGTAGTTGATGTTCAGCAAAATGCGGTTTCCGGAAAAGTAACTGACAACAATGGGGCACCTCTGCCTGGTGTAACTGTTGTAGTTAAAGGAACAAGTAATGGAGTAATTACCGACACCGACGGGAATTTCTCATTAAGTGATGTTTCGCCGGATAATATCCTGATATTTTCATTTATCGGGATGCAGTCTCAGGAAGTTACAATTGGTAATCAGTCGGTTATTAATGTAGCCATGGAAGTTGATGTTATTGGTATTGAAGAAGTAGTTACCATCGGGTATGGTGTACAGAAAAAAACCACTGTAACCGGTGCAATCAGTACCGTTAAAGGGGAAGAATTGGCCAAGGTGCCGGTTCCTAATATTTCTCAGGCGCTGGCTGGTAAATTGGCCGGTGTTAGTATGCGTCCTAACGGAGGTCAACCGGGATTCGATGATCCCGACATTCATATTCGTGGAGTTGTTACAACAGGTGACAGCGATCCTTTGATTGTGGTTGATGGTGTAAAAAGAGATAACATACGCCAGGTTGATCCGGCAACCATCGAGTCCGTTACAATTCTTAAAGATGCGGCTGCTGTTGCTCCATACGGTATTGGAGGTGCCAACGGGGTAATTCTTATTACCACCAAAAAAGGTACAGCTGGCAAACCTGTTGTTCGTTTAACTTCATCTTATGGAATTCAGAATCCAACATATTTACCTGATATGCTGAATGCACAGGATTATATGGCACTGCAAAATGAAGGTTATTACAACTTAACACCAGATGGAACAACACCTCCTAATGATCCTTCTTTAATCGCCGATTATCCTAATTTACACCGACAGGATCCGGATTTATATCCCGACTCAAAATTTATTGATCATTGGAATACAAACGTACCGGTACAGAATTACAACCTGGAGTTTAGTGGTGGTTCATCAAAATTTAATTACCACGCAGGTTTGGGATATTATGATCAGGGAGGAATTGTAGATAAAATCAATTATAAGAGGTATAGCTACAATATCAGTCTGGGATTACAGGCAACCAATACTACCAAAGTGAGTATGTCAATTCATGGTTCGATAGAAGAGACCGATGAACTTGATCCTGGTGAAAATACCCGTGGGGGACACCTCTTCCGGGCTTTTTACAAATTTGTACCTATACAAACAATGCTCTATTCTGATGGAGAACATTGGGGGGAATCATCTGCAAGTTCTCCTATTGCTGCATTAAAATCGGATGGTTACACCGATATAAACCGAAAAACCCTTTTAACTTCGATAACCTTAGATCAGGAGTTGCCATTTATTGAAGGCCTTAATTTTAAAGGCGTTTTTAGTTACGACCCTAATATTCGTCGAACAAAACAATGGCACCTTCCTTTTATTTATCATGTAATTGATTATTCCACAACACCTTATTCATTTACCGAAGCACAAACAACTCAGGAAGGGACGTCTCCGCTATATAGTTACCTGAGGCTTGAGGAAGAAAGGTGGGCGAATTTTACCTATCAGGCTTACCTGAATTATGCCCGCACATTTGGCGACCACAGTGTAACAGGTTTACTTGTTGCCGAAGCAAGAGAGTCAAAAAGAGATAACTTCTGGACACGAAGAAACAACTTTGCCATATTAATTGATGAAATGGACTTTGGTAGTTCAGACAAAAACGATTACGACAATGGTGGAGCTTCTTCAACCGGTAGCGAAATTGGCTACGTTTATCGTGTAGGTTATGGCTACATGGATAAGTATTTACTTGAAGCATCGGGTAGATATGACGGGCACTACTATTTTGCACCGGGAGAACGCTGGGGATATTTTCCTGCATTTTCTGCCGCATGGCGAATCTCTGAAGAAGGATTTATGGCCGATAAAGAAAATATTGACAACTTAAAATTAAGAGGATCATGGGGACAGTCAGGTAATCTGGCCGGTGAAGCGTTCCAATACCTGGCAGGCTACAGCCTTCGTGGAAATGCTTATGCATTTGGAAATGGTTCACTCGTTCAGGGATCAGAAAACGGAAGTGAACCAAACCCTTCAATCACATGGGAGATTTCAACAAAGATGGATATTGGTTTCGACTTAAATATGTGGAACGGACTGCTGAACCTGGAATTTGACTATTTCCATGAAAAACGTACCGGAATGCTTCTTGCGCCACAAGTAACACTCCCTGTGGAGTATGGACTAAGCTTGTCGGAGGAGAATAAAGGAAAAATGAAAAATAACGGTATTGAAATCAACGCTTCCAGTATTTACAATTTAAATAATGATATGGTAATTGGACTGTCTGCAAACTTCAGTTATGCCAAAAACCAAATGATAGAAGTATTTCAAAGCGATGCACAGGCAAATAATCCAAACCGTACAAGGGTTGGTCAACCTTTTAGAACACCTTACGGATATAAGGCATTAGGTCTTTTCACAACCGATGAAGATATCAATGGCGATGGTATAATAAACTCTGATGATGGTTATAATGTTGAACAGTTTGGTGAACTTCATCCCGGAGATATTAAGTATGCTGACTTAAGTGGACCTGACGGAGTGCCGGATGGTAAAATCGATTCAAATGATAATACAAGAATTGGTTATCCGAGATATCCGTTAATGACTTTTGGTTTTACTCCTACTTTGGAATGGAAAAACCTTGATGTTGCTCTGTTCTTCCAGGGAGCTGCCAAAGCCAGTATCAGAACTTACCAGTTTATGACTGTTCCTTTTGAGAACAACGGAAGTAATACTTCGTATGAATATTTTGATAACCGCTGGACTCCGGAAAATCAAAATGCGAAATATCCAAGGGCTACACCATCTCCATACAATAATAACACCCAGCAAACTGATTTCTGGATGGTAGATACCAATTACTTAAGACTTAAAACTGCCACCATCGGTTATACCCTGCCCGACAGGATAACTGATAAATTAGGTATTGGAGATGTTCGTTGTTATGTAACAGGCCAAAATGTGTTTACAATTAGTAAGCTTAAGCATGTTGACCCGGAGTTGGGCTACGATTTGAGAGAAACTGCTTATCCGGTTATGAAGTCTACTACATTTGGAATTGATATAACATTTTAATATATAAAACGATACATCATGAAAAGAAATATAAATAATATACTCCGCTTAGGAATATTAACCTTGTTTATACTAAGTATATTCGCCTGCGATCAGGAGGATTTCCTGGAAAATATTGATAAAGCAAACCTTAGTGATGCTACACAATGGGCATCAGATGGTAATGCCGATATTTTCCTAAATGACGTGTATAGTGAACTTGCAAATAAATGGAATACCTCTGAAAATTTAGATTATTATACCGACGATTACAATATCAGCCACTATTATACGGCTTCCAACTGGAGACAGGGAGTTTGTCTTGCTCCATCGTCAAGTACAACTAATGCCTGGTTTGGAACAGAAGGACCAACCGAAGGCTATTATTCGTGGTCAAACTTTTTTGTTTATGTAAGAAAGGCCAATACCTTTATTCAAAAGATCGAAGAAAATAAAGAAAACTTTTCTACCGACTGGTACAATAAACGTATGGATGAAGCCAAATTCTTAAGAGCATTTTTCTATAGTGAAATGTTTATGCATTACGGTGGTTTGCCTATTATTACCGAACCACTCGACAGAAATACTATGACAGAAGATGAATTGCTCTATCCAAGAGAAACATTTGGAGCCACATTTGATTTTATTGTTAGCGAGCTGGAAGCAATCGTTAATAACGGAAATTTACCGGTGAAATATAATGCAGGAGAAGGAGAGGCAGGGCATGCCACAATAGGTGCAGCCCTGGCATTAAAAGGATGGATGGAGCTATTTGCAGCCAGCGAGCTATTTAACAGTGGTTCATCTTATCTTCCTGACCCGGAAAACAATGTTCACTTTGCATCTCCAAGAGCGGGATTGTATGCCCAGGCTGCTGCAACAAATAAAAAGTTTATCGATATGTATGGCGACGGTCAGTACTACGAACTATTTGATGATATTGCCAACTTATGGCGGGCAGCAAACGAATATAACTCTGAGGTTATTTGGGACAGGCAAATTGTTGCCAATGTTGGAGGTATGGGAGCCAACTATGAAAGACGAGGAGGACCAACTTATGTATTAGGTCAATATATGACCTGGGGTAATTATAACCCAACACAGGAACTGGTTGACAAATTCAAGATGGCAAATGGAAAAGACATCAGCGATCCAACTTCCGGTTACGATCCACAAAATCCATATGTAGACAGAGAACCACGGTTTTACGATTTTATCGTTTACGACGGAGCTCCTTATAAACTGGACTGGATGCCCGAAACAGACATTATTTATACCCGAATTGATGAAACCTATCCAAATCCTGATAAAACCAACCAGATTGATTTGGCGGGTAAAACTGATGCAGGTGATTCAGGTTATTATCAAAAGAAAAAACTGAATCCTGATGCAGCTCCTGCCGATGATGCCAGTGGACAGAACTTTGTTTACTACCGTTATGCCGAAGTGCTGCTAAATTATGCCGAAGCACAAAATGAGGCTGTTGGCCCCGATGCATCGGTTTACAGTGCAATCAATAAAATAAGGGCGCGCGGCGGTATTCCGGATCTTGAACCAGGTTTATCTCAGGAAGAAATGCGTGAGGCAATTCGAGACGAACGTCGTGTTGAACTTTGTTTTGAGAATAAAAGATACCATGATAACAAACGTTGGAAAATTGCCGAACAAACAATGGGTACCCAACGTCACAACATGGTGATTAGAAATACTGTTCCAAGCGACAATTCCGGAGTTTGGGTATATAGTGTTGAAGAAGAAGTGAAGTGGACTGCTGCATTTAATCTGAAACAATATATGACGCCTATTCCTCAGGATGTTATTGATCAAAATCCGAAAATCGTACAAAATCCCGGATATTAAACTTTTTTGCTCCAGCTGGAAACAGCTGGAGCAATTTTTAATCTATACAACTAAACAATAAAAATTGAATTATGACAAATTTTTCAAGAAGAAGGTTTATTCAAACCAGTTCAATTGGTGCCGCAGGTATAACTGCGTTGCCACTATTACAAAGTTTTAAGGCTGGTGCTAACGATACAATACGTATTGGATTTATTGGCCTTGGTCAACAAGCTATGAACTTATTAAACGGATTCCGCCACATAAAAGGAGTTGAAGTAGTAGCCGGGGCAGACGTTTACGGAATTAAAAGAAAACGGTTCGAGAAACAAGTTAAAGAATATTACCCTGATGGAGAGGTGACCACCTATTTGGATTACCGCCCTATAATTGATCGTAACGATATTGATGCAGTGGTAATTGCAACACCCGACCACTGGCACGCCATGATCGCTATTGATGCATGTAATGCCGGTAAAGACATCTATCAGGAAAAGCCAATAACTTTTACCATTAAAGAGAGTATAAAAGTTGCCGAGGCTGTGCGTCGTAACAATGTGATTTTCGCCACAGGAAGCCAGCAACGTTCCGACAGCAATTATCAACACGCCGTGAGTATGGTTCATCGGGAAGCCTTCGGAAAACTCACAAAAGTTCAGGCTTATGTAGGTCCGGGTCCCGATCCGTATGACTTACCTGAAGAACCAATTCCTGAAGATCTGGACTGGAATCGTTGGTTGGGGCCACTTCCGCATAGTATTCATTTTAATTCAGCACTTGCATTACCAATTTCTATCGATCCACCGGTAAGAGAAAGAGGCTGGGGGCGTTGGAGATATTATAAAGAAACCGGTGGCGGTTTTACCTGCGACTGGGGTGCACACAATTTCGATATTGGCCAGTGGGCTTTGAAAAAAGATCACAGTGGTCCGGTTAAAGTTATTCCACCGGGTTACCAGGGTGCCAAATACCTGACCTATGTTTACGATAATGGCCTGGAAATGTTAAATGAGCCTTACGATGACCGGAAAACGCTCGGTCTTAAATTCTGGGGAGAAGATGGATGGATTGAAGTTTCAAGAGGAAAAATTGCGGCTTCAGATAAGTCATTACTGCCGCCTGATCAGGGTGAAAAAGATGCAGGACTTTATGAAAGAAGCGCAGGACATGTGGAAGACTTTATCAATTCAGTACGGGCACGACGAGATCCTATTGCACCGGTAGAAGTTGGCCAGAGAACAGTTGCATGCTGCATATTAGGAAACATTGCCTACGAATTAAACCGTCCGGTACTATGGTCTCCTGATGCCCAGTATTTTATCAACGATCCGGAGGCTGAAAAATATTATCACCGGGAATACCAGAATGGATACAAATTATAACCATTAAATTATTCGAAATGAATTCTTTATCCAGAAGAAAATTTGTACAAACCACAATAGCAGCAGGAGCCGGAGGGATCCTGCTGCCTAAAAATATGGCGAAAGCAGCTGAAGTTGAAACCACCGACTCGCTAAAAGGTAAAAAGGTACTTTACGTTTGGGGAGGCTGGCCAGGGCACGAACCGAAACAGTCTGTTGATGTTTTTGTGCCATGGATGCGATCTGAAGGAGCCGAAGTTGTGGTTTCTGATACGCTTGATTCATACCTCGATAAAGATCTGATGGACTCCAGAGATCTTATCATTCAAATCGTCACCATGTCTCAAATCAGAAGAGAACAGGAAAGTGGCCTTTTAGCCGCCGTTAAAGAAAACGGAACTGGTATCGCCGGATGGCATGGTGGTCTGAATGATTCGTTCAGGAACAATACCGAGTACCAGTTTATGATTGGTTCGCAATGGGTAGCACATCCCGGTAACGTTATCGATTTCAGGGTTAATATTGTCGATCATGATGATCCGATAACCGCTGGTCTCGACGATTTTGATTTGCACTCGGAACAATATTACATGCATGTTGATCCAAACGTTAAAGTGCTTTCAACAACAAAATTTATTGCAGGTCATGCTCCATGGGCCGATGGTTGTGTAATGCCGGTAGCTTACAAAAAATATTATGGCGAGGGAAGAGTCTTTTTCTCCTCTTCGGGTCATGTAATGGCAGATTTCGAAGTTCCTGAAGCCATGGAAATTATGAAAAGAGGAATACGGTGGGCCAGCGAAAGTAAATATCAGCCCAAAGAAAGTTGGGTGAGCCCTGCCTACTAGTTGTTGAATAAGAACTTATAAAATGTAAGCAATGAGAAATATTGATAGAAGAAGGTTTCTTCAATCTGCTACTGCTATAGGTGTTGGTACGGCATTAATTCCAAATTTATTGAGCTGTTCGCCTTCTCAAAAAGTTAACATTGCCATTATTGGAGTTGGTGGACGAGGTCGTGAAAACTGGAGTAAAAGCAAGAATGAAAATATTGTTGCTATGTGCGATGTAAACGACGAAAGTGCCGCTGAAGGTTATAAGACTTTCCCAAAAGCCAAACGATATAAAGATTATCGAAAAATGTTCGACGAAATGGCTGATGAAATTGATGCGGTTATGGTATCAACGCCTGATCATAGTCATTTTCCGGCGGCAATGACGGCAATGCAATTGGGAAAACATGTTTTTGTTGAAAAACCACTGGCTCATAATGTCTGGCAATTAAGAACACTAAAAAAAGTAGCAGAGTATTACAATGTAATAACACAAATGGGTAACCAGGGGCATACAACTGATGGTATCAGGAAAGTAAAAGAATGGTACGATGCAGGAGTAACGGGAGAGGTAAAAGAAATATTTGCCTGGTTTAACGGACCCGAATTTGGCGAAGGAAAATATTTCACCAAACCAGGGCAGTACCCGCCTGCTGAACAAGCTATACCTGAAACTCTGGATTGGGATTTGTGGCTGGGGCCTGCTGCTGTTCGGCCTTATAACAAAGTTTATGTTCCCCGCTCGTGGAGAGGCTTTTATGATTTCGGAAATGGCGAATTAGGCGACTGGGCCTGCCATACGCTGGATGCTCCGTTCTGGTCATTAGAATTAGGGATGCCTACTATTGTTGAAACTGAATTCCATTCGGGTTCACCTAATGGTTTTGTGCCCGATAAATCAGTAATTCGTTTTGAATTTCCGGAAAGAGGAAATAAACCACCGGCGGTTTTGAAATGGTATGAAGGTGGATTGAAACCGGAAAACAGACCTGAATGGGGAATAGATGATTTGCCTCCCTCGGGAATGATAATGGTTGGTGAAAAGCAAAGTATAATAACCGGTGGCCGGCCAAATAATGCAATGCTGATCATGACAGATGAAGAGTGGGAGGATTGGGTTGCCAACAAAATGCCAGCACCTACAATTCCCAGAATTGAGGGAGGGCCTGTTAAAGAATTTTTGGATGCCATTAAAGGTGATGGCCCAATGCCCGGTTCGAACTTTAATTATGCTACCGGCCTAACAGAAATGGCTTTAATAGGTGTTCTTGCACAGCGTTTTAATACACGTATTGAATACGATGCAGTAAACATGAAGGTAAGCAACCACCCTGAGTTGGATCAATACATTAAAGAACCCGTTCGTACAGGGTGGGAATATGGTGAAGAACTTTGGTAAAATTTAATTATAGCTAACTTATGAAAGGAGCATGTAATTTATTTGCCCCCAGGAGGATTATTATAAATCATGCGAGTTACATACTGTACCTTTCAAAACTAACAATTTTAAAGTATGAATAAAATCAGAACTTCTTTGTTGTTTAATACCAGCTGCCTGGCTCTGGTAGTAACAGCCCTTTCCTTTGGAACCCGCGGTGGCTTTATTACTCCGTGGATGGAAGAATTTAACCTCGCCGGGGCAGAGGTCGGATGGATTGTTGGAACCGCTTTTTGGGGATTTACACTTGCCATGGTAATTTTTGGTCCCCTGGTTGACATCCTGGGCATCGGAAAAGTTATGGCTATTGCTTTTGCCTGCCACATTATTGGCCTTACATGGACCATTTTTGCACAAGGTTTTTGGTCGCTTTTCTTTTCAACCATGTTTATTGGTATTGCAAACGGAAGTGTTGAAGCCGCGGCAAACCCATTGGTTACGGCCCTTTATCCGAATAATAAAACGGCAAAGCTGAATCGCTTTCATATGTGGTTCCCGGCCGGTATTGTAATCGGAGGTCTTATTGTTTTCTTTTTAAATGAAATTGGTATCGGATGGCGTATTCAAACAGCAGTAATGTTATTACCCACTTTGATTTACGGCTTGTTTTTCTTCCGTCAAAAGTTTCCGAAAACAGAAAGGGTTACAGCCGGCGCATCGTACAAAGATATGCTAAAAGCATGTGTGTCTCCATTATTTCTTTTTATGGCCTTTTGTATGTTGTTTACAGCTGCCACCGAATTAGGAACCAACCAGTGGATTGCTGCATTATTTAATAATTCGGTAAGTAACTTATTTGGCGAAGGGATTGGAGCAATTTTGATCCTGGTTTGGATCTCAGCAATTATGGCTTTGGCCAGATTGGTTGCAGGCCCGGTTGTTCACCGTTTATCGGGTATCGGAGTATTATTGTTCTCCGCTGTTTTTTCCGGAATTGGTCTTTATTTAATGAGCATCTCATCCGGTGCTGTATTATTTGCATCGGCTACGGTTTTTGCATTGGGCATAGGATTCTTTTGGCCGAATATGTTGGGAGTAGTTGCCGAAAAGGTGCCAACAAGCGGGGCTTTGGGATTAGCCATAATGGGAGGGATTGGATTCCTCGGAGGAGCTATTGCTCAACCCGTATTGGGTAAAATTTATGATGTACAAACTACCAAGTTTGGTGATGATTTAGCTGCAGGTGCAGCTACACTCCAGTATGTAATTATTCTTACCGCATTTCTTTCGCTGGCTTTTTTGTACTTGTTTTTAAAACATAGAAAAAAGAAAGTAGTAGAAGCTTAGAAAAATACTTGACTTAAATAGTTTGATTAGTTTAGTTAGTATTACTTCAGTATTGGCATTTGATTAACCATCATTATTGCCAATACTGTTTTTTTTAGCCAGTGCTGGAATGAATGTGTCTTCACTCAATGTTTTTTGTCATTAACTTTTCGAGTTTTCCTTCGAGGCAAATCATTGTTGTTCTGTAAAATGTAAAAACAGAAAAGAGATTCTTTCCCCGTGGGCTGACGGATTACAATGACGATATTGTCGGAAAGTGAGCTTTGATAGGAGAGGCAGAGTTGGCGACCAGCCCCTCCTATGTGAAACTCCTTGAATTGTGCTCTCTGGCAAATAGCAAGAAGCAATCGTATGTAATGTCTTTTTTCCTAAACTTCAATCTTTCTTAAAAACGCGGTACGAATGCGGCATTAAAGTAATACTGAATTTGCTGGTCTTTTCAGCATCCCTCATACGCCGGCTAAAGAAATTCGGAGTTTCTTCAGGTAACTTTTCAATTTTTACCCCTTCGGGAATGTCGGTGATATTGGAAATGTCTTCGGTGCTAACCAGTTGAATTGTTACAGGTTCATCCAAAAACGATTCAATAATAAAAGTGTTATTATCATATACAAACAAGCCTACTTTGGCCGGTCCCTCAATGTATATTCCCAAATCTTTGCTCATTACCTGGCGAAATACATTCAGTACTCCGTCGGGCAGATCGTAAAGGTTTCCAAAATCGTTGGGGATTGTTATAACATACAGGTTCCCTTTTGAATACTGGGTCCGAAGCAGCATTGGATAACCACTAACGCCATTTGTCAAAGGTCTTCCGGCGCTCACAATTTCCCAGGCATCGTTGGTTTGATACAGCACCTGAGGAATCAGGATATCTTTGTTCGTGCTTCCCCAAAAACCAAAATCGTTAACCAGAGCATCCTTGTCTCCTGCACGTAATTCAACGATGTCGGCAATGTCGTTTTGTATGGCTTTTAGCAGGCCGCTGGTAATTACTACATCACCACCTTTCTGCAACTGCTTTTTCATCTTGTCAACAACAGCACTGTCGTATTTTGCTTGTTCGGTAAGCAATACTAACTGCTGATCTTCCGGAAATTCGGAATACATGTCCATGGGCAGGCCAATCATTCCGAGGTAGTTTTGCAGGAAATCGTCGCCCAGCGAATGATAAGGTTTGTATGATTTAATACCGATTGGCTTACCCAACTTGCCAACAACATCATCAACCTGTTCTAATGCAACACCGGCCACACGTGCTAAGGTCGACGGTGTAACAGTTGTACCATCGGGCAGTTGAATGGGTTTCATCATGTGGTCGTAATCAAAACTGGTGCCCATTCCTTGCCACTGTTTTCGGTGTACTTCGGGGCGCAGTTGTACGCCCGTTAGCTGGTTATAGGCAAATAACATAATTTCGGGCGCTTTGGCAAACATAGTCAGCCAGAGTTGTTCGGCATAGCGATCCATTCCCATGTTCGACCCGCCTGCATCAACCCATCCACCAAAGTTGTAACCCGGGCGTAAGTTATCGAAATAGCGAATAATGTTGTAACTCAGGTAATTTTGCAGATGTTGTGCATACGACGGATCCCGGGTTTCTGTGCCTGACCACACCCCATCAAACAGGTGTGGCCCGTTTTGCAGGTCAAACCCCAGCCCCTGAAAATGATCGTACCAATTGGGGTATTTGATGATCACTTTTACATTGGGATTAACTTTTTTCGCCGGTTCCAAAACCAGTTCTTTTCCGGCTTTGGTCATTAGCTTTGTGCGGTACTCCGTCCAGCTCATGTTGCCTTTGGCTTCAATTTCGATATCGGATTTACAGCTGGTAAAAAAGAAATCGTCGAGAATAAAATCGTCAAAATGACGGGCAGTGTGTTCGGCAATCTGTTGCACAATTTCCCGGTGTTCAGGATTGGAATAGCAAAAGGTTTCAAAATTGTTCGATTCGTCGATGGTGTAGGTAATTCCTCCTCCAACTTCCAGGCCTTTATCCAGAAAATATTGTTTTGCCTGCTCCAGTGTTTCATCAGGAACGATCAGTAAATCGCGGTGCGTTTCCAGGTAAATTTTATCGATTTTTACCTGGTTCGAAATGATGGTCCAGGTGGAGTCGAGCCAATTCAGGTCTTTCATTTTTTCTACCTCGTATGCTCTGACATACACCGATACTTTATAGTTTTTGTAATTCCCGGCCTGCGAAAGTATAGTTATACCGGCCAGCACAAGAAAAATAATAATTCGTTTCATCGTTGGTTTTTTATTGGTTTTAAATGCGGAGCTTCTTAGCATCCATGTTATTTTCAGCTTATTCTTCTTTCAGAAGTTGTTGAGCAGCCAGTGCCAAAAACATAAAATGCGACGAGCCTCCGCCAAGCACATATTCAACTTGTTGCCACAGGTAGGGGAATTCAAGCAGTTCAGGGAAATCGGGGCGAATAAGTGCTGTACCCGACACTACGCCGCCCGGAATATACGACCAGTCGGCGCGATTTAAACCATAGCCAACAGTTGCCGAGCGCGCACCAATCCCCGAAGCAAACGAAGAAGTATTGGAGCCGGGATGGCACCCCAAAATAAAATTCAAAGCATTGTAAATGTATTCTGAGCTAAAAATATCGGGGTAGGCCGTGTGCAAAAAGTATTGCCTGAAACCAAAGGACTGGATATCCCAGCCGGCACCCCAGATTTGTGGTCGATAAGGAATTCCGTACGGAGTTTCGGCGCCTTGTTTTTTTATTTGTTCGTTTAGGCCACTCATGGCTCCCCTGATTGCTTTGGTAAAATCAGGATCATTTATTTTTTTCTCGGCACGGCCAATGTACCAGCCAACAAATCCTATTGCTCGCGTAATAAATTCGGTTTCGGAAAGCAGGTAATTTTTGTAAATATCATCACCGGTAGTAAGGTACAGCTCGGTTGCCGCGTGTATTTTTGCCGCTTTGGACCGTCCGTTTGCTTCAGTAACCTCAAATAAGGTTTTGGCACAATCAAGAGCCTGCGCGCTGAGTGTATCGTTAAAACCCTTTAGCACACGGGCTGTAGCAGCCATTTGTGCGGCGGTGGTCAATTCGCGGTAAGGATTGTCTTCTGTAAATACCCAGCGGTCGTCGTCGTTACCCGAAATGTTGTCGGTCATTGCCGATGCATCGCCCAGCATTACATATTGTCTAAGGTTGTTGCAGATAATACCGCGGTAAAGTCGTCCCAAAGCCCGGTATCCGCCAATTACAGTAAGCGCACCATTTTCAACCTGTTGCAAAAGGTCGGCTTTCCCATCGGGCTGGTGGATCTCGGATATTCTTTTTTGCTGATCGATGGAAGTTGCATCGTAGTCCACTCCAAATGCTTCGTAAGCAAGAGCCAGAATATAAGCTTCACCAGCCTGCGACTCTACACGCAGGTCAAAGTCGCCGGCATCGTGCCAGCCACCAATATTTAATCCGGGTACAACGTCGCCGGGCGAATAATCAGTTAAAGTGGATTCTCCCTGCACATAACCATCGATGTGGTTAAAATTAACCGGTGCCATTCGCGCATCGTCCATGTGGCAGTCGTCGTGCCAAACACGGTATTTTTCGTTTACGCGCATGTGGCACATTTGAACGGGAAGGAAATATTCCAGTACCGGTTGCCAAACTCCGCGATCGTAAACAGCATCATCAATCCGAAAAACAGGAGAAGCAGAATTGCCGTAACGCACCTGGTAAAGTCCGGGGGAATTTATTTCCGTGAAATCGAATTTCAGGTAGTTGTAGCGCAAAAACTGGCCCCATTCTTCACCGGGTTTGCTGAGTACTTCTTCTTCACCCGAAGCGGTAATTTTGAATAAAGCAGGCGATTCTGTTTTTTCGCTGCGTTTATCGAGTTCTATAATAGCTGTTTTTTGTTGTTTGCTGTGATAGCCGACTTGTGACGTTTGAACAACCGGTGTATACTGCCAGTCTTCAACAACATTAGGTGTAATGATCCATTTTATAGCCTCTTTTGTTTTTCCTGCGGGTATTTCGCTTCGTATCACAAACCAGCCATTGTTGTGATTCATGCGGCCGTCGTATAGTTTTAAGGCCGCTCCCTTACTTTCAATGCTGAATTTTCCGTATGGATCATCGGGGCGTACCACAAATAGGTGGCCCTGTGCATAAGGCTCAGCAACAATATCGTCTGCAATTATCGGACTATATCCCTCTCCGGCAAGGTGTTCAGCCGAAGCTTTTCCATCAGGATTAAAATTGCCCGGATCGTTGTAATTCGAAGGTTCGTAAAGCGTTGGCCCGTTGGGTTGTTGCGGGAAAACTCCTGTTTTATCGTCCATGATCCAGGGTTTACCAAACAAAGCTCCCGGGAAAAGCTCCATATTAAAACCCACTTTACCGAGGTATTTTTGCGGAATGGGCTGCTCCAGGTCAACGGTGACGATAACCGAGCTGCCTTTGCCTTCAACATTTACGGTGTAGTTTATTTGCAAATCGGGGTAAACCATAGGGTTAAAGCCCGTAATGTGGCGCGATGAGTCGGGAAAACTTAAATACGCAGTAATCGTATTTTTATCCTGATCTGTAACGCGGTCGCGTTGTTTAGGCACTGGCTGCCATTGTCCGGGAGTGGGCTCCAATCTGATGTCGCCATTGGTGGCAATACGGTTTCCGTGCATAATCAGCGAAACACCGCCCTGGTGACCTTCAGGATAAATATCATCGAAGGCCATTACATCCACTCCATGGTTTTGGAAATAACCGGATGAATTAAGTTTGAATTCCTGAGCGTTGAGATTGTTGGTACTGATTACTACCAGTAAATAGAAAAGGAAAGAAAGTTTCTTCATAATTCAGATTTTAGGCTATTGGTTTATTCTATTAAACAGATTTATTGATCTCCTCTGCTTAACAAATTTATAAAAAATTGTATTTAGTACAATAAGTGTGTTTGTTACTAAAAATGTATTGAGATTAGGAATTTTAAATTTGAATATGAACAGATCATATGTTTTGAATTGAAAATATATATTGTAGATGTTACAAATAGTAGCACTATGTAATTGATGTATATGTTTTAAAGTGCAGTAATACAGGCATATAGCATCTATTTTGTGATAGGTGCGTGTTGGTGTATTTTCCTGGCTGGAAACGCTAATGGAGTTTTTTAAATAGTACGCCTAAAAGCTGTTTTTTTACTCTTTCCGGAGTGAAATTTATCTAAACTTAAAACTAAATTATCTAAAATTATAAGTCATTTTTATACTGATAATGTAGTTTTGACAATTACTAACAAACGATTATTCAAACTTGAAAAGATGAACTTTAAAAAACTATTATCATTAGCCGTATTTCTTACGAATACAAATTTCGCTTGTGATTTCCGATTCGTCAATATTGTTGGACAAGTGATACACACACATAGGTTTAATTCGTTCATATTATCGTTCACCTGATTTGCTCTGTTTAAGGGCTAATGCATACACTATATAAGCACTGTGCAAATTATGTATGTTTAATGAACTTGAACGAAAGATCGGGATTGCAACTTTTCGCATCGAATTAATTGCTACTGTTTTTCTGGAAATTTCATTAAGCACCAAAGTTTAAAAAGATTTAGTTGAACGCACGGTGTAAAGTTGGTGATGTATTGATTCCTGTCATCAGATACAACTTAGGATGAACGAAAATATAACTAAGAGGTTGGAGGCTATTTTAAGGGTGTATTCCGCCTGAATAAAAACCGCTATCGTCTTAGACTTAATTCCAATTTATTAATCAAAACTATTTATTTATGAAAAAAGGCAAATTATTTCAGGTCGCACTTTTGATGCTTCCTATGATGCTCTTAACACTCTGGGGTTTTGGCCAAAACATCAATGTGCAGGGTACTGTAGTTGATGATTCAGGAAGTCCAATTCCGGGAGCTTCAGTTACTGTAGAAGCGACTACAATTGGTACGGTAACTGACTTTGATGGTAAGTTTACACTGGATGTTCCTGAGGGATCGGAAGTTCTTGTGTTTAGCTTTGTTGGTATGGAAGTTCAGAAAGTTGAAATTGGTTCGCAAACCACTTTTAACATTACAATGAAACCCGATGTGGTTGGGCTCGATGAGGTTGTAGTTGTTGGTTACGGTACAATTAAAAAGAGCGATATTTCGGGTTCAGTAGCTTCTGTAAGTACTGAGGAAATGATGAAAAAAGCACCAACAAACGTTGCGCAAGGTTTAAAGGGAGCTGCTGCAGGGGTAATGGTTACCTCTCAGGATGGTGCCCCTGATGCGAATGCTGCAGTGCGTATTCGTGGGGTTGCTACGATTAACGGTTCGGCTTCTCCTTTGTATGTGGTTGATGGAGTGCAGGTTGGTACCAATGCCAACTTCCTTAATCCGGCCGACATTGAGAGTATGGAAGTATTAAAAGATGCTTCTGCAACTGCTATTTATGGTGCACGTGGTGCGAATGGTGTAATCATGATTACCACAAAACATGGAACTAAAGGTGCGGCCAGAATTGAATTCTCAGCAAACTTTGGCGCACAAACCTTACCTTACACGCTTGATGTGCAAGATGCCGATAGTTATGCTGCATCGATTCGTTCTGCCCGTGCTTCTGATGGAGGTGTTCCGGTATTATCTATTTGGGATACGCAATACGACGGAAAAAGAAAAACCATCAACTGGCAAGATGAAATGACACAGATGGCCCTTAGACAGCAATACAATCTTTCTGCATCGGGTGGTACAGACAAAACTCAAGCTAACTTTTCTTTAGGTTACCTTGACAATGAAGGTCTTGTTGTAAACAGTTACTATGAGCGTATCACCGCGCGTGCCAATGTTAAAGTAAGCGTTGCTGACTTTATTGAAGTAGGTGGTGATGTCAATTTTGTTCACACCGAGTCGATGGGAAGTAATGCTGCCGTTGGTAACAATACGAACCTTTCCAGTTTACGCGATATGGCATTTATTACACCTACCATGGACTATATTAGTGATGCTGGTGAATACATCAGCCCTAACGTAGTTAACCCTGATGGAACTTATGGTGTTTTTTATCAAACATCTGTTGCTAACGAAATTGGTAAAGGTTATGATAACCCATATGCCCGCCAAATGGAATTGGATAACCCATCAAGATCAAACCGGGTATTTGCAAGTGCTTATATTAACCTGGATTTGTATAAAGGCTTGTCTTTTAAATCGATTGCCTCATACAACTTCACTTCGCGCGATGGTTACAGTTGGACTCCGTTAAGGTATCGTTACAACAATGGAGAATCAATTCCGCTGTACGGTGTTGATATGACTGAGCAGTTTTCAATGAATGCTTCTCAAGGTAATGATTTGGCTCTTGAAAGTTACTTTACATACAATTATAAAACCGACATTCATAACCTTACATTGATGGCTGGTAATTCAGTTAGTAAGAGTTATGGTCAGTGGCTAAATGTTTCTGCCAGAGATTTCCCTGCATCTAATATCCGCGATATTGGTTTAACCAATGACCTGGATTCAAAAACTGCAGGTGGTGCTTTCAACTTGCAAACCCGTTACATATCTTATTATGGAAGGGCAATGTACAGTCTTAAGGATCGTTATATCTTAACCGCAACTATGCGTCGCGACGGTTCTTCAAACTTTGGTGCAGGTAATCGTTGGGGATCTTTCCCATCGGCAGCATTGGCATGGCGTATTTCTGAAGAAAGTTTTATGGATAGCGCGCCGGTAATTAGCAACCTTAAGTTGCGTTTAGGATGGGGACGTACAGGTAATGCAGGTGGAGCAACCGATTTGTCAGTTGATCAATTAAGTTCTGCTAATAACCTGTATCACTTTTACGGCATGTCTTCGAGCAGTCAGAATAGCTCTGCTGCAAATGGTTTTGCTCAGCAAAGTGTAATCGATACTAACCTGAAGTGGGAAACCAACGAACAGGTAAACGTTGGTCTTGACTTAGGTTTATACGATAACAAGTTGAATATTACAGCTGACTACTTCCAGCGTACTGCAAAAGATCTGTTGATATACCAAACAATGCGTCCTTCTACAGGTTTTACAAGTGTGTACACTAACTTTGGTGAAATTCAGAATAAAGGTTTCGAATTCAGTGTTAATTATAATACAAACATTGGAAGAGACTGGAACGTTGGAGCTACTTTAACAGGTTCTTCTCTTAAAAACGAAGTTATTGTATCTGGTTCAGATATATTCAATACCAATTCAGGTACAACTAACGACGGCAGTAACGTAGGTGCTATTGGTGGAGGTCTTAGCTGGGACAACCACTCAATTTGCCGCGAAGGTTATGCTGTAGGTTCTTTCTACGGATACAGAACTGCTGGTATTTTCTCTGATCAATCAGAAATTGACCAGTTAAATGCTGCTGCAGTTGCTAATGGCTTCGATTACTACCAGGAAGCTCAAACACAACCTGGCGATTTCAAATATGTAGATATTAACAACGATGGCCAGATCAGTGAAGAGGATATGGACGTTCTGGGTAACGGTTTCCCAAAACTGAACTACGGTTTAATGCTTGATGCTACTTATAAAAACTGGGACTTCTCAGTTTATATGTATGGAGTTTTAGGTCAGGATATTCTTTCTTATTCGGCAATGAAACTGACTACCATGACACCATCTGATGATTGTGTATCTAACATTTTAACTGATGTTGTAGCTGATGCATGGTCGCCAAGCAATACTGATGGAGCATATCCACGTTTATCGATTACCGACCTTAATGCCAATACCCGTACTTCTGACGCATGGATTAAAAAAGGTGACTTCCTGAAGATAAATAATGTACAGATTGGCTATACTTTACCAAATAATATTGCCAAATCACTAAAAATGTCTGGTGCCCGCGTTTATGCTTCTATACAAAACCTGGCTACTTTTTCATCGTACAACAAATACGGCGATCCAGAAGTGGGACAAGGAAGCGTGCTCTATACTGGTCTTGATACCGGCCGATATCCTACACCACGTACATATACATTTGGTGTGAACATTAAATTTTAATTGTTCCATAATAAACAAAAGATTAACATTATGAAAAACAAATTAAGAATATTATTTATAGCCGCTTTTGTTGGGACTGTTTTATTCGGAACAACTTCTTGCGACAATGAAGAGTTTTTGACAGTTGACCACTATACGATCCTTGCGGCTGATCAGATGTTTAAAAGTGAAGCTGACGCGGCTAAAGGCCTGGTGGGCTGTTACGATATGTTCTTTCCGGGATCTAATGCAGACGACTGGAACTATAAACCTCAGTTATTTGTAGGTTGCCACCCTACACTGGAAACACAAGCTACAGGTTGGGATAAGCAATATGGTAACCAACAATGGGCAGCTGATGATCCAAGTTTGAATGCAGGTTGGATGTATGCTTACCGTGCCATTGGTCGTTGTAACGTATTTTTGGCAGGTTTGGAAGCATCAGAAGAGGCTGCAAACTGGTCAACAACCGAATCTATGGCTGGTCAGGCGAAAGCAATCCGTGCCTACTTTTATATGTGGCTGGCGCAAACATGGGGGAGAGTACCAATGTTGGCGGCTGGTGAAACTTTCTCGAATACACCAGATAAGGCTGCTGCTGAAACTGATGACGAAATGTGGGATTTTATTATCCAGGACTTAAAAGATGCTTCTTTAGCACTTGAGTGGGCTCCGGAAAATAACGAGTACGGCCGTTGTACTAAAGGTATGGCACTTTCATACTTAGGCGAAGCTTACATGTGGAAAGCATATAAAGCCCGTATCAATGGTGATGGCGATGCCAAAAGCAATGAAAATATTCAACTGGCTGCTGCTGCTTTAAAAGAAGTTATTGATGACGGACCATACGAGTTGGCTCCAGCATATTCTACTTTATGGGACGTAGGTCTTGCATGGCCTAAGGAAGCTGTTTTCCAGGTTGTTATGGATATGGGTGCAGGGAATTACTCGAATTGGGACTCTAACGCACACAACTTTGTGAACTTTTTCGCCGGTTCTACCAACGGTGGCGGCGGCTGGGGATCGCAGTACCTTTCGTGGGAATTGTATTTCTCTTTTGAAAATGGTGACAAACGTCGCGATGCATCAATGGCTACCAATCCTGTTCCGGAACTTCCTGAAGAACAACGTTCAGAATATACCTATGGTTACAACCCGTTTTTACAGCAAGCAATAGGAAGTACACCTGATAAAAACAGTTTTAAAATGAATAACGGTGGCGACTATGCTCCAGGTATATGGACAATTAAACTTTGGAGAAATCAGCGCTGTCAGTGGGCATCACCTCACTCACCGGTTCACTTCTATTACAAACGTTACTCAGGAGTTATGCTTGATTACGCAGAATGTCTGTTCCGACTGAATGGTGGAAATGATGCAACCGCATGGGATCTTGTTAATCAAGTCCGCGACCGTGCGTTTGGAAACCTGGAGGTAGGTAAAGCTGAGGCGTTAACCAGCACGTTCTTACCTTATTTCCAGTCATTGGAGAATATCAATGGAGAATATTCAGACTATGTTGCTCCAACAGAATATCCTATTCCATTTAGTACTGAAACAGTAGAGGTACCTGATGCAAAAACTTATTACACTGCAGATGCCGCTGGTAATGAGTACCACCAGGCCTTCTCTGGTTTAGAAGTTTGGGAAGTTGCCCTTGGACAGGAGCGTCGTAAAGAGTTTAATTCAGAATGGAACTTGAAGTACGACCTGCAACGGTCTGAATTCCTGATCCCTCATATTGAAGCCAATTATCCAAAAGGTGTAGGTGTTCCGAATACCGATCCAAATGCACTTACGAACTGGCATACTTATCGCGAATGGGATTTCAACGAAAAGAAACTTGTTATGCCTATTCCAACAAACGAATTGCTTAGAAATAAACTGATAACCCAAAATGACGGTTATTAGAATACAAATTTCTTAAACATAAATTTGATTGTACTGAGAGGGGATTACCGAAAGGTTTTCCCCTTTTTTTCTGAAAGTCACTTTGGTAAAAACAAAAAAGTTCACACAGAGTAGATCACTAAGTTTTCGCAAAGCATGCAAAACAGATTCTATACCTATGCGAATTTTGCGCTTCTTCTTTTCTTTGCGTGAAACAATATTGATGTCCTTTCATCCCTGTTGGTGATTCCCGGGAGTCATGATTGTTTTAGCTTATGAACTGAAGGAAATATAAATTGCTGGAATTGTATGCAAAAAACGTATGCTATCGCAGTTGAAAGCAGGCATTTGGGCAACAAAATGCCACCTATCGCATGTTACAACCAGAATTTTTGCCAAAAAGTGATACCTATCGCATGCGAAAGGCAATGAATTTTAGCGAAAGTGGTACCTATCGCATGCTACAGCTAGTGTTTTTGCGCCCCAATGGCCTCCGATAACTGCGAAAGGCAATGTTTTTTCACAAAAATGCCCTCTATCGCACTTAGTTGAATGACATGTTCAAAGCTGAATGAAAGTACTGGGTTAGTTTTTGAACTGCACATCAACACCTTTTTCGTTACGTGCCGTTTGAGAAACCTGGTAAGGAGTAACTTTTACTTTTCCTTTTACAAATTCGGGGATATTATATGATTTCAGGAGTTGCGTATAATAATCCACGTCGTCTTGCGGCAACAGAAAAGGTTTCGAAGGTACACCGTTTTTATCGATGTGGGCAATAAACGGGCGCGTGTAAAGCCCGTCCAAACGGCGGCTACTAAACACTGCCCAGCGGCTGTTACTGCTCCACGAATGGTAACTTTCGGTTTCGTTACTGTTTAAAATATCCAGGGCGCTTACCGTTTTATCAGACAAACTCAACATATACAAATCAGCTTCGCGATGCCAGATGGAGAAATTGCCATAGTCAAACAACGTAAACATTAAAAAATTTCCATCGGGCGAAACGCGGGGAAAGGAAATACTTTTACCAATTGTACTGG
Source organism: uncultured Draconibacterium sp. (assembly GCF_963674925.1). Taxonomy (NCBI): domain Bacteria; kingdom Pseudomonadati; phylum Bacteroidota; class Bacteroidia; order Marinilabiliales; family Prolixibacteraceae; genus Draconibacterium; species uncultured Draconibacterium sp. Next base: position 2,406,862 of record NZ_OY771647.1, read on the forward strand.
CTTTGAAAAGCGTATCAACCTTTTCCCCAAACCGGCGGGAAGCAGGATCGAATGTTATACTGCACAGATTGTATCTGACATTCTCATACTCATCGGGAATTGTTACGCTATCGGCTGAACAAAAATACAGTGTTTTTCCATCCGGAGAGAAAGTAGGGAAGGTTTCAAATGCTGATTTGGAGAATAGTTCGGGAGTACTAAAAATTTCGTGTTTGTCTACGTCGTAAATCACCACATCCGACTTGTAATCGAATACTTCGATGCGGTTACGGTCGGTGGTGTGAAACATCTGTTTGGTGCTATTAACTGAAAAAGCAACAAAATTTCCCGATGGATGCCACGAAGGGTAAACAAGCGGAGACATGGTTTCAGGCGTTTTGGTATTTAGTTTCTCTACTTTGTTGTTGCGCATAACAAAGGTTCCGCCAAAATCCTTTCGTATATGAAATAACATAGTATCGGGTGATTGCATACAAAACGAGTGACAATTTACACAATTGTAGTCCATCGTTTTATTGGTTGCAATTTCTGTTTGATCAAACGTTTCTACGCAACGCTGGTAAATTCCCATCTCGTTCCATGTTTCATAGCCAGGCTCTATCAAACGGTAAGCAATATACGGGTCAACCCGATCTGCTGAAACAAAGAATTTAAAAGGTTTATAAGCTAACCACTTCTCCTCTGTTTTTCTCACTATTTTCACTTCAATAGCGTCGCCCTGTGCGCTTTCCATAAGTTTTTTCCATGCTGATTCCCCAATTGCAATCTGCTTTTCGCGGGCTTTAACTTTTACCTGCTCTGTACCGGTTTCGAAAATGGCATAAACATCGGTATAATCACACGAATCAGCTAATTTAAAATGCAAAGGAGCAATATTAACCGGAATGGTAACGTCGGTATAATCGGGAAAAATATGAGGTGTTTCGTTGAGGTTTTCATCTATAGTTAAATTTCCTGTGCAAGCCCAGAAAAAACAAAGCCCAATACAATATATTATCTGGTTTAAACGATGTTTCTGCATTTTTACTATCATTTTATTTTCTGGATATTGGTTAAAACCCTGCAATTTATTGCAGTTACTTTAGTTTCTATAAACTTTTTTGGATTTCGATAAGAGTACAGAGATTTGAGTATTGAGAAACTTGTACGTGTCTGTATTATTCTCTCACTACTCATTACTTTCTACTCATATCCTATTCTTTATTTTTAATTTTAGTCAATCCTAAACCTATGTAATGCCAGTATATAGAGATTTCGTTTTCTTCTACTTCAATAAAAAGTTCAAATACATATTTTGGCTATTCCTTTTGTTTTTATAGGCTTCAAATCCCTGAATAACCTGATCCGAAATCGCATAATGCTTTAACGCTGAAGTGTCGTTGGCGGCAAAAAGCATCACGCCTTCCTGAAATCCTTTGGGTAACGCTGGCAGTGCCGGAGTGTCGTAATACTTTTCTACCATCGTTTTAAAACCCTCTATATCGCGCATTAATAAATAAATGGCTCCCAAATATTGAATTGATGCCTGATGTGTTGGATTATGGTCGATAATATGTTTTAAATCCGAATCGAAACCATTTTTCCCCGATAATACATTTTTTGGGAATATACATTCTCGTTTCGAGCCTAACAAAGTGTCATCCTCTACAGCTTTATCGTTTTCAAGAAAACGCCGTTGTGAGCGCGCCCAGTCGGCATAGTATTTTGTTTTTTCAAGAATAGCAATATATTTTTTAGCAACGGGATATGCGCCGTAAATCAGGTTGGTCTGAATCAAACGTTTTAACATGCGTGGATTATAGTTGTTTACACTCTCGTTCGATTCGAATGCCATGCGCTGAGAAAGGGCGATGTGGCCCATCGAAAAATATACATCGCTTAATAAAACTGAAATGTATGGTGTTTTGTCCCAGCTCAAATAAATACTGCGAAGGTCGCCCTGTTTGTAATCAAACAGGTTCTCTGCCAATAGTCCTTTTTCGGCAAGCGCCACATTCCGGCAATTCTGATACAGATAGTTATTCATATCTATTTGGCTGCATCGTTCAAGTAACTTATCCCAATCTTGCTGGCGCATGTAATAATCCAGCTCTTTAAAAGTTTCATGCCGCGAATCGATCATAAACGACGAATTAAATACGGAGAGCCAGCCAAAAACAACAAATTGAATTACCAGTCCTGCAACCTGGATATTTTTTTTGACCCGTTTAACCGGGCCCAAAAGCAAAGCCAACAACAAAATGGCAAGCATAAGCAGCCAGGGCTGGTAAATCACATTCCCGGCCTGAAGTTTCCATGTAAAATAGCCATCAGGTAATAACAGGTATTTAAGTTCGCCTGCAACACCTAAACGTAAGCACACCACAGCCGATAAATAGACCAGGGCAACAGGAAGCAGGAAATAATAGAAACTTCGGAAATTGACGAATAGTTCGGTAATTAATATTGCTGCTACAAACAAGGAAGCCACCGGCCCGGCCAGCCAATAAAGAAGTAATGAAAAAAATGAGGTATAGATGATTCGCCACACCAATGACTGTATTTTTAAATAAAAAACGAATGCGCATAAAAACAACAAAAACGCAACAGTTCCACTCAGCTGGTAGTTGATGTTAAATTGTAAAAACAGGAATGAAATAACAGGTAATAATGAAAGAACGGAGAGGTGTAAAGCAGGCGCCAGGCGTTTTAATATTATACTTGTTATTATACCTGTTGAGGTTAATAGAAAAGCTGATATAAGAGCTCCGCAATACGGATAAATAAAAAACTGGATTAGAAAGTCGGCAATGAGCCGGGCTAATCCTCCCGGTTGCCACAGCACTGATTTTACAAATGGCCAGTCGTATAAAAAAATATTCCATTGCTCTGTAAAATAAAAGCTGTAACGTTCCTTTAATTGCATATAAAGAAATAGGGCAATAAAAACCACAATCCAGCCCACAATATAAATAAACCTGACTTTTTCGAATCTGTTTTTCATTATTTGTCAATTACCTGATATGTTGTAAACTTAAAAGAAATTGACGAAAATATCCCAACCAATTCTGCATTCATTTGCAATCAATCTGTCAAATTTCTTCAATTTATCTAAAATTAGAAATAGAATATCCATAATCAGAGATGCATCTTAAGGCCTATGCATAATTTTACCTATACCAAAACCAAAAGACTATAATGTGATGTGTTCTTTTGGAAATGACAGACAATATGATTTCCTACAGAGTGTTACACAATAAAAATTATATGCAGTAGACCAGTGTGTTGTTGTAAAAAAACAACAGTTGTGGCGACTGTGTATAACAGGTAGAATTATAAACCTAAATTAAAAGAACTTTAAAATAGTATGAAAAAAATTACTTCCTTATTACTTCCGATTCTTCTAATCATCCTAAATTTTGGAGTACAAGCTCAGGTTGGTCAGGCTCCGGCCGGATTTGACGTATTGCGTAATTCCATTTCGCATGGAACAATAGATACAGTAGTATACAACTCTAAAACAGTAGGTGTAGAAAGACACACACTTGTTTATACGCCTCCAGGCTATTCCGCCGAAAAGAAATACCCGGTTCTTTACCTACTACACGGAATTGGCGGCGACGAGTTTGAATGGTTAAATGGCGGTCATCCTGAGATTATTTTGGATAACCTGTATGCCGAAGGAAAAGTGGAGCCGATGATTGTAGTATTGCCTAACGGCCGCGCAATGAAAGATGACCGTGCCACAGGTAATATTTACGGCGCCGACAAAGTGGAAGCATTTGCCAATTTTGAAAATGATCTTTTAAAAGATTTGATTCCATTCATAGAAAATAAATACCCTGTTATAGCCGATCGCGAAAACCGCGCCATTGCAGGTTTATCGATGGGAGGCGGACAATCACTGAATTTTGGATTGGGGAATCTGGATGTGTTTGCCTCGGTAGGCGGATTTTCGTCGGCACCAAACACCAAACAGCCTGCAGAATTGGTACCCAATCCGGAAGAGACTAAAGAGCAATTGAAACTGATGTTTATTTCGTGTGGCGATAAAGACGGATTGTTCAGTTTTAGCAAACGAACACACGATTACCTGACCGAAAATAATATTGCACATCATTACTATGTGATTCCGGAAGGTCAGCACGATTTCAAGGTATGGAAGGACAGCTTATACAATTTTGCCCAGTTACTTTTTAAGTAGCGAAATCAATGTCCGGCGCAAGAATCAAACGAAAAAAATAGTAGAATAAATCTATCGATCAACATGAAGAAAAGAATTTTTAGACCAAGTTTAACTTCACAGCTAACCGTTTTAGCTATGATGTTTACTTTTTTTGCAAGTGGTGCTCAACCCACAAAGAAAGGTAAAAGCACCAATTCCCCGGTATTCTCCAACTTTGTATACCAGGGCGATGATGATGTATATAAAAAATACCCACTTGAAGAGGATGAGTTTTACAGCCCGATTTTACAAGGCTGTTATCCCGATCCGGCAATTACCCGCAAAGGTGATGATTATTACCTGGTTTGTTCATCGTTTGCCATGTTTCCAGGAGTTCCAATTTTTCATTCAAAAGACCTGGTAAACTGGACCGATCTGGGTGGTGTACTTGATAACCCTGAAACTTTTGATACACACGATTGTGGCATTAGCGCAGGAGTTTATGCTCCCGGAATTACTTACAACCCGTACAACGATACATTTTATATGATTACCACCGCTTTTACAGGTGGTTTGAATAACATTATCGTTAAAACGAAAGACCCTAAAAAAGGATGGGGTGATCCTATTAAGTTGGCTTTCGGAGGTATCGACCCATCGATCTTTTTCGATGACGATGGTAAAGCATATATCGTTCATAACGATGCTCCTGATCGTGACAAAGAGCTATACAACGGTCACCGTGTAATCAAGGTTTGGGAATACGATGTTGAAAAAGACCAGGTTATTGAAGGAACCGACAAAATAATTGTAAACGGTGGTGTTGATTTGGCCAAAAAACCAATCTGGATTGAGGCCCCACACCTTTACAAAAAGGATGGAAAATACTACCTGATGTGCGCCGAAGGTGGAACAGGTGGCTGGCACAGCGAAGTTATCTTCAAAAGCGACAGCCCAACCGGACCATTTATTCCGGCTCCAAGCAATCCGATTTTAACACAACGACATTTCCCCAGAGAAAGAGAAAATAAAGTGGATTGGGCAGGGCATGCCGATATTGTTGAAGGTCCAAACGGCCAGTGGTACGGAGTGTTTTTGGCAGTTCGTCCGAACGAAGAGCAACGTGTAAATACAGGCCGCGAAACCTTTATTTTGCCGGTTGACTGGTCGGGAGAATTCCCTGTTTTTGTGAACGGACTTGTTCCGATGGAACCCAAACTGGATATGCCTAAAGGAGTAGAGAATAAAACAGGCAAAGACGGCTTTTTTCCGAATGGTAACTTTACTTATGAAGAAGATTTTTCGTCTGACGATCTGGATAAACGCTGGATTGGCTTGCGTGGACCACGCGAAGCTTTCATCGAAAAAACCTTAGGTGGTATTCAAATAAACCCATTTGAAGCGAATGTAAAAGAGGTAAAACCAACTTCTACCTTGTTCTATCGTCAGATGCACAATAGCTTTTCGTATGCTGCTACAATGGATTATACGCCTGAATCAGAGAAAGATTTGGCCGGAATAGTAGCCCTACAAAGCGAGAATTCGAACTATGTATTTGGTGTTACCAAAAAAGGCGACGACTATGTATTGGTATTACAACGCAATTTTAAACAACGCTTCCGTCGTGAAATGGAGTCAAAAGTAGTTGCCAGCACAAAAATCGATATCAGCAAGCCGTTGCGTCTGCAGGTTTCGGCAAAAGGCGATAAGTATGAATTTTCTTATGCTGTTGATGGTGCCGATTTTGAAACCCTGGGAGGAACCGTTTCAGGCGATATTCTTTCTACAGATGTAGCAGGAGGTTTTACAGGTTGTATACTTGGATTGTATGCAACTTCAGCCAACGATGCCATTCCTGAATAGGATCATAAATTTGGATTACAATATATTTCCGGTGTTGGGCCAAAGTTGATCTTTGGTTCATCGCCGGAATAGGTTTTTTAGAACGGCAGCTTACTACTTAACTAAACAAGATGCGAACTGATAAAATTTTGTCGACCGGACTATTCCTGTTGTTTGCTGTTGCGGCTTTTGCTCAACAAATGAGTGTGGTATCTCCTAATCAGAAACTTAAGGTTGAACTCTCACAGTCGGAAAACAGCGTATTTCCAACGTGGTATTTACAAGTAGATTACCGGGCCGATGAAAATTTTACTCCTGTTATTCCAAAAATCGATTTGGGTTTACTACGCAATGATCAGGATTTTTCAAAGGCATTGAGCCTGACAAAGGTTGAATCACCCAAATTAATCAACGAAGAATATACCGCTTTACACGGAAAACGTTTACAGCGAAAAAATACCGCCAACGAAATTACCTTCTGTTTCGAGAATGAAAATAAATCGAAACTAAATGTAGTCGTTCGGGCCTGGAATGATGGAGTTACTTTTCGTTATGAATTTCCTGAAAAAGAAGGTAATTTTGTGATTCAGGATGAGTTAACCGCCTATTCCATTCCCAATAAAACAAAACGCTGGTTGGAAGAATTCGATCTTTCAAATGAACGGCTTTATGCCAGCAGCGACAGTGCCGCTGTTCAGCAAAACTGGTCGTATCCGGCACTTTTCGAAACTCCGGAAACGGATTGCTGGTACCTGATTCATGAAGCTGATGTGGATAGGAATTATTGCGCAACAAAACTTAGTAACAACACTTTTGCTGAACAGTACAAAGTAACACTTCCACATCCCGGAGAAGGCGAGGGCGAAGCATTGCCACAAATTACACTGCCCTGGAAATCGCCCTGGCGCGTGATTGTAATGGGGAGTTTGGCCGATGTGGTTGAATCGACCCTGGTAGATGATGTTTCAAAACCATCAGTTCTTGAAAATACCGATTGGATAAAACCCGGTGTGGCATCGTGGAATTACTGGTCGCATAACCACGGCACAAAAGATTTTAAAACCGTTTGCGAATTTGCTGATCTGGCTGCCGAAATGAACTGGCCTTACACATTGCTCGATTGGGAATGGGACCAGATGGAAAACGGCGGTAATTTGGAAGATGCGCTGGATTATATTCATTCGCTGGGCCTTAAACCGCTGATGTGGTATAATTCGAGCATGTTTAAGTGGATTACTTCAACTCCCGTTGACCGGATGAAAACCCATGAAAACCGGATGGAAGAATTTGCCAAACTAAATAAGCTGGGAGTTTATGGGGTAAAAATTGATTTCTTTTTAAGCGAGAAACAATACATGATCGACTACTACCTCGACATTTTAGAGGATGCTGCGCAGTTTAATATCATGGTATATTTTCACGGTTGTTTGGTTCCGCGGGGCTGGCAGCGAACTTACCCGCACCTGATGACGTACGAGGGAGTTCGTGGTGCCGAATGGTACAACAACGGCCCTGAATTGACTGCAGCTGCACCCGAACATAATAACGTATTGCCGTACACAAGAAATGTGGTCGGGTCGATGGATTATACCCCGGTAACATTTACCAATTCGCAATATCCGCATATTACATCATATGCACACGAGCTGGCATTAAGTGTTGTGTTTGAATCGGGCATCCAGCATTTTGCCGATCGCCCCGAAGGATTTCGGAATTTACCCGATGCTGCCCGTACTTTTTTAAAAGAAGTGCCGGTGGTTTGGGACGAAACAAAATTGCTTGATGGTTATCCCGGCAAGTTTACTGTTATCGCGCGCAAAAAAGGCGGTAACTGGTATGTTGGCGGGATTAATTCTGCAGGAAGAAGAGAAAGACAGCAAGCACTTGACTTTGGTTTTCTGCCCAAAGGGCAAAAATTCAGGTTAACGTTAATTGCTGACGGAGAATACGATACCGTTTTTTCTACACAATACTTGGTTGTTGATAATACCAGTTCGATAAATGTAAAAATGCTTCGAAGAGGCGGATTTGCTGCTGTTCTCAAACCAATTAATGACTGATTTACAAAAGAAAATGATTACAAATAGTATCAATAAAACGATTTTGCTTGTGGCTATTATGCTGGGAGTACTTTCAGCATGGGCACAACAATACCCCTATCAAAATCCCGGATTAAGTTCGGAAGCACGTGCAAAAGATTTGGTTTCGCGATTAACACTCGAAGAAAAAGCAATACTTATGTGCGACCAGTCGGATGCTATTCCGAGGCTTGGGATTAAAAAATTTAATTGGTGGAGCGAAGCGCTTCACGGTTATGCCAACAATGATAATGTAACTGTTTTCCCGGAACCCATTGGTATGGCAGCTTCGTTTAACGACGAATTACTGCTTGAAATTTACGATGCGGTTTCAGATGAAGGACGGGCCAAATACAACGAGTGGATAAATGCCGGAAACGAAAACAAACGTTTTCTGAGCCTTTCGGTGTGGACTCCAAACGTGAACATTTTTCGCGATCCGCGTTGGGGGCGTGGCCAGGAAACCTATGGTGAAGATCCTTACCTGACTTCCCGAATGGGCGTTTCAGTGGTAAAAGGATTACAGGGGCCAGCTGATGCCAAATACCGAAAGTTGCTGGCTTGTGCAAAACACTTTGCCGTGCATTCGGGCCCGGAGTGGAGCCGCCACGAGCTTAACCTGAACGATATTAGTCCGCGCGAATTATACGAAACCTATTTACCTGCATTTAAAGCCCTGGTTCAGGATGCCGATGTGCGCCAGGTGATGTGTGCTTATCAGCGCCTCGACGATGAACCTTGTTGTGGCAACACCCGGCTTTTGCAGCGAATTTTGCGCGACGAGTGGGGATATGAGTACATGGTCGTTTCTGATTGCGGAGCTGTTACCGATTTTTTTACAACACACAATGTTTCCTCCGATGCGGTACATGCGGCCTCCAAAGCGGTTTTGGCTGGTACCGATGTGGAATGTGTTTGGGAAAATTATCCGTTTATGAATCTTCCCGAAGCTGTTGAACGCGATTTGATTAAAGAAGAAGATATTGATAGAAGCGTGGTGCGTTTGTTAACCGGGCGTTTTGATCTGGGCGATTTCGACGACGATGCAATTGTTCCCTATGCTCAAATTCCGCCATCGGTTTTAAACAACGAAAAACATCGTCAACTTGCACTCGACATGGCACGGCAAACGATGACACTTCTACAAAATAAAAATGAGGTGTTGCCTTTATCAAAGAAGACAAAGAAAATTGCAGTGATTGGCCCCAATGCCAACGACGAGCCCATGTTGTGGGGTAATTACAACGGAACACCGGTTCGCACGATTTCAATTCTGGAAGGCATAAAAACCAAAGTTCCGGAACAAAAAATAGTGTACGATAAGGCTTGTGATTTGGTGGAAGATAAAGTAACCGAAAGTTATTTTGATCAGTGCAGTTTTGAAGGCAAACCGGGAATCAAGGCTAGATATTGGAACAACCCCGACCGTAAAGGAGAAGTGGTAACAACAGACCAAATTGTAAATCCGATTAAAAAGACCACTGCCGGCCAGCACGAATTTGCATCGGGTGTGAAGCTTGAAGGATTTTCGGCCATTTACGAAACAGAATTTGTTGCCAAATCGAGCGAAGAAATTGTTTTTAAAGGTGGCGCTACCGGACATTACGAATTGTTGGTAAACGGCGAAACGATTAGCCAATACGACAATTGGAGAACACTTTCTTCACGAATTCCTTACCAGGTGGAGGCCGGGGAAAAATACAAAATTGAAATTCGCTATGCACAATTGAATAACTGGCAGGCCAATATCGAATTTAACTTCGGTAAAGAAGTGGATGTGGATTATACCGAACTCATCAAAAAACTAAAGGATGTAGAAACTGTGGTGTTTGTTGGTGGTCTTTCCGGAAATCTGGAGGGCGAAGAAATGCCGGTTTCGTACCCCGGTTTTAAAGGTGGCGACCGCACCAATATCGATTTACCTTCAGTTCAGCGAAACTGTTTGAAGGCTTTAAAAGAAGCAGGCAAAAAAGTAGTTTTTGTAAACTGTTCAGGTTCTGCCATAGCTTTAACGCCCGAAACCGAAACCTGCGATGCCATTTTACAAGCCTGGTATGCCGGCGAATCGGGTGGGCAGGCCATTGCCGATGTGCTGTTTGGCGATTACAACCCTTCGGGAAAACTACCAGTTACTTTCTACAAAAGTTCCGATCAGTTGAACGATTTTGAGGATTACTCGATGAAAGGGCGTACTTACCGTTACATGGAAGACGCTTTGTTTCCCTTTGGTCATGGACTGAGTTATACCGATTTTGAAATTGGTGAAGCTACCCTTAGCAACTCAACAATCAGTACCGATGAAACCATTCAAATTACAGTTCCGGTTGCCAATAAAGGAGCTTACGACGGAACCGAAATCGTTCAGGTATACGTGCGTAAAGTTGATGATATTGAAGGCCCCATTAAAACCTTGAAAGGCTTTAAACGCCTTGAAGTAGAAAAGGGAAAATCGAAGGATGCAGTGATTGATTTGCCACCTTCATCTTTCGAATTTTACGATTGGGCGCAACGAAAAATGACCGTAACACCGGGGCAGTATGAAGTACTGTATGGCAACAGTTCAAATGCAAGCGAATTAAAAAAGCAAACAGTCACAATTCAGTAATCCCGTTTTGAGCAGGGTGCTCAAACGAAGATGATGTGGCGGTTGACAGAATTGGAGTTCATCTGAAGTTGGGGATTTCCATTATTAACAGACGATAGAAATAGATGAAATACTACAGAAATAATACGAAGAACAATTACAAAGGGCGAATTATATACATTATTTCGCTGTGCCTTGCTCTACTGGTTTTTGGAAAAGTAAGTATGGCGCAGTCATATGCTGCCTGGTATCAGGATGCTCAAAACAGAATTGATACGCTGCGAAAAGGCGATTTTGGTATCCGGATAATAGACAAAGACGGCAACCCGTTTGAAGGAGATGTTTCGGTGCATTTGAAAAAACACGAGTTCCCCTTTGGTATTGCCTTCGATTTTTATGAAGGTGAAACAAGTATGGGGAATTCATACAGTTCTACTGCGCCCGTTCAGGCCGATACCGATGCCAAAATATACCAAAGCGAAAGGTGGAGCGATTACCTGGCATATGCAATTCCGGTTGAAAGTGGTAAAAACTATAAGCTTACCTTAAAATTTGCCGAGATATATTTCGATTCAGGTAATTCGCGGGTTTTTAATGTGAAGGTCGAAAACCAGTTATTTCTCGAGAATTACGATGTTTACACCGAGGCCGGCGGAAAAAACATAGCCGTTGATACCGCCATCACCATTCTGGCCACCGACAACCAAATAAATATCGAATTGATCGCCGTCACCGATAATGTATCAATCAAAGGAATTCAGCTGGAGGAAATTGGAGGGACACAGGTAACGCGAATCAATTGTGGAGGTCCGGAATTAATCACCGGTGAAGGAAATTCCTATCAAAGCGAGCAGGGATTTTTCGATCCTGAGGTAAATACAGTTGCTTCAAACGAACAGTGGATGCAAGCAACCATGTACAAGTATTTCAATTATGGAGTTACCGGAAATTCGTTCAAGTGGAGTGGTGTTCAGCCCAGTCATACCACCCCGAATTATTCCAATTTTGAGAATGCACTTCGGTGGACCCAAAAAGTAGGCTGGAAGATTAGGGGCCACAATTTACTTTGGGGAGGCAATGATGGACATTCAACCCCCGACTGGGTAAGGAACCTGCCAACTACGGAGGCTTTTATTGATACCTGTAAGATGAGAGTTGTTCGCGATGTTTCACGTTATAAGGGACTCATTTCAGAATACGATGTAGTCAATGAACCTTTATCCGGTCATGCCGATTGGATGCGAAATACACATGGCGATTCAATTATCTGGAACAGTTTTAAATGGGCACGTTCTGCCGACCCTGATGCTGACTTGTATGTAAACGATTACAATGTAGAATACAATTGGGGACAGGCTGCGGAATACCGCGATTTAATTCTGGAAATTATAGAGAATGGAGGGCCTGTTACGGGAGTTGGCATGCAGGCGCATTTTTGGGATTGTTGCCGGCCAAACGTTGATGAATTGGTAAAAAATATAAATATTATTGCGGAAGCCGGTTTGCCAATTAGGCTAACAGAGTACGACTTTGGTGGTGATCTCACCGAAGCAGAACAGGCTGAAGATCTTATAAAAGTGTTGACAGTCGCATTTTCGCACCCATCGGTTAACGGAATGATAAGTTGGGTATTGAGAGACTCTGATGATGACAGTGGCTGGCGTCCGAGTTCAGGATATTTCAATTGGGATTATACGCCAAAATTAGCTGCCGACACCTTATTGTATTACACTCAAAAGTTGTGGGCTACCAATTTCGATTCACAGATAAGTAGCACAAGCTCTCTTGATTTTAACGCCTACTACGGCGATTACGAAATTGAAGTGGCTTTTGGCGATACTGTGAAAGTATTTACGGTACCATGCCTCAAAGAGAATGAAGATTCGATTTTCACTTTATATGAAACCAACGCAAAATTAAAAGGACCTCAACTATTAAGTGCGACATGGGAGGCTGATAATTTGGTTAAGCTCGAATTTGATAAGCCGATTGATAACAGCTCACTGGTTCGAAGCCACTTTAAATTTTTCTCATCCAATGGGATCGGGCTCGACAATGTGGAAGCTGATCCGTATAATGAGAAGGCTATTCTTTTACAGCTTGACAGCAATGTTGACCAGGATAGCTACCACACTGTAGCTTACTTTCCTGGAAGTATGAAAGCCACCGATGGAAGTTCTGCTGATGCATTCGGACCGGAGAAAATTGGTAATCAGGATACCGAGGTTGGTATAGTTCTGGAAAAGGACTTGGATAACGAACTGAGAGTATTCCCGAACCCGGCTACAACAGTGTTAAATATCGAATATACTGAAGCTCCTTACAAAGTAGCGGTTTACAACAGTCTCGGAGTACTCGTACATGCAACGGTAAGTTCTGAGCCGCTGGTAAATATTAATATAAACAGCTTTACAAAAGGATTGTACCTGGTGCGGATTACCGATACCGAAAATAATGTTTTAACCCGCAAAGTAATAGTAAATTAAGTTTTTAACAGTTTTAGAATTCAATTAAAATGAAGACTCAAAATAGCCTGATTTTATTCATCGGATTGCTACTTTCAACGGTGGGCTACGCACAAAACCCCATCATTCAAACCTATTTTACTGCCGACAAAGCCTTAAAAGTGAATATCAACTAAAAAAAGAATCATAAAATGTCCACTTGCCTATTGGGAATAGTGGTTATCCGAAAAGGAAAACAGGCAATACAATGGATGAGACTTAAAAATATGAAACAAGATAATTTTACTTCAAGATATAAGAGCAAATACAAGATTGGCTTTTTTCTTATGCTAACCATCTTTTCGATGTTTTTGGGATTACACACCAATGCTCAGGAGAAGCCTTTGCGCCGACCGATCTCACCGGAACAGCCGATGTGGTTGATTCACGTTGATGTGTGGAATTGGCCTGATCCGCAGAAGATTATCGATTTAATACCGGAAGATATTCGTCCGTATGTTGTGATGAACCTTTCTCTTTCGGTTTCGAAGGGGGACGATGGACGATTCAATATTGTGGAGTATGGGTATGAAACCTTGAAGTCGTGGATACGGGTTTGTGGCGACAATCAAATGTGGGCTTGTGTGCAGATTGCCAGTGGAGGAATTGCTCACTTACCCGACGATGACCTGACTTTATACGATGAATTCTTTCGTGACTATCCTCATTTCCTGGGTTTTAATTATGCCGAACAGTTTTGGGGATTTGATGATGTTAATTGGATTTGGGAAAACCGCATGACTCATTTTGCCGATTTGCTAAAACTAAGTAACAAATATGGCGGTTATCTTTTTGTGAGTTTATGCTGGAACCAATGGGGACAGGCGCTCAATCCAATAGGTATGCTGAAACGAGTCCCTGAGTTTGCAGAAGCATGTCGTAAATACACGGAGAACTATGTCGTATTTGATAAACATACTCAGGCGGGCTTTTTGTCAGATCGGGAGGGGATGAGTTTAGGAGCCTATCTTTCGGGGTATGCAGGCCAGTACGGTATTCGTTACGATGGAACCGGATGGACTGGTCCTGATCCGGATGCTGATGACAATGCCTGGACTACAGCAACAGGAACTGCTCCGCACCTGGAGCATATGTTGTTAACCGGGCTAACAGTTATGGACGGACCGGAATTAATCTGGACAGAGGATTTCTATGAAACGAATAGAAAAAATATCGATAATGGTTACCAGACCAGGAACTGGGCGAAATATCCGCAATTCGATAATGAGTATATGGATCTTTTCCGTAAAGTTATTGATGGGACCGTTCGGATTCCGACCCGGGAAGAGGTAATAAACAGAACGAAGTATGTTATTATCCATGATGTTAACCTGGGGAGTTCAGATGACGTTTATAGTTCTCCTCAAACCTTGTATGAGGGGCTTTATCGTATGGATGATGATGGAAACTGGGCTGACAACAAATCTTTCTTCAAAAAAACAGGGCGTTATCCGACTATCCCGACTGTTTTTGATCTGGATGGAGATCTGGCAAATTCATTCGAATATCAAATTAAAAAATCAGAATATGATACCCGCTGGCCTTCTATTTCGGATAAAGTGAGCGAGTTTAATAATGTTTTCCCCGAAGAATATACCGGCGATATTTATGCCGGACGTTACGACAATGCTTGGATAATTTATAACCCATACAAATCTGGCTTGGTTGTAAACGGAATGCGCGAGAATAAAACAGCATCCGGGCATATTCCGTTTAAATACAACACTTGCGAGGCTATGGATTTGACCTATTCGAGGTATAGTTCAAGTATTGTGCGGGAATATGCAGATAGCGTAACATTTTATTTGGCCAATTTTGATAATGAGTTAGAGCCGAACAGCCGGCTGACTGATATCATTAAAATTATTGGGAGCACGAACAAACCAACTTACACTTTTAAAGAACGGGGTGATCAGCCGCATTTGGCAAGCTCGATTACCGAAAACTGGGAAGACGGGGTGTTTACCTTAACTGTAGCACACAATTGTGCCGTGGATATCACTATTAAATGTGCTGGTAGTGCAACTGATCGTTTGACGGGCGCTGTTCAGCCAGTAGCATTAATGGCACCTAAAAAGCCGGCACCTTATACCGGTCCTCACCAGTACGAAGCGGAATGTTTCGATTACAAAAACGGCGTGAACCTTATTACAAACGGATACAGTGGTGGCATTCGAAATTATACTGGTCAGGGATATTTGGAGTTCGGATCCAACTCTGCTGCAGCAGCGCGGAGCTCTGTAACGGTTTTGCGCTCGGGAAAATATATGCTGAAAACGAAATACTCTGTTACCGGTAGCAATATTCAATCGATAGACTTGTATGTGAATGATGAAAAAGTGGTAACTCCGGTTTTCGCAAAAACATCAACTTATAGCGATTGGGGAATAAATACTCAGATTATTGATTTGAATGCCGGAAAGAATGTGATTGAGTTCAAGTCCAACTCAAGTAGAAACACTAAATTTTATATCGACAATATTGTGGCGACACAAAACTCGAATAATGGGGTTTACCACTTTGAGGACGATGTTGCAACATCAGCGGCATCTACTCCTGCGGCCGAGCTTATTTCGGTTCAAAGCGGAAGTGCCGGAGTTGTAGAATATACCAGTGCGAATAGCAAAACAAGCAACTGTTTTAAGTCGTATACGGTTGGCGGGACTAATGGAACAGGAGTGGCTGATCTGGATATGTTTCCTTCTGATGCAACCGATTATACCATTACCTGGAAAGAATATTATGGTACTTCAGAAGGTAAAAAAGGTGTATTGCTTAGGGGAACAGGCGACAACGGTTCGTGTACATATGCCGAAGGAATGAAACAGGGCTATTTGTTTATTGCTTTGAATAATAATGATGGTACAGTTTCTTTGCAACCATATGTGGCAGGAACTAACGGTATTACCAGTAAGTCAACTTATAACAGCAGTTTTACAATAAATGCCGGAGAGCCATGTTGGTACCGGGCTGTTTCAAACGGAAATCAATTTGTATTTGAATGTTCCGCAGACAGTGTTAACTGGGAAGGGGCTTCAACAACCTTATTCGCTGATGATACTTATACCAAGGGGGCAACCCAATTGGTTTGGGGTTTGAATGCCAATAACTTCGATTGGCAAATGGATAATATTACTTATGCTTTAAATGGTAATATTACTTTAACAAAATTTGCACTTAAAGATTTTACCTATGAGGAAGGTGATGGTCCTTCCGCCAGTCAGGTGTTTTCTGTTTCCGGTAATTCACTCTTGGGTGATGTAGTACTAACTGCTCCAGATAAGTTTGAGATTTCGTTGAGTGCTGAATCTGACTTCGTCTCGCAACTTACACTTACACCAACACAAGGAGAATTGGCACCAACCAATATATACGTCCGTATGAAATCCGGCTTAGGTATTGCAACTCATACCGGCGATATTTTGGTGCATTCAGCAGCTGTAATCGATATGTCAGTAAGTCTGCAAGGAAATGTATCACGTAAATATATCCCAACATCCAGGATTTATAATTTTACAGAAGACACTCCATCAACAATCGCCCAAACACCACCTGCGGATAATGTTTCGGTTGGTGAAGGCAATGGCGCCACTGCCGGTGTGTTTTCATATACCGATGCTGATGGATTAATAAGTAATGTACTGAAGCCATACAGTGTAGCAGGGAAAAATGGCACAGGTGTGCTCAATCTTGATTTGTTTTCAGAAACAAGTACCGATTATTCTGTTACATGGAAACAATATTACACTACAACCGGCGACTTTAAAAATGGCATGTTACTGCGGGGAGATGTTAGCAATTTAGGTGATGTATCCTCGGGCTACGAGAAAGGCTTGATGTTCGGTTATCTTTTTCTTCCTTACCGATATGGTAGCGGTATTCAGTTTCGCGTTTATAAAACAAGTTCAGCAACAAGTATGTATCCAATGATTAGTAAGGATGTTGCAATAACGGTAAGTACTGGTAACCCTATATGGTATCGGGCAACGATTTCAGGAACCGCTTCTGTTTCATTAAAACTTGAATATTCTACCGATGGTACAACCTGGAATGTTGGGGTTGAAGGGACAGATTCTGCTAACCCGTACCAATCCGGAGCAACCCAGGCTGTTTGGGGATTGTGGGCTTCTTCAACAGGATTCTGCATGGATGATATTACATTCGAAGGAATGGAGTCAGAAGAAGCATCTACCATTAGTGTTTGGGCATCATTAAGCGATTTCGTTTATGAAAGCCAGCAGGGGCCGTCAGAGGCTCAGTCATTTAATGTTTCAGGTCGTAATTTAATAGCAGATATTGAGGTTGTTGCACCCGATGATTACGAAGTGAGTTTAGATGAAGCTCAGGGATATTCTTCCTCAGTGGTAATCCCTCAAACCAATAACATGGTTGAAGATATAACTGTGTATGTAAGGTTGAAAGCAGGATTATCAGGAGGCTATTATTCAGGTGATATACTAATAACATCAGCAAATGCGGTTGAGAAGTCAATATATGTATACGGACAGGTTGATTGGCCTACTGATGTAAACGTTGTCCCGGAAGCTTCAGCAACTGTTGTTTCTGTTGAATATTACACCATAACCGGGCAACGGGTTCTTAGTGTCGACAATAAAGAAGGTCTATTTATTGAAAGAAAACAAATGTCGGATGGAACGGTATCGGCATCTAAAATATTTATAACAAAATAAAATTCGATTATGAAAGGTATTGTGAGATTGCATGGTTTATTATTGGTTTTTATATTAACATGTTTTGCCGGTAGAAGCCAAAACCCCATAATTCAAACCTATTATACTGCCGACCCGGCACCAATGGTATACGATGGTACGGTATATCTTTATACAAGTCACGATGAGGATTCAACAGTAGATAACTTTTTTACCATGTACGACTGGCGGTGTTATTCGTCAACCGATATGGTAAACTGGACTGATCATGGTGCAGTGGCTTCGTTGAAAAGTTTTGCATGGCTCGATAAAACAAATGGCGCATGGGCACCTCAGTGCATCGAACGAAACGGAAAGTTTTACCTGTATGTTCCCATACACGGAGAAGGCGTTTCGGTATTGGTGGCAGATTCTCCAACAGGTCCTTTTACCGATGTGCTTGGAAAACGTTTGATCGAAACAGATCACATCTGGCAGGATATTGATCCTACCGTGTATGTTGACGATGATGGTCAGGCGTATTTGTACTGGGGAAATCCAAAGTTATGGTACGTGAAGTTGAACGAGGATATGATTTCATACGACAAGAGTATCGGGCAGAATGGAGTTGTTTCAACAGAAATGACCACTGAAGCGTTTGGTTCGCACAAAGGTCGCGACGGTAAACCCGGTCCTTCTTATACCGAAGGTCCCTGGTTTTATAAACGCAACAATTTGTACTACATGGTTTACGCTGCTGCAGGTATTCCCGAGTACATTGCCTATTCTACTGCACCATCGCCTGAGGGACCGTGGACATACAAAGGATTTATCATGGAAAGAGCGCCACATCTGGCTTTTACCAATCACTCCGGCATTATCGATTTTAAAGGGAATTCCTATTTTTTCTATCACAGCCATGAATTGTCGGGTGGCGAAGGCTTTAAACGATCAACATGTGTGGAACAGTTCGAATACAATCCTGATGGATCAATTCCACTCATTGAGCCAACAAAAGAAGGCGTTACCAAAAGCGTTGTGAATCTTAACCCATTTAAACGTGTTGAAGCAGAAACCATCGCCTTTTCGGAAGGGCTTAAGACAAAAACTGCCGATAAGGTTGGAGTATATGTCACCAATATTGATAACGGCGATTACATAAAAATCCGTAGTGTAGATTTTGGTAAAGGCGCTAAAAAGTTTGAAGCGAGTGTGGCTACTGCTAAATCAGGAAGTATCGAAATCCGCATCGATGAAAAAGACGGCGAATTATTAGGAGTTCTTGCTGTTACCGGTACCGGAGGAGAACAAAACTGGAAAACGCTTTCAACCAAAATAGAAAAGGCCAAAGGTATTCACGACGTTTACCTGGTTTTCAAAGGAGATGACAAAGACTTATTCAATTTTGATTGGTGGCAATTCAAATAATATAGGGAAAGTGACCTGTAAAATTTTAAACGAAGTAAAAACAGACTAAGGATATTGAGATGAAGAAGAGTGTAGTGTGGTACGTAGTGGTGATGATTATTATGCCAATAAATCATTTGTTGGCATGGGAGGGGATGAAAATGCCAGAACTCCATGTAGAAGGACGTTATTTAAAAGATTCTACCGGGCATATTGTAAATCTGCATGGATTTGCACAAACCTATTCGCCCTGGTTTAACGAGCAAAATACGCAATGGACTAACTACGATGTGACAGGATGTTTAACTTACAATCAGGGAATTATTGACGCTGTTTTAGATGCCGGTTGGGAAATGAACTTTGTTCGTTTGCACATGGATCCTTACTGGAGCAATACTCCCGGTTGTTCGGGACGATACGAAGGCGAAGAGTGTTTTAGCGAAACACGTTTTGTAAAATACCTCGACGAAGTTTTTGTCCCCATGGCTGAGTATGCGGTTTCAAAAGGTTTGTATGTGGTTATGCGCCCGCCGGGGGTATGTCCCGAAAAAATTGAAATTGGTGGTGTTTACCAGGAATATCTGCTTAAAGTATGGGATATTGTAGCGAAACATCCTAAATTGAAAAATAATCCGAACATCATGTTTGAGTTGGCCAACGAGCCTATTAAAATACTTGGTCCTGATGGAACATACGGGTCAGGAACGCAAGGACATTTCGATAATCTGAAAACCTATTTTCAGGCCATTGTTGATACCATTAGAGCCAGTACGGATAACATACTTTGGATACCGGGGCTGGGATGGCAATCGCAATATTCGGGGTATGCCATTAATCCAATCGAAGGAGAAAATATTGGTTATGCCGTTCATGTTTATCCGGGCTGGTTTAACAGCGGAAACGGATACGAGCCCTTCCAGAGAGGATGGGACGAGCAGGTTCAGCCGGTGGCCGACTTTGCCCCGGTTATGGTAACCGAAATGGACTGGGCACCTGAGAAATACGAATCGTCGTGGGGAAATGACATTACCGGAACTGCCGGTGGTGAAGGTTTTGGTGCCAACTTTAAAAAAATTACCGATGAATGTGGTAATGTAAGCTGGCTGCTTTTTACCGGCCCCGATTTGCTGGCCTATTTTACAGGCATTGCTCCGGCAGCTGGCGAAGAATATACGTTTTTGAACGATCCTGAAGCTTGTCCGTGGCCCATTTACCAATGGTTTAAGGACTACAAACAGGAGTACAACCTTGAAGGGGCATCAACTGATTATTTAACGCTTACTGATCTGATTGTGGAGAATGGCGAGTCTTTATCGGTGATGACAAGCAGTTCAACCAGTTTAACAGTAAACGCTGTTTTTGCTGACGGACACATGGAGAATATCAGTTCTCTTGCTGAATACACAATTGACAATCCCGAAATTGTGCAGGCGTTTAGGGGCCGAATTCATGCGCTTAAGGACGGCGATGCGAATATCGTTATCTCTTACACCGGGCCGGGCGGAAACAAAATGCAGGTGTCGGTGCAGGTTAATGCAAGCACTTTCCCGTTAACTAACGAGGTGTTTAATCCCGGTATTTGGGAAGACGGGACCTTTGACGAAACAACAGGAACGCTCATAACAGGCCAATATGGTTTTGGTGGTTGGTATTACAGTAGTGGAGTCGATCTTTCGAATTATAAATACCTGGTGGCGAAGTTGGGAAATACAAATGCCTGTGGTTTTTCATTCCGTTTATACGATGAAAACAGTTACTGGACAACACCGGGAATATATGATATTGGTAACGAAGATCAGGTGGTGGTTTCACTCAATGATATGTATAAGGACGGAACAACCACCAAAATGGATCCTTCACATATTTATTATGTTGGTTTCTGGTCATCCGGTGGTTGCCCGTTAATCATCGATGATGTATACCTTACCAACGACGAAAATTACGCAAAGCCTACCGGAATAGATGATCTTTTCCCGATTGATTCAGAACCCGAATTTGTGGATGTTTATACCATCACCGGTGCAAGAATACGCTCGCAGGTAAAAAGATCCCAGGCGACAAAAGGACTAAAAGACGGGATTTACATTGTTGGTAGAAAAAAAGTTGTTGTGGTTGGAGAATAAACAAATGGCGAGCATGAAGAATGTTCAGATCATTAGCATTAACGAATAAGGGAGTAAATATTTTTCAGAAAAAGAAAATTGTACATAAATACTAAATGGATAAAATATAAATTAAATATCATGAAACCTGGCTATTACCTATTGCTTTTAGTTCTTATCCTGACGCTTGGCTGCAATCAGCAATCGTATAACAAAACAGCCTCCGGGATAAAAACCACTATTGATTCAACTGTGGTTGAAATTCAGTTTTTTACACCTGGAATTGTACGGGTAATCAAATCGCTTCCGGGCGAAACAGTTGAGAAAAAGAGTCTTTCGGTTATTAAAGAAGCTGAAAATGTATCGTTTAAAGTAAGTGAGTCCGATAGTATTATTTCGCTGGTAAGCGATGTGCTAACTGTGAATCTTAATTTAAAAACAGGCACTGTGTCGTATTTGTCGGCAAGCGGCGATGCACTTCTTTCAGAAAAGGCCGGAAGTGCTGCCTTTACCCCGTTTAACGATGCCGGAAATGAAACATATTCGGTTAAACAATCGTTTTCCCTCAACCTGGATGAGGCGATTTACGGCCTGGGAATTCTGCAGAACGGGAAAATGTCGCAACGCAATCAGCAAGTGCACATGGTACAAAACAACACCTGGGACTTTTCAACTTTCTTTCAATCGGTAAAGGGCTACGGCGTATTTTGGGACAATTATTCTCCTACAGATTTTACCGATAATGAAGCCGGTACCGAATTCGCATCGGAAGTTGGCGACTGCATCGACTACTATTTTATGTATGGAGAAAATGCCGATGGTGTGGTGGCCCAAATACGTAAGCTAACCGGTAAAGTACCAATGTTCCCGTTGTGGACTTATGGCTTTTGGCAAAGCCGCGAACGTTACAAAACGCAGGACGAAACGGTGGGTGTTGTTGAAAAATACCGCGAACTGGGCGTTCCGCTGGATGGTATTATTCAGGACTGGCAATACTGGGGCGACAACTACCATTGGAATGGCATGTCGTTTCTGAATCCGGGATTTCCCGAGCCGCAAAAATTTGTTGACGATGTTCACCAACTGAATGCACACCTTATTATTTCAATTTGGGCGTCTTTTGGTCCGGAAACGCCGCAATACAAAGAACTGGACGAAAAGGGGATGTTGATGAATTTCCAAACCTGGCCACAGTCGGGAAAAGAAGGCTGGCCGCCGGATATGAACTATCCTTCGGGTGTTCGTGTTTACGATCCGTTTAACCCCGAAGCAAGGGATATTTACTGGAAATACCTGAACGAAGGGCTTTTTTCGCTGGGTATCGATGGATGGTGGATGGACTCAACAGAACCGGATCACCTTGATTTTAAACCCGAAGATTTTGACAATAAGACCTATCTTGGGTCATTCAGAAAAGTACGCAATGCATTTCCGTTGGAAACGGTAAAAGGTGTGTATGAGCACCAGCGAAAAGTATCTTCCGATAAGCGAGTGTTTATCTTAACGCGCTCTGGTTTTACCGGACAACAACGTTACGGTTCGAATGTATGGTCGGGCGACTTATATTCTTCGTGGGATGCGCTTCGTAACCAGATTCCTGCAGGCTTAAACTTTACGCTCACGGGAAATCCGAATTTTAACTCCGATATAGGCGGATTCTTTGCGGGGGCTTACAATAAATCGTGGAACGACGGAACAGCAGCTAGTAATCCGCTTTTCCAGGAACTGTATGTGCGCTGGCTACAATATGGCGTGTTTACACCAATGATGCGTTCGCACGGAACAGACTTGAAACGTGAGATTTATTACTTCGGAAAACAAGGTGAGCCAATTTACGATGCCATTGCAAATGCAATAAACCTGCGCTATTCGCTGCTGCCTTATATTTATACGACTTCGTGGAATGTTACCAACAATAATTCCAGCTTTATGCGTGCGTTGGTAATGGATTTTCCGGCCGATAAAAGCGTGTGGAACATGAACAATGAGTACATGTTTGGCCAATCCTTGCTGGTTGCTCCTGTTCTGAATGCTCAGTACACTCCTGAAAAGATTTTGAAAGGAGATGAAATGAGCGGTTGGAACAAAGGAAGTGCAAAAACAAAAGAAGGCTACCCGCTTATAGATTTCACCGAAGTAAAATCATCGGCGGTTTATTTACCGGCAGGCACAGCCTGGTATGATTTCTGGACCAACGAAAAATTCGATGGCGGACAGGAAATATCGAAAGAAACAACCATTAACACAACGCCAGTATATGTGAAGGCCGGAGCCATTCTTCCTATCGGTCCTAAAGTGCAGTATGCTACCGAGAAAACATGGGATAACCTTGAAATTCGTATTTACGAAGGCGCTGATGGCGAATTCACCCTGTACGAGGATGAAAACGATAACTATAACTACGAAGAAGGCGTGTACTCAACCATTAGCTTTAATTGGAACAATGCCGACAAAATCCTCACAATTGGTATACGTAACGGTGAATTTCCCGGAATGTTAGCCGAACGAAATTTTAACATTGTACTTGCATCGAAAAACAAGGCTAAAGGCAATGAGATTGCAAGTCAGCCGGATAACATTGTAACTTATTCGGGAGAAGAGATAGTTATTAAGTTTTAAAACAGCGTTATAACAGTAAAAAGAACCAAATGAACTTTAACTTTCATAAAAACAGAATAGGAACAGTAGCATTTGTGTTGCTGTTTATCATTTCCATCCATGGTTTTGCTCAGAACAGTAATGCTGAAAACAGCGAAAGCATTTTCCGTGATTTTAAAACCGAGTTGATGTGGAAAGCCAACGTGAAAATTGGTACGATGATAAATGTTGGCGAAAGTAAACGCGGAACACGTCGTGTGATTCCCATTACAGGCGGCACATTTAGCGGTCCTAAAATAAACGGCGAGGTTTTGCCCGGTGGGGAAGACTGGCAATTGGTTCGTCCCGATGGCGATACCGAACTGTATGCCCGTTATCTGATGAAAACAGATGATGGTACTGTACTACAAATATTAAACAAAGCGTTAATTCATGCCCCTGCACCAGGAGAGCAAGGTGGCTTTTATGTGAAATCGGTAATCGACATTGAAGCGCCCATAGAAAGTTCGTACGATTATTTAAACCACGCCATATTTTTAGGAACACTCGAAATGCCTCAGTTAAAACCCAACGAAGAGCCTTATGTAATTATTGGCGTTTATAAGGTGTTGTGAGATGAATTGATGGAGGCAAAAAAATAAATAAAATGAAGAATAAATTAAAATTAGCTGCAATAATTGGAGGAATGGCAATGTCCTTTGCGGCAATCGCACAAAAACCGGTTATTCAAACGAAATACACAGCCGATCCGGCGCCGATGGTTTATAATGACACGGTATTTCTTTATACCAGTCACGATGAAGATGATGCAATGGGCTTTAAGATGCATGATTGGTTGCTTTATACTTCAGTTGATATGGTAAACTGGACTGAACACGGCGCAGTGGCATCATTAAAAAATTTCGATTGGGTACCCTACGACAATGGTGCATGGGCAGTGCAATGTATTGAACGTAATGGAAAATTTTTCCTCTATTGCCCAATGCCCGGAGGAGTTGGTATTGGAGTTTTAGTAGCCGATAGTCCGTATGGTCCTTTCAAAGATCCAATTGGCAAACCTCTTATTAATCAGGGTAATCACGACATAGACCCAACTATATTGATCGATGATGACGGGCAGGCTTATATGTACTGGGGAAATCCAAAATTATATTACGTGAAGCTGAACGAAGATATGATTTCCTATTCAGGACAAATTAATGAGGACCCGACAACACCCAAAAATTATCAGGAAGGACCATGGGTTTGGAAACGTGATAATCATTATTATCTGGCTTATGCTTCCACCTGTTGTCCTGAAGGAATTGGGTATGCCATGAGCGACACCCCAACAGGGCCCTGGGAATATAAAGGTATGATTGTAGATGCATCGGAAAAAACTCGCGGCAACCATCCGGGGATAATTGAATACAAGGGGAAATGGTATTGTTTCGGGCATAGTTATGACCTGCTGAAAAGAACCACACCAAAATTTTATGAACGCCGCTCGGTTGACATGGATGAAATGGAATACAACGCGGATGGTACCATCAAAAACCGGCAATACTGGTCGGTGGAAGGACCTGAACAAGTGCAGACCTTGAGCCCATTCAATCGTGTTGAAGCAGAAACAATGGCCTGGAGTGAGGGAGTGAAGACTCGCTTTGAAACAGAATGGGAAGGTGATTTCGATTGGGCCAGAGGGAAAAAAATCGATGACCATTTATTTGTGACAGCCATTAATCATGGTGATTATATTAAAGTCAGGGGCGTTGATTTTTCTGAAGGAGCCGAATCGGTAGAAGTGAATGTTTCTCCAATTTACGGAGGAAAAATTGAAATACGCGCAGATAAAATTGACGGGCCAATCATCGCAACAGTTGACATAAATACTGCACGCGAAGAAGGTATTTGGAAGTTATTTTCTGCAACGGTTAACAAAAACATCAAAGGAGTTCATGATATGTACTTTGTATTTAGGGGAGAAAAAGACTTGTTTTATTTTGACTGGTGGAAATTGAATGCTAAATAAAACCAGGTATAAAATGAGCTTCAAAATCAGTTTGATACTACTTCTCCTTTTGGGACTTGGCTGCCAAAGGAATGAACAAATAACCCGAAGTGAATTAATTTTTGATGAAAACTGGAAATTTCATCGGGGTGATGTGGAGGGTGCAGAGCTGGTTAATTTTAGTGATCAGGGATGGCGCATTGTTGATTTGCCTCACGACTGGAGTATTGAGCCACTTCCCGGACAAGATTCAGAAAATGTTATCGGGCCGTTTTCAAAAGAAAGTATCGGAAAAACAGCAACAGGCTATACGATTGGCGGAACAGGGTGGTACCGCAAGACCTTCACACTTGATTCTTCAAATAAATATTCAAAAATGCTCATCAATTTCGATGGGGTGTATATGAATGCCGATGTATGGATTAATGGTGAGTTTTTGGGAAATCATCCTTATGGTTATACCGCTTTTCAGTTTGATATAACTAAATTCCTAAATCCTGCAGGAGAAGAAAATGTATTGGCGGTTAAAGTCAAAAACGAAGGTGAAAATTCGCGATGGTATAGTGGTTCAGGTATTTGCCGGCATGTTTCGCTTATCCGGAAACAAGCAATTCACTTGAAACATAACGGAGTTTTTATTACCACCGAATCGGTTTCTGATAAGGGAAGCAGAGTGAAGATTGCGAGTGATATAGAACTTGCAGATGCTACCCCGGATGAGGTTTCGCTTTCGGTAAAAGTTACTGATCCGCTTGGTAATATCGCTGCTGATACGGAGGTTGATCTTAATGTGTTACCCCAAAGTAAGGACGGTTATTACTTTTCGCTTTCGCTACCTTCGAAATACCTTTGGTCAATTGAACAGCCCAATCTGCATACCGCCGAAATTACGGTACTGAGAAACGGAAAAGCGGTGGATCGCTTAACCGAAACTTTTGGCATTCGTACAATAAATTTCGATGCCCAAACCGGATTTACCCTTAACGGAAAAACAGTGCTGATAAAAGGTGGCAATATGCACCACGACAATGGTTTTTTGGGTGCTGCAACTATCGATCGTGCCGAAGAACGCCGGGTTGAACTTATGAAAGCCAATGGTTTTAATGCCATCAGAACTGCGCATAATCCGCCATCGAAACCTTTCCTGGATGCCTGCGACCGATTAGGGATGCTTGTGATGGACGAGGCTTTTGATCAATGGGTACGACCTAAAAACCCGCAGGATTATAACCTGTACTTTAAAGATTGGTGGCAAAAAGATTTGACCTCGATGATTTTGCGTGATCGAAATCATCCGTCGGTTATTTTTTGGAGCATCGGAAACGAAATTAACGAGCGGGCCGATTCGCTGGGTTATGCCATTCGTAAACAATTGGTATCCTTCGTGCATGAGCTGGACTCAACCCGTCCTGTTACTGAAGGTATTTGTTCGTTTTGGGATCATTGGGGGCAGGAGTGGAAAACCACAGCTCCGGCTTTTGCAGAACTGGATGTTGGCGGTTACAATTATTTGAATAATCAGTATGAAAAGGATCACGAAGAGTATCCAGAGCGGATAATGGCAGGAACTGAGTCATATGCAATGGAGGCCTATAATTTCTGGAAACAGGTAGAGAAATTGCCTTATGTAATTGGCGATTTTGTTTGGACGGCTATGGACTATCTTGGCGAAACTGGCCTCGGAAGAGCAAGTCTTGAAAGTGGTCCGCGGGTGGGTCTTGAACCATGGCCCTATTTTAATGCCTTTTGTGGCGACATTGATTTGTGTGGATTCAAAAAGCCTCAATCGTATTTTCGTGATGTTGTTTGGGATATAAGCCCAATAGAAATGATGGTGCACACACCAATACCTGAAGGTAAAAAAGAAACCGTGAGTTACTGGGGCTGGCCCGATGAATTACCAAGCTGGAACTGGGAGAATTATGAGGATATAAGCATGGATGTTCGGGTATTTACAAAAGCTCCGCTTGTTCGGCTTGAGCTGAATGGCAAAGTGATTGGCAAAAAGGAAGCGGGTGAAAAAAACGGATTGATTGCACATTTTAAAGTTCCTTACAAGGCAGGTAAGCTAAAGGCCGTTGCAATTAAAGATGGGGAAGAAGTTGCTGCCAAAGTTCTGAAAACCACTGGAGTTCCTTCAAAGGTTAGACTTACGGCTGACCGCACCAAAATAAAAGCCAATCGAAATGATTTGTCGTATGTAAAAGTAGAAATTACCGATGCAGACGGAAATTTGATTCCCAATGCCGTAATTCCGCTCACTTTTTTTGTTGAAGGGGTAGGCGAAATTGCGGGTTCGGGAAGTGCCAGTCCAACCGATATGGAAAGTTTTAACAGCCGGAATTGTAAAACCTTTCAGGGGAAAGCGTTGGTAATATTAAGGCCACTGATGGAAAAGAAAATAGGAGATGTTACATTAAGTGCTCAGGCTCCGGGATTGGAAAGTGATAGCATTGTTGTAAGTATTCAATGATTAATAGTGAGACGCAGAATTAGTTTTGGTTCTGGAAAAAATGAAGATAAACTTACAATTAGACCAATAAAATGTATTAGTATGAATAAACTGATTTACCTGATTCTGATGGCTTCTTTTGTACTTGGTACAAGCAAGTATTCAAAGGCCCAATCCAAACTATATTCCAACGAATTTCCTTTAAGTGACGTTAAACTGCTGGATGGCCCCTTTAAAAAAGCACGCGATCTGAATATTGAAGTTTTGTTGCAATACGATGCAGATCGTTTTCTGGCACCGTACCGCAAAGAAGCCGGTTTGGAACCCCGCAAACCAACCTATCCGAACTGGGACGGATTGGACGGCCATGTTGGCGGGCATTACCTTTCGGCTATGGCAATGAACTACGCAGCAACCGGCAATAATGAGTGCAAGCGCCGAATGGATTATATGCTGAAAGAACTAAAAGAATGCCAGGAAGCCAATGCCATAAATAATCCCGAATGGGGAGTTGGCTATGCCGGCGGTTTCCCGAATAGCGCTAAGCTTTGGTCAACATTCAAAAAAGGCGATTTTGGAACTTACTTCGGATCGTGGGCACCGTTTTACAACCTGCATAAAATGTTTGCCGGTTTGCGCGATGCCTGGCTTTATGGCGAAAGCGAATTGGCGAAAGATATGTTTCTGAAATTCTGCGATTGGGGGATTAATCTGACAGCAGACTTGTCGGATGAGCAGATGGAAAAAATGCTGGGCATGGAACACGGCGGAATGAACGAGGTTTATGCCGATGCTTATCAAATTACCGGAGATAAAAAATACCTGAGGGCGGCAAAACGTTTTTCACATCATAAATTTTTGGAGCCTTTATCAAAAGATATCGATAATCTTGATAATCAGCACGCCAATACGCAAATACCTAAGTTTATTGGTTTCGAACGCATTGCTGAACTTAACAACGATGAGCAATACCTCGAAGCAGCGCGCTTTTCGTGGGAAACCATTACCCGGAACCGTTCGCTTGCTTTTGGTGGAAACAGCCGCCGCGAGCACTTTCCAGGCGAAAGTTCGTGTATCGATTATGTGACGGTAAACGACGGCCCCGAATCCTGCAATTCGTATAACATGCTAAAACTCACCGAAGATTTATTCCGTGTTTCTCCGGAAGCCAAATATGCAGATTATTACGAACGAACCCTATTTAACCACATTCTTTCCACTCAACATCCCGAGCATGGTGGTTATGTATATTTTACTCCGGCGCGTCCACGTCATTACCGCGTGTATTCGGCACCAAACGAGGCCATGTGGTGTTGTGTAGGAACCGGAATGGAAAACCACGGGCAGTACAACCGTTTTATTTACACGCATGCTAATGACGATTTGTACCTGAATTTGTTTGTGGCCTCGGAACTTAACTGGAAAGGAAAAGGTATTCAGCTAAAACAGGAAACAACTTTTCCTTACGCAGAGCAGACAAAACTTACCATTACAAAAGGTACTTCAGCTTTTAACCTAAAAGTAAGGTATCCGGTGTGGGTAAAAAAAGGAGCACTGAAAATTAAGCTTAATGGCGAAGCGGTAGAGTATACTGCTCATCCTTCATCATATATTACTATCGGACGAACATGGAAAAAGGGCGATGAAGTAGAAATTGAATTGCCCATGCAAAGTACCATCGAGCATTTACCCAATGTGCCCGAATACGTTGCTTTTATGCACGGGCCAATTTTACTGGGAGCAAAAACCGGAACCGAAGATTTGAGAGGACTGATTGCCGGTGATGGTCGCTGGGGACAATATTCAAGCGGCGAATATTTACCGGTTGATAAAGCACCAATTCTGGTGGAAGACGATATGGAGAATCTGTGCAACAAACTGGAACCGGTTGACGGAAATCCACTTCATTTTAGGTTGAATGTGAAGATGGTGAATCCGATGGATTTAACGCTTGAACCCTTCAACCAGATTCACGATTCAAGATACATGATGTATTGGTTGGCATTAACCAACGATGGTTACCAGGCTTATGTGGATTCGCTTGCCGCCAACGAACAGGCAATGCTGGCCATCGAAAAGCGAACAGTTGACTATGTGGCTACCGGCGAACAACAGCCTGAAACCGATCATGACATGCAACAGGAAAGATCGAGATCGGGAAATAACCAAAACGAATTCTACCGCGAGGCTGCCGGAGGTGGTTATTTTAGTTACGATTTTGCTACCAACTCCGAAACAAACCTAAGCTTGTTGGTACGTTACTGGGGAGCAGAGTGGGGAGGCCGCAAATTCGATATTTATATCGACGACGAAAAACTGGTAACCGAAGACAATACCGGGCGCTGGGAGATCTCTGCCTTTCAGGATATTGTGTATACAATACCCAATTCGATGGTTGAAGGCAAAAGCAATGTCCGCATAAAATTTGAAGCACTTCCCGGAAGTACAGCCGGAGGTGTGTATGTCGTTCGGTTGTTACGCGCCGAAGAATAAGTTGAACGAATCTGAATAACAAATAAACGAGTACTATGGTACATTTAAATCGAATAATTCTGGCAGTTACACTGACACTTTTTACAGTTGTAAGCTTAAAAGCCCAGGTTCCCAAGGGCGGAAAAGAAATCAGCACCAATCTTTTTGGCCTGTTTTTCGAAGACATTAATTATGCTGCCGATGGTGGTTTATACGCCGAGTTGGTACAAAACCGTTCGTTCGAATACAATCCAACTGAGCAAAGCGATTGGAATCCGTTTTCGTTCTGGGAATATATTTCTCCGGGTTTTTCGTACGGCAGAATCAGCGTGGAAACCAAAGCTCCGGTTCATTCCAATAATCCGCATTACATGGTGTTGGAAGTCGAGCATGTTGGTCACGAAGCTAAATTTTCGGGCATTTCAGGCGTGGGAATAAAGAATTCTGGTTTTGATGGTATTGTGGTTCGTGCCGGCGAACAGTACAATTTTTCAATGTTTGCGCAACAACTTTCTGAAAATCCAATGGAATTATTGGTTAGTCTTGAAGACGTAAAAGGAGAGGTACTCGCCAGCAAAACCATTCAAACGGATTCAGGAGACTGGAAAAAATATACTGCAGTTTTAAACGCGGAAGCTTCCTGTGATAGTGCTTTTCTGGTAGTTTTGGCTCGCTCGAATGGTGCGTTGGCCATGGATATTATTTCGCTTTTTCCGGATAAAACATTTAAAAACCGGGCAAACGGAATGCGTGCTGATTTAGCACAGGTACTGGCCGATATGCAACCAAAATTTGTTCGCTTTCCAGGTGGTTGTCTGGTACACGGCGATGGCCTTGGAAATATGTACCGCTGGAAAAATACTATTGGGCCGCTCGAACAGCGAATTGAACAACGCAATATCTGGGGCTATCATCAATCGGCGGGATTAGGTTATTTCGAGTATTTTCAGTTTTGCGAAGACATAGGTGCCAAGCCTGTGCCGGTGGTTCCGGCGGCGGTAAGTTGCCAAAACTCGGGCGGAACCTGGCGCATTGGAGGCACGGGGCAAAAAGCACTTCCTGAAGATGAGTTGGACGAATACATCCAGGAAGTACTCGACCTGATTGAGTGGGCGAACGGACCTGTAACTTCAGTATGGGGAGGAAAACGTGCAGCTGCCGGACATCCCGAACCTTTTAACCTCGAATATGTGGGCGTTGGAAATGAAGATAAAATCACACCGGAGTTTGAGGAGCGTTTTAACCTGATCTACAAAGCCGTAAAAGAAAAATATCCTGAAATTAATGTTATCGGAACAGTCGGGCCTTTTCTTGAAGGTGAAGACTTTGAGAAAGGCTGGGAAATTGCCGATCAGCTTAAACTGGAGATGGTGGATGAACACTATTACACTCAGCCCGAATGGTTTTTGGGGAATCAGCAGCGATATGATAGTTACAAACGAAATGCAACCAAAGTCTATCTGGGCGAATACGCGTCGTGGGGCAATAAAATGTGGAATGCCATTGCCGAAGCGGCTTATATGACAGCTTTGGAGAGAAACGGCGATGTGGTGGCTATGGCTTCGTATGCGCCTTTACTGGCCAAACAAAACTTTACGCAGTGGACCACCGATATGATCTTTTTCAACAATACAAAAATTTGTCTTACACCCAATTACCACGTTCAGAAAATGTTTATGAGCAACCAGGGCGACTTCTATTTTGATAAAGTGGTTGAAGTTGCGCAGAGTGATACAACTCTTGCTGCTTCGTGTGTGTACGATAGTAATTCAGGCGACATTATTCTGAAAATGGTAAATGCCGGAAACTCGGCCAAAACAATGAAAGTCAACCTTGCCAGGTTTAAGAATATGAATCCCGAAGCCAAATTAACATTGTTGAAAGCAGACCGTGAAGCCGAAAATACCCTGGAAAATCCTGAAAGTGTAGTTCCCGAATTATCGGGCTTTACGGTTCAGAAAAAGTTTGACTACAAAGCTCCGGCCATGTCATTTTCGCTCATTCGAATAAAAACAAATTAAACTTTATTAAATAAAACTAGTCTTGAATAGTATCGGGATGAGTTTTATCATAAGCCTTTAATAATAAACAACTTTAATAAGATGAAAACACGTTCTTTCTTACTGATAATCCTGATGCTGTTTATAATTTCAAACAGCCGTGCACAAGCCTTAAAAGCTAAAAATCCCATCATCCACGCCGATGTACCCGATGTTTCGATCATTCGCGTTGGCGATAATTACTACATGAGCAGTACCACCATGCACATGGCACCGGGAGTACCGATTATGAAATCGAAGGATCTGGTAAACTGGGAAATGGTGAGTTATGCTTACGATACGCTGGCAGACATCGATCCGCTTAATCTGGATAATGAAAAACGTGCTTACGGCAAAGGATCGTGGGCAAGCTGTATCCGTTACCACAACAATAGGTATTATGTGTCAACCTTTTCGAGCACAACCGGCAAAACCTATGTTTTTTCAACAAAAGATATTGAAAAAGGCGACTGGAAACGACACGAATTTTCTCCGAGTTTACACGATAATACCTTGTTTTTCGACGACGATGGAAAAATTTATATGATTTGGGGAGCCGGAAAATTAATGGTTGCCGAACTGGAACCGGATTTTTCAGGTGTTAAAGAAGGAACTGAAAAAGTACTGATCGAAAATGCGAGTGCTCCGGCAGGCGACAATATTATGCTGCCCGCAGAAGGTTCGCAGCTTTTTAAGGTAAATGGAAAATATTACCTGTTTAACATTACCTGGCCGCGCGGTAGCATGCGTTCGGTTGTTATTCACCGGGCCGATAATATTAATGGCCCGTGGGAAGGTCGCCTGGCATTGCAGGATAAAGGTGTTGCGCAGGGCGGATTGATTGACACTCCGGATGGAAAATGGTTTTCGTTTCTTTTCCGCGATTATGGTTCCGTAGGCCGTATTCCGTATTGGGTTCCTGTAAAATGGGAAGACGGATGGCCTGTTTTGGGTGTTGACGGTAAAGTTCCCGATGAGCTGGATTTACCGGCAAGCAAAGGTTTGATTCCCGGAATTGTAAACTCCGATGAATTCAATCGTAAAAAGAACGATCCTGATCTTCCGCTGGTTTGGCAGTGGAATCACAATCCTGCGAATGAGCTTTGGTCGGTTCGCGACCGCAAAGGTTACCTGCGGTTAACCACCGGCCGTGTTGACGATAGTTTTGTTTATGCCCGGAACACCCTTACTCAGCGAACTTTTGGCCCGGTAAGTTCGGCCAATACATTAATGGATGCTTCGAACATGAAGGACGGTGATTATGCCGGATTTTGTGCCTTGCAAAGAAAGTACGGACAAGTAGGCGTAAAAATGACCGGTGGCGAGAAATTCATTTACATGATCAGCAACGAAACCGATACCCCGGTTGAATTGGAAAGTCTACCGTTAAAACAAGATGAAGTGTATTTTAAAATCGATTGCGACTACCGCGACAGAAAAGATATTGCACGGTTTTATTACAGTCTCGACGGAAAAACATGGACAGCAATTGGCGGCCCGCTTAAAATGGAATACACCCTGATGGAACATTTTATGGGCTATCGTTTTGGGCTGTTTAACTATGCTACGAAGAATACAGGAGGATATGTAGATTTTGACTATTTCAGAATTAGTGATCAGATTTCAGCAGACAACTGAAAATAAATAAACTGCATTATTAAAAACTAAATCAAAATTGTAAAACAATGAAACTTAAAACTTACATGCTTATACTGGCTGCTCTATTGGTGGTTCAGTTAAAAGGATTTTCGCAGGATCCTAATTTTCATATTTATCTCTGCTTCGGGCAGTCGAATATGGAAGGAAATGCACGCCTGGAACACCAGGATTCACTAAATATTGATGATCGCTTTCAAATGATGTCAGCGGTTGATTGTCCTGATTCAGGGCGTGAAAAGGGGCACTGGTACACAGCAGTTCCGCCTTTATGTCGCTGCCGTACGGGATTAACCCCGGTCGATTATTTTGGCAGAACGCTGGTTGAAAATCTGCCAAAACATATCAGGGTTGGCGTAATTAATGTTGCCGTTGGTGGTTGTAAAATTGAATTGTTCGATAAGGATAGTTGTGAATCGTATGTGGAAACAGCTCCATTTTGGATGAAGGGTATGTTAAAACCATACGACAACAACCCTTATGCCCGCCTGGTTGAAATGGCCAAACTGGCTCAAAAAGATGGTGTGATTAAAGGTATTTTGTTGCATCAGGGCGAGTCGAATACCGGCGATTCATTATGGACTGAAAAAGTTAAAGTTGTATACGAAAACCTGGTTTCCGATTTGGGGCTTCAGGCCGATAATGTGCCTTTGCTGGCCGGTGAAGTGGTTGGCGATGATCAGAATGGACAATGTGCAAGTATGAATAAAATTATTGCTACGCTGCCCGACGTAATTCCAAATGCGTATGTAATCCCTTCGGTTGGATGCCCGCAACGTGGTGATGGTCTGCACTTTACCGCTGAAGGTTACCGCATGTTAGGAAAACGCTATGGTTTACGAATGCTCTCATTGCTTGATTATAAAAGCGCTGCGCCAAAAGTTATCAGAGGCGAGGGTGCTCCACGGGCAATTGCGGGACAACGGAACTTCGGAGGAATGATGCTTCCCGGTGGTCAACGCCCACCAAGACCTCCTCGTCCGGAACCTGAAATAAAAACTGTTTCGCTGGATGAAATTTCCATGAGCGACCCTTATATTTTTCCTGATAAAACAACACAAACGTATTACTTAACCGGAACAGGTGGCCGTCTTTATAAAAGTAAAGACCTGAAAATGTGGACCGGCCCGTATTCAATAATCGACCTTACAGGAACCTGGATGGATGGCAACTTTGTTGCTGCAGCAGAGATTCACCAGTTTGGCGATAAATATTACCTGGCCGGAACCTGGAACGATCACGGTAACCCGATTGAACATGTTGCTCGCCGTTATACTGTGCCTACCAACCAATCTCA
This sequence comes from uncultured Draconibacterium sp., assembly GCF_963674925.1. Taxonomy (NCBI): domain Bacteria; kingdom Pseudomonadati; phylum Bacteroidota; class Bacteroidia; order Marinilabiliales; family Prolixibacteraceae; genus Draconibacterium; species uncultured Draconibacterium sp. The sequence goes on from NZ_OY771647.1 coordinate 2,442,676, forward strand.
GCTATTGGTAGCCGACTCGCCCGAAGGCCCGTACAAACCGCTGGTTCAGGAATATGATTTTTGTCTTGGCCCGCGCGATTGGGACATTATTGATGGAACGCTTTACGAAGAGAATGATACCGTGTACATGGTATTTGTACACGAGTGGACACAACTGATTGACGGCACGATGGATTACATGCCGCTATCAAAAGACCTGACGCACCGAACTGCTGAACCTACCACAATGTTCAGAGCCAGTGAAGCACCCTGGTCGAAAGAAATGAACAGCATTGGTGAAGCTACTTTTGGTATGAAAATGCCGGGCTGGGTAACCGACGGACCTCAATTATTCAAAACTCAAACCGGAAAATTGGGAATGCTTTGGTCGAGCTGGGGCGATAGCCGCTATGCACAGGGTATTGCTTATTCTGAATCGGGAAGTATAAAAGGACCCTGGGTTCAGGAAGAAGAATCTTTCAAAGGCGATAACTCCGGCCACGGTATGATTTTTACCACTTTTGAAGGAGAGCGGCTTTTTATCATTCATCATGCCGAAGAAAAAGGCCCTCGAAAACCTCAGGTTTATAAAATCGACGACTCAGGAGATAAACTCATTCTGGGAAAAAGATACAAGCTGTAACTAAAATCAATAAACCAATAAAATAATCATGAGAAAATTATATATAACATTGGCTGCAATCTTGCTTTGTAGCGTGGTTTCAGCCCAGTTTGCTGGCATGCAGCCTGGTCAAAAACCCGAACCTTTACCCGAAGGTTTTAAACCGTCTTCAACAAATACTTTTTTGGCGCGTTATCCGGCGGTAAATGCAGAAACACGCGAAGCTATTTTTAAAGTGGTGGCACCTTCAGCACAAAAAGTGCAGGTAGATCTGGCCGGGAAAAAATACGACATGACCAAAGATACCAGCGGTGTTTGGACCTGCAAGTCTGATCCGCAGGTAGTTGGTTTTCACTACTATGCTATTTTGATTGACGGTGTGGCTGTGATGGACCGAAATAGCGAAGCATTTTTTGGAAGTAATTGGGAATCATCGGGTATCGAAATTCCCGAAGGCCCTGAAGGCGATTACTATCGTTTCAACAATAGTATTCCGCACGGACAGGTTCGTTCCATTCATTACTGGTCGGATATTAACGGTTTGGAGCGCCACATCAACGTGTATGTTCCTGCCGAATACGAAGCCAATCCGAACAAAAAGTACCCGGTTTTGTATCTTGTTCATGGCTGGGGCGAAGATGAAAATGGCTGGTCGGTACAAGGCCACATGGCCAATATTATGGATGGATTGATTGCTGCAGGAAAAGCAGAACCTATGATTGTGGTGATGCCAAGTGGCGATATCAAAACCAATTCCGATGTACGCGAAGCTTCAGGAAACGTAACCGAAATATTTGCCAAAAATCTGGTGCCATATATCGATAAAACCTTCCGCACTAAAACCGACAGGGAAAACCGAGCCATGGCCGGATTATCTCGCGGTGGTTTCCAAACTACAATGACCGTGTTCAGCAACATGGATATGTTTGGATGGATGGGAACATTCAGCGGATTTTTTGTTCGTGGTGATGCCGTTGATGCTTTTAACGGTGTGTTTAAAGATGCAGATGCATTTAATTCAAAAATGAATCTTCTTTTTATTAGTACAGGTACCGAAGAACGGAATCCGAAAGATCAGGTACTCGAACTCAAAGAACACGGTATAGATAATATCGTATTTCACGAATCTCAGGGCACAGCTCACGAGTGGCTGACCTGGCGACGGGCATTGAATGAATTTGCACCGCTACTTTTCAAATAATTGAAACATTCAATACTCAGGAAAATGTTTAATAAGAACGACAAATTCATAAAAAGAAGCCTGGTTGTTTTTGCGGGAGTTTTAGCCATTGGACTATTTATGGCCTTAAAACCTGCTGATGATAAAACAGTGGTTTCTAAAATGCCAATCTACCTGAATACGGCATATTCGTTTGAGGAACGTGCCGCAGATCTAGTTTCGAGGCTGACACTGGAAGAAAAACAAAGCCTGCTGGGAAACAATATGGCGCCCGTACCAAGGTTGGGCGTAAAGGCCTATAATACCTGGAGTGAAGCACTACACGGTGTGTTGGGTTTTGCTGATCCCGGTGCCGGAATTCAGGGGCCGACATCCTTTCCCAATAGTGTGGCGCTGGGTTCTGCCTGGGATCCCGAGCTAATCCAGCGAGAGGCTAGAGCCATTTCTGACGAAGCCCGTGCAATTAATGCCACCGGAACAAAAGGACTTACTTATTGGTCGCCGGTGGTTGAACCGATCCGTGATCCTAGATGGGGAAGAACAGGTGAATCGTATGGCGAAGATCCGTTTTTGGTGTCACAAATTTCAGCGGGTTTTGTTCGAGGTTTGATGGGGGATGACCCGAATTACCTGAAAACCGTGCCAAGTGCCAAGCATTACCTGGCCAACAACAGCGAATTCGACCGACACGTAAGCAGCTCGAACATGGACAGCCGCGATATGCGCGAATTCTACCTGGCTCCCTACAAAAAACTGATTGAAGAGGACGATTTACCTTCCATTATGTCGTCGTACAACGCGGTAAACGGAGTGCCAACTTCGGCCAGCCCGTATTATCTGGATACGATTGCCCGCAGAACTTATGGAATGAAAGGTTACATTACCGGTGATTGCGCTGCTATTGAAGACATTTATACCGGTCACTATTATGTTGAAACCGGAGAAGAGGCAACTGCAGAGGGCTTAAAAGCCGGTGTTGATTCCGATTGTGGGAATGGCTATCAACGCAGTACCATCGATGCGTATAATCAAGGCCTGATTTCGATGGCCGATATCGACCGGGCACTGCTAAACATTTTTACTATTAGGATGAGAACCGGGGAGTTTGATCCGCCGTCACAGGTTCCGTATGCGCTGTTCCCGCCAACAACCGTTAACTCGGAGGCGCACCGACAGCTGGCAAAAGAAATTGCCACAAAAACTCCGGTGTTGATGAAGAACGATGTGTTGGCAGCAACCAATAGGCAGGCGCTTCCATTATTCCCAAAAGAGTTAAGTAAAATTGCTCTGATCGGGCCACAGGCCGACGAAGTGGAACTCGGCCCTTATTCCGGACGACCGGAAGCCGATAATATGATTTCTCCGCTTAAAGGAATTGAAAAATACCTGGAAGAAAAAGGATATGATACCGAGGTGGTGCACAGTTCAGGAGGAAATACTTTAAGTAAAAGTAACCTGTTGTATGTGGCAAATTTTGAGCTTTATAAAAGTAACGGTTCAGTTAGTAAACATGATGCTACAAAATACTCTGCAGCCTCGGCAGGAATAACCGTGGGCTCAGGAATGGGCGAAACGGTGCAGGTGAGAACCATTGACGATGGCTCGTGGACAGCCTACGAAAACATTGATCTGGCGGATGTCGACAGCATGGGAATTGTGGTGAATATTCCAACAGAAGGTGGAATTATTGAAGTTAGAGTAGGTTCGCCCGACGGAAACATGGTGGCTACTTTAAACGCTACCGTTGCTTCAGGAAAACGCGCGGGAGGTGTATATGGCGGTGGAAGCATGATGAAAATGAAAGTGAATAAACTCGGTGTTACCGAAGCACAAACCTTGTATTTCTGTTACTCAGCACCCAACGATGCTCCGATTGATGAAGCAACCATTGAAACGGCTAAAAATGCCGATGTGGCTGTGGTATTTGTTGGTACCGATGAAAAAACCGCTACGGAAGAGGCCGACCGTCTTACGCTGTTGCTTCCGGGTAACCAGGTTGATCTGATTAAAGCGGTGGCAGCCGTAAATCCGTATACCATTGTAGTAATGCAAACGCTGGGATGTGTGGAAGTAGAGGAATTCAAGCACCTGCAAAACATTCCCGGAATTATCTGGGTAGGCTACAACGGACAGGCGCAGGGCGATGCCATTGCAAGCATTTTGTTTGGCGATGCCAATCCAGGAGGAAAACTCAATGCGACCTGGTACAAATCGTTGAACGATCTTCCGCCAATAACCGATTATACACTTCGCGGTGGAGCCAACAAAAATGGCCGGACATTGTGGTATTTTGATAAAGATGTTTCTTACGAATTCGGATACGGATTGTCGTATACCACGTTTGAATACAGTAATTTCAGGATCAGCAAAGACCAAATCACACCAAACGATAAAATTACGATCAGCGTTGATGTGAAAAATACCGGGATTTACGATGGCGACGAAGTAGTGCAGGTTTACATGACCACTCCTGAAAGTCCCGCAGAACTGGAGCGCCCGATCAAACGACTGAAAGGATTTCAGCGTGTTACCATTCCGTTAGGGCAGACCAAGACTGTTGACATCGACATTAACTGCGCCGACCTTTGGTTTTGGGATATGGAAGCGGATAAAATTTCCTATGATCAGGGAAAATATGTATTCGAAATCGGAACATCTTCAAAAGATATAAAGGGAACAGTAAGTGCCACAATGAGTGGTAAAGCGAATACCGAAATAAAAACCGTTGTTGCCGATTGTGGCACTGTGGTACTCCGAAAAGGCGAGAGCGCACAAACCAGTGTTACCGCGGCTATGACCGACGACAGTTTCTACGACATTTCGAAGGCTCAGGTAGTTTACAGCTCCAATAATCCGCTTGTTGCTGAAGTAGACAAAAACGGAAAAGTTATGGCAACAGGAACCGGCGTTGCTACCATCTTCGCGCATGTTACGGTTGACGGAAAAACAAAATCCGACGGTTTCCCCGTAAAAGTTATGCCCGATCTGAAAGCGGCATCAATAAAAGTAAACAACAAAGCGGTGAAAGGATTCAGCCCGGAGATGACTCAGTACAGTTACCTGATGAAAAATAGTTCTGACAAGGCACCTGTGGTTGAGGTCTCGGCAAACGATGTAAATGTTGAAGTGGCAATTGAGCAGGCCGATGGCGTGCCGGGAACCGCATCCATTGCACTGATCGATCACATTACTTTTGATAGAAATGAATATGCCGTGAATTTTGGCCTGGCCTCAGAAAGCGACGAATTTAAAGCTGCAGAATTGGGTAAGCAGTGGAATATTGTTCGCGGGAATGAGGAAAACCTGAGCTTAACAAAACAAGCAGGCTCGCTGGTGATTACCAGTGCCAAAGGGGGTATTGCAGGCGAAAGTAACGATGCAGAAAACATGATTTTGCAGAGTGCCAACACCGACTGGACCATCGAAACTAAAATTGTGTGCTCGCGAAAACCAACGGGATTTTCTGAAAATGCAGGTTTGCTTGCCTATCAGGACGACGACAATTTTGTGAAACTGGTGTACAAGGCAAGTTTTGGCAGAAGAGGATTTGGCCGCGGGGCAGGAGAGCAACCCGGTGCAGTTGAACTCTCGGTTGAATATGGCGGCGATGAGAAATCCGCAGTGAACATCAGCATAGATGGAATCATAAAAGACAACAATACGCTGCTACTGAAACTGGTGAAAAAAGGAGATACTTACACCGCTTTCTGCTCAGCTGACGGAAAAAAATATGAAGAAGTTGGAACTGCCAGGGTTGTCCTGAAAAATATTCAGGCTGGAATGTTAGTATGCGACGGTGTAATGCCTGCCCGCATGGCACGATTCAGCAGGTTTATGCAGCAAGGCAATCAGCAAAAGTCACCTTTTGATGTGGCATTTGAATATTTCAGAATTGATAACAGCGGATTAAAATAAGCACTTTTTATATCCAGATTATGAAACGAAAAAACCCAATATCAAAACTGTTACAACCGTTAGTATTAGTGGTTGCCTGTTTTGGTTTTGGGTTTTCTTTTTCTTCTGATTTTTATGTAGATAAAAAATTGGAGACCATCTCGGTTACAGCCTTCGGTGATGGATTTGCAGCTGTTTCAAAAAATGGCAGTATCAAAAGGATTTCAGATGATGGCAAGCTTGTTCAGTCTCAGGCAATGCAAAATGTAACATTTAATACTGTTGCGGCCAGCGAAGAATACCTGGTTGCAGCGGCCGTTGATGGGACAATTTATTATGCCAAAGAGGATTGGGGTTTTAAACCAATCCACTCGGGAACAGTCAAAACCGTGAATTGCCTGACGCTTTTCAAAAACAAAGTTTTGGCAGGCTATAATTCAGGAGAATTACAAATCGGATCTTTAGACGAAAAACTGGAATTTGCCAACGTGGAACTAACAGGAGACATTCTATCCTTATCATCAAACGAAGCTTATTGCTACGGACTTACGAACCATGGCGAAATTTTTTATACCAGTAATGGAACAGAATGGAACGTAATTGATTTTAATGAAATGTACAAAGGGTATTACCAAACGTGTACGTTCAGTAAAATACTGGTTACCCAAAATCAAATTGCAGTGGTGGGTGAAAATACTGATGGAGAACCTGTTTTGTATTTTTCATCAAAAGGAAGCGTTTGGACCGAACGCCCATTGGTGTACACCGATGAGGAAGGTTTTAAAGCAAAACTAAATGAAATACCCCGTGATATTTTTTACGACACAACGCACGATCAATATCTTTTATTGATGGAACATGGCCGACTAATGACTATTCCGTCCTGCTCGCATTGCCATCAGTTATACAAAATTACCGAGGCTGAAATCCAGACGATTTCAGGGAATGACAAAAATATCATTCTCGTAGGCGAGAATGATTACGTTCAACTAATAAATTCCGATTTACTGTGAGTATAGAAGAATGAGAACTAAACAATAAACATTCGCCGGCTAAATTCCGTCGAAATAATAACCTGACAAATGAAACGAGTATGAGAAAGCCTTCACACATAGGCGGGTAATTGAAATCATGCGAGTTCCATCTTATACCATAAAAAACGAACAATTTTAATAAGATGAAAAAAATAGTAAAACTTACCTTTTGTCTGATGGCAGTTCTATTGCTTTCAGCAGCAGCTTTTGCGCAACAAAATGCTCTTATAAAAATCGATACCGATCGTCAGATTGATACTATCGACCCAAACATTTACAGCGCTTTTGTTGAACCGATTCGCACTGTGGTTTACGGAAGTATTTACGATCCTGAATCGCCGTTTGCCGATGAGAACGGCTTCCGTCAGGATTTTATTGATTTGTTAAAAGAATTGAATGTTCGCAGTGTGCGTTGGCCCGGCGGAAATTTTGTTTCGGGCTATAACTGGGAAGACGGAATAGGCCCAAAAGACCAGCGTCCGGCAAAAATGGATCTGGCCTGGAAACAAATAGAAAGCAACCAAATGGGAACTGACGAGTACGTCAAATTGTGCAGCCTGATTGGGGCTGATAATTTCCTTTGTGTAAACGGCGGAACCGGAACCCTCGACGATGCCCGCAATTGGGTGGAATATTGCAACGGCGAAGCCGGAACTTATTACGCCGATTTGCGGATAAAATACGGCAACGAAAAACCTTTCGATGTAAAATATGTGGGTTTGGGTAACGAAATCGACGGACCGTGGCAAATGGGACAGAAAAGCGCCGAAGATTACTGCAAGTGGGCGCTGGAAGCCGGAAAACTAATTAGCCTGCTGGATGAAGACATTAAGCTGGTGGCATCGGGCGCTTCCTTGTACCGCCCCGGAAACGATTGGGTGGACTGGAACGACTATGTATTGGATAAAATGATTGGAAAAATCGATTATTTATCGGTACACCGCTATGCAACCGAAGCACTGCCGGGCGGGCGCTCGAACAAAGTTTTTTCCGATCACATGTCGCTGGGATTGGATATCGACGAAAAAATTGAAATCACAAAGGCACTCATCAAAAAAGCCATGGTGAAATCAGAATCCGAACGTCCGGTTTATATTTCTTTTGATGAATATTCGCCGGGTTTTGGCGGGCTGCTCAGTTCGCTGATGTTGGCGCAGCATTTGAATTCTTTCATCCGTCACGCCGATGTGGTGAAAATGGCCAACATAACCATGATTACCAACCTGGTGGGCAATTCCCCGGAAGGCGATTTCAAAAACTCGGTCTTTCATACTTTTTCGTTGTATTCGCATAATGCATTGGGCACCGCGCTCGATGTAAAAACCATTTGTGATGACTATGACAACGAGGTTTTCAAAAACATTCCTTACCTCGATGTAACAGCTGTACTGAATGAAGCAGATAACAAAATGATAATAAATGTGGTAAACCGCCACGAAACCGATGTCATTGAAACCAACATCGATTTGCAAAGTGGTGAATATGCCGGAAAAGCAACGGCAAACGTGATCAATGCTGAATCGATTGACACCAGAAATACAAAAGATGCGCAGCCTGTTCAGGTAGAATCAGAACCGGTAAGTTTTAAAGGAAATACCTTGTTATACAGTTTCCCGGCGCATTCATTTACACAAATCGAAATTCCTTTTAAATAAACAATAATCCAATATTAGATTATGAATTCTAGACGATCAACATCCCTCATTTTAATACTGTTTTCGCTGTTTACACTGGCTTTTATTCCACAAAGCCAAATGGCAAAGAAACCGATCTACCTCAACACGGCTTACTCGTTTAAAGAGCGTGCCATCGACCTTGTTTCGCGGATGACTCCCGAAGAAAAACAAAGTCAGTTGGGAAATACCATGCCGCCAATTCCGCGGCTTGGTGTAAACCATTACGATGTGTGGGGCGAGGCGCTTCACGGCATTATGGGACGAAACAACAACAGCGGAATGACAGCCACTTCGTTTCCAAACAGTGTGGCCGTGGGCGCAACCTGGGACCCGGAACTCATTAAACGCGAGACAAAAGTAGTTTCGGATGAGGCACGCGGTTTTAACCACGACCTGATTTTTACATTGACCTACTGGTCTCCGGTAATTGAACCGGCCCGCGACCCGCGTTGGGGAAGAACAGCCGAAACTTTTGGCGAAGATCCGTTTTTGGTTTCTGAAATCGGGAAAGGTTTTATTCAGGGCTTAATGGGCGACGACCCAACATACCTTAAAACGGTACCTTGCGGAAAACACTATTTTGCCAACAATACTGAGTTTAACCGGCACTCGGGAAGCTCGGATATGGATGACCGCGATATGCGCGAGTTTTATCTGCTTCCGTACCGGACACTTATCCGCGATTACGATTTACCTTCAATAATGACCGCTTATGGTGCTGTTAACGGCGTTCCCATGTCGGCCAGTAAATATTTGGTGGATACGGTTGCACGTAAAACATACGGAATGGATGGTTACGTTACCGGCGACTGCGGTGCAATTGACGACATAGTACGCGGACATCATTTTACTGAAAGTTATGAGGAAGCAGCGGCGCTGGGTCTAAAAGCGGGCGTTGACACCGACTGTGGCGGCGTGTATCAGGCTCATGCTCTGGGTGCTTTGGAAAAAGGTATGTTGACGCAAGCCGATATCGATAAAACGCTGATCAATATTTTTACCATAAGAATGCGTTTGGGCGAGTTCGATCCAACTGAAATTGTTCCGTATGCAGGTATAAAACCGGATATAGTGAATGATCCGGCTCACAACGATCTGGCCATTGAAGTGGCTACAAAAACACCGGTTCTGCTAAAGAACGAAGTGACGGTTCAACCCGCTGAAAAAGCTTTGCCGCTTAATACCAAACACATCAAAAAAATTGCGGTACTGGGTCCACAGGCCGATAAAGTGGAGCTGGGAGATTACTCGGGGCCAATTGAACCTCATTTGAGTATTTCGCCGCTTTTGGGTATTCAGAATTATATAAAAGAGCATAACCTCGACATTGAAGTGGTTTCTGCATCATCAGGAAATACGGATCGAAACACCGATTTTCTGACCATGAATGCTTTTTCCACCGTGCGTAACGGCGAAGTGGTAGCCGAATTTGATGCTACAAAATACGATGATTCGGCACCCGGATTAATTGTGGCAGCCCGTTTTGGCCGGACCTCAATTCGCGGGGTAAAAGATGGCGACTGGACAGCTTACGACAATGTGGATATTACCGACGTTGATTCCATTCGTTTTAACGTGGCAGCTTCAGGTAACGGTGGTTTGCTTGAAGTGCGTGTTAGCTCGGCTACCGGAAATATTCTGGCAACGCAAAAAATTGAGGCCGTTCAGCAACGCGGTGGATTCCCCGGCTTTGCACGGCCACAAAATGTGTCGGTAAAAATAAATACGCTGGGAATTACCGGGCCGCAAACGTTGGTGCTGGTCTACCGCGAAGCCGAAAGCCCTGCAACCGATGCCGCAACACTTGAAATGGCTGCTACTGCCGATGTGGTGCTGGTTTTTGTGGGTACCGATCAAAGTACCGGTCGCGAAGAGTCCGACCGTTTCGCCATAACCTTACCAGGAAACCAGAATAAACTGATTGAAGCGGTCGCTGCTGAAAATCCAAACACCATTGTAGTGATGCAAACCATGGGAATGGTGGAAGTGGAGCCGATTAAAAACAACCCGAATATTCCGGGAATTATCTGGACCGGTTACAACGGACAGGCACAGGGAACCGCCATGGCTCGCATTTTATTTGGCGATGTAAACCCTGGCGGAAAATTGAATGTTACCTGGCACAAATCCTTAAACGACCTGCCCGGTTTTAACGACTACACCCTGCGTGGCGATGGCTCGAACGGAAGAACGTACTGGTATTTCGACAAACCGGTTTCTTACGAATTTGGTTATGGTTTGTCGTACACTGCTTTTGAGTACAAACAGTTCAGTATCAGCAAAACAAGGCTAACGCCAAATGATAAAGTAACCATAAGTGTCGATGTGAAAAATACAGGCGCAGTTGACGGCGACGAGGTGGTGCAGGTGTATGTGAAAACACCCGACAGTCCGGCAGAATTGGAGCGCCCGATAAAACGTCTGAAAGGATTTAAACGTGTAACCATTCCGGCTGGACAAACAAAACGCGTTTCCATTGATATCGATTGTAACGACCTTTGGTTTTGGGATGCCGAAGCCGGTAAAATTACCTTCGACCAGGGAAGTTATATTTTCGAAATCGGGGCGTCTTCAAAAGATATAAAAGCCGAACTCGAGGCAGTTATGAGCGGCGAATACAAACCGGTGTTAACAACTGTTGTTGCCGAAAGTGACAAGATGATACTTCGCCCGGGAAATACAGCTCAAACAAGTGTAACTGCTGCAATGTCGGACGATAGTTTCTTCGATATTTCGAAAGCTGAAATTGAATACAAAAGCAACAACCCGGCGGTGGTAAGCGTGGATGAAAACGGCAAAGTAACCGCTACCGGAGTGGGTGTAGCATCGGTATTTGCTTATGTAAGCATCGACGGTGTAACCGAATCAAGCAGTTACCCTGTGAAAGTTATGCCCGACCTCAATCCAAAATCAATTTTGGTAAACGGCAAATCCATCGAAGGATTCAATAAAGAGGTAAAAGCATACAGCTATCTGTTAAAAGATAAAACCAAAGTGCCGGAACTGAAAGCAACGGCTGCCGGAAAAGGAATTACTGTTGATATTCAGCAGGCAAAACAAATTCAGGGAACTGCCGTGGTGAAATTCATCGATAACATCACGCTTGAAACCAACACCTACTATTTCAATTTTGATGTGGAAGCAGTGAGCGACGAGTTTAACGGCGCTGTTGGAAGCCAGTGGCAATGGATCAGGGAAAATGCTGCAACACACAGCCTTTCGGCAAACGATGGCAGCCTGACGATTACCAGCGAAGTTGGCGATGTTTCGGAAGGTACTAACAATGCCAAAAACATACTGCTGCAAAGTGCCAATAACGATTGGACCGCGGAAACTAAACTGACGGCTTCACGAATGCCTTCTCAACCTGAAAATGCCGGAATTCTGGCTTACCAGGACGATGATAATTTTGTGAAATTCATGTTCCGGGCGGTTATAAAAACCACACGTCAAAGAGAGCCGCAACCCGGTACCATCGATTTGATGATGGAAGAAAATGGCATTGCAAAATCGCTGGCTTCTTTCAACCTGAAAACCGAAATTACCGGCGACCAGTCTTTGGTACTCAAACTCGATAAAAAAGGAAGCATTTACACCGCTTCGTATTCCTTGGATGGCGAAAATTTCGAAATTCTGGGTACAGCAGATCTGGCAATAAAAGACATAAAAACAGGCTTAATGGTAGGCGACGGAATTATTACCGGATATATGAAAAGCACTTACTGGTTTGATTCCGACACAACAAAACCGGATTCGCCGTTTGATGTGGCTTTCGATTATTTCCGGATAACAAATAGTGGACTAAAACAATAAAATATAAACTATCAACAAACAAATTATGATGTCTAAAATTCTAAACGTATTCGTTATTCTTTTGATGGCCAGCGGGATTTGCTCGGCACAATCATCATCAGAAGTCATAGAGGACTTCAAACCCTCTTCAGTAAATCAACCCGGAAAGGAATACCCGATGGTAAATTCCGAAGGACGGGTTCGTGTTCAAATTTCGGCGCCTGAAGCTAAAAAAGTTCAGCTTGATATTAGTGCCGTAAAATATGATTTGGTAAAAGATGAAAACGGAGTGTGGACCGGCGAATCGGCACCACAGGATGTCGGTTTTCATTACTATCAGTTGTGGGTTGACGGAGCTGCGGTTCCCGATCCAAACAGCCTGTATTTTTACGGAGCGAGTCGTTGGGGGAGCGGTATTGAAATTCCTTCTGACGATCAGGATATTTTTGCCCTAAAAGATGTTCCTCATGGCGATTTGCGCGAGGTACACTACTATTCTAAATCATCGGATAAAGTGCGTCGTGCATATATTTACACGCCTCCCGGCTACCAAAAAGATCAGTCGAAAAGTTATCCGGTTCTTTACCTGCAACACGGTATGGGCGAGAACGAAACCGGCTGGGGAAGCCAGGGACATACCGGATTGATTATGGATAATTTAATTGCCGAAGGAAAAGCGCTTCCGTTTATCATTGTAATGGAAAACAGCAGCGTAAATTTTGAAAGACCACGCGGGCCGCGTCCTGAAAGAGGTGCACAGGCCGATTCAACACAAAGAAGACGTGGTGGACCGATGGGCGGTTTTGATTTTTCTGCCGATTTCAAAAAAGTTCTTATTAACGACCTGATCCCTTATGTGGAAGCTAACTACCGTGTTATTGCCGACCCTGCTCACCGTGCTATGGCCGGATTATCAATGGGAGGTATGCAAACACGTTTGATTACTTTGGCCAATCCCGAAGTGTTTTCGCAGGTTGGTATGTTTAGTGGCGGAAGCATTAGCCCTGAAGATATTGAAAATTCACCTGCTTTTAAGGAGAATGTAAAACTGTTGTTTGTGAGTTACGGAAGCCATGAACTCGATAACCGCAGAATGGGTTTTGGCGGCGATCCGAAAGCCAACACCGAAGCATTAAAAGCAGCCGGTATGAACACCCATTTTTATGTGTCGCCCGGAACCGCACACGAATGGCACTCATGGCGTCGCAGCCTTTATCAGTTTGCTCAACTGGTATTTAAAAACTAAGCCTTTTAAAACATCAATACTAATAAGATTATGAAACGATATTCTTTTATTTTAACGGTGTTGCTGGCCTTTTCTGCGGTACTTGCCATGGCGCAAACGGCAGAACAAACAGTAGTTGAGGATTTTAAACCCTCTTCTGTAAATCAGCCAGGAAAAGAATACCCGATGGTGAATTCCGAAGGACGGGTGCGCGTTCAAATTTCTGCGCCTGAGGCTGAAAAAGTTCAGCTTGATATCAGTGCTGTAAAATACGATTTGGTAAAAGATGAAAACGGAGTGTGGACCGGCGAATCGGCACCACAGGACGAAGGTTTTCATTACTACCAGCTTTGGGTTGACGGAGCTGCGGTTCCCGATCCAAACAGCTTGTATTTTTACGGCGCCAGCCGTTGGGGAAGTGGTATTGAAATTCCGGCACACGATCAGGAGTTTTATGCCCTGAAAAATGTTCCGCACGGCGAGGTACGCGAGCTTCAGTATTTCTCGGAAAGCAACAAGACCATGCGCAGGTGTTTTGTTTACACACCTCCGGGTTACGACGAAAATCCTGAAAAACGTTACCCGGTGTTGTATCTGCAACATGGTGGTGGCGAAAACGAAACCGGATGGTCGAGCCAGGGACACGCTGGATTGATAATGGACAACCTGATTGCCGAAGGTAAATCCGTTCCGTTTATCATTGTTATGGACAACGGTACCTGGGCAATGCCAAGGCCACCGCGTAACCGCGAAGGTGGCGAACGTCCGGCACAATGGCCACCTCAGGGTTGGGCCGATGGTTTTATGAATACTTTGCTGAAAGACATTATTCCGATGATTGATTCGAAATACCGCACACTGGCCGATCCCGGAAACCGTGCCATGGCAGGTCTTTCGATGGGAGGTATGCAAACACGTGTTATAACACTGGCTAATCCCGATGTTTTTTCGAATGTGGGAATGTTTAGCGGTGGCAGTATCACCATGGAAGACATTGAGCAACATCCTGATTTTAAGGAAAAAGTAAAACTGCTTTTCATCAGCTACGGAAGTCGCGAGATTGAGAATCCGCGTCCCGGACCATGGGGAAATCCAAAGGGAAATACCGAAGCACTTAAAAAAGCCGGTATGAACACCCATTTTTATGTGTCGCCTGAAACTGCCCACGAATGGCAAACATGGCGCCGCAGCCTTTATCAGTTTGCACCTTTATTATTCAAAAATTAAATAGTTAGATATCATGAAAAAATATATTTCAACATTAATAGTGTTCTTTGTTTTCTCACTTACGCTGTGTGTAGCTCAAAGCGAAAAACCGGCTGTAAAAGAAGATTTTAAACCCTCAACTTTAAACCAGCCCGGAAAAGAATACCCAATGGTAAACTCGCAGGGATACGCGCGTTTCCGTATTGAAGCTCCCGAAGCACAAAGTGTGGTAGTAAGCCTTGGTTTAGGAGGAACAAGAGGCGGAACTCCGCTTGCAAAAAACGACGAAGGCGTATGGATGGGAACCACTGCCGGGCCAATGGACGAAGGTTTTCATTATTACCATGTAACCATTGATGGTGGTGTTTTTAACGATCCGGGAGCGTTGAACTATTACGGATCGGTACGTTGGGAGAGCGGAATCGAAATTCCTGCACACGACCAGGATTTTTATGCATTGAAAAATGTTCCTCACGGACATGTTCAGCAGGTACTTTTTCCTTCGCCAAGTACCGAAACTTCGCGCAGGGCTTTTGTTTACACACCTCCGGGTTATTATAAAAATCAGTCAAAAAGTTACCCGGTGCTTTACCTGCAACACGGCTGGGGCGAAGACGAAACAGCCTGGATGA
The DNA here is from genome assembly GCF_963674925.1 of uncultured Draconibacterium sp. Classification (NCBI taxonomy): domain Bacteria; kingdom Pseudomonadati; phylum Bacteroidota; class Bacteroidia; order Marinilabiliales; family Prolixibacteraceae; genus Draconibacterium; species uncultured Draconibacterium sp. Next base: position 2,457,916 of record NZ_OY771647.1, read on the forward strand.
ACCAGGGACGTGCCAACCTGATTATGGATAACCTGATTGCCGAAGGTAAAATTGATCCGTTTATCATTGTGAATACCTACGGAATGACCAACGAAATCAAATTTGGCGGTCTGCGTAATTTCGATGTTACTCCGTTTCAAACGGTTTTGGTAGATGAGCTGATTCCATATGTTGATGAGCATTTCCGCACTATTCCTGATCAGGCACACCGCGCAATGGCTGGTCTGTCGATGGGTGGTATGGAAACAAAAGATATCACATTGAACAGACCGGAAGTGTTTTCGTATTATGCGCTGTTGAGTGGTGGTATTTATGCACCTGAGGATATCAAAGATCATTCGAACCTGAAGCTGGTATTTATCAGTTGTGGTAGCAAAGAACGTCCGGATGGAGTAAAAAATGCGGCAAAAGCATTAAAAGATGCCGGTTACAACGCGGTTTCGTATGTTTCGGAAGGCACTGCACACGAGTTTCAAACCTGGCGCAGAAGTTTGTATCAACTGGCTCCGCTACTGTTTAAAGAATAACTTATGAAGAATATAGTCCTATTATTTACGGCTTTATTCATCAGCGGAATTTGTGCCGCTCAGGATGTGGTTGAGGATTTTCAGCCGTCATCGGTAAATCAGCCCGGCAAACAATTTCCTCAGGTGAATTCTGAGAGCCGGGTTCGTGCGCAGATTTCAGCACCGGAAGCCAACAATGTCAGACTCGATATTGGCGGCGTAAAATATGAAATGAAAAAAGACGAAAACGGCGTATGGACCGGTGAATCGGAACCTCAGGATGTTGGTTTTCATTATTACCAGTTAAATGTTGATGGAGCCTCGGTACCCGATCCGGGAACCAAATATTTTTATGGTGCCGGCCGCTGGGGAAGTGGTATCGAAATTCCGGCCGACGACATGGAGATTTATGCGCTGAAAGATGTGCCACACGGTTTGCTTAGCGAGCAGCCCTATTTCTCTGAAATTACGCAGTCGTTTCGCCGTTGTTTTGTTTATACACCTGCAGAGTACAACGATAATCCAAAAAAACAATATCCGGTACTTTACCTGCAACACGGAAGTTTTGAAGACGAAACCGGATGGGCAAGCCAGGGACATGCAAACCGCATTTTGGATAACCTGATTGCAGCCCAAAAAGCGGTGCCTATGATTATTGTTATGGACAACGGTTATGCCTATAAACCGCAAAGTTCAGGCGGCGGTCGTCCGGCAATGGTTTTCGAAGAGGTGATGATGAACGAAATCATTCCGATGATCGATAAACGCTTCCGAACAATTGCCGATCGTGAGCATCGCGCCATTGCGGGCTTGTCGATGGGCGCCAATCAAACCATGCGAATTTGTATGAACAACCTCGATGAGTTTGCTTATTACGGCGGTTTTAGCGGTACATCCAATTACCCCAGTTCCGACGAGATTAATGTGGAAACTTTTTTAAACGGAGCCTTTAAAAACGGGAAATCTGTAAATAAGCAGATGAAAGTTTTCTGGCTGGGTTTGGGAACCAAAGAACCAGAACCTTTTCCCGGCTCAGTTGGTGCTTTCCGAAATATGCTCGAAAAACAGGGCATCGATTATGTGTATTACGAGTCGCCTGAAACTGCCCACGAGTGGCAAACCTGGCGCAGAGATTTACATCAGTATGCCCAGTTGTTGTTCAAATAATTAATTAAATCAAGAAATGAAGAATCTTTTTTTAGTGCTTCTACTTTTAGTAATAAGTTCAGTAGGGCATACACAAAACAATGATTTTCCGGCAGGAACAAAACCTGCGTCAACCAATATATTAGGAGCCGAGTATCCCCGTGTCGATTCTTTAGGACAGGTATATTTTCGCATACAAGCACCTGAAGCAACCAGTATTTCAGTTAGCCTTGGAAATGTTCCGCTAACGAAAGGCGACGATGGTGTTTGGACAGGCGTTACCAAGCCTCAGGATCCTGGTTTTCATTATTATACTTTGAAAATAAATGGTGTAGACGTTGCCGATCCTTTTAGTGAAACATTTTTTGGCGCAAGCCGCATTATGAGTGGAATGGAAATCCCGGAAGCAGGAGTTGATTTTTACGATATAAAGAATGTTCCTCATGGCCAGGTTCGATCAGTGTATTATTGGTCAAAATCGTTCAACGAGCCTCGTCATGCTTATGTTTATACCCCTCCGGGTTACGACAAGGATCTTGACAAAAAATATCCGGTGCTTTATTTGCAGCACGGTATGGGCGAAGACAGGCGCGCATGGCCTAATCAGGGGCGTACCAATTTCATTCTCGATAACCTGATTGCCGAAGGGAAAGCTAAACCAATGATTATTGTAATGGAAGATGGTGGAATTGCCAGAGCTTTTAATACGCCTATTCGCGATAAATCAGGTAAAATACTTCCCAAACCTGAAAGACAGGGGCCGGGGCGTCCGGGAGGTCCCGGACAAGGACCTAATTTTTGGGATGAATTTACAGAAACAATTATCACCGATCTGATTCCTACAATCGATAAACAGTTCAGAACATTAAGTGATCGCGAAAATCGGGCAATTGCAGGTCTTTCGCTTGGGGGAACACAAACCTACCAAATTTCACAGGCCAATCTCGATAAGTTTGCCAGCATCGGTGTTTTTAGTGCTCCGTTTGGATTTCCAGGCGTTGAAACCGGTTATAATGGTTTGTTGGCAAAACCTGACGAATTCAACAAGCAGGTAAAATTGTTCTACATATCCATGGGGTCAAAAGAAGGTCCCCGTTCCGGAAGGGCTATTCATGAGGCGCTTGATAATGCCGGCATCAACAATGTTTATTATGAAGCACCCGGAACGGCGCATGAATTTCAGACCTGGCGCAAAAGCTTGTATGGTTTTGCTCAACTTCTTTTTCAAAAGAAATAAATTGTTATAAATGAAGCACTTTCTGTTAATATTAATAATTATTGCTCAAGCAAGTCTGTTTTGTTTGGGACAAGAAAATACAGAATCAACACCAGCTACAAGCAATGTGGCCGGTGCTGAATATCCCAAAATTCAGACTGATTTAAGTGTGATCTTCAGGGTGAATGCTCCTGACGCTAAAAAAGTTCAGATTGATTTGGGAAAGTTGTATGATATGACAAAAGATGACCAGGGAGTTTGGAGTGTTACAACCGATCCGCAGGTTCCGGGATTTCACTATTATTCTTTGGTTATAGACGGAATTAAAGTTGTCGACCCTGCAAGTGAATCGTTTTATGGTATGGGTAGAATGGCCAGTGCTATTGAGATTCCTGAAAAAGGTGCTGATTTTTATACAATAAAAGATGTTCCGCACGGCGCTTTAAGTTCGAAATATTATTATTCGGAATACACCAAAAGCTGGAGACGCCTCTTTGTTTATACGCCTCCGGGATACGATAAAAATATCAGCGAAAAATATCCGGTGGTTTATATTCAGCATGGTGGCGGCGAAGATGAAACCGGCTGGGCTGTGCAGGGAAAAACCGACATTATACTCAATAACCTGATTGCCGAAGGAAAAGCCAGACCAATGTTAGTGGTCATTTCCAACGGAAACGTTACAGCACCTGGCGGAGGTTTTGGTGGCTACAGCAGCAAGGGAATGGCTCCTTTCAAAGAAGAAATGACAAAAAATATTGTCCCGTTTATCGATGCAAATTACCGCACGCTGGCTGATGCTGATAATCGTGCTATTTGCGGACTCTCAATGGGAGGCGGGCAATCGTTTTACGTGGGATTGGAAAGCCCTGAGTTTTTTGGCTCTGTAGGTGTATTTAGCACCGGACTGTTTGGTGGAATCAGAACCTCGGGAAGTGGTTTTGATGCCGAAAAAGAAATTCCGGGACTTTTATCAGAGTCCGGTAAATTCAATAAAAATCTGGATTTATTCTACATCTCGTGCGGCGAGCAGGACATGCGTATTGAACATACCAAAAAGGCGGTAAAAACTATGCGTGATAACGGCCTCGAAGTGGAGTTTAATTCATTTCCCGGCGACCACGAATGGCAGGTTTGGAGAAAGTCCTTACACGATTTTGCATCAAGGGTATTTCAGTAAAATAACTAAAATCTAAATTATGAAACGTACAAAACATCTGTTGCTGGTTTTTATAACTGCTTTGTTTGTGTGCCCAATACTTTCACAAGCGCAGCAGGCCAATGTTAATCTCGATTATAATCCACAAAAAGACACCGAAGGATTAATTCCCTTTAGTGCACCTTTAAATTCGCCTGAAGTGCACGACGACCATACGGTAACTTTTCGCTTAAAAGCACCTGAAGCCAAAGTGGTTACAATTACGGATGGAACCATTCTTACGGCTCTTGGCAGAGGGCGTGAGCCACTTCCACTTGAAAAAGGTGAAGACGGAATTTGGTCGGTAACGGTGGGGCCTTTCGAACCCGATATGTATGCTTATCATTTTAACGTTGATGGCATGCAGATTTGTGACCCGAGCAACACAATTGCTGCTTTTACGGCCATGCCGCCTTACAGTCAGTTGATAGTGCACGGCGACGGCCCGGCGTATTACGATGCCAAAAACGTACCTCACGGAAATGTAACACGTCACATTTATCATTCGGATGTTACCAATGGTGAACGCGAAATGTATGTGTACACACCACCGGGTTACGATGCTTCAAAAGAATATCCGGTACTTTACCTTGTGGGCGGTAGCGGCGAATTACCATCGAACTGGATTTACGACGGCCGCGCGAACCTCATTCTGGATAATTTACTGGCCGAGGGGAAAGCGAAACCGATGATTATCGCTATTCCAAACAACCAGGTAATTCACCGGAACCATCCACAGCACGCAGAACTTACTTTCGATATTTTTGAAAAAGAACTGCGTAACCATGTTATTCCATTGGTTGATGCAAGTTACAGCACCATTCAAAATCCAAAAGGACGCGCTATTTCCGGTTTGTCGATGGGTGGACGACACAGTATGTTTATTGGCTTCCGTTCGCTCGATTTATTTGCGAATTTTGGAATTTTAAGTGCCGGAGATGTAACCGCAGAAACTACGCTTTCACAATTTCTGAATGATCCGAAGGTAAACGACAAAGTAGATTACCTTTTTATCGGACAGGGTACTGAAGAAGCCAAAGGATTTTTTAGCCGACGAGTTGATGGATTGTGTAAGGCACTTGACAATCACAACATCGAATACGATTATTATGTGGGCGGTAGTGGCGGTCATGTTTGGTCAACCTGGCGGCACTTACTGTATTACCGGTTTCTGCCAAATCTTTGGAAATAACAAACAAAAATAGTAAGCGTCAATGTAGTTTAGATTCATTGATAAAAGACCCTTCGACTTCGCTCAGGGTGACGGTCAGACTGAGCGTAGTCGAAGTCTGATTGTACAAACTAAAAGACTGAAATTTAATAGCTATCAATAATGAAAAAAACATTCTATTTAATTGCAATCGCAATCATCGTTATTATGAATGCTTGTTCTCAACTTCCGCCCGAGCAGGTAAAAGTTGAACAGGGAATTGTAGAAGGAACCATTGAGGATGGGCTTCGGGTTTTTAAAGGAGTGCCGTTTGCTGCGCCTCCGGTAGGCGATTTGCGCTGGAAAGCACCGCAACCTGCTGAAAAGTGGGAAGGAGTAAAAGAAACCAAAGAATTTGGACCTTCACCAATGCAGGGAGGAAATCCTCCGGCTGGAAAAAGCGAAGACTGTCTGTACCTGAATATCTGGACTCCGGCAATGACGGCCGACGAAAAATTACCTGTTTTGGTTTGGATTTACGGCGGTGGTTTTAGTGGCGGAGCAACTTCGTATTACGATGGTGCTATACTGGCTAACGAGGGAGTAATTTTGGTAAGTGTTGCTTACCGTGTAAATCAATTTGGCTTTTTGGCGCACCCCGAACTGAGTGCTGAAAGCCCGAATCACGTTTCAGGAAACTACGGTATTCTCGACCAGATTGCGGGTTTACAATGGATACAGGATAATATTGCTGCTTTTGGTGGCGATCCTTCCAAGGTGACTATTTTTGGCGAATCGGCCGGAGGTATTTCTGTAAGTATGTTGTGTGCATCGCCTTTGGCAAAAGGTCTGTTTAGTGGCGCTATTTCGCAAAGTGGCGGTTCGTTTGGCCCAACCCGTCCTTCAACCATGCCGGGCGAAAATATGAAAACACTCGAAAAGGCAGAAGCTGATGGCGTGGAGTACATGCAAAATGCAGGTGTTTCCAGTCTGGCTGAACTTCGTGCTTTGGATGCCGACGAAGTGCCAAGTGGTTTTGGCATGGCCGGAGGATGGCCAGTTGTTGATGGTTATGTAATTCCCGACGATCAGTATAAACTTTACGAAGAAGGAAAATACAACGATGTGCCTGTGCTTATTGGGTACAATTCGGATGAGGGAGCAAGTTTCTCGCGCGAAAAAGAACCTGAACAATATTATGCCGGTGTAAGAGCACGATACGGTAAATTTGCCGACAAGCTGATTGAAGCTTATCCTGCGGGAGAAAACACGGTTCCTAAAACCGCACGCGACCTTTCACGCGATGCCGCTTTTGGCTGGCATACCTGGAGTTGGGCACGTTTGCAATCGGAAACCGGACAATCAGATGTGTATCTGTACTATTTCGATCAGCATCCCGATTATCCCGAAGATTCACCACGATACGGATATGGTTCGCCACACGGACAGGATGTAGCTTTTGTTTTTGGACTGAATCCGGAAGATCAACATGAGAATGAGTCAGATTTGGCACTTTCGGAAGTAATGGTTGACTACTGGACCAACTTTGCAAAATATGGTAACCCAAATGGTGAAGGAGTTCCTGAATGGCCGGTTTTCAGTAACGAAAATCCCGATGTGATGTACTTAAAAGGGGCAACCCCTTTTGTGGGAGAGGTTCCAAGCGCAGCGTCGTTAGAGGTGCTTAACGAGTATTTCGAATGGCGACGTTCGCCCGAAGGCAAAGAATGGGTAAATAGCCTTGAATAATGAAAAATTTAATACAAAGGTCATTGGTAAAATTATTGCCGGTGGCCTTACTTTTTCTATTGGTAACATCGTTTGGCAGCCTTTGGGCGCAGGAAGACATTGATGTTGGCGAAACCGGTTGGGCGGTTAAACGACCGGTAATGGCCTCGGCCTGTGCCAATGGTTGTCCCTGGGGAGAGCTGGGCGATTACGCACGAGATGCCATGGAACCGCTTGGGTATTCTGTAATTCTTTGCCGCAATTGTAACCGCACTTACGGGCCGCGGTTGGTATCAGAAAACGATTATCCACCTCCGCTTGACGAGGTTAATTTGGAAGACGGAGTAAATGTACGCGTTGATGCACCTGTTGATTTTGGTGTTACATCAAGTGCCATGCTAAGTGCTGCCTGTCACGGGAAGCTGGCGGGGAAAGGACCGTTTAAAAACCTGCGGCTGGTTGCCAAAATCGAGGATCCGTTCTACTTTCTGATTGCTGTAAAAAAGGATTCAGGAATTAAAAGTTTCGACCAAATAAAAAAACAGCAAATGCCTGTGCGCATAATGGGAACCGATGGAAACATGAAGGCGGTTTTAGACTTTTATGGAATTAGTCCAGACGACATTAAAGCATGGGGTGGTAAATATGGCGTTTCGCTTGGCGAGGCGAAAGATGGTGATTTTGATATTATCTCTGGTTTCCTTGCCAGTCCGGCTATGAATCCTGAATCATCATACTGGACAAGTATCAGTCAGAAATATGATTTGCATTTTCTGGAATTGCCCGATGAATTGCTTCAAACAATCGTTGACAAGAATGTTGATGCCGAGCTGGTGGATGCACAACAGTGTTTGTTAAACGGACTCGATAGAAGGATAAAAACAGTTGGTCGTTCCGGCGAAGCTTTTTTTATTCGCGATGACGCCCCGGAGCAGGCTGCTTACGATTTGGCCAAAGCAATTGATGAAAATAGCGGTCAGTTGAAATGGTTTATCCGCATTTATACCTACGACCCAAATACCGTTTGGCAAAACTTTGGCGTTCCCTTGCATCCGGGCGCAGAAAGGTATTACAGAGAAGTTGGCTACCTCAAATAATTTAATAGTTCAATCATTATTTTAAGACAAAACATAGTATTATGAAAAGAAAGTATCAACTGGTATTTACCATTATTTTTTCAGCATTAGCTTTTTTAGGAGCTAATGCACAAGAACCTGCTTCACGAATTGTTGAAGACGGGGGAACCGGCGAATACAAAGCCATTATGATTTCGGAGCCTTCGTTGGCCACACACACCGTTTTCAGGCCTCAGGATTTGAGCGCTTTTGGGAAGAAGGACAAATTGCCCGTTATTGCCTGGGGAAACGGCGCTTGTGCCAACTCGCCATGGGAACATGTTAATTTTCTGAACGAAGTAGCATCGCACGGATTTTTGGTGATTGCCATTGGACCTATGCCTGCAGAAGGCGAACAAGGACGTGGCCGTTCGCAATCGTCGCAGTTAGCCGATGCCATTGATTGGGCCATCGCGCAAAACAGCGACAAAAACAGTCCGTATTACAAAAAAGTAGATGTAGAAAATATTGCGGTAAGCGGAATGTCATGCGGTGGATTACAAACCCTTGAAATGGCACCCGATCCACGTGTAACTACAGTGGTGGTTTGTAACAGTGGTGTTTTACCAACTCCAAACGGAGGAATGCCGGGAATGCCGGCTCTGGAAAAAGAAGATCTGAAAAAGTTACATACACCTACGCTCTACCTTTTGGGTGGCGAAACAGATATTGCTTACAATAACGGCATGGACGACTACAAACGCATCAACCATGTTCCTGTATTTGTGGCAAATTTAGATGTGGGCCATGGCGGAACATATCGTGAACCGCACGGAGGCGAATTTGCAAAAGTGGCAACGGCCTGGTACCAGTGGCAAATGAAAGACGACAAGGACGCATCGAAAATGTTTGTTGGCGACGACTGCGGTTTGTGTAACGATGATGAATGGGAATTTGAATCGAAAAATTAGAACTTAAACGGGGGCCTGAATGTAATACGAAACAGATTCGGAAGCGGTTTGTAGCGTATTACATTCTGAGGCTTTTTTTATTCAAAGATTTGATGAAAGTCTTGCTGGCTGGGGCTAATCGTAACGCGATTTTGGAATAATATCTAAAATTAGAATTAGATTATCTAAAATAGAATATGGAATCATTGATTTAGGTTTAATTTAGTTTTTGAAATAATCGTTTGATTCCGGATTCATTTTAAATGGAAAATGCAGGCGGTTGCAGAGAGAAATACAGATAACTAAATCAATTATTACTAATTCTTATTTAAATGGTGAAGAATTATATTCTGGCAATATTTTTTGTTCTTATTATTGGCCCAGTATCAGCTCAACAAAATCAAATAACAAGTCCTGACGGGAAACTTGTTGTTTCAGTGAAAATTAATAATGGAGTACCTGTTTACAGCGTTGTGTTAAACAGTAAAATCTTTATCGATGAATCTCCACTTGGAATGGAAACCAATATTGGTGATTTTACACAAGAACTTACCCTTTCCGAATCTGTTGAAACAAATCAAATAAAAGATTCTTACGAACTCCGAAACATAAAGCAAAGCAAGGTCGATTACACGGCTAACGAAGCTGTTTTTTCATTTCTGAAAAATGATAAAACAGTTTTTGTTGTTGTCTTTCAGGTAAGCAATAACAATATTGCTTTTCGCTATAAAGTGCATCCGCAAAAAGAAACCCGGAGTTGTGTGGTAAACAGCGAAGCCACAGAATTTGTATTTCCCGAAGGAACAACAACCTTTTTGTGCCCGCAAATGAAACCTATGACAGGTTTTGCCCGCACCGCTCCAAGCTACGAAACCGATTATACGCTCGACGATGAAATGGGAAAAAACGGATGGGGATTTGGATACACTTTCCCTTGTTTGTTTAAAGTGAATGATGCGGGTTGGGTACTGATTTCGGAAACTGGAGTTGACAGCCGTTATTGTGCCAGCCGCCTGGTTGGAAATGAAGACAAAAGCTACTCGATCGCATATCCTTTAAAAGAAGAAAACAACGGAAACGGTACAAACACGGCCGGTATTCCTTTGCCGGGATTTACTCCCTGGCGAACCATTACAGTTGGCGAAACACTGGCCCCGATTGTAGAAACCACCATTCCTTTCGATGTTGTGGAGCCACTTTACGAGGCCTCGCAAGAGTATAAATACGGAAGCGGCAGCTGGAGTTGGATCATAAAAATGGATGGTGCAACCACATTTGATGTTCAAAAAGAATACATTGATTTTAGCGCTGCAATGGGATTTGAAACCGTTTTGGTAGATGCCTTGTGGGATACGCAAATCGGACGTGAAAAAATTGAGGAGTTGGCAAAATATGCTGCCTCAAAAGATGTTGCCTTGTATTTATGGTACAATTCGAATGGTTACTGGAACGATGCTCCGCAAGGGCCGCGTGGAATCATGGATAATACCATTATCCGGCGCGAAGAAATGGCATGGATGCAAAGTATTGGAATTCGTGGTATCAAAGTTGATTTTTTTGGTGGCGACAAACAGGTAACAATGAAAGTCTACGAAGACATTTTATACGACGCCAACGATTATGGGCTGTTGGTTGTTTTTCATGGTTGTACCTTACCACGTGGCTGGGAACGTATGTTCCCGAACTTTGCCTCTGCCGAAGCAGTTCGTGCCAGCGAGAATCTGCATTTCGGACAGCACAGTTGCGACATCGAAGCTTTAAACGGTTGTTTGCATCCTTTCATCCGCAATGCCGTTGGTAGCATGGATTTTGGCGGAAGCGCCCTAAACGAGTTTTACAATGCCAACAATACGCCGGGAAGAGGAACGAAACGAATGACTTCGGATGTTTATGCTTTGGCAACAGCTGTATTATTTCAAAGTGCAGTGCAACATTTTGCACTGGCGCCCAATAACCTTACTGATGCCCCTGAATGGGCCATTAATTTTTTGAAAGAAGTACCAACCACCTGGGACGAAGTACGTTTTATCGATGGTTACCCAGGAAAATATGTGGTGTTGGCGCGCAGACACGGCGATACCTGGTATGTGGCAGGTATTAACGCACAAAAAGAAACTCAGGAGTTAACGATAAAGCTACCAATGATAGCTGCCGGAAGTAATTATCGGATTTATAGTGACGATGCCGGATTAAAAGGAAAACTTGAAACAGAACGATTAGCTAAAAGTCAGGAAATAAAGATTTCGATTCCTGGCAACGGAGGATTACTGATCGTGAACCAGAAATAGAATTGACAAAAAGAAAATTAGAAAGAATGAGCAAGTTACTGACAGCACTTTTAACTTTAATTTTAATAAGTACCGGAATCAGGGCTGAAAATGGACACAAGCTGTGGCTGCGAGCCAAAAGCACTATCCCTGTTGAAGTGAAGTGTTCAAAAAAATCGCCCACCATCGATATTGCAATTAACGAATTAAAGAATGGTTGGCAGGGAAAAGCCGGTCAGCTTATCGAGTTGAAGATCGTAAAAGATAAACTGTTGGAAGAGGATGGTTTTCGTATAAGCGATGAAAGTATACAAGCCAAAACTGATGCAGGTTTATTATATGGTGCTTTCGAAGTTTTACGCAGGCAACAAACCGGAGAATCAATTGCTGAAGATATTGTAAATCCGTCGTACAATTTACGTTTGCTAAACCACTGGGATAACCTGGATGGAAGCGTTGAACGGGGATACGCCGGACGTTCGATTTTTTGGCGTGGGATTGATTCGCTGGAAGTATCATCAGGAGATGTTAAGCTATGGGAGGAATATGCACGGGCCAATGCTTCGGTAGGAATTAATGCCACAGTACTGAACAATGTAAATGCTTCACCAACCATATTAACCAAGCCTGTTTTGGAGCGGGCAAAAGCTGTTGCCGACGTACTGCGTCCCTACGGAATAAAAACCTATCTGGCTGTTAACTTTGCTTCACCTGAAGTAATTGGTGGCCTCGAAACTGCCGATCCTCTTGATCCGGAGGTGAAAGCATGGTGGAAGGAGAAAGTAAAAGAAATATATGATTTGATTCCCGATTTTGGAGGTTTCCTGGTAAAAGCAAACAGCGAAGGACAACCCGGACCGCAAAACTTTGGGCGTTCTCACGCTGATGGAGCCAATATGATGGCTGAAGCACTTGAGCCTTACAACGGAATTGTTATGTGGCGGGCGTTTGTTTATGATCCATCGGATGAAGACCGTGCTAAACAAGCGTACAATGAATTTATGCCACTGGATGGAAAATTTCATGACAATGTGATTATTCAGGTTAAAAACGGTCCTATCGATTTTCAGCCACGCGAACCATTTAGCCCATTATTTGGCGCAATGAAAAGTACTACGGTAATGCCCGAGTTGCAGGTTACAATGGAATATTTAGGCCAATCTGTACATTTGGTTTTTCTGGCTACCATGTGGGAAGAATTTCTAAAAAGCGAAACCTGGCAGGAGGGGGCTGGCAGTACAGTTGCACGTTGCACCGATGGCAGTATTTTTAATCAGAAATATAGTGCTATTGCGGGTGTGGCAAACATCGGGCTCGATGCCAACTGGTGTGGTCACGATTTTGCTCAGGCCAATTGGTATGCTTTTGGTCGTCAAGCCTGGGATAATTCAATTACCAGTGCTCAAATAGCCGATGAATGGTTGAAACTTACTTTCGGACCACAAAATTTAGATAACGAAACAAGCTCTTATGACCTGGAGTGGAATCTATCGTTTCTGCAGCCCGTAAAACAAATGATGCTCAACAGTCACGAAGCTACTGTTAATTACATGATGCCTTTAGGGCTTCACCACATATTCTCGGCACACGCACATTACGGCCCCGGGCCATGGTGGGCTCCGCGTGGTATGCGTGCAGACTGGACTCCTCCGTATTATCATCAGGCCGATTCGATTGGGATTGGGTTCGATCGTACGGCTTCGGGCAGCGATGCAATTAGTCAATACCAGGAACCGCTTGCCGGTCAGTTAGCCGACCTGAATACCTGTCCCGAGGCGTTTCTACTTTGGTTTCACCATGTTTCGTGGGATCATAAAATGAAAAGTAACAGAACACTGTGGAATGAGCTATGCTATCGGTATGACGAAGGAGTGAAACAAGTGCGGGAATTTCAGCGCGTTTGGGACAAGGCCGAGCGTTTTGTGGATGCAGAACGATTTGCAGCTATTCAGCATAAACTTACAGAACAGAGTATGAATGCGCAGGAATGGAAAGATGCCTGTTTGCTGTATTTTCAGCAATTCAGTAAACAACCAATTCCTTACGAACTGGAACGGCCGATGTTTAATTTGGATGAGTTGCTTGAGCGTGACAGACACCGTGTTCGACAAAGTCAGTAACCTGAAAACAGTTAATGAATGGTATTTTGGCGAAGTTGTTCAATTACGGTTTTCGGACAGAAAATAAAAATGAACGAAGCGAAATATTTTGAGTAAACAGGTGTAACTATTCTTGATCCGGTAAATAATTAAACTGCATAAAAACTATTAAAAATGAACATTAAAAAAACCTTTACTCTTGCCATAATCCTTGCCGTATCGGCGTTTACGGTTTTGGCTCAAAATCCAATAATCAGAGATCAGTTTTCGGCCGATCCAACGGCTCGTGTATTTAATGGTAAGGTATATGTCTTTCCTTCACACGATATCCCGGCACCACCCAATAAAAACCTGCGCGAGAATTGGTTTTGTATGCCCGATTATCATGTGTTTTCATCAGAAAACCTTGGCGAATGGACCGACCATGGAGTAATTGTTAGTCAGAATAAAGTGCCATGGGTTGATTCTACATCATACAGCATGTGGGCACCCGATTGTATCGAACGTAACGGAAAATATTATTTCTATTTCCCGGCCAACAAAAATGCAACAGGCCCCAACGGCCGCAAGGGCTTTGGAATTGGAGTTGCCGTTGCTGATAAACCTGATGGACCTTATGTTCCTGAGGAAAATGCTATTGAAGGTATTTTTGGTATCGATCCAAATGTTCTGATCGACAAAGACGGACAAGCCTATTTGTACTATTCAATGGGCAACATTTATGTGGCAAAACTAAAAGAGAACATGACAGAGCTGGCCTCGAAGCCGGTTGCCATTGCCAATTTACCCGAAAAAGGGATGAAAGAAGGCCCGTTTGTTTTTGAGCGAAATGGAAAATACTACCTTACATTTCCGCATGTGGAAAACGATACCGAACGATTGGAGTATGCCATGGGCGATAGCCCCGAAGGCCCGTTTACCATGACCGGAGTAATTATGGACGAATCGGAAACAGGCTGCTGGACCAACCATCACTCGCTGATCGAATACAACGGACAGTGGTACTTGTTTTATCACCATAACGATTATTCGCCTGATTTTGATAAGAACCGATCGGTATGTATCGACAGCCTGTTTTTTAACGCCGATGGTACTATTCAAAAAGTTATTCCAACAAAACGAGGTGTAGGAATTACTGCCGCATCCGGTAAAATTCAGCTCGACCGTTACAGCGCGATAAGTGAAAAAGGTGCAACAATAGCTTTTAACGACACTACAAATACTTTTGCAGGTTGGAAGACCACGCTGGCCAATAAAGGTGCCTGGGTTTCATACAACACGGTAAATTTTGAAAAGAAAAATACTGGGAAAGTAGTGGTGAGTGCCGGTGCATTAAACGGTGGAAAAGTAGAGCTGAGAATTGATGCCGTAGATGGCCCTGTTCTGGCAGAAATAAATGTGCCTGAAAGTAAAGAGATGACAGTATCAAAAACAAAAATTAGCAAAGTTAAACCCGGTATTCACAATATTTTTATGGTGGCGGCGAACGATAATCCGGTGGAGATTGACTGGATAAGTTTTGAGTAGAACAATAAGAAAATTCTCTTAGTAAGAAGATGGTTAATAATCTGGATAGATGAAAAGATTTGTATTTTTAATATTTATTGCCTTTTGTGCCTGCGCACAGCAACAACCCGAAGACGAAACTTTACTTAAGCTGCGCTACGATAAGCCGGCTGAACAATGGGTTGAAGCACTTCCGGTTGGAAACGGCCGTTTGGGGGCGATGATATACGGAAACCCTGAAAACGAAATTATTCAGTTAAACGAGAACACCATTTGGGCCGGACAACCCAATCGGAATGATAATCCGGATGCCAAAACAGCGTTAAAAAAGGTTCGTCAGTTGATTTTCGATGGAAAATACAAGGAAGCTCAGGATCTCGTTAATCGTGATTTTATTACCAAAAAATCGCATGGAATGCCTTACCAAACGGCGGGAAATCTGAAGTTGAGTTTTGAAGGGCACCAAAATGTTAGCAACTATTCGCGCGAATTGAACCTGGAAACGGCTGTGGCTTCATCAAGCTACCAGGTTGGCGAAGTAAATTATAAAACAGAGGTCTTTTCATCTTTCCCCGATCAGGTTATTGTTGCCCATATTTCTGCTGATAAATCAGGTGCCTTGAATTTTTCGGCAACGCTTGACCGGCCTTCAAAAGTAACGGTTACTACCAACGAAAACAACGAGTTGGTAATGACGGGAGTTACCAGTAGTCATGAAGGTGTTAAAGGAGCTGTAGAATTCGAAACCCGGGTAAAAATAATAAACGATGGTGGAGAAATTACCGCCGATGAATCGGAGCTGACTGTGAGCGACGCAAAAGCAGCAACCATTATTATTTCGATGGCTACTAATTTTAATAACTACAACGATATTAGTGGAAATGCCAACGAGCGCGCAAACAACTATTTGCTAGCGGCTATTCAAAAAACATACAAGGATTTATTAAAAGACCATATTGCTGATTACCAGAGTTATTTTAATCGTGTTGATCTGGATTTGGGAGAAACCGAATCGGTTAATAAAATGACGGATGTAAGGGTGGAGGAATTTGCTACGGCAGACGATCCGCAATTAGTGGAGCTTTATTTTCAGTTTGGAAGGTACTTGCTTATTTCCTCGTCGCGCCCCGGTGGGCAACCCGCCAATTTGCAGGGGATATGGAACGACCAGTTAATGCCACCCTGGGACAGTAAATACACGGTAAACATTAATGCCGAGATGAATTACTGGCCATCGGAAATTACCAATCTGAGCGAATTAAATGAACCGCTGGTACAAATGGTGAAGGAATTGTCGGAAACCGGCAAAAAAACCGCTCAGGATATGTACGGCGCCAATGGCTGGGTACTGCACCATAATACCGATATCTGGCGTATTAACGGGCCAATTGACGGTGCTACCTGGGGCATGTGGCTAATGGGTGGTGCCTGGTTATCGCAGCATCTTTACGATAAATATGCTTTTAACGGAGATACAGAATACCTGAAAAGTGTTTATCCGGCCATAAAAGGAGCAACATTGTTTTTCCTTGATTTTTTGATTGAAGAACCGGAAAACGGTTGGCTGGTGGTTTCGCCTTCTGTTTCTCCCGAAAATACTCCGGCAGGCCACGGATCAAATATTGCAGCCGGAACCACCATGGATAATCAGCTGCTTTTCGACTTGTTTTCGATAACAGTTAAAGCCGCTGAGGTTTTAGAAACTGATACAGCTCTTGTGGAAAAAATTAAGACCACCATGCAGAAACTGCCACCCATGCAAATTGGAAAATGGGGGCAACTGCAGGAATGGATGTACGATTGGGATAATCCCAACGATCATCACCGACATGTATCGCATTTGTATGGACTTTACCCTTCCAACCAAATATCTCCTTATCATTCGCCCGAATTATTTGAGGCTGCACGTACGTCGTTGGTAGCCCGCGGAGACGAATCAACCGGTTGGTCGATGGGATGGAAAGTAAATCTTTGGGCACGTTTGCTCGATGGCGATCATGCCTACAAACTAATTACCGACCAGCTAAAACCTGTTGCGCGTAGCGGCCGAAGAATGAGCGGTGGTACTTACCCTAACCTGTTTGATGCGCATCCGCCTTTCCAGATTGACGGGAATTTTGGTTGCACAGCAGGAATTGCCGAAATGTTGATGCAAAGCCAGCACGGAGCCATTCAGCTTCTTCCGGCACTTCCATCAAAATGGAGTAAAGGATCAGTGAGTGGACTTGTGGCTCGCGGAGGTTTTGAAGTGGATATAAAGTGGGAAGGCGGCGAAGTACAAACTGCGGTTGTTCGATCGAAACTGGGTGGAATTTGTCGAATTCGTTCCTATGTTCCTTTAGCTGGTGACGGATTGAAGGAAGCTAGCGGCGAAAATCCAAATCCGTTTTATACCATTCCTAAAATAAAGGAGCCAAAAGTAAATACGGCAGAAGTGAAATTGCCGGAGTTGAAAAAAGTATATGAGTATGATTTGGAAACAATTGCCGGTCAGGAAACGCTTCTTATGAAATTATAGCATGCAAAAAACAATACATAACTTGAAATCGACAATGATTAAAATGGGAAGGACACGCTGTTTCTTCATCGCATTGTTGCTACTGTTGCCGGCGACCAAGATGTTCGGACAGCAGCAAGAAAAAAAACAAGGAGCCTATTATACCGGGGAGTATCGAAACTTTTTTGCCGAAGCCGGGTATGCTCAGAAAGATATTGATGAGAAATTGGAAAAAGCGTATCACGATCTGTTTGAAGGGCCCAATCGTATTTATTTCGAGGTTGAAGATTCGTTGGCTTACGTTTCGGATATTAAAAACAAAGATGCACGAACCGAAGGGCTTTCGTATGGTTTAATGGTGGCTGTTCAGTTTGATAAAAAGGAAGTATTTGATAAACTTTGGCGATGGACCAAAAAGTATATGCAGCATCAGTCAGGGGCCCTCGAAGGCTATTTTGCGTGGAGCGTTAACCCGGAAACCAACCGACAGAACTCGGGAGGTTCAGCTTCGGATGGCGAGCTGTATTTTGTAACGTCATTGTTGTTTGCATCCAACCTTTGGGGCAACGATACCGGAATTGACTATTACGCCGAAGCACGCCGTATTTTAGATGCCATGTGGGAAAAGGATGGCTCCAACAGAGTAAACCACATTATCAACGTCGAGCACAAGCAAATAAGTTTTGTTCCCGAAGGTGATGGCTACAACTGGACAGATCCATCGTATCATGTGCCGGCATTTATGGAAGTATGGGCCGATTTTGCCAACGATGGACACGAGCAGTTTTACCGCGATTGTGCTGATACTTCACGGGCTTTTCTGCACCGGGCCTGCCATCCTGAAACCGGATTGAATTACGATTATGCTAATTTTGATGGCTCGAAACACGATGCCCGCTGGATGCCACAGGCGTTTCGTTACGACTCGTGGCGGGTACCCATGAATATTACCATGGATTATATTTGGTTTGGTAAAGACAAAAACTGGCAGGAGGATTATGCCGCCCGGTTCCAGGGCTTTCTGCGATCGGAGGGAATTAACGACTTTGTCGATCAGTACAACCCCGATGGCACAAAACCGGAGTGGATACTTCAGGCAGGTGGTTTCAGAAAATTACGTCATTCGTTGGGATTAATATCTACTTCGGCAACACTTTCGATGGTTGACGATGTTGATCCTGAATTTGACTTTGTACATAAACTTTGGAACGCAAAACTGGAACCGTACGAAGATGGTTACTTTGACCCTTATTACGATGGTTTGCTGTACCTGTTTAGCTTAATGCACCTGAGTGGAAATTATCAGGCAATTTTACCCGGTCAGCACCCATAAATGTGGATGATTTAATTCGAACTGAAACAACAAAATAAATATCAAATGATTACAAAAATGAAATTAACAGTGGCCGTTTTGTTAGTGCTTACAACTAATGTACTTTTTGGCCAAACCAAAATTACCTTGTATGCTGATCAGGCTGAAACAAAAATCAATAAGGAAATATACGGGCATTTTGCTGAGCACCTGGGCCGGTGTATTTATGGCGGTATATTTGTTGGCGAAGACTCAGAAATTCCTAACACCCGTGGTTTTAGGGATGATGTTACCGGTGCGCTAATTGACATGAAAATACCTGTGTTACGTTGGCCGGGAGGTTGTTTTGCCGATACCTACAACTGGAGAGACGGAATTGGGCCACGTGAAGAACGCCCATCAATGGTAAATGTACATTGGGGTAATGTTACCGAAGACAACAGCTTTGGAACACACGAATTTCTCGATTTTTGTGATTTGATAAATGCCGAACCATACATAAATGTAAATGTTGGATCGGGAACCGTTCGCGAAGCTTCGGAATGGATTGAATACGTAACATCGTCGAACATTAGCCCGATGACCGATTTAAGAAAGAAAAACGGACGCGAAGAACCTTGGGAGGTTAAGTACTGGGGAATTGGAAACGAAAACTGGGGCTGTGGTGGTAATATGACTGCTGAGTATTATGCCGATGTTTACAAACACTTCGCTACCTATAGCCGTGGAGCTGATTATAAAATTGCTTGTGGTGCCAGCGATGTAGACTATGACTGGACCGAGGTTTTAATGAAAAAAATGCAGGATAAACGCAACCTTATGCAAGGATTATCATTGCACTATTATACCATTACACATAACTGGACAGTGAAAGGTTCGGCAACTGATTTTGATGAAAAAGAATGGTTTACCACACTCAGCAAAACCTTGTTTATGGATGAATTGATCCAAAAACACTCAACAATTATGGATAAATACGATCCGAAGAAACGTGTTGGGTTAATTGTTGATGAATGGGGAAACTGGTTTGATGTGGAGCCCGGAACCAATCCAGGATTTCTTTATCAGCAAAGTACCATGCGCGATGCATTGGTTGCCGGTATAAACCTCAATATTTTTAATAATCATGCCGATCGTGTTAAAATGTCGAACATTGCACAAACCATTAACGTGCTGCAATCGGTTATTTTAACCAAAGACGACGAAATGGTGTTAACACCAACGTACTATGTCTTCAAAATGTATAGTGTACACCAGGATGCGACATTAATACCTGCTAACCTTAAAACCGATAAGTACGAAATGGACGGGGAGTCGGTTCCGGCTGTAAATGCCTCAGCATCTACCAAAGATGGAGTTATTTCGATTACACTGTGTAATCTTAATCCTAACGAGAGCGAAAATGTTGAATTATCGCTGCCTGGAAGCGAAATATCAACCTCGAATGCACAGATTATTACTTCTAAGAGTATAAACGATTTTAATGATTTTGGTAAAAATGAAACCGTTAGCCTTAAGGAGTTTAACGTGCCAAAACCAAAAGACGGAAAACTTACTTTTGAGTTACCTGCAAAATCAGTTGTGCTTGTTCAGCTGAAATAAGAATACATAGTTTTATAGGATAGTTAAAAAGAGGGAGCGCTTGAGTTTCCTCTTTTTTATGTTTAAACATTAGCTGATTTATTGTGCATAAAAGATAGTAATCGCGCGTACCAATTTATAAAAACAGCTACTTTAAAAGCTTAATTTTATTATAGAATAATTTTTATTGCGGATTTTAAATCATTTATGTTGTAACTGAACCAAACGCCATGGAAATGAATTGCCTCTTAAAATCGGAAGGATTAGCCAATCAGGTTTTTGTTTATTCTTCTTAAATTTCTATATTCCCTCTCTTTAATAAAACTAAATCATGAATACCGGAAAATATTATTTTTTTCAGCTTGTTTTCATTTTCCTAACTTGTGTATCGGGTGTCAGCACAGCTAAGAATTCGCAACAGTTTTACAACCTGAACGAAGACTACGGTATTTCAATTCGCGAAACCAATCAGGTTTGTGAAGATAATGATGGTTTTATCTGGATTTCTTCAAAAGTTGGTATAGTGCGCTATTCCCGAGATGATATTAGAACCTACCAACTACCTTACGACACCGAAGACATTATCACTGTTCGGATGGAATACACCAATGGGAAATTATACGTATATACCAGTAACGGGCAGTTATTCATATACAACGATATTCAGGATCGGTTTGAGCTGATAACCAACCTCGCCAAACAAGTGGAAGATCCTCATGTAGTGGTGAATAAAATGCTGGTTGATTCTGCAGAAACAATCTGGGAAGCCAGTACTTCAGGATTATTGAGGTACAATAAAAATGAAGGTCTGAGTAGCTATTTCGATAACCAGAACATTCATTTTTTGGAGTGGTTAGATGATTATCGTTTTTTTTATGGAACGGAAAGACATATAGGGATTTTTAATATTAATACCCTAAGTTCTGAAGTGTATTACAGTTTGCCTGAAGACCTGAACATGTTTTTTTCATACATTGAGTTCGACCGAAAAGAAAATACCTTGTGGTTAGGAACATTAAGCGATGGTTTATATTGCCTGAGAAAAGGGAATGCCGGAGCTGAATTGACTGCTGTAGAAAATATTCCCAATCAACCGGTTCAGGCAATTTGTCCTATTTCTACATCAACGTTGCTGATTGGTGTTGACGGACAGGGTGTTTGGGAAATGGATAAGCGCACACAAGAAATACTAGCCGTTTATAAAGATGATGCGGATAATCCGAATTCCTTAAAGGGTAATGGGGTTTATGATATCTTTTGCGATCGGAATAACAGGGTATGGATTTGCACCTATAGTGGGGGCGTTTCCTTTTTTGATCAGGCAAGTAGTTCTGTTGTTACGAAGGTATCGCATATGGCCAATAACGTAAATTCGTTAATAAATAATGATGTCAACAGTATACTCGAAGACCGGAACGGGAATCTTTGGTTTGCCACCAATAATGGCGTAAGCTATTGGAATACAAAAACCAACAAGTGGAAATCATTCTACCATAATAAGGAACAGCACGCCCAGGTTTTTCTGGCGCTTTGCCAGGATTCGTTTGGAAGAATATGGGCCGGTTCTTATTCATCGGGTATTTATATTCTGGATGGAAATACCGGGAAAGAACTAAGGCATTTAAGCCATGAAAATACTCAGGGCGATTTTGCAGGCGATTTTGTGTTTAATATAATTGAAGATCAGCAGGGAGATATGTGGATTGGTGGAGTACGGGGAGATTTAATCCGTTACAATTACAACACCGACACCTATACCTCGTATGCGGATTATACGATTTACATTATTGCTGAATACGGACCTGATAAACTATTAATGGGAACAACGTACGGCTTGTTACTTTTTGATAAAAGTACAGGTAGTCATGAAGTACTCGTCGAAGGTTTTGTTGTTTCTGATCTGTATATCTCCGAAGATATGGTTTGGATTGGAACCAATGGTAATGGCGTAATCCGATACAATTTAACCAATAAATCAACACAATATTATACAATAGACAATGGACTCCCTAGTAATTTTGTAAATAGCATTGATTACGCAAATGGTTATTACTGGATAGGTACGGAGTTGGGCTTATGCCGGTTGAGTGAAGCTGACCAGACGATATTAACTTTTAACTCCTTGTTATACCTTAGCAATGTTTCTTTTAACCAGGATGCACATTGTATCTTAAAAAATGGCGATTTGGTTTTGGGCTCCAATAAAGGTGCTTTGATGTTCGATCCTAATGATTTGAAGCTTACCCCGGAAGAAGGCCGTATCTTTGTTCAGGATATTTCCGTTTCAGGACGATCAATACGCGATATTGAAGATCTGAAACCGGAAGTCCCTCTTAATGAACTAAAAGAAATTAGCCTCAAATATTTTCAAAACACAATAAGTTTAGAACTTATACCTCTTGGAGTTACTTCTCCCGGAGCGAAGTTCTCATGGAAGATTAGTGGTTTGGATCAGGAATGGAGCAAGCCGGTAGATAACCGGGTTTTATCATACTCAAATATTCCGTACGGAACCTATACTATTCAATTACGAATGGTCGATAACTCTATAACAGGTGTAATTGCCGAGCGTGAGATAAAAGTGAAAATCGTTCCTCCGTTCTGGAAAACAAGCTGGTTTATACTGCTGGTTATCTTCTTTGCTGCAGGTTTGGGTATTTTTGGTGTTTATTTTTACATCGACAGGTTAAAGAAAAAGCACTCGGAAGAGAAGATCAGGTTCTTTGCCAATACAGCACACGATATTCGTACTTCCTTAACCCTGGTTAACGGGCCAATTGAAGAACTGAATAAGGAGTCAGGATTAAGCGATAAAGGTTCAAATTATCTTCATCTGGCTACCGAACAGGTTCATCGCTTGTCAACGGTGGTAACTCAATTGCTCGATTTTCAGAAAGTAGATATCGGGAGGGAGAGAGTGGCCTATGACTTTGTTGATATTGTTAAAACAATAAAAGACCGGGTGATGATGTTTGAGGCATATGCCAAAAGCAGAGGTATTGATCTGGTTTTTAAGGCTAATTGCGTAAAATTCGAAACTTCTGTTGATGAACGAATGATGCAGAAAGTAATCGATAATCTTATTTCTAACGCCATAAAGTATTCAAATCCGGATTCACGTGTAAATATCGAGCTCCGATGTGCAGCAACAAAATGGACCCTTGAAGTTCAGGATCATGGAATCGGAATTACCAAAAAGGCTCAGAAAATGTTGTTCAGGGAATATTACCGTGGCGAAAATGCGATCAATTCAAAAATAGTTGGCTCGGGTATCGGTTTACTACTGGTGAAAAATTATGTCTCCTTACATGGCGGTAGAGTTACTTGTTACAGTCAGTCTGGTGTTGGATCCACCTTTTTAGTAACCATCCCGTTTATTGCCAAAGAAAATGTGGTAAGAAAAAAGGAAGCGGTTGCTCAATCGGTTGAAAAAGATGTTCTGAAATCATCAGTGATTAACCCTGTAACTGAAAAGCAGTTGGCTGATAAAAGAGGGAATAAAATGACTGTATTAATTGTTGAAGATCACGATTACCTGAGAGAATTTCTTCAATCGGCCATGCAGGACCTTTTTAATATTTACCTGGCAGAAGATGGAGAGGAGGCCTGGGAAATTGTACAAAAGCAAAGCCCTGATCTGATTGTTTCTGACATTATGATGCCGAAAATGGACGGCTTTGAATTGTGCGAAAAAGTGAAATCAAATTTCCTGACTGCGCATATCCCCGTTATTCTTTTAACGGCACTGGCCGGAAAAGCACAACAAATACGCGGACTAGGACTTGGAGCCGATGATTATTTGACTAAACCATTTGACGTTACTTTACTTCAGCAACGAATAAAATCAATTCTTAAAAACCGCGAAATTATCAGAAACAAGGCCATGAAAATGACCAGTGAAAGTAAAGAACCCGTTATTTTGGAAAATGAACTTAATGATAAGTTTCTAAAACGAATGATAGCGGTGGTGAATGATAATATTAGTAATCCTCAATTTTCTAAAAATGAATTTGCTGCCATAATGAATGTTAGTCCTTCGTTGCTCTATAAAAAAATAAAGTCATTAACCGACCAGTCACCAATCGAATTTATAAGGACCATAAGGCTAAACCATGCTTATGATTTATTATCTTCCCAAAAACACTCAATTACAGAAGTGAGTGAGTTATGTGGATTTAGCAGTGTAGGCTATTTTAGTACCGTCTTTAGAAAGCATTTCGGTAAATCTCCGACACGTGTCCTTGAATAACATTCCAATACTGATTTTTTCTGCCGTTTCCGTCCGATATTATGATAGCTATTTCTTTTAATTTTAGATATCTGTGTAACTAATCACTACAGAAACGATGGAATGGTATTTTTCTGTATGGTTCTTATGTGTTGTTATACAGGTGGTTATCCAACATAAGGACAAGAATGTCTCATTTTAAAAATCAAATGTCTAAAATTGAAAGCCCCAGCATGTAATGGATTCTATTTTTGAAAAAGTGAAGGTGTGAAAAATACCTTTGTGTTACGAATAGAACTATTTACCTAATTGGACAACTTTGATGAAACTAAACAATTTCGTTCAGATATCAATGATAACTCTTGTATTGGCCGGAGTTATTATATTTGATTCCTGTCAATCTATATCCGGTTCCGGTAGTCCAAAATTTGCAAACGATAGTATGGTTGCAAATTTTGATTATTTCACATACAAAGGCAACGATGATTTTTACAATGATAATCCACTTCCGGGTGAAGATTATTACTATAACCCAATTCTTCCGGGGTGGTACTCCGATCCAAGTGTATGTACCAACGGAAAGGATTATTTTCTGGTAACATCTACTTTTAGTTATTTTCCTGGTGTTCCAATTTTTCACAGTACCGACATGCTAAACTGGAAGCAGATTGGTAATGTGCTGAACCGCCCCGAACAATTACCCCTGGAAGGCCAGCGCGTAACACGTGGAATTTTTGCTCCTGCAATCAGCTATAATCCACATAACGAAACTTATTACATGATTACCACAAATATGCGTGGTGGTAATTTTTTGGTAAAGACACAAGATCCGTTTGGCGACTGGTCAGACCCGATTTGGTTACCCGAAGTACACGGTATCGATCCGTCGTTGTTTTTTGATGACAACGGCAAAGCCTATATCGTAAACAACGATGAGCCGGATGGAGGTTCGACCTACGAGGGACATCGTGCCATTCGCGGAATTGAGTATGATGTTGAAAACGACAAAACCATTGGCAAAAGTATAATGCTGGTGAATGGTGGAGTTGACCTATCGGAAAAACCAATATGGATTGAAGGACCACACATGTATAAATTCAATGGTAGCTATTACCTGATGTGTGCCGAAGGAGGAACTTCGGTTAATCACCGCGAAGTAATTTTTAAAAGCGATTCGCCATTTGGAAAATATACTCCATGGGATAAGAATCCGATACTAACACAAAAGCATCTCAATCCGAACAGGGAATTACCAATTACCTGCGCCGGACACGCTGATATTATTCAGAAAGACAACGGACAGTGGTGGTCGGTATTTTTGGCCTGCCGCCCAATCGATAATAGATTTGAAAACCTGGGGCGCGAAACTTTTATGATGCCTGTTCGCTGGAGTCAGGACGGGTTTCCGTATATGACCAAAGATGACGAATTGGTGCCACGCATAATTCGCATGGAAGGCGTAAAAAGAGACTCATCGATCACTTTCGGGAACTTTGAAAAGAACGATGATTTTAACGCCACCGAACTGGGAATGGAGTGGCTAACCATTCGTGGAAATGCTGCAGACTTATACGATCTTAAAGAGAATCCGGGATTTCTCACATTAAAATGTGCTGATGTAGCTTCCAACGAATTAAAGGTGCCGGCTTTTGTGGGGCGTCGTTTACAGCATCACAAATTTGAAAGTACCACTAAAATGTACTTCACCCCTGGTTCAGAAACGGAGTCGGCAGGAATGGTTTTAATGAAAAACGAACAGCATCAGTATTTAATGGTAGTAGAAAAAGTTAATGAGCAGAAAGTAGCCAGTGTAAAAATGGTTACTGATACAACAGTTGAAGTTATTAACTCAGAAGCCATTGAAGCTGAAGAAGGGCCTGTTCAGTTGAAAATAACATCGAATGGTCCTGAATTTAGTTTCTATTATGCGCTGGACGACAACGAATGGAAACTACTGGCCGATAAAGTTGATGCTTCGTATTTGTCGACGGCCAGAGCCGGAGGATTTACTGGTACAACAATCGGAATGTATGCTTCAGGAAAGAAATTTGAATTTAATCAATAAATAATTACGCACTTAATTCAATGTCAAATTTATAAATGAAAAACTTAGATCTTATGAGGAAAAACACTTACGGACATTCTGTCCTTCATTATTTCTATTCGACCACTCATTCTTCACCATAGTTAAAACGCGGTGTAAAGCAGAGTGAATAAAATCAATTTCTAATGAAAATTAGAACTCTTTTGTCAATTTAATAGAGAATATAATGAAACACAGAATTAATTTATCATCTCAAAAAGCTTTGTCAGCTTTGATGAAGAACTACTTGATAAAGACACTGGTAGTTATACTTGGGATTTTTATCAATTTATCGTTGTTTGCTCAGGATACCAAAACCATCTCGGGAACGGTTGTTGATGAGCAAGACAACCCGGTAATTGGTGCTACAGTAATCGTTAAAGGTACGCAAATTGGTGTGCCTACCGATCTAGACGGAAATTTTGAGCTGCAAGTTCCAACCGATAAAGAGATCCTGCTGATCTCGTTTATTGGAATGGAGCCTCAGGAAATTAACATTGCTAACCAAACTAAGCTGCAGGTTGTACTTGCGCCATCGAGCGTGCAACTGGAAGAGACTATTGTTGTTGGTTATGGCCAGCAAAAGAAGGAGAGTGTTGTTGGGGCGATCACCCAAACAACTGGTGAAGTGTTACAACGTGCTGCCGGTGTTACCGATATTGGAATGGCATTAACCGGTAACCTTCCGGGTGTAATAACCATTAACAGCTCGGGTATGCCGGGCGAGGAAGATCCGCAAATTATTATTCGTTCAGCAAGTTCGTGGAACAACAGCGACCCACTGGTATTGGTTGATGGTGTTGAACGTCCGATGAGTGGTGTGGATATGAACTCGGTTGAGTCGGTTTCGGTACTGAAAGATGCCTCGGCAACAGCGGTTTTTGGTGTGAAAGGTGCAAACGGTGTTATCCTGATTACGACTAAACGTGGTAAAGAAGGGTCAGCACGTATTGATGTTTCGGCCAACATGACCATGAAAGTACCATCGAAACTACCTAACAAACTGGATTCGTACGATGCTTTAATGGCACGTAACTACGCTATTGAGCACGAATTGGGTGTTTCTCCTGATTCGTGGGGATATATGACTCCGCAGAATATTATTGAAAAATACCGTTACCCGGCTGATTTGGCTGAGGCTGAGCGTTATCCGAATGTCGACTGGCAGGATGTACTGTTTAAAGATTATGCCATGTCGTATAACGCCAACTTAAATGTATCGGGAGGTACTAAGTTTGTTAAATATTTTGCCTCGGCAGACTTTGCAAGCGAAGGTGACCTTTTTTATGTTTTCGATAACGGACGTAACTATGAATCGGGTTATGGCTACAACCGTATTAACGTACGTAGTAACCTCGATTTCCAGCTTACAAAATCTACCGTATTCAGGTTAAACCTGGCCGGATCGAACGGACAGAAGAAAACACCATGGGGACAAACCAATTCGGGCGACTGGGCCGTTGCGCAGCAGTGGGCCGGTGCCTATAACATTGCGCCTGATGTGTTTTTGCCACAATATTCAGATGGTTCATGGGGATTCTACCCAAACATCTCGAATGTTTCAAACTCGGCTCAAAACCTGTCGCTTTCAGGAACCATGCTTTCGACAACAACACAAATCAACACCGACTTCATTTTGGAGCAGGAGTTGAATTTTATTACCGAAGGCCTGAAGTTCCGTGGTGCGATCTCATGGGATAACACTTTCCTGGAGAATAACAGGGGTATTAACGACCTTTTTAACGATGCACAGCAAAAATGGATTGATCCTGCCACTGGTATCGCCACTTATAAAAAGGAATATGAAAATAACAATAAATTCGATTTCCAACAGGGCGTGCTCTGGAATACGTCTGCCGGTTCGGTTCAAAACTATGCAACCCAACGTAACCTGGAATACCAGTTGCGTTTAAACTGGGATCGCCAGTTTGGTAACCATAGTATTACCGCGATGGGTATGTTTAGCCGTAAAGAACGCGCACAAGGTAACGTGATTCCTTCTTTCCGTGAAGACTGGGCATTCCGTACCACATACGACTATAAATCGCGCTATTTCTTAGAGTATAATGGTGCATATAACGGATCAGAAAGATTTTCCAAAGACTATCGTTTTGCCTTTTTTAGTTCAGGGGCAATTGGCTGGATGATCTCTGAAGAATCATTTATGGAAAATGTTGAATTCCTGGATATGTTAAAGTTAAGGGCTTCGTATGGTGAAATTGGTGACGATAATATCAATGGCCGATGGCTGTATCTTACACAATGGGCTTACGGTGGTAACTCATCACTTGACTTAAACCACGGAACCAGCCCTTACGACTGGTACCGTGAATCAACAGTTGGAAACCCTGATGTACGCTGGGAGACAGTTAGAAAGTTTAATGCGGGTATTGACTATGCTTTTCTTGACGGGCTATTGGCCGGTAGCGTAGAATATTTCCGTGATAACCGTGTTGATATTCTTATTAATGGTAACGACCGTGCAGTTCCTTCATATTATGGACCTACACCTCCAACAGCTAACCTTGGAGAAGTAGAAACCAACGGATATGAATTACAATTGCGCGTAAATAAGGTGCTTAATAACGGCGTTCGTTTGTGGGGTGATATGAGTATGACGCATGCAGTAAATGAGATTATTGAAAGAGATGATCCTGCATTGTTCGAAGATTACCGTAAACAAGCCGGTTACAGCCTTGGACAAACAAGAACTTATGTTGATGCAGGTTATTTTAATACCTACGATGCATTATACGGTAGCCCGATGCACGATACCAACGATCCGTATAAAGTTCCGGGAGACTATTACATCCTCGATTTTAATGCAGATGGTGTTATTGATAGTAAAGATCAGATCCCTTATGGATACGCCGGATCTCCACAAAATACTTACAACGCTACAGTAGGTGTTGAATGGAAAGGCTTTAGTGCATTTGTTCAGTTCTACGGTGTAAACAATGTAACCCGTAACGTACCATTAACCAGTTTCGGAAGCAAGCTGAATACCGTTTATGATTTTGGAACATGGTGGTCGCAAGAAACACCAAATGCCGATGTAACTGTTCCGCGTTGGTTGTCGGAACCTAGCTATAATAATGGTACTCAGTACTTGTTCGATGGTTCGTATGTTCGATTGAAAAATGCTGAAGTAGCTTATACCATTAATGGAGGTTGGATCAACAACATTGGTTTCCGCACCCTGAAAATTTTTATTAATGGAAACAACTTGTGGGTATGGTCGAAAATGCCGGATGACCGCGAATCGAACTTCGCCGGATCGGGTGGACAGGGTGCTTACCCAACTTTGAAACGATATAATTTAGGAATAAGATTTACACTATAATTATGAGTACAATGAAAAATATACATAAGACGCTTTTGAAGAGTGGTGTACTGTTCATCATGTTATTGGGGCTCTTTTCCTGTGAAGATTACCTGGATAAAGCACCCGAATCGATCGTATCGGAGGAGGTAGCGTTTAGTAATTTTACCAATTTCCAGGGTTATATTGAAGAGATTTACAACTGTATCCCTGATAAAGAAAAGAAATACTGGACCACCTCGTGGAACTGGGGTGACGATGAGCTGTTTAACCTTGAAGGTAGCTGGCACATGACCAACCAGGTTGATATTGGTAACTTCTGGGCATGGCAAAACAATCCCGGTACCTGGTTTGACGATGATAATGCAAATCCAACTTCTACCAATAAATTTGATCATGGTTTATATGCGCATGCATGGTATTGCATTCGTAAAGCAAATATGGGCCTCGAAAATCTTGACTTGTTAACTGTGGCAACACAAGAGGAAAGAAATTTTATTGAAGGACAGCTCTACTTTTTCAGAGCATGGTGGCATCTTGAAATGATGCAATACCTGGGTGGTTTGCCTTATATTGATTACGTATTACCTGCAGGTGAAAAACTTACTTTACCACGACTGAGCTATCAGGAATGTGCAGATAAAGCCGGAGCCGATTTAAGAAAAGCTGCCAACTTACTGCCAATCGACTGGGACGAAACAACAGTTGGTAGAAATACTTTGGGTAAGAACCAGTTACGCGCCAATAAAATTATGGCTTTGGGTTACCTGGGTAAAAACTACCTGTGGGCTGCAAGTCCGTTAATGAAAAACGGTGCCGAAACAGGTGGTGCCAATACCTATAACTACGACGAGGATTATGCACGCAAAGCCGCCGAAGCTTTTGGCGAATTGCTGAATCTTGTTGAAGGTGGGCAAACACAATATGCATTGGTAGATTTTGATTATGAAGACATTTATAATCACAAAAAATCGAGCGGTGTTGATACGAAGTACAGCGATATGTTCTATACTACCGGACAAAACTGGTTAATGCCGGGTTCTACCGAAGCAATTTTCCGTGGTCCTTCAACCGATTACAATGGTAGTAACTGGAATACAACAAAAACTTTCGGACCAAAAGTAAAAGGTTTGGTAGAACACGATAACATCATTCACCATCCTACAGCCAATTACGTGAAGAATTATGGTATGGCTAATGGTTTGCCATTGGATGATCCGGAATCTGGTTTTGATCCTGAATATCCTTTTAAAGACCGTGATCCTCGTTTCTACCACGACATTGTTTTTGATGGATTTAAATATGTGAATGCCACAATGCCTGCTGATATGGAATACCTGCGCTACACAGGTTTGGCATCAAACGGAACCATGCGTAATCCTGCCGATGGTAGCCGAACAGGTTATCTGATTCAGAAACTGGTACCACATACAGCAAATAAATACGATGGAGCTTATAACTGGAGTTATAACCTGCATACCTATCTGCCATACATGCGTTTAGGAGATATTTATACCATGTATGCCGAAGCATGTGCCGCTTTTGGTGGTGCTTCAGGAAAAGCATCAAATTTCACAAAAACAGCTGAAGATGCGCTTAACACGCTTCGCGATCGTTGTGGAGCCGGCCATGTTGCTGCTTCGTATACGGCAAGCCGTGAAAAATTCATCGACGAGGTGAGAAGAGAACGTGCTGTAGAGCTTTCATTCGAAGGCTTCCGCTTTAACGACTTACAACGTTGGTTGTTGCTTACCGAGTATCCTTACAATGTAAAGACTTCTCAAGAGTTTGACCGGGTAGAAGCCCCTGATTTCTATGAGAACAATGATCCAAGAGATGCAAGGGTAGCCAACTTTAGAGAAGAAGTCATTTTAACACGTCAGTTTGGAGTTAAACACTACTGGTTCCCGCTTAAAATCGAGGATGTATCTATGTATCCTGAATTTGGGCAGAATCCGGGCTGGTAGCCAGATTGAGTTAAAGTATTATGTAATTATAATCGAATAAGCAATGAAACATATACAAAAGAGATTCATTTTATTTGCCCTGTTTGCAGTAGTTCCGTTTTTGATGAACGCGCAAACTCTGGCAGGAAATGAAACGGATACGATCATTATAACCGATGACCCATTAGTGCAGGTACCTTTTCGTAAGGTAGCTCAAAGCGACATTTTGGGTGGTGTTTCGGTGGTCGATCTCGAAGAATTAACCAAAAAGAACTATAATACATATAGTTTAGACAATATGCAGGGCTACATCGGTGGTTTCACCGGTAATGCACTGTGGGGCATGGGCGAATACCTGGTGCTGGTTGACGGAATACCACGTGCGGCCAACAATGTGTTGCCAACCGAGATTGAGCAGATAACTTTCCTGAAGTCAGCTGCTGCAGTTGTACTTTATGGTAGCCGTGCTTCAAAAGGTGCCATTTTAATTTCTACAAAACGAGGTAAAGACACACCTCTTGAAATTAATGTGCGTGCAAACACCGGTTTCCATGTATCAAAAAGTAATCCTTCTTATTTAGGATCGGCACAGTACATGACACTATTTAACGAAGCACGTGTAAACGATGGTCAGTCGCCTTTGTACAGCGATGAAGATATTTACCATTATGCATCGGGAAGCAATCCATACCGTTACCCGAATGTGGATTTCTATTCATCGGATTATTTAAAGTCGTACTACAACCGTACCGATGTTTCTACTGAAATTTTGGGAGGTAATGAACGTGCCAGGTTTTACACCAATATTGGCTACTACCGTCAGGGCGATGTTTTTGACTTTGGCGAAGCTGCTGATAATTTCACCGACCGCCTGAATATCCGCGGTAATATCGATTTAAATCTGAATGATTTTATCAGTGCCTATATCAATACAAATGCAACTTTCTACAATTCAAGAAGTGCAAATTCAAGCGAGGAAAATGGCAATTACTGGACTGCTGCATCTACATTGCGTCCTAACCGTGTTGCTCCGCTAATTCCACTTGATTTTATCGATCCAAACGATCAACAATCGTGGAATTTGGTAAATGGAAGCGAAAACATTATCGGAGGTCAGTATTTCTTGGGAGGTACACAGGTGGATCAAACCAATATTTTTGCTGATTATTATGCGGGCGGTTACAGCAAGTGGACAAGCCGTCAGTTTCAGTTTGATACCGGTTTGGATTTCGATCTGAAAGGAATTACAGAAGGATTAAAATTCCATACACAGTTTGCAGTTGATTATGCTACTTCATACAGCACATCATATAATAACTCTTATGCAGTGTATGAACCAAGCTGGTACGACTACAACGGTACCGATGTTATTGCCGGTATAACCAAGTATAATAATGATGAAAAATCAGGTCAGCAAAATGTTGGAGGAAGTACCAGCAATCAAACTATTGCGTTCTCAGGGTACTTTACCTACGACAAAACAATAAATGCAGACCACAACCTGAATGCAATGTTAATTGCCTCGGGTTATCAAATTACAAACTCAGGTCAGTATCATCGCACAAGCAGTGCAAATGCCGGTTTGCAGTTAGGTTACAACTACAAGCATAAATACTATGCTGACTTTAGTGCATCGGTAATCCACTCGGCAAAACTGCCCGAAGGAAACCGTCAGGCACTGTCGCCAACTGTAAGTTTAGGATGGAAAATCAGTGAAGAGGATTTTATGGCCAACTCATCTGTATTTGATGAATTGAGCCTGAACTTGTCGGGAAGTATCCTGAATTCAGACCTCGATATTGAAGATTTCTATATGTACGAAGCCACCTACACGCAAGCCAGCGGTGCATGGTGGGGATGGTACGATGGAGCATCGGAACGCTCAACCAACTCGAAACGAGGTGGAAATGATGAATTGGATTTTGTAAAACGTAAAGAAGTATCGGCTACTTTGATGGCTTCGCTTTGGGAAAAACTTTTAACGGTTAACACTTCGTTCTTTATCAATTCTACTGAAGGATTGTTGATTACACCGTCTACCATTTTCCCGAATTACTTTTTTACCTACTGGCCCGAAGCTTCATTTATTCCTAACGTTAACTTCAATAACGATAAGCGCGTAGGATTCGACTTTAATGTGAACGTAAACAAGCAGGTTGGTGAGGTAGATCTTACATTGGGTGTTTCGGGTATTTATTATACCACTGAAGCTACACAACGCGACGAAAATTACGAATACGATTATCAGTACCGCGAAGGTTTAGCAATTGACGGACTTTGGGGGCTGGAAAGTGCAGGTTTATTCCAGAGTGCTGAAGAAGTTGCCAGTTCTCCTGAACAAAAATTTGGTGGATCGGTTAAACCCGGCGACATTAAGTATGTGGATCAAAACGGCGACAATTTAATCGACGATAAAGATCAGGTATATCTTGGCCGCGCCGGATGGAGTGGAGCACCACTTACTTTGGGTGTAAACTTTACGGCAAAATACAAAGGCTTTACATTCTTTGCTCTGGGTACCGGAAATTATGGCGCTTATGCTATGAAAAATGACGCGTACCACTGGGTATACGGAGATAGAAAATACTCTGAAGTAGTGCTCGACCGTTGGACAGAAGAAACAAAAGCCACTGCTACTTATCCGCGACTGACAACAGAAAATGGAAGTAACAATTTCCGTAGCTCTGATTTCTGGATGTACAAAACCGACCGTTTTAATTTGGCGAAAGTTCAGATCACTTATGATCTGCCACAAAGCCTGATTCAAAACAGTTTGTTCGAAAACATCTCGACTTACGTAAGTGGAGCCAACCTGTTAACTATTTCGAAGGAAAAAGATATCCTGGAACTGGAATTTGACAGTGCTCCGCAAACGCGATTCTTTAACATTGGTTTAAAGGCCACATTCTAATAAGTAACACTAAAGAATTTTAACGATGAAGAATATAATAAAATTAGTGGTTCTTGTACTTCTGTTCACCGCCTGCGACGACATGTTCGAGCCGGCTTTGGAGAACAACAGGGGACTTGACGCGATGTACAACGAGCCTACATATGCACAAGGTATTTTGGCCAACGCATACATATTATTGCCTTATTCGTCGGCTCCGCAAAGCGATGTGGCAACAGATGATGCAGTAACCAACGATAACGAAAACGATTACCTGGCAATGGCTACCGGTTCGTGGACCGCCAGTACTAATCCATTATCGCAATGGCAAGGCCGAAGAAATGCTATTCAGTACATCAATCTGTTTTTAGCCAATACCGACGAGGTGGTTTGGAGTAAAGATGAGGTGATTAACACCATGTATAACGACCGTTTGAAAGGTGAAGCTTATGCGCTGAGAGCTGTTCAAATGTTTGCACTTTTGAAGGCTCATGGTGGTTGGACTGCCGGTGGAGAACTGTTAGGTGTACCAATTGTAACCGAGCCGGAAACTGCTGAGTCAGACTTTAATCTGCCACGTAATACATTCCAGGAATGTATCGATCAGATTATTGCTGATGCGAATACTGCAATGGATCTTTTACCATTGGATTTCGGCGATTTATCTGATGGCGAAATTCCTTCAAAATACCAGTCGTTGGGAGTTACCAACGCCGGCGATTACAACCGTGTAAACGGTAACCATATGCGTGGCCGTATTACCGGACGTATTGTTGAAGCCGTTCGTGCACAGGCTGCTTTATTGGCTGCCAGTCCGGCTTACAACACTGGAACAACGGTATCGTGGGAAGATGCTGCAAACTTTGCTGCCGATGTTCTGGACCGTGTTGGCGGACCAAATGGTTTGGCCGCTAACGGACATACCTGGTATGCCAATACAAGCGAAATTGAAGCATTGGCTTCAGGTGTAGCGCCTCCTGAAATTATCTGGAGAGGCGATGTTGGCCAGAATAACGATCTGGAAACCGATAACTTCCCTCCGTCGTTATACGGAAACGGACGTGTAAATCCAACACAAAACCTGGTTGATGCATTCCCAACCGTAGATGGTTATCCAATAACTGATCCTTCGAGCAGTTATGATCCTGCAAATCCATATGCAAACCGCGACCCACGATTGAATGACTATGTGGTGGTAAACGAAAGTACACAGGGACCAAACAGCGATGTAATTGTAACCGGTACTTACAGCGATAACAACGACGGAATCAACAAGGAAAACGGATTATCGACCCGTACAGGTTACTACTTGCGTAAATTATTACGTTACGACTGTAATCCGAATCCAGAGTTCGATACCGAACAAAAGCACTACGCTGCGCGTATTCGCTACACCGAAATATTCCTGGCCTACGCCGAAGCTGCTAACGAAGCCTGGGGACCAACAGGAAATGGAGGTAACTCTTATTCTGCTTACGATGTTATTAAAGCAATCCGCGAAAGAGCAGGAATAGGCCTTGATAATGGCGATGCCTACCTGGAATCAGTTAAAGGCGATCAGGATGCAATGCGCGAGTTGATCCGAAACGAACGTCGTATCGAACTTTGTTTCGAGAATCAGCGCTTCTGGGATTTACGTCGCTGGGAGGTAGCAAACCTGAACGAAACGGCTCGTGGTATACAAATCGATGAAACGGATGGTACAAATACTTACTCTCCAATTGATGTGGAGTCGAGAAATTATGCCGACTATATGTATTATGGACCAGTTCCATACGGTGAATTACAGAAATGGAGTAACCTGGAACAAAATGCAGGTTGGTAATTTTCTGAATATTAATTGAAAATATTGAAAGATATGAAACAGATTAAATTTTTAATGATAGTGTCAGCCGGAATATTTGCAATGCTATTCACGTCTTGCGAGAATCAGGATGTAGAGTTCCCGGATTTTGACTACAGCACCGTATATTTTGCCTATCAATATCCGGTAAGGACTATTGTGCTTGGCGAAGATATTATCGATAATACGCTGGATAACGAACATAAATGCGAAATTTACGCTACCATGGGTGGTGTTTACGCTAACGATCAAAGTATTGGTATCGATGTAACTGTCGACAATAGCTTGTGCAACAATCTGTATTTCGATAGCGAATTTACGATGCCGGTTCAGGCTATGCCAACCAACTACTACTCGTTGGCGGCCGATAAAATCTATTTGGATAAAACCTTATTAGATGGCGTTGAAGTTCAACTTTCGGATGCATTTTTTGCCGATCCGGATGCACTAAAAAGTACCTATGTTATTCCTTTGCGAATGACTAATGTGGTAAATGCAGACTCTATTCTTTCAGGAGTTCCTAAGTTTGACGGAGCTACTAGAGGAAAAGACACCGACTGGGATGTTTTACCTAAAGACTTTGTTCTTTATTGCGTAAAATTCATCAATCCTTGGCATGGTTATTACCTGCGCCGTGGTGAAGATGTAATTACCGAAGGCGGAGCAACCAGTACCGTTACCCGCGGGGCTGAATATGTTGAAGATGATGAGGTGGTTGCATTAAATACTGCTTCTTTGAATACGGTTGAATTCCCCGTTACACTTGTTGATGAAAACGGTGAAAACGTAACATGCACTTTGTTACTTACGTTCGATGACCAGAATGCCTGTACTATTTCTTCAGTAAGTGAAGGATTTACCGCATCGGGTAGTGGTTCTTTTGTTATCGATGGAGAGAAAAACAGCTGGGGAAACAAAGACCGTAATGCGCTTTACCTGGACTATACCATTGATATGGGAAGCAAAAGTTATGCAACAAGTGATATACTGGTTGTTCGCGACCGGGGTGTTACGATGGAAACATTCTCGCCATCATATAATGTAAACTAATCGCTAAAACCAAGATGAAGATGAAATACATAAATAAACTTTTGCTGGGTGCCGTTTCTGTTCTTTTTATGGCATCCTGCGTTGATGATAGTTTACTCGATTACAGAGTCGATAAACCGGAAAGTCTTGTTCAACAGGAGTATTTGAATGATTACGATGTGTTGAAATCATATGTTGACAGAAGCGCCAGCCCCGATTTTAAATTGGGGGCCGGAGTTTCACTAAACGCTTTTAACGAAAAAGGATTGGTTTATAGTCATATCATGTCAAACTTCGATGAAGTTACAGCAGGATATGCAATGAAACATGGTGCAATTGTGCAAAACAATGGAAGCATGGACTTTTCAGGAGTTGAAAAGTTTATTGCTACCGCACAAGAAGCAGGTGTTACCATTTATGGACATACGCTTGCGTGGCATGCCAATCAGAATGCTGAATACCTTAACGGTATAATTGCTGATCGGGAAATTGAAATTGATCCTAATGACGCCAACAACGCTTTGCATGCTACTACACCCGAAGCGAAAACCAACATTTGGGATTGGCAGCTTGAATACACAGTACCTACGCCATTAACACAGGGAGTGGAATATACATTAAAAATGCGTGCAAAAGCCTCAAGTGCATTTACCGTTGGCTTTTGGCGGACTGATGGATCCTCAACCAATTACGGTCCGGACATAGCGTTTGGAGAAAGCTGGGGCGATGTTTCCGTAACATTCACCCCGACAATAGATGCTACCAGATTGCAATTTTGTTTCGGAACATTTGGAGGTGATCTTTATTTTGATGACATGGTTCTTACCGCAAGTGGTTCTGAAGAGAATTTAATTGAAAATGGAGCTTTCGATGACGAAGATCTAAGCGGATGGGGAAAACCAGGTTGGCATGCCTACACTTTTGGGGTTGAACCTGTCGCGGCAGGACCTGCTACGTGGTGGACAAACCTGGTAACTAACAGCGATGTTGAAGGTGATGATGTTTCCAGCTTCTTTGCCACAGAGGTAACTGTTGGCCCAAATCCCGCTACAATTGGTGCTGCGGGTACAGGAGCTGACGGTGTGGGTAAAGCAATTGTTGTAAAGTCGGGAGATAATCCTACTAACACATGGGATACTCAGTTCTTTGTAAAAGCACCCCAGCAACTGGAAGCTGGTCAAGCCTATCGGTTCAGTATGAAGGTTAAAGCGGATAAACCAGCTACAATATCTTCTCAATCGCATAATAATCCAGGGGGTTATGTATATTGGTCTATGATTGGTAATCCCGCAGTTACAACCGAATGGCAGGAATATACAAGTTCAGGAGTCATTTCAGCCGAGCAGGCAGGCAATAGTGGTATGAACACCATCGCTTTTAATCTTGCAGAATTAGCGGAAGCCAATACGTACTATTTTGATGATATCGTATGGGAGATTGAGGAGTCGGGAAATACAATTCCACTGACACCCGAAGAAAAGGCAGATACCCTTTCCTGGGCATTGGAGAACTGGATTGCCGGTATGATGGAAGTATCGAAAGATTATGTTCATGCCTGGGATGTGGTGAATGAGCCAATGGATGATGGAAATCCGTCTGACATAAAAACTGGTGTTGGCAAAACGGATATGGCTGCTGATGAATTCTACTGGCAAGACTACCTGGGTAAAGACTATGCTGTTATGGCTTTCAACCTGGCAGCGCAATATGGTAGCCCTGAGGATAAATTATTCATAAACGATTATAACCTGGAATACAACATTGATAAATGTAAAGGGCTTATAAAATATGTTGAGTACATCGAAGAGCAGGGGGCTCGTGTTGATGGAATCGGAACACAGATGCACATTAACACCAACTCGGATAAGGATAAAATTGTGGAAATGTTTAACCTGTTGGCGGCAACCGGAAAACTGATAAAAATATCAGAACTTGATATGGGTATTGCCGATGGAGTAAAAACAGCAAATGCAACCGAAGAAGACCTGCAAGCTCAGGCAGACATGTATCAGTTTGTTGTTGAAAAGTACCTGGAATTAATTCCGGCATCTCAACAATACGGTATTACTGCATGGAGTCCGCTTGATAGTCCTGACGACTCTTCATGGAGAGCCGGAGAACCAATTGGTCTTTGGAATGAAGGTTACTATAGAAAACCGGCTTATGCCGGATTTGCAAATGGCTTATCTGGTGAATAGTATCACATAGGTTTAGTTTAGGTGAAGAGACTGTCTTTATTAGACAGTCTCTTTTTTGTAGGATATTACCTTAATTGTCAGAACCAGCAAAAGTGCGCCTATCGAAATTCCGGATTGATTGGAAATAATCAATTATTCAGATTGAAGCGTCTAAGAAGCGTTTTTATTCGCATAAATGATGAAATATGTGTAAAAGTAGAAATCAAATATTCAAAAAC
This sequence comes from uncultured Draconibacterium sp., assembly GCF_963674925.1. Taxonomy (NCBI): domain Bacteria; kingdom Pseudomonadati; phylum Bacteroidota; class Bacteroidia; order Marinilabiliales; family Prolixibacteraceae; genus Draconibacterium; species uncultured Draconibacterium sp. The sequence continues at coordinate 2,497,884 of NZ_OY771647.1, forward strand.
TAAAATCCAAAAATGAACATCGTCCTAATTTTGAAGAAAAAGTACACGATTTACATACCTGAAAAAGAGAAGTAATAAAATTATGACCATTCGCGATATTGATTAATCAAAAGAACTAAATGACGAATCAATACCAATACTGAAATAAACCAATAAAATGAATAAAAAATTATTTGAGCTATATAGAGTTGCGACTGTTTGTTTGGTCTTTTTACAGTTTGCACTTTTTACACCGTTGTTTACAATAGCTCAGGATAGAATGGATTATATCGCGTCTACAGAAGAAGAGGGATCTTTTGGGCTAATTGAAAATGGTCAACCGGTACCAGTTGTACTCGGACAGAATGACTTTTCGGGAGTAAAATCGGTAGCAGAGTGGTTTGTAAACGATATAAATAGCATAACCGGCCAAACTCCCGCAATTTCAACTGCAAATTCGTCCTTACCTGAAGAAATAATTTTGGTTGGAACATTGGGTAAAAACGAATTGATTGACCAATTAATTCGTGCCGGGAAAATTGATGCATCTGATATTGCAGACCAGTGGGAATGTAGTTTAACCCAAGTGGTTGAAAATCCGTTTCCGGGTGTAAAAAAAGCTTTGGTTTTGGCCGGAAGCGATAAGCGTGGAACTATTTATGCCATGCTCAACCTGTCGCGCGAAATGGGTGTTTCTCCCTGGTATTGGTGGGCCGATGTTCCGGTTGAAAAGAAAGACCAGTTGTACGTTAAAGCGGGGCGATGGGTAACCGAATCACCAAAAGTAAAATACCGTGGTATTTTCTTAAACGATGAAGAACCGGCTCTTGGAAACTGGGCACGTGAAAAATTTGGCGGAATCAACCACAAATTTTATGCTCATGTTTTCGAACTTATTCTGCGTTTGCGTGGAAACTTTATGTGGCCCGCTATGTGGGGAAAAGCATTTTACGATGATGATCCGGCAAATGGACCATTAGCTGACAAACTAGGTATCGTTATGAGTACTTCGCACCACGAGCCTTTGGGAAGAGCCCAGGCCGAGTGGCACAAATATGGTTCAGGCCCATGGGACTACACAAAAAATAAAGATGTGCTATCCGATTTCTGGCAAAAAGGAATGGAGCGCAATAAAGATTGGGAAACAATAGTAACCGTTGGTATGCGGGGCGATGGCGATGAAGCTATGGAAGAAGGCACAAACATAGCTTTGTTGGAAAATATTGTAAACGAACAACGAAAAATCATCAGCGATGTTACCGGTAAAAAACCGGAAGAAACACCTCAGGTTTGGGCATTGTACAAAGAGGTGCAGGATTATTACGACAATGGTATGCGTGTGCCCGACGATGTAACACTTCTTTTGTGCGACGACAATTGGGGCGATGTGCGTAAATTGCCCGATGTAAACGCGCCAAAACACGAAGGTGGTTTTGGAATGTACTATCATTTCGATTATGTAGGTGGTCCCCGCAATTATAAGTGGATAAATGTTACTCAAATCCAGCGGGTTTGGGAGCAGATGAACCTTACCTATAGCCACGGAGTGGATCGTATTTGGGTGGTAAACGTGGGCGACCTGAAACCGATGGAATATCCCATTAGCTTTTTCCTTGAAATGGCTTGGGATCCCACACAATTTAATCCAAATAATTTAAAAGATTATATAAAAAACTGGAGTGCCGAGCAGTTTGGTGAAAACTATGCCGACGAAGCAGCCAGGATACTCAATCAATACACAAAATTCAACCACCGGGTTACACCCGAGTTACTGAATGCAAGAACCTACAGCATTGAAAATTATAATGAATTTGAACGCGTTCGTAACGAGTATCGTGACTTGGCATTTGATGCACTTCGTCTTTACAACCTGATTCCGAATGCATACAAAGATGCTTTCGATCAACTGGTATTGTTTCCAACTAATGCTACAGCCAATTTATACGAAATGTATTATGCGGTAGCCAAAAACAAGCAGTTGATTGCTAACAACGATATTGAGGCCAATTATTGGGCCGATGTTGTAGAAACCTGTTTTAAGCGTGATTCAGCGCTAACCGTTCATTACAATCAACAAATTGCCGGAGGAAAATGGAACCATATGATGGATCAGATTCGTATCGGATACACCTATTGGCAGGAACCCCGACAAGCAAAAATGCCAGCTGTTGAACGCGTGGAAATCCCTGAAGTGTTGAATAAAGAACTGGCATTTAAAGAGACGGATGGTTATGTTTCTATTGAGGCCGAAAACTATCAGAAGGCAAAGGGAACTGAAACAATTACATGGGAAGTTATTCCCGATCTGGGGAAAACAGCTTCAGCAGTAACTACCTTTCCGCAAAATGCTTACCCTGGTGAAAACGACAAGGTGTATCTCGAATACGCTGTTGATTTTACATCAACCGGTGATTTTGAGGTTCATGTATTGGTATCACCAACGCTAAATTTTAATGCCAATAAAGGATTGCGTTATGCTGTTTCGTTCGATGAAGGTCAGGAGCAGGTGGTGAATATTAACGGAAAGTACCGGGGCGAATTGGGCCCGTGGCAGGCTAATCGTATCATTAAAACAATTACGAATCATAAAATAAATAAAGAAGGCATACACCGTTTGCGTATTCGTGTGCTGGAGCCAGGAATTGTTTTTCAGAAAATAATGATAGACACCGGAGGCCTGAAACCAAGCTTTTTGGGAGCACCTGAAAGTAAACAAGTAAAATTTTAAGGAATGAAAAAAAATAGATTGCAGTACAGTTTTTTAGGTTTATTACTCCTTTTCTTGTTTTGCGGAGAACTAAACGCTGCTGTAAAATTACCACGTTTGGTAAGTAATGGAATGGTCCTTCAGCGTAACGAGCCGGTTACTATTTGGGGCTGGGCCGATGCCGGCGAAAATATTGAAATTGATTTTTTAGGAAAAGTTTTTAAAACCAAGGCAGATAGGAACGGAAACTGGCAGCTTGAGCTAAACGCAATGGCTGCCGGTGGTCCGTATTCCATGACGATTAACGATGTGGTGCTCAACGATATTTTAGTTGGCGATGTTTGGCTGGCTTCGGGGCAGTCGAATATGGAGCTGCAGCTACGCCGGGTAATGGATTTATATGCCGACGAGATTTTGAAAATAAATACCGACCAGATTCGCCTATTCCGTTCTTCAACACGTGAAAATGCAGAGAGCGAAAAAGCTGATTATCCCGATGGAAAGTGGCTGTCATCAACACCTGAAAATATCATGGAATTTTCGGCCATTGCCTGGTTTTTTGCCGATAAGATTCATCAATCTAAAGATGTTCCGGTTGGCATAATCAGCACGGCAATTGGCGGCTCGCCGGCTGAGGCCTGGTTAAGTAAAGATAAAGTAACACCATTTCTCGATGAATGGTTAGAGCAAGGTAAAAAGATTGACTCGATGCGTGCAGCCTACGTTGAAAAGAATGGAGAAATAAAACCGTACTATTGGGGCGCAGAAGTAAACAAGAACGATCCCGGAGCAGGAAAATGGTCAAAAAACGATGTTGATGTTTCCGGCTGGCCGCAAATTTCTCTGCCGGGTTACTGGACAGATAAAGGGGTTAATTTTTGGAACGGCTCCATATGGTTTTATAAAGAATTTGAACTGGATGAATCCTTGGCCGGAGAAGAAGCCATTTTGCGACTGGGACGTATTATCGACAGCGACTCGGCTTTTGTAAACGGAACTTTTGTGGGCAACATTACTTATCAATATCCACCACGAATTTATACGATTCCTGAAGGCGTTTTAAAAGCCGGTACAAACAAAGTAATGGTGCGCGTATTTAACCAGGGCGGACGCGGTGGTTTTGTAGAAGAAAAACCATACGAAGTGCGTGTTGGTAACAAGGTGATCGATATTACCGGCGACTGGCAATACCATATTGGAGCTGAGTTAAACCCTCCAAGAACAAATTTTGGAGGCCTCGGGTTTCGTCCGGGAGGTTTGTACAATTCGTTGATAAATCCGATGAAAGAATACACGGTTAAAGGGGTAATTTGGTATCAGGGAGAAACCAATGCCGGACGTGGCTTTCAATATCGTCAGTTATTTAAAGACCTGATTGTGGATTGGAGAGTTCAGTTGAAGAAACCGGCTTTGCCTTTCCTGTTTGTACAATTGGCAAATCTTGGGGTTCCGAATAAACAACCTGTTGAAAATGGCTGGGCCGAAACGCGCGATGCACAACGCCGTGCGCTGGAACTTCCAAACACCGGGATGGCAGTAGCTTTTGATATTGGCGAATGGAACGACATTCATCCGCTCAACAAAAAGGAAGTAGCTCGTCGTTTGTTTTTGGAAGCCGAAAGAGTGGCATACGGAAACGATGAGATTGTTAGTGCAGGTCCGCTTTACAAATCGATGAAAGTAGAAGATGGAAGTATTTTGCTCACTTTCACATCTGTAGGATCGGGATTATTTGCAAACAATAAACTTGAAGGATTTCAGATAGCAGGAGAGGATGGCAAGTTTGTTTGGGCTAATGCCGTGGTGATGAGCAAAAATACGGTTAAGGTTTGGAGCAGAAATGTAAAAGAACCGGTAGCCGTTCGATATGCCTGGGATGGAAACCCGGCCGGATCCAACTTAAAAAACAAAGAATATCTGCCGGCATCGCCTTTTACAACCGAAGATTAAATTGAAAAAATCAATTAATAAAAAAATCAAATGAAAACTACTTCACAGAAAGTTTCTGTACTGGAAAAAATTGGATATAGCCTTGGTGACCTGGCTGCCAACCTTGTGTTTCAAACCCTGGTTACTTTCCTTGCTTTTTTCTATACCGACATTTATGGATTGCAGAATGATCATGCCTCAGTAATTATGCTGGTGGTAGGACTAGTTGCCGCTTTTGGCTTTAACCCAATTATTGGCGCTTTGGCCGACCGAACACGCTCACGATGGGGAAAGTTTCGCCCCTGGATTTTGTTTACAGCCATTCCATTGGGAGTTATAGCCTTGCTGGCTTTTACAACACCCGACTTTTCATACAAAGGGAAACTGATATACGCTGCCGGAACTTACACCTTATTACTGTTGGCTTATGCTGCCAGTAACCTGCCATATTCGGCATTAAGCGGCGTGCTTACCGGCGACATGTCGGAGCGAAACAGTTTGTCGTCGTACCGATTTGCGGCCGTAATGTTTGCCCAGTTTTTTGTGCAGGTATTTATGTTGCCTATTATTTTGCACGTTGGTAAAGGCGATAAAGCCGCCGGAATTGAATCGGTAATGACATGGATGGCCATCATCGGTACCGTATTGTTGCTGATCACTTTTCTTACCACTAAAGAACGTGTAATTCCTAGGCCTGAACAGGAATCGAGCATAAAAGACGATTTGAGCGATTTGTTTAAAAACCGTCCCTGGATCATCATGTTAACGCTTACTATTCTTGTTTTTGTAACGCTGGCTATGAAAGGTGGATCGTACGTTTATTATTTCAATAATTACGTTGATGAAGTGGCGCTGCAAAGTTTTATTCAGCCAATTTTAGATTCGCTTTCGGCAATCGGGTTGAACTTTTTTGAATCGGATGTTGCATCGGCAGGGTTTGGTTTGTTTAACGCCGGAGGAATTATTTGCTCCATGATCGGTATTGCCGTTTCCAGTAAGCTGGCCAACAAATTCGGAAAACGCGATGTGTTCGGAACAACTTTATTTATTGCCACTCTGTTTATTGTATCCTTCATTTTTTACAATCCCGAAGATGTTCGCCTGATGTTTTTAGCGCAGGCACTGCACATGTTTTTCTATGGTGTAACTACTCCAATTCTTTGGGCGATGATTGCCGATGTTGCCGACTACTCGGAGTGGGTTAATAATCGTCGCGCTACGGCTATTATCTTTTCTGCAATGATGGTGGGCTTAAAAGCCGGATTGGCCATTGGAGGCGCAATTGTTACCTGGATTCTTGGTTTGTACGGTTACCTGTCGAAAGATGCAGTGGCGGCCGGTCAGGAACTGATTCAGCCCGAAAGTGTGGCTCAGGGAGCAAAAATGCTTGTAAGTATTTACCCGTCGATTCCGTTTTTGATCGGAGTTGCTTTACTGTTCTTCTACGAAATCAATAAAAGTAAAGAAGTACAGATACAGAAAGACTTACTTGAAAGAAGAAAATAATAATTTCCAACGAAGTTTTTTGAAGGAAAAATAGTTTAAACCATATAACCATAAAAGAATGAAAAAAATTAATGTATTTGTTTTGATGGTGCTGCTAGCTGGCATTTTGGGGGCGTGTAACAGTGGCACAACGACACAATCGAAGAAAGCACCAACCTTAAAAGATGCTTTTGCCGGTAAATTTCATATCGGTACAGCTTTAAATGAATGGCAAATAACCGGAAGGGATACCGCCGGAGTTGAGGTGATAAAAGATCAGTTTCAGGCTATTGTTGCCGAAAATTGTATGAAAAGCGGACCGATACATCCAAGAGAAGACGAATACAGATTTGAACTTCCCGATCAGTTTGTAGAATTTGGCGTAGCAAACGATAAATTTATAACCGGCCATTGTTTGATATGGCATTCGCAAGCTCCGCGCTGGTTCTTTACCGATGATGAAGGAAATGATGTTTCGCGTGAAGTGATGATTGAGCGCATGAAAGATCACATTTACACGGTAGTAGGCCGTTATAAAGGTAAAATTAAAGGTTGGGACGTTGTAAACGAAGCCATTATGGAAGATGGCAGTATGCGCAACAGTAAGTTCCGCCAAATTGTTGGCGACGACTTTATTAAGCTGGCTTTCCAGTTTGCACATGAAGCCGATCCTGATGCAGAATTGTACTACAATGATTATAATGAATGGTTCCCTGGTAAACGCGATGCAATCGTTCAGATGGTGCGTGATTTAAAAGCTGATGGAATCCGGATTGACGGCATTGGTATGCAGGGACATATTGGAATGGATAGCCCTTCGCTGGAGGATTATGAGGCAGCAATTGAAGCCTACGCCAACGAAGGAATGAAAGTTATGGTTACCGAACTTGACATGTCGATTTTACCTAACCGTAGCAGGGATGTTGGTGCCGATATTGCTACCAGCTTTGAATATCAGCAAAGCCTGAATCCTTATACAGAAGGTGTTCCGGTAGAAAAAATGAACGAGTGGGACGAGCGTATGCTTGACTTTTTCCGTCTGTTCTTGAAACATTCCGATGCAGTTACACGCGTAACCTTGTGGGGTGTTTCTGATGCTACCTCGTGGAAAAACAATTTCCCAATTCGTGGACGTACTGATTATCCTTTGTTGTTCGACAGAAACTATCAGCCAAAAAGTATTGTGGCAAAGTTAATTGAGGAAGCAAACAAAGCCGAAAAATAAAATAATTGATTTAGTTAGTTAGTTAGTTAGTTAGTTAGTTAGTTAGTTAGTTAGTTAGTTTCTCCGGGGGCTGCGCATTTGTGTAGCTCCCGGAAATTTTAGTTAAATTGGTACTAAGGAAATTGAGTAATTAGCAAGCAAAATTTATAGTAAAATGAAGAAAGCACGATACCTTGTTGACAATCTTTATACTGCCGATCCGGCAGCACACGTTTTTAACGGAAAAATTTACATCTACCCATCGCACGATGTGGAGTCGGGAATTCCCGAAAATGACAATGGCGATCATTTTGATATGCGCGATTACCATGTTTTCTCGATGGAAGATATTGATGGTGAGGTAACCGACCATGGAAATGTGTTGGATGTGAAAGATATACCCTGGGCAGGCCGCCAGTTGTGGGATAGCGACTGTGCCTTTAAAAATGGCAAGTATTACCTCTATTTTCCGTTGAAAGACCAAACCGATATTTTCCGCATTGGTGTGGCTATCAGCGAAAAACCTGAGGGACCGTTTGTTCCGCAGGAGGCACCAATGAAGGGGAGTTACTCCATCGATCCTTGCGTTTTTGAGGATGAAGATGGTAGCCATTACATGTATTTTGGTGGTTTGTGGGGTGGACAGTTGCAGCGTTACCGCGATAACAAAGCCATTGAATGTGGCCAGGAACCTGCCGACGATGAGCAGGCACTACCGGCACGTGTAGCCAAACTAAGCGACGATATGCTGGAGTTTGGAGAAGAACCAAAAGCATTGGTTATTCTGGATGAAAACGGTGAGCCGCTAAAAGCCGGTGATCACGACCGACGTTTCTTCGAAGCCTCATGGATGCACAAATACAACGGCAAATACTACTTTTCGTATTCAACCGGAAACACGCACAAATTGTGCTACGCTATTGGCGACAATCCTTATGGCCCGTTTACCTACCAGGGTGTGATTTTAACTCCGGTTGTTGGCTGGACAACACACCATTCAATTGTTGAATTTAAGGACAAATGGTACCTGTTCCATCACGACTGTGTACCTTCAAATGGCAAAACCTGGCTGCGCAGTCTGAAGGTTGTGGAGATGGAGTATGATGCCGATGGAAAAATTATTACAATTGAAGGTACAGCAGAATAAAAAGGGGCGTTTTTAACAGCATTATCTTATAATTTCCCCCACTGTAAGAAGAGTTGTAATGTTTCGTTTTGCAAATATAGTATCAATGTGTGCAAATATGGAGTCGAATTTGTTTTGAAATGCATCTTATTTTTGCAGCATTGAAATCAGTAATAGACAATCGTAAAAAGAATATAGGAAATGTTTGATTTAGATGGGAAAGTAGCGGTGGTTACCGGAGGCGGCGGCGTTTTGGGCGGAAGCATTGCACAAAGTTTAGTGGAAGCAGGAGTAAAAGTTGCCATTCTTGATATTCGAAAAGAACAGGTGGATAAGCGGGTTGATGAGTTACAAAAAAATGGGGCTGAAGTGCTTGGTTTTGTTTCCAATGTACTCGATGTTGATGAACTAAAGAAAACCAGAGAGTTACTACTTGAAAAATGGGGAAAAGTTGATATTCTGATCAATGCCGCGGGAGGAAATATGCCCGGGGCTACCTTAACCGAACAACAAACCGTGTTCGATATGAAAATTGATGACTTTCAGAAAGTAACAGACCTGAACCTGAATGGTACTGTTTTTCCAAGTCTTGTTTTTGGAGAAGCCATGTCGAAAGTTGGAGAAGGAAGCATTATCACTATCTCATCAATGGCTACTTATTCGGCTATTTCGCGCGTTTTGGGGTATTCGGTGTCAAAAACCGGAATAAATATTTTTACCCAGTGGATGGCTATGGAAATGGCTACTAAATTCAGTGAAAAGATAAGGGTAAACTCAATTGCTCCGGGCTTTTTTATTGGCGACCAAAACCGGAATGTTTTGATCAATCCAGATGGGTCGTACACCGAGCGCAGTAAAAAAGTTATTGCCCGCACACCAATGGGACGCTTTGGCGATATAAAAGAACTGAACGGAGCGGTGCAGTTTTTATGCTCCGACGCGGCATCATTTATAACAGGTGTAATTCTTCCTGTTGATGGTGGTTTCAGCTCGTTTAGCGGTGTGTAAAAATTGAACCCGACCATATTTAATTTGTTTAAGTAATAGATAAAACGAAAGTGGTGTACCTGTTTTTGGTGTTGCCACTTTCGTTATTTTAAATGTGCTGAATGTTGCTTGCCGATTTTGCGGTTGGAATGAAACATTCAGCTAATTCATCGGCGTAATCAGCATGATTTGCGAGAAATATTTTTCAGTTTCGGTGTTTATTCAGAAAAAGTAAATTGAAGGAAAATGGCTTTAGAAAAAACGTGGCGTTGGTTTGGAGAGAAAGATTTGGTAACGCTTGATGATTTGCAGCAAATGGGTGTGGAAGGAGTAGTTACAGCTCTGCATCACATTCCAAATGGAGAAGTTTGGCCGGTTGACGAGATTTTAAAGGTGAAAACAGCCATTGAAAAACGAGGCATGCGCTGGAGTGTCGTGGAGAGCCTTCCGGTTTCTGAGGGGATAAAAATCTGCTCGAACGACCGCGAACGTTTAATTACCAATTACCAACAATCGGTACGAAACCTTGGCGAATGTGGTATTGATACCATTTGCTACAATTTTATGCCGGTTTTAGACTGGGCACGAACCGATCTGCATTTCAAGCTAAAAAATGGCGGTGAATCGATGTATTTTGATTTTCCCACATTTGTGGCGTTCGATGTTTATATTCTAAAACGCCCGGGTGCTGAAGCCGATTATCCTTCCGAAATTGTTGAAAAAGCCAAAGCGGTTTTCGAAAAAATGACGGAAAAGGAAGCAGAAGAACTTGCCTACAATATAATCGTGGTTACACAGGGGTTTATCGATGGTGTAATTGATGGTTCGGTTGCCGATCCAAAAGGTCTTTTCCTGGAGTTTATCGACCGTTACAAGAGCATTGGTAAAGAACAGTTGCGGATAAATTTAAAAGCTTTTCTCGACGATGTAATTCCGGTGGCCGAAGAAGCAGGAGTTAAACTGGCAATTCACCCTGATGATCCACCGTTTCCGGTATTGGGATTACCGCGAATTATTGGGCAACTGGAGGATTACGAGTGGCTTTTTCAGGCAAATACTTCGCCCAATAACGGTGTAACTTTTTGCGCCGGATCACTTTCGGCCCGAAAAGAAAACGACCTGCTGGAAGTAATTGAAAAAACCCGCGACCGCATTCATTTTGTGCATTTAAGAAATACCCTGCTGCTTGATGATGGAAGTTTTTACGAGTCGGGGCATTTGACCGGTTCGCAGAACATGATGAAAATAATGTTCGCCCTGATAAAGGAGCAGAAGCGCAGAATACAAGCAGGCAGAAGCGATGTAATGATGCCTGTACGACCCGATCATGGCATCCGGATTATGGACGATTACAAATACGATTACAACCCCGGATATCCGCTTATTGGCCGATTAAAAGGGCTTGCCGAGCTGGATGGGCTTATGCATGGAATTGAATTTATGCTGGCGGATAACGTGTAACGATACAATCTCTGAACGAACAGAAAAAGGAAATTCAACCAAATCCAGAAAAGTATATAAAAAGAAAAAGCTCAATAATCTGATGATTATCAAGCTTTAAATGAGTCGGGATGACAGGATTTGAACCTGCGACCCCTGGTCCCCCAGACCAGTACGCTAACCGGACTGCGCCACATCCCGAATCAGGATGGCAAAAGTAACTCTAGAAATTATTTTTACAAAACTTTTTTCTTTCTTTAATCTACTATTTTGAAGAGGAATATAGAATTCGGTTATAATGCTTCATTATTATCGATTGAATTTATGACAATCAATAAGGTATGTTTTGTATTTTTGTGCAACTAAAAATTTAAATGATGTTTAAACCACTTGATATTAACGATAGCAACGAAAATAAAAACGTTGAACCAACCGATGTAGAAAAGGTAAAATGTTTGATTGTGGGGTCGGGGCCTGCAGGTTATACTGCTGCAATTTATGCTGCACGCGCTAACCTGAGTCCGGTAATGTACGAAGGACTTCAGCCGGGAGGCCAGTTAACAACAACCACCGAAGTTGAAAACTATCCGGGTTACCCGGAAGGTGTTACCGGCCCGGTAATGATGGAAGATCTGAAGAAACAGGCAGAGCGTTTTGGTACCGATGTACGTTGGGGAATGGCAACGAAAGTTGATTTTTCCGGCGATATTCATAAAGTCTGGATCGATGACACAAAAGTGATCGAAGCTGAAACAGTGATTATTGCAACCGGAGCAACAGCAAAATACCTGGGGCTTGAAGACGAAAAGAAATATGCCGGAGGTGGAGTTTCTGCCTGTGCAACCTGCGATGGATTTTTCTACCGAGGAAAAGATGTGGCCGTTGTTGGTGGTGGCGATACTGCTGCTGAAGAGGCTATGTACCTGGCCGGTTTGTGTAATAAAGTATACCTGATCGTACGTCGTGATGTACTTCGTGCATCGAGAGTAATGGCTGATCGTGTGAAAAAAACACCAAACGTAGAAATACTTTGGAAACACCAAACAAAAGGATTGATTGGTGACAATGGTGTGGTTGAAGGTGCAACGTTGGTTAAAAATATGGGAGAAGAAGGGGAAGAGGAAGTTAATATTAAAATTGACGGATTCTTTTTGGCGATAGGTCATAAACCAAACTCTGATATTTTTGCTGAATACCTTGATACCGACGATGTAGGTTATATTTTAACTAAGCCGGGAACAGCAAAAACAAAGGTTCCGGGAGTATTTGCCTGCGGCGATGTTCAAGACTCGCAATATCGTCAGGCGGTTACTGCTGCCGGATCGGGTTGTATGGCTGCAATCGATGCAGAACGTTACCTTTCTGAAAAGCATTCGTAAAAGCAAAATACGCTACGAAATAAATAAAAAAGCAGGATGAGAAGTCATCCTGCTTTTTTGTATCTGCAATTTGCTAATTCCTAATTTAAACTGGAAAGTACCGAGAAAAAATGCATAATACTTCCGGCCAAAACAAACAAGTGCCAAATGCCGTGGCCGTATTTTAATCCTCTCCAGGAGTAAAAAATAACACCTATTGAATAACAGGCTCCACCGATAAACAAAAAGGCAATACTTGATGTAGGCAGATTTCTTACAATCGGGCCTATGGCCAGTAAAAACATCCAGCCCATGGCCAGGTAAATTCCAACCATCAACTTTCGGAAACGGGTTAAATAAATCGAGCGTATTACCATTCCGGTAATCGCCAATCCCCAGATTATTCCAAAAAGAGTCCAGCCCAAAGCACCACGAATGGTGGTGAGCACAAATGGAGTGTAGGTGCCCGCAATTAATAAAAATATGGCGGCATGATCGAAACGAACAAACAGGTTCTTCAGTTTTTCGCGGGTGAAACTGTGGTAAAGTGTCGAAGATAAATAAAGTAACACCAAACTACTTCCGAAAATACTGAAACTTACTACATGCCATACGTTACCTTTTATAGCTGCAAAAACAACTAAAAGTACAAGTGCGGCAATGCTTAGCAAAGTCCCAATCCCATGGGTGATACTATTAAATATCTCCTCTCCAAGTGATAATGTTCGGTATCCGGCTTCAACTTTTTTTCTCATAACAGTTGCTTTTCGAATAAATTTCAATTCTGTTCGAAATTACTCAAAAATATCATTGCTTGAATACAATATTTCTATTCCAAATAAATATTAATAATAACTTTTTGTTAGCCAGGTTGTTATTGAAGTAATTTTTATCGTATTTAGAATGGCGAAGGAACTATTTGGGCCCGATTAACTCAATAAAAGTTCCGTCGGGATCCTGAATGAGAATGAAATACCTGTTGTCGCCAAGCATTGATGGTTTACCACTTAAAACTTTAATGCCATGTTTGTCTGCACGGTCTATAACAGGTTGCAGGTGTTTTACCATTAATGTAATATACTGCATGCCGGTATCGTCGCTCATAAATTGCTGTTTTGGGTGTTTGGCTTTTGTCCCCAAACTCATCAGTTTCCATTCGCTGGCTTCTTCGGTGTCTTCCAGCTTTAGAATGGTAACATCCAGTTGGTAACTGTCAGTAAGTCCAAGTTCTGTACATTGCTCCTTCGAAACTGAAAACGCTCCGGTTTTAACCATTCCTACAACATTGGTATAAAAATCGATTGATTTTTCAAGGTCTTCAACAACAAGGCCAACACCAATTGCCGATTTGCTGAAATTGTTTTGTGCCATTGAAAAAAATGCAAAAAGAACCAGGGTAAGAGAGAAAAGACTTTTTTTCATTTTAGTAGATTTAATTGATTTTTAGTAGTTGTAAATTTAATAGAATAAAAGTAAAGGCCATAAATGATTTGGCGAGAAATAAAGTTCGTCTATCTTTATAAAAAGAACAAAAATGAAACGAGCATATAAAATATTACATCCAGGAAGAATATTAAAATACGTGCGAGTTCCATACTATACCGATAAAAACTAACAATTTTAATAGTATGAAACTACCAGTTGTAAATAATACGAATCTGGAAAACCTGATGGATAAAGCTGAAATTGTTCAGCAAACCGCCGAACAGATCATGAAAGATTTTGGAATGTTTGGGGTGGAGATAACGTTCTCAGGTGACACGGATAATGCTTATCAGGAACTGCATCAACAACTGATTGACCAGATTACCGGTTTAGTAGAGACCAACTACGACTTGTTGTTATCGGTGCTTTACCAGGTGGATATCACCAACCGCGAAATCGTTCAGGCGGAACAGGATTTTCCGCATTATTCGCATATCGAGATTATTGCTCACCAGGTTATCGCCCGCGATTTGAAGAAGGTTTTGCTACGTCGTTATTTCAAAATGAAAGATGAGGAGGGTGGAATAGAAAAAGGAATTGACAAAACATAAAAAAAGCGCCTTACGACGCTTTTCTTCATATTTTAAGAAATGTTATTGTCCGAATACATACCGGACGTTAAAACCGAAACCTTTCGCATGAAAATCAGTGTCTTCAATAATACTAAATGCCGGACGCCAATCGACTCCCAAAGCAATCGGTATGCTGTTGAAATGATATTCCAGACCAATTTCGCCAATCGCTCCCAGCCAAAATGGATCGTCAATCCACATGTATGGACCTACTCCAACGTACCAGTTAAATGCTTCTCCGGCAAGTGGACGGTAAAGGAAATCCCATAACAGGTCAATTCCAACACCATCTCCGAATGATACATCAGCGTGAATCCGGCTGAACTGTCCCGTGCTAAAAATACCATCAATAGCAACATTTCCTCCTGAAATATCACCAAATCGAACACCAAGTTCCTGTGCATTTGATGAAACTACACCACCAATTACTATAGCCAAAACTGCTATAAATTTAACCATTGTTTTTTTCATAATCTTGAATTTAATAATCATGTGTTTATGAATTCTGAGTTGAGAAGTTACGGAAAAATTATTTCTTTAGTTCAATACAAAACAAAAAAAATTCAAAAAAAAAATGCATTTGGCTGCTTTTTCAGAACTTCATTTATTGTGGACGTGCAAGCATTATTCCCGAAACTGAAGCCCGGTTTGCCAAATAATCATACAGTGTTTGTTCCGATAGAATTACTTTCTCAGCTTTTGATGATGCATGCATAAAATAAAGTTCATCTCCCTTAAAAACAGCGATTCCAACATGTGTTATATCCAGGCCGTCAACAGTGGAAGTGATGCCAAAAATATCGCCATTTTTAATCTGATGTTTTAGTGTTTCAATTTTTTCGGTAGGGATGTAGTACAGTTGGGTTTTTGTTAATTGCTGTTCCTGTTTGTGCAGGGCTTCAATAAATACCGCATTGTTTTTTAATGGTTTGTAGCTGTTGGGGTGTTGGCTCATAAAATTAATCGTTTTATCAAACTCGATATTACCAATCGATTGCGAAACTGATTTTACTGTGCCCTTTTTGGCGTTATCCAAAATCCAGTCGCTGAAATAGTGTAATCGCGAAGGGTAGCCGTTTATCTCTCCTCCACGGTAACGGATGAGTTGCAACTCGTTTTTAAAATGTTTAAACGAGGGTTTTCGTGTTTTGGCAGTTCGTGCCAACGCCAGGCAATTTTCTGCATATGTAGTACAATCCAGTTCCCGCAGATTAACTACTAATTGTTCGGGCTCCGTTTCTAAAGTGTGGGCCACGTATGGAGTGTTCATCAGTAATTTTCCGGCTTCAACAACAAGTTCTTCTGTCGTTTTTTCGCTGTGCTGTTTCAATTCTGTAAGAATGTGATTACAAATTTCCTCATCAGGATTATTGGTACTTTGCTGGGCAAAAAGGATTGTAAAGCCAAAAAGCAGGGCGCCGGCTAACAGAAAAATTTTCTTGTTCATTCCAGATACATTTTTTTGATGCTAAAAAATAAAGGTATGATTTTTTTGTAAAAGTGGTAATTCATCCGGTGTGCAACATATTCCTATAATAGCTCAATAAGGCGGAGTCCATACCAAATGGTTAAAAGAAGCATCACAAAAGCAAAGAACGAATAAAAAATTATACGCATTTTACGATTGTATTTGTTTTTTCCTTGACTCATTTAGGAATTATGTGTTGTCAGTTGTTCAGTTGATATACGATAAAAAGAGTTTGAGGTTTGGAATAATGAAAAAAAATGGCAATCAAATTGTAAATGGTAAAAAAAAACCGGTATTTTTAGAAGGAGTACTTTTAACCAACTTCATGAAAAAATTAATGCTGCTGTTCGTGTTTATTAACTGCTTTGCCGGTTTGAGCTTTGGTCAAATGTATTTGGCTGATGTTGAGTTCGATAAGGTGGGCTGCGAACAAGTTGAGCATTACGTGCAGGTCCAGATTAAAAACAATACCGAAACTTTCTCGGATGTTAAACCATCGTTGGAACCAACAGCCAGCACTGATGGTTTTCGTTTTCACGAACGCGAATATGTTATAAAAGACAGCCTCCCCAAAGTGTGGTCGTTTTACGTACATACCAATCCATCTATTGCATGGAATGCGTCGCGATTTTCATTTGCAATGTTGTTTTCGAAAAGTAATAATGAAATGATCTATCCGAACGGGCATGTGGATGGAATTGATCCGGGACAGGTAATTTATTTAAACCTGAATGTTTTAAAATTTAAAAAGCTGGCCACGGCTTTTGAGATTACAACGGTTGACGACAACAAGAAAGTTATTGAATTTAGCTATGTGGAGGATAATATTACCCATGGCAAGCAGCAATTAACTTTTACAAAAATGCGAAAGGGATACACAAAAATTATACACCGCACTTATTTTAAAAGCGAGTCAACTTTACGCGATCATTTTTTGTACCCATATTTTCATACGCGCCTTACCAATACCTATCACCGAAATATGAAGCATTTACTAAAAGCGTCAGAGAATTAATTGAGGTTTATTCGTTTAAAAGTTTTTGGTAGATGTTGTAATTCTCTTCATCGAACACACAAAATATTACTGTTTCAATTTCGTAGTTGTTCACCAGAAAATCTTTTACGGTTTGTGTGGCAATTTGTGCTGCCTCTAGTTTTGGGTAACCATAAATGCCCGTGCTGATGTTGGGAAAAGCAATGGAGCGGACACCATTTTGCAGCGCCTCTTCCAAACTTCGGCGGTAGCACGATGCCAGTTTTTTGGCTTCGTTATGTCTGCCTCCGTTATAAACCGGGCCAACGGTGTGAATCACATATTTTGCCGGAAGATTGTATCCTTTTGTAATTTTTGCATCACCGGTTTCGCAGCCCTTAAGCTGGCGGCATTCGTTTAAAAGTTGGGGGCCGGCTACCCGGTGTATAGCACCATCAACGCCACCACCACCCAGTAACGTTTTGTTGGCAGCGTTTACAATGGCATCAACCTCAAGTTGGGTAATATCGCCCCGGTGTAATTGAATTGTACTCATAACTGTGGCTTTCTAACCAAGATACAAAGTTTTCGAATACATCGGGGCAATTCATTCTAATCGTCAACCAAATCTTCAATGTTTTCGTCCGATTCGGGAACGGCCATTTCTGTAGATTTTGCCCGAACATCGTCGAAATTAAGCTTTTTACGCGCGGCCTTAACTACCATGCCAATTACAAATTTTATGGCAATATGTTCGGCCATTTCCGGGAGGTAAGGTATGTCAATTTTATCGTTGGCAAGACGTGTTAAACGTCGCACCAATCGTTTGGCTTCCTTTTTTGAAATACCATGATCGGTGCTACGAATCAGATCATAAAATTCGTTTGGCAGATGATCGTATAAAAAGGTGTCGATTTTAAAGATCACTTTGACGAGGATTTTTTCCTCACCGGTTTCATTAATAAAAGGGACATCGATTTTTTCATTTAACCGAATGGCAAGGTCTTTCACTTCTGCTTCTGTCATTTTATTACGCTTTTTGGGTTCTGCGTAAAAATCGTCCAGAAGTAAAACAAATTCTTCCGGAGTAAGATCGGCTACTTTTGTTGTCATAATTTTGTTGATTTAATGATGAGTATAATGTGTAGTTCTTAAGCCTGAAACAATGATTCCAGTAAATTGCGGGTTTCGTTGTTGTAAACGCCGTTTATTTCGAGTTCCGGTTTGCGTGTTTGCAGCTCTTTTACACCGTTTTCGGTTTTTGGACCAAAATCACCGTCGGAAGTTCCCACGTTAATATTCAGTAGTTTTAGCGCATCCTGCAAGGCAACCACATCAGCGCCTTTACTGCCTTTTTGAAGTACCGGCTCGGGAATAATGAGTTGCTCCCGGGCTGCCAACCGTTGATAAGACAAAACGTTATTTATGCGGTACGCCGAAACCGATACGCGGTTGCCCTGGTTGCCACCCAAACAATAAACACGCTTTTTGTCGGTTGAAACGCCAAGAAAAAAGCCTACGTGGCCTTTCCACGACTCCGGGCTTTCGCGCCAGAAAATCACCACATCGCCCGGTTCGGGATTTATAGTTTTTACACCTACATTTAACCAGGATCGTGCATTCGGTTTTTTCGAATATTCCAGGCCGGCTTTCATGGCTACCCAGTTAACAAAATTGCTGCACCACGGAATTTCATCGGTAGTAACGCCTGCAATACCTGCTTCTTCGGCGTATTTTAAAACTTCCGGGTTATGTTCCTCGCCAACAATTTCTTCGGTGCCCAACTCTGCAAAAGCTATTTTTAATAAATCTTCCATACTAATTTGCTTTACGGGTTTATACTTAAGAATCGTTTCGGATTAGTACTGGCAATGGTGTCGAAATCATCGCCGAATGCTGTTTTGAAATCGTTGAAATATTGTTCCATGCTCGGCCCAAAAAACTGGGTGAGGTAATAATCGGAGCCATAAAGAATTTTCGATCTTTCGTAGTCGTTTAGTTTATCGTAGAAGCTGGTTTTGAAAGTGCTAAGTGTTTCTCGGATGCTAAATACCATTTCCTGAGTGGTTGGTGATTCAATAATGGTTCCTTCCGAAAAACAGGAGAGGTCGGTATAGGCATTCGGGTATTTCGGGTTTTTAATGATATCGAAAATGGCCTTTGCCCAGTTGTCGATAAAGCCGGTTCGGTAAAGTGCATTCCACACTTTGGCACGTTCGGCTAAGGTAAGGTCATCGCGCAGAACTCGTTTTTTACGTTTTAAGGTGTAGGCCTTTCGAATAATCTCCTTGTCTTTATTCGACAGTGACATGATCGCATCTTCGAATTCTTCTTCGTCCACCCGCTTTTGCTCTTCCGGGAAATTGTAGTTGATGTAGTCCATAATCTGGCCACTGCCGCCAAAATGCGCAAAATTGATGGTGAGGTCAGGATACTTTTTCATTACCAGTTCCCACAGTTTTGGGTGGTTTAGTTTTTTCGCGCGTTCGGCAATGGCTTTGTGCACTTTGCGGCTAAAAAAGCGGTAGTCGAAAACAAGCGGCTTTTTAGGTTTTATGGTATTTCCGTTTATAAGAACATCGCCACGCACTTTTAGCACCGACGACAAACAGGCAAATCCGCTGTTTGAATTGTGCACGGTTATCGGAATATTGTTTTCCTGGCACAAAGCATAAATGCCGGGAGTGTTGCGGGTGCCCATTAATATCGGGTCGGTAGGAGAGAAACCTGCCGGAGCATACAGTTTCACACCGGCAAACAGTCCATCTTCGGCAACAATTTTCTCTTTTAGTTTGTCAACCAGGTTAACGTTGCCTTTGTATTCGCGGCGCGGATCAACACTAAAGAACGGTTTTATTGTTTCGTATTTACCTGCCAGATACTCCAAATCTGCAATTTGCTGGGCGTAATTGGCATTATCGAAAATTTCCACTTCCTCATCCGATTTCCGATCGAAACTGTCTTCAAACTTTTTTACATGGTCTCTGATTTTATCGAATGCCTCGGCCAGTTCATCGCTTTGAAGTTTACGGTTTACCCGCATTTTAATAAAAGGCAGTGCCACCGAAAGCAGCCAGAAAATACGTTTTATACGTTTGCGGTAACGTTTATTCTGGTTTTCATCGTCGTCGTTATCGTCGGCATAAGTCAGGTCGAACATTAAAGGAGTAGTAACCACATTTCCCTGGTACACTTCGTCGAGTGCCTCAAACACGTCTTCGCTCGATGGCTGCGTAACTTCTTCCAGCGTGCGGTTAATACCGTCAATTTTAAATCTCAGTTCGGCCGATGTAACACCTTTGTCCACCAGGTCTTTAATGGCAAGTAACGATTGAACCACATTTACCAGTTTGCGTATAATCACGTCTTTGTTAAAAATGTGGCAGTGAATGTCGTAGTAAGTTGTCATAATTATGGGTTTAATAATTGTTATGCTTTGTTTGTGGTAATGCAAATGTCGAAGCCTTAGTTTTATAGGGGACTGTAACTAAAGACAAAAGCCTTGAATTGTTTTTCATGCGTCATTGGTTTGTGTTTGCAATCTCCGGGTCACAACTTTAGGATTTGTAAATTAATTGGATATACAAGTTATGAAATGAGCAGAAAAATAACAACTAATTGGTATGAATATATTTAGGTAGTGCTTTAAAAATAAAAAAGTCACTATCGTTTACTGATAGTGACTTTTACAGTTTATATACCGGCAAATTTGCTTTAACAAAAACAAAACAGCGCTGCAGCCAGGGCAGCTCCTGCAATTGGCCCCAGGATTGGAACCCATGAGTAGGCCCAGTCAGAACTTCCTTTGTTCGGAGCTTTTAACAGGCTATGGATAATACGTGGTCCCAAATCGCGGGCAGGGTTTATGGCGTAACCTGTTGGTCCGCCAAGACTTAAACCTATTGCCGTTACCAAAAGTGCAACCGGAAGCGCCCCAATCGAACCTAAACCAACTTCGACAGTTTGCAGCTGTTGGGTTTCAAACTTAAAGTCGGTGATGTAAAAGATTACAAATATCAGAACAAAGGTGCCGATAAGCTCGGTGATGAAGTTCTTTTTATAATTTCTGATGGCAGGTGTGGTAGCAAATACGCCCAGGAAACCAGCTTCATCTTTATGGGCTTTAAAATGATCATGGTAGGTAAGCCACACTAATATGGCTCCAAGCATTGCGCCAATAATTTCGCCGGCAATATAAATCGGAACTTTTGCCCACGGAAATATCCCCCCCATTGCAAGGCCAAGTGTTACAGCCGGATTTAAGTGAGCTCCGCTTATGGGGCCGGCTACAATTACGGCCATCATAACGGCCAGTCCCCAGCCCAGCGAAATTACAATCCATCCGCCATTATGGCCTTTTGTATCTTTCAATACTACATTAGCAACAACTCCGTCTCCCAGGAGTATCAATATCATCGTGGCAATGATTTCTGCTACAAATTCATTCATTTCAGTTATTCGTTTATTTAAATATAGTTCCTTAAAGCTTAGTTTTATTGTTTGCTATGGATTATAAGTAATAGCCTTTTGCAAGCTGGTAAAATTCTTCGACTTGTTGATCAATCCACCCGGAATCTTTGCCCAGTTCATTTGCCATTATTTTGGCCACTTTGGGGGCCATTTCTTCGGCAGCGCGTGCATCAAGATATAAAGCTCTTACCCGGCGTGCCAGAACATCGTCGAGGGTCATTGCCATTTCTTTTTTACATGCCCAAACTACTTCGGCAACTGTAAAGTCCAAACGCTCATGCAGTTTTTCCCCCAATTTAGGATTATCCTCAATCATTTCTTTAATGGCTTTTGCTTCCGATCCGTACACATAAAAATGATCATTAAGATCTATGTTTTTTGTGTAACCATGAATGGCCAGATTTTCGGTTTGGCAAGGACGTTCCGGTAGTCCAGCAAGGATAACGGCGTTGTTTATGGTGTCTTCACCCATTTTGCGGTAGGTTGTCCATTTCCCACCAGTAATGGTAATAAGCCCGGATAAACTCACAATCACTTTATGACTGCGGGAAATTTCTTTTGTCTTTTTCTCGCCATCTTCTTCAGGTGCGGCAAGCGGACGCAAACCTGCAAAGATACTTCGTACATCGCTTCTTTTTGGCGGGCGAGTGAGGTAGCGGCCGGCTGTGTTTAGTATGAACTCAATTTCTTCTTCCAAAGCTCTTGGTTCAAGGCTGGCTTCTTCAATAAGCGTATCGGTGGTTCCAACAACAACTTTTCCGCGCCACGGAACGGCAAACAGTACACGCCCGTCGTCGGTTTTGGGTATCATAATGGCGTGGTCGCCTTTTAGAAATTCATGATCGAGTACGAAGTGAATTCCCTGGCTGGGCACCACTTTTTTTGGGGTGCCGGGTTCATCCATTTGTAAAATTTCGTCGGTAAAAACACCGGTTGCATTTACCACTGCTTTGGCTTTTATCTCCAACTCGTCGCCACCAATCAGGTCTTTTGCTTTTACCCCGCAAATCATTCCTTCTTCGTCTTTTAGTAATCCGATAACCTTGGTGTAGTTTACTGCCACGCCATCGTAATCGATAACAGTTTGTGCAAGGTTTATCGAAAGTCTGGCATCGTCAAACTGTCCGTCGTGATATATTACACCGCCTGTTAATCCTTCTTCTTTAAGAGTTGGCAGGGCTTCCAGTGTTTCTTGTTTCGAGAGGTGAACGGAAGGGCCAAGCCCCAGCTTTCCGGCCATCATGTCGTAAACTTTCAATCCTACAGTGTAGAACGGACCTCCCCACCATTCGTAATTCGGAATAATAAACGATTGATTTTTAACCAGGTGAGGCGCATTTTGCCGCATTAATCCTCGTTCGCGGAGTGCTTCTAAAACCAGCGAAATATCTCCCTGGGCAAGATAGCGTACTCCGCCGTGTACCAGTTTGGTACTTCGGCTCGAGGTTCCTTTGGCAAAATCGGCACCTTCAAGCAGCAGTGTTTTGTATTTTCGGGTAGCAGATTCGAGCGCGACTCCCAGTCCTGAAGCACCACCGCCAATTACAACAATATCCCATTCAATATCGGCTTTGGCTTTACGTAATTGTTTGTGTCTTTTCATAAATTTCAGGCTTAGTAAATCGTTTATTCATCATCATCGTCGTCAATCCATTCTTTGGCTTTTGTAAGTGCCTTTTGCCATTTGCGAATAGATTTATCCATGATATCCTTTGAAATTTGTGGAGTAAAAGTTTTGTCTTTTTCCCATTGCGACTGTAATTCATCCAGATCTTGCCAGTAACCCACTGCCAAACCGGCAAGATAGGCAGCTCCCAAAGCGGTGGTTTCCAATTGGCGCGGGCGTATTACCGGAGATTGCAGGGTCTCGGATTGAAACTGTAACAGAAGGTTGTTTGCTGCCGCACCACCATCAACACGTAGTTCTTTAATTTCAATGCCGGAGTCGGCTTCCATCGCCTTCAGCACATCCATCACCTGAAAGGCAATTCCTTCTAATGTGGCTCGTGCAAAGTGTCCGTTCGATGTCCCACGGGTTATGCCAACCACAATACCACGTGCGTACTGGTCCCAGTGCGGAGCTCCAAGCCCGGTTAATGCCGGAACAAAATAAACACCTCCGTTGTCTTCAACCGAAAGCGCCAGGGCTTCAATTTCCGGTGCACTTTTTATCAGTCCCAGCTGGTCGCGAAGCCACTGAACTGCAGCTCCAGCAATAAAAATGCTTCCTTCCAGCGCATACGATACTTTTCCGTTTATCTTCCAGGCAATCGTAGTTACCAGGTTGTTTTCCGACAGGATGGCTTTTTCGCCGGTATTAAGCAGCATAAAACATCCTGTTCCGTAGGTGTTTTTAGCCATTCCCGGATGTATACATTGCTGACCAAACAAAGCAGCCTGTTGGTCGCCGGCAATACCGGCTATTGGTATTTCGTGCGCAAATATGGTTGTTTTGGTTTGTCCTACGACTTCGCTTGATGCACAAACTTCAGGCAACATACTTTTCGGTATATTAAAGAGTTCAAGCAGCTCTTTGTCCCAGCAGCAATCGTTTATATTATATAGTAATGTTCTGCTGGCATTGGTAATATCAGTAACGTGTTTGTCGCCACGGGTAAGTTTCCAGATTAACCACGAATCCACCGTTCCAAAAGCCAGTTTCCCGGCTTCTGCTTTTTCTCTTGCACCTTTAACATTGTCAAGAATCCATTGCACTTTGGTGCCCGAAAAATAGGCATCAATTACCAGCCCTGTTTTGGTGCGAATCAATTGCTGGTATCCTTTTTCTTTTAATGCATCGCAATATTTGGCTGTTCGCCGGTCTTGCCAAACAATAGCATTGTATACCGGTTCGCCGGTTTCTTTGTCCCAAACAATAGTTGTTTCGCGTTGGTTGGTTATACCAATTGCGGCAATGTTTTTTCCGTTAATTCCAATTTTTGTAATGGCCTCGGCTGCAACTGCTGCCTGCGACGACCAAATTTCATTGGGATCATGTTCCACCCAGCCCGGTTTCGGAAATATCTGCTCAAACTCTTTGTGGGCAACCGATTTTATTGCACCAAGCTGATCGAAAACAATGGCACGCGAACTGGTTGTGCCCTGGTCAAACGCAAGTATGTATTTATTCATAAGGTTTATGGTTTAAAGTTTTTAATTCTGAGTAATGAGTTATCGATCATTTCAAACCAGGCATTCACAAGTTCTATCTGTTCGGTGCCTATATTGGTAATCCTGTTTTGTTATTGGTCATAAATTTTGTTTCAGAAAATTTCCAACTAATGTATAAACAGATACATCGTAATACAAGGTAAGTAGTGAAATGGAATACTGTTTTATAGCATGTGTACTTAGTGGCAAAAAATAGGAGAGGTTACAGCGTTTGGGGATTTTGCATGTATTTCTGGTAAATGTCGGTAACGCTGCTATCAGCCATTAAACTTAAGCGGAGCAAAAAACTCAGGGCGATGATAATCCGGATTTTCCGTGTCGATAGCATTCCAGGTTACAAAGTGCGGATCTGAAGTTTCATCGCCACATTTGTAGAAATTGGCAGTGGCTTCCAGTCCGTTTAAGTTTTCAATCTTATCAAATGCGAAACATTGTGTTGGAATGCAGATCATCATTTCCCACGAGAAATCTCCCGACTTTTCAGCAAAAGGCTGGTTGCCAAGGCTTGATACAATATCAATTTGTTTTACAACTTCAGGCAAAACAGGAGTGCGGTTTCCACGGCCCGGGCCATACCCAACATGAGGTGTGCCAATACAGTTAAACTCAAAATTGTAATAATTTTTTCCGTCAACCGAGATGAAGAACTCAACTGTACTGTCTTTGTAAACATCGCCGTTTATTTTGGTTTCCTGTGCCAGAATATTTTTTTCCTGAACGTAAAATTTCAACCAGATTTCGTTTCCGGTGTGGGCAATCCTGAATTTTATGTCCGGCTTGTAGGGAAACGCTTTTTCCCAATTCAAAATGTCAATGGCTTCAGTTTTAGTATTTTTTTCCAAAAGCAAAGCTGCTTCCTTTATTGATAGTGAGGTTATTGTGTTGATTTTGCTGACGATGAGATTCTTCATGCTGGATGTTTTATGTCTGTAAAGATGTTATTTTTCTTTGAACATTTTTGCTGAATAAAGTCAGGTTACCAAGCAGCTTTTATATATTTGAGGTTCTTTAATTCGAACTGCTACGCCGGATAAAACTGAAAAGTCAAGTGCGTATCTTTTTTTGAAGTAATAAATGGACCGATTTGAATTTATAATAGCCTTAACCGAGCACCGATACCTGGGGCTTGTTTTTCAGCCTTTTTTAATTGAAAAGAAGGAGCGTTTTTATTCGGTGGTGCGATTGGTAAAACCACACGATTTGACTGATCCGGAATACGCTTTTAAACCCTACGAAAAAGAGCTGGTTCAGTTGATAGAAAGATACAGCGATGAGGGGCTGACAAAAAAGTTTTCGCGTGCCGCCAGCGCGTCTGATTTTTATGCATCGTTGCGGCCCGGTTATTTTGAAAAACAGGTAACACCTTTTATCGAAAAATGTTTGATGCAGGTGTGTTCCATTTTAATGCTCAGCCCGGTTCGTTTGTTTCGTAAAGAAGCCAAATACTCAAACCTGTACGACGAGGATCAGCTAAAAGTGCCGCCGTTTTTTGCCCGGCCTGAATTTGAGTTTGAACGCACGGAAACACAAACCCGTTACAGGCTGCGCATATTTTTGGAAGAAAAGGAAATGCTGTTATCAGCGCGTTCGGTAGAGGTGGTAACCAACGATCCTTGTTTATTGATTTATCGAAATCAGCTGGTGGCGTTTGAAAAGCTAAATGCAAAAAAACTGATGCCCTTTTTCGAGAAAGATTACGTTACGGTGCCCAATACCATCGAAGACAAGTATTATTCAGGATTTGTGCTGAATACCGTGCGCGATTATGATGTAAAAGCCAAAGGGTTTGAAGTCGTTCAGGCATCCGCCGGGAAAAAGGCCGTATTGTCGCTCGAAAATAACCTGCAATACCGGCCGTGTTTGGTGTTGAACTTCGAATATGGCGACGAAAAATTCCTGCCCGATTCTTCCCGCGAAATGGCGGTTAGCGTCAAAAAGCAAAACGGCACCTTTGTGTATTATAAGACCACGCGCGATTTTGTCTGGGAAAAGAAGCTGTTACAGGTGATTAAAAAGACCGGCTTAAAGAATGATAACGGATCGTATACCATAAACGGGGTTTCCTTGCTTGAGCCACAGAATGCGCTGTATTTTTTTGTGAACTGGCTAAATGAGAAACGGCCACAGCTGGAAGAAAGCGGATTTGTGATAAAGCAGGAACAGCTGGAGAAGAAGTTTTATACCGGAAGCCAAAAACTGGAATTAAAAACACAAACAAAAGGCGACTGGTTTGATGTTTATGCTGTGGTGAAATTTGGCGAATTCAGCATTCCTTTTATTCAACTGAAAAAATACATTTTAAACGATATCCGTGAGTTTGAATTGCCAAACGGAGAAGTTGCCGTGTTGCCCGAAGAATGGTTTGCCCGTTACAAAGGGCTTCTTCCTTTTGGGAAACAACAGGGCGAACACATCAAATTTGAAAAACACCATTTTACTCTGTTGCAAAATTCTATTCAGGAGGTTGACAAGGAAGTAAAACAAAAATATGAGAAACTGGTAAACGCCGAACAGGAGCGTCCGGTGTTGCCCGCTAATTTAAAAGCCAAACTGCGAAATTACCAGGAAGAAGGTTTTAACTGGATGTATGGTTTGTACCGAAACGGACTGGGCGGTTGCCTGGCCGATGATATGGGACTGGGAAAAACGCTGCAAACACTTACGCTTTTGTTAAAACTTAAACGGTTGAAGCAGGAAATTAAAATTCACGATCCTGTTGATGCAAACGGGCAGCGCGATCTTTTTGCCGGGGAATCGAAAGTGGAAGCGGCTGTACAACCGGCCAGTTTAATTGTAGTGCCTACTTCGTTGGTGCACAATTGGAGCAACGAAATCCGGAAATTTACGCCGGCACTAAAGGTTTATCAGCATGTGGGAACACAGCGCAAAAAGGCCGAAGAATTAGGAAAAGTAGCTTCGTATTACGACATTATAATTACCACTTACGGAACGGTTCGTAATGATATCGACAAGTTACGGGGCACTGAATTCTTTTACCTCATTTTAGATGAAAGCCAGTCGATAAAGAATTCGGGTTCGAAAACCTACAAAGCGGTGATGGACATAAAAGCCCGCTACAAACTGGTAATTACAGGAACGCCGATTGAAAATTCCTTGTCGGATCTGTGGTCGCAAATGAATTTCCTGAATCCCGGCATGTTAGGGAACCTGGCTTTTTTCCGCCGGACGTTTATTACGCCCATTGAAAAGCATGCCAGTGAAGAGCAAATGGACAAATTGCAGCTGATGATCCGGCCCTTTGTTTTGCGCCGTAAAAAAGTGGAGGTGGCCAAAGATCTTCCACCGCTGATGGAAGAAGTACGCGTTTGCCCAATGGCGGGCGAGCAGCAAAAATTGTACGAGCAGGAAAAATCAGTGATTCGAAATACCATTCTGTCGACCATTGAAAAGGAGGGACTCAAAAAATCGCAGTTTGTGGTTTTACAAGGGCTTACCAAATTGCGTCAGCTGGCCAATCACCCGTCGCTGGTTGATGATGAGGCGTCGGAAAGATCGGGTAAATTCGATGAGATTTTCCGCATGTTAAGCAATCTTGTCGCCGAGAAACACAAAGTACTGGTATTCTCGTCGTTTGTAACTCACCTGGAGTTACTGGAAAGCAAAATTGCAGAAGAAAAGTGGAAGTACAGTAAATTAACGGGACAAACCACAAAACGCGAAAAAGTAATAAAAGCTTTTCAGGATGATGAAGATAACCGGATTTTCCTGATTTCGTTAAAAGCCGGTGGAGTAGGGCTTAACCTAACCGAGGCCGACTATGTTTTTATTATCGATCCGTGGTGGAACCCGGCAGCCGAAAACCAGGCGATTAACCGCGCGCACCGAATTGGGCAGGATAAGCATGTTTTTGTGTATCGTTTTATTACCGAAAACTCGATCGAGGAAAAAATTCAAAAACTAAAAGAGCGGAAAAGCTCGCTGGCCGATAAATTTATCAACTCCAATAATCCGTTTGAGCAGGTTACTCAGGAGGAAATTGTAGAGTTGTTTAGCTAATCACAGGGCAAAAGGAAAAAGGGAAAAGGAAAAAGTTGATGGCAGCTGTGTTGACCGAATTGAAAATCGGCCACAACCAAATCCTCACCTGAGCGTAGGGAGGAAAAGTGGAGACGTGCTTGAGAAGATTGATGGGAAGATTGATGAATGCTCGCTACTCGTAGCTCGTATCTCGAAACCTGTTTTTTATACTAACGTTTTTTATTCCGAACGTACATCAGCTTGTATTTTCCCTGGCCTACGCGCTGATCTATTTCAAACATCCCGGTGGAGTCGATCAGCGGTGTCAGTTTTTCAAAACCATAGTTTCGCGAGTCGAAATTCGGTTGTTTCTTTTGCAGTAAACTTCCCACATCGCCAAGGAAGGCCCAGCCGTCGTCGTCTGCCAGGTCCCATATTGTTTTCGAAATCAGACGAATAACTTTTGGCGTTATCTTGTCAACACCTCCTTTTTTATCCGACTTGCTCGAAGTAGTGCTTTCACTTTCTTTCGAACGGCTTTTCAATATTTCGATGTAAATAAAGCGGTCGCACGAAACGATAAACGGATTCGGAGTCTTTTTCTCCCCAATGCCAATTACATGCATTCCGGCTTCGCGCAGGCGTGTTGCCAGCCGGGTAAAGTCGCTATCGCTCGATACCAAACAAAAACCATTTACTTTTTCGCTGTACAGGATGTCCATGGCATCGATGATCATGGCCGAGTCGGTAGCATTTTTTCCGGTGGTGTAACCGTATTGTTGTATGGGAGTAATTGCGTTGTCGAGCAAAAGTGTTTTCCACTTTGTTAAACCGGGCTGGGTCCAGTCGCCATAAATACGTTTAATGGTTGGATTGCCGTATTTGGCAATCTCCTCCATCATTTCTTTAACGTATGCAGAGGGAATATTATCGCCATCGATAAGTACCGCTAACTTTAAATCTTTTCCCATCTTGTAAACTGTTTTGGCAGAAGTTGCCGTTTGTTTTGTAGAACAGATTAGCCCGAAATCTTCACATTCATTGCCGCAGGTCCTTTTGGCCCTTGTCCTTCTTCGTAGGTAACCCGGTTTCCTTCTTTTATAGTGCCTTCAACTTCGTTAATGTGAACAAAGATATTTTGGTTGTTTGACAGGTTGCGAATAAAACCGTATCCTTTTTGTTCGTTAAAGAAAGTCACTACACCTTGTTTTTCTTTAGGCTCAGCTTCCCCGTAACCGCCTTTTGGTACACTTACATCAATATCTTCAATGTTTACTTCTTCCTTTTGAGTTTCATCCGGCGGAGTATCGGTGATGTTACCAAACTCATCAACATAGGCAATCATATCGTCCAATCCTGAATTGCCGCCATTTTCTTTACGAGCCTGTTTTCTTGCTTCTTTTTCTTTTCTCTTCTTTGCTTGTTTTTTTCGTACTTCTTTTTTACCAAATGTTTCTTTCGATCTTCCCATATAAATTTTTAATAGTGATTATAGCTTACCGACCTCTAAATTAATAAATATCAGCAGCTATTAAAAAAGTTTTTAATGTTAAGAATTGAGATTTAAAGAAAAGTCAAATATCCTAAGGCGGGGGAATAGGAGGTAGATAAAAATTCTTAAACCTAAAATCTGGCACAAAGGTACATTAAATTTAAACACTAAATAAATTAGGTAGAACTGTTTATTGGTATTGCCGGGTTTCCACCTGGCTTATGTTTCCAAATAGTTACTTTTTTTGAGGTAATGAGGATATTCAGGTCTTAAGTTCATTTTAATCATCAATGTGTGTTTCGCACACAAAAATTGCTTCAAATCTAACCTTAATGTTAAGTGCTTGATATTTATGTTGTAAAGCAGGTGGTTGGAAACCATTTTTTTTGATGGTGTATAACTTCTTCATAGTTAAATATTTGCATATGTAAAAAGAAATCTTTCTTTATTGCAACTTTCAAAATGATAGTAAAACGTTAAAAATGCTTACAAAATGAAATCAATTTGAATCGCTATGTGATAATGAAATATATATTTGCAAGCTCTAAAAAATCAATTTAAACAAAAAATACAAAGATGAACGAAGCTTTAAAATTGATGCTAACGGGCATGAGTACCGTCTTTTTTATCCTCATCATGGTGGTGGTTTTGGGGAATATTATTATTCGGATAACCAATCGTTTTGCAGTTGCCGTCGTCGATCAAACGAGTTCTGCAGTTGCATCGCAAAATGAGATTAATCCATCGAAACTGGCCGCTATTGTTTCTGCTGTTGAAATTACGACCAAAGGAAAAGGCAGGGTAACATCGGTTGAGAAAATGTAAGAGTAGTTAACGGATATCAACTTCCGAAACCTTTTCCGTGGAGGCGATTCGACGAACCAGACAGAATAGAGCAAACGAAGGAAAAAAACGGCGACGAAGTAAAAGGTATTCTTTTATCCAATAAACCAAAAATAAACAGAAATGAAGAAGGAAATCAAATTTAGCTTGCTGTATAGAGATATGTGGCAATCCTCAGGGAAATACGTTCCCAAAGTAGAACAACTTGAAAAAGTAGCACCCGCAATTATCGATATGGGATGTTTCGACAGGGTCGAGACCAACGGTGGTGGATTCGAGCAGATCAACCTTTTGTTTGGCGAGAATCCAAACATTGCCAACCGCAGATGGACACAGCCTTTTAACGATGCCGGTATTCAAACACATATGTTAGAGCGTGCTTTAAACGGTATTCGTATGAGCCCGGTTCCTGCCGACGTTCGTAAGCTGATGTTTAAAGTTAAGAAATTACAGGGAACCGATATTGCCCGTTCTTTCTGTGGATTGAACGACCCGCGTAACCTGGAGAACTCGATTAAGTTTGCCAAAGAAGGTGGAATGATCTCGCAGGCAGCGTTGAGTTTAACGATTTCTGAAGTTCATACGGTTGAATACTACACCGAGTTGGCCAACACCTTAATTGAAATGGGTGCCGACGAGATTTGTGTAAAAGATATGGCCGGTATCGGTCGTCCTGCTTTCATCGGTAAAATTATCAAGAATATAAAAACTGCACATCCTAAAGCTACTGTTCAGTACCACGGTCACTCTGGTCCTGGTTTCTCAATGGCAAGTATTTTAGAGGCAGCACGTGCCGGAGTTGATTATGTTGACGTAGCTATGGAACCACTATCGTGGGGTACAGGCCACGCCGATGTTTTGGCTGTGCAAGGTATGTTAAAAGATGCCGGTTATGCAGTAAAAGAGGTAAACATGAAAGCTTACATGGAAGTGCGTTCGATGACTCAAGAGTTTATCGACGATTTCCTGGGCTACTACATCAACCCGAAAAACCGTCACATGAATTCCTTGCTGATCGGTTCAGGTCTTCCCGGCGGAATGATGGGGAGTTTGATGGCCGACCTGGGTAACAACCTCGAAAGCCTGAACAAATGGCTGATAAAACGCAATAAACCAACCTTAACTCAGGATGATCTGCTGATCAAACTGTTTGATGAGGTAGAATATATCTGGCCTAAGTTAGGTTACCCACCATTGGTAACACCTTTTAGCCAATACGTGAAAAACCTGGCACTCATGAATGTGCTTCAGATAATTAAAGGCCGCGAGCGCTGGAGTATGATCGCCGATAACATCTGGGATATGATCATCGGTAAATCAGGAAAACTTCCGGGAGAATTAGCTCCTGAGATTGTTGAGCTGGCCAAAGCAAACGGAAAAGAATTCTTTACCGGCGTTCCGCAAGAGCAGTATCCTGATAACCTGGATGTGTTCAAAAAGGAAATGGACGACAACGGTTGGGATTATGGTCAGGACGACGAAGAGTTGTTCGAGCTGGCTATGCACCCTGAGCAATATCGCGCTTACAAATCGGGTAAAGCAAAAGCCGATTTCGAAGCCGAACTGGCAGAGAAAAAAGCTGCTGCCGCACCAAAACCAGCGGTAGTTGAAGTTCCTGCCGGCGCATTCGAGCCAAAATCGATGGTAATTGATGTAAACGGCGAGAAATTTAAAGTTGGCGTTAGCTACGATGGTGTTGACGCTGCACCTGCTCCTGCAACTGCGGCTCCTGCAAAAGAAGAAGCTGCCCCGGCAGTAAACGGAAGTGTAGCTTCGGAAGTTATTGCTCCGTTGGAAGGAAAATTCATGTTAACAAAAGATACATCGGAAACTGCGCTTAAAGTTGGAGATACAGTAAAAGAGGGTGATTTGGTTTGCTACATCGAGTCGATGAAAACCTATAACGCTATTGTTGCTGAGAGCGATGGTACTGTTGCCGCTATTTTAAAAGCTAATGGCGACAGCGTGGATGAAGACGATGTATTGATACAACTGTCATAAAACAGATTTATGGATATTCTATCAGAACTGTTTAACATGACCGCGCTTGGCGAGATTACCTGGCAAACATTGATAATGTGGGCGATCTCGTTTGTGCTGCTTTATCTTGGGATAAAGAAAGGGTATGAGCCACTGCTGCTTATTCCGATAGCATTTGGTGTGTTGCTGGCCAACTTTCCGGGGGGACAAATGGGAGTTGTAAACTCCGACCTGATTGAGCTGGAAGGACACCGGTATATGAACCTATTTGAAATTGCGCACGATTACGGGATTATGAATTACCTGTATTATTCGTTGATTAAAACCGGTTTGCTGCCTCCTGTAATTTTTATGGGGGTTGGTGTATTGACTGATTTTGGTCCGATGTTGCGTAACCTGAAACTGGCCTTGTTTGGTGCCGCTGCACAGATTGGTATTTTTGCCATCTTGCTGGGTGCTATTGCTGTTGGTTTTACGCCTAAAGAAGCTGCTTCGCTGGGTATTATTGGTGGTGCCGATGGCCCAACCGCTATTTACACTACCATTAAACTGGCTCCGCATTTGCTTGGCCCTATCGCTATTGCGGCGTATTCGTACATGGCGCTGGTGCCTGTTATTATTCCATTGGTTGCAAAGTTGTTTATCACGAAAAAAGAGTTCGCCATCAACATGAAACAAATGGAAAAACAGTACCCGTCGAAATATGAGATCAAGAATATAAAAGCTGCCAAAATTATTTTCCCTATTGCTTTGGGAACACTGGCTGCTATTCTGGTTCCGTCGTCGGTGCCGCTGTTGGGAATGCTCTTGTTTGGTAACCTGATTAAAGAAGTTGGTTCGTCGACAAGCCGTTTGGCCGATGCTGCACAAGGACCGATCATGAACACCGCAACCATTTTCCTTGGGCTTACCGTTGGAGCAACTATGACTGCTGAAGTTTTCCTTTCGGCAAAAACACTGGGTATTGTGGTCGGAGGTTTTGTGGCCTTCGCCATATCAATTGCCGGTGGTATTTTTGCCGTGAAACTGGTAAACATGTTCAGCAAGAAAAAGATCAATCCGCTTATTGGTGCAACCGGACTGAGTGCCGTGCCAATGGCGTCGCGTGTTGCTAACGAGCTGGCATTGAAATACGACAAAAAGAACCACATCTTACAGTACTGTATGGCCAGTAACATCTCGGGTGTAATTGGCTCGGCAGTTGCTGCAGGTGTACTTATTTCGTTCTTAATGTAGTTATATTATAGAATTTGATAGGAAAGGGGATGCCGTAAGGTTTCCCCTTTTTTTGTGCTTCATTCAGCAGGTGGCTCTCAGTCACCTGCTGAATTTGTCTGCTACCATACTGCAACGAAGGGTCATGGAATCCGGCGGATTCAACTATTTATAACCAATGGATTTTTTGAAAAGGATTCGACTCCGGCCGGAGTCGCACAAATTCTTACGGCAACTTCTCTATAAACACACGATGCCGAGGCATCATTAAACAGCCCACCCAAAGGGCAGGCTGTCAATGTCAAAAATTATAAATGAAAAACAGAATCCTGGATTCTGCAGTTTTTTGCTTTACGGCAGACTTGGCCTTAAATTATTCTGTTTCGTTGTTGTTTTCGTCATCGCTGCTGTTACTTTCTCTTTGTTTGGCTTGTACTGCGACACTTCTGCCACCAACCTCGTATAATACTGCCAATGATAAATAGGAATAACGATTTTTTCTAACAAGATTAAACAATTTAAAGGATAGTCGAATTTGTAGGTAATTTACTGATATTTGTTCAGAAAATCAATAGGTTAGGTAATCTCTTTGTCTATTTATTGCCATGTAGTATTCGGAATTGATATATTTCGCCATGTTTGAGGAGATGTTTTTTGAACGTTCGTTTTCTGCGAAGCGCAGCACACAGGGTAGTTTATGTTAATAATTTTATCGTCTCACAGCCCGGGAATTAAAAAATATGTTTAGTTTTAAAGCACTAAAGTTGAACACCGTGAATACGCGCCCTGAAATAACAGTAAAAAAATAAGAATAAAATGATAATAGTGTTGTTATACATTCCTTAGAGAAGTGTATGACCTTACTTTTTTTTAATACCGGAAGAGACATAAGTGCAATGATGATACATACTAGTTATGGACAAGTTTGAAACAGACAACTTTTGGTGGATTAAGAATTACAACCTGAACATCAATAATTAAAAACAAAATAAATTGGAGACCGGATACCATAAAAAAAAACGGGGCGCTACCGAAAAGCCAGATGAGTAGGACAACTAATATTTAAACACCATGAATCAAATTTTAAATTTCATTTTACTTGGTTTTATTGGACCGCAAGAATTAATAATCCTTTTAATGATTCCCGCCCTATCCGTAATACCTTTAATATTTTATTTATTGACTCTTCAAAACACATTTAATGCAATTAGCTCAGAAAACCGTAAAATGCAATCAGGAGAAGTTTGGCTTACTTTAATTCCATTGTTTGGACTTGTTTGGCAATTTATTATTGTAAATCGATTAGCGGATTCTTTAAAAGCTGAATTTAATACAAAAAATATTATAGTGGATGAAGAAAGACCCGGAGTTGGAATCGGTTTAGCTTATTGCATCTTATTTTGTTGTAGTATAATCCCTTTCGTTAATTTCTTGACTGGAGTAGCAGGAATTATATGTTGGATAATTTATTGGTCAAAAATAAATAACTACAAAATGAAACTTTACCAGTTGTAAAAACTTCCAATATAGATAATCACTATTTTATTAGATTTCATAAAAAACAACCCATACAAAGAACATATTGCTTAGCAGAGTGCAGTGGTGCGCCAATTGCAAAACGAGAATCCGCCCCGACAACATGTACCAACCGTAAGCAATCAAAACAATACTATCAGTCAATGATAAAACTTCAGGCAAACAATACAAATCAAATAATTTATAAATAGTTAAAAATCATCTAATGGACCAAAAACAATCTTTTAATCTGAATGCCGACTTTTTAGGCGGATTCACCGCAGTTT
Source organism: uncultured Draconibacterium sp. (assembly GCF_963674925.1). NCBI lineage: Bacteria > Pseudomonadati > Bacteroidota > Bacteroidia > Marinilabiliales > Prolixibacteraceae > Draconibacterium > uncultured Draconibacterium sp. Next base: position 2,533,548 of record NZ_OY771647.1, read on the forward strand.
TTATGAAACTCGTTTTTGTAATTATAGTCGTTTATCTACTTTTATTGATATTAAATTTCCTGCGCGACAAATTCATTAATAACGAAGCAACAAAGAAAAAGGAGGATATCTCCGATTTACTAATCATACTCAACAAATTATTCTACATCTCCGGATTTGGGTTCGTAATTGCTAATATTTTTCAGTTTTTACTATCCCAAATTAATAGCCATCACGGTAATATGCCGGCAATGAATTTCAGAGGCGAATGGGAATATTTGACCTTTGGAATTATCATAATCTTTGTGGGTATAGGCTTTAAGGTGGCCAATAAGATTTTACAAAAGAACAAAACGGAATAAATGCCGGCCCTGCAGCAAGGTAGATGTTACAGTGCCCGTTTCAAAGTGCAGCCTGGCGTTTGACTGGAAGGAATACCCTTCGGAATTTGCCAAGAAAACAGGTGTCAACTTCCAATGCTGGAATTGAAATAACAAAATAGAACTCACTGAAAGCAAATGAAAAGATTTATACTAATCGTATTTATAAGCGTCATTCTTTACGCGTGTGAAAATAAGGAAGAAAAAATACTTACCGGTTATGACTGGGAGATTGAAAAAGTGATCGATCTCGGCACCGGAGCAATTAATCAGACCGGAAAGGACAACGAGAAAATATGGAGTTTTGCTTCGGATAATACCTATCGGTATAAAACCAAGGCCGATGGAAACGAAAACCTTGTTAAAGGCGAATGGCAACTAGATAACTTCAATTTGCTAATCCATAATGAGTTTGATTCAACTAAAATTTATATTGAGAAACTGAATTCTGAGGAAATGGTTTGGTTAGTTCAGGGAAATGACTCACTACGATTTTATCTAAATTCAAAAGCAAAACACGTTGAAGTACCCAATTTCCCAAATACGAATAAACAATAAAAGAAATTAAAACCAGAATTTCTCATTGCTAAATTTCGTTATAGAAGGAGAGCGACATACAGGGGTGGCGGCAGAGGGATATACCCGAGGATTAAGATGGATTTTCAAGGACATGGCACCAACCGGACCAAGTGGTTTAGCTAAAGCTTTTGGCGAAACTGAGTGATGCTATTCGTTTGTGTTTTGTCGTGAAATCGTTTAGACTGTTGTTCATACCAGCTATAATTCCTTGATTGTTTACGTTAATCCAAAACTTCCTGCATCTGTCAAGCTTTAATTTTCAATCGAAAAAAATCATAACCAAATCTGAATAGTAAACAAACAAACCGTTGAACACTTTGTATTGCACGTCTGTAATATAAAAAACTTGAACAGTTTAAAATGAAAATAGCATTAAATCCGAAGGTGGATAAATACCTTACCGACGGTTGTATGAGGTGCAAGTATGGCGGAACGCTTCAGTGCAAAGTAAACGATTGGAGGGAAGAGCTGGAATTGCTTCGGCAAATTGTTTTGGAAAGCGGTTTAAGGGAAGAAATTAAATGGGGAGTTCCTGTTTATGCGCACAATGGCAAAAACATAGTGATGGTAAACGCGTTAAAAAACTCAGCTAACATTGTTTTTTTCAAAGGCGTACTTTTAGCCGATGAGCATAAAATTCTGCAACAACAGGGAAATGTACAATCTAGCCGGTTGGTAAAATTCACAAACACGAAAGAAATTGAGAAACTGGAAGACGTTTTAGGCTTATATATTACTGAAGCAATAGAAATAGAAAAAAGTGGAAAAAAGGTAGAATTGAAGAAGAACCCGGAACCCGTTCCAGATGAGCTGTTGCTGGCCTTTGAAGAAGATCCGTTATTTATGAATGCGTTTTATGCTTTAACGCCAGGCCGCCAGAGAGGCTACATTATATATTTTTCGCAACCCAAACAAGCACAAACCAGGGGAAAAAGAATCGAAAAATATAAACAACAGATTTTTGATGGGGTTGGATTGCATGATAAGTATAAACGGTAAAAGTTATCAAAAAACTAATATCTAATTTCCAACGTCCGGTAACTAAAACCGCTTTCCCCACCAAAGCTTCAAACGTTCCAGTATTTTCAGCTCGGATGCATTATTTTGTGGCTGGTAAATGCGGTTGTTTTTAATCTCTTTTGGCAGAAAATCCTGTTCTACAAAGTTGCCGTCGTAAGCGTGAGCGTATTTGTAGTCTTTCCCGTAGCCAATCTCTTTCATCAACTTGGTAGGTGCATTTCGTATGTGTAGCGGCACCGGAAGATCGCCCGTTTGTTTTACCAGTGCAATGGCATTATCGATGGCTTCGTAGGCCGAATTACTTTTTGGCGAGGTAGCCAGGTAAATCGTACATTCCGATAAAATAATGCGCGCTTCGGGCATCCCGATTTTATGCACCGCATCGAAAGTATTCTGTGCCATCAGTAGGCCATTCGGATTGGCCAGGCCAACATCTTCGGCGGCCAGTATCAGCAAACGGCGCGCTATAAATTTAATGTCTTCTCCACCTTCCAGCATACGTGCCAGCCAGTACACTGCCGCATCCGGGTCGCCACCACGAATACTTTTTATAAATGCCGAAATAATATCGTAGTGCATTTCACCTTTCTTATCGTATATCGAGAGGTTTTTCTGCAGCTTGTCGGTTACTTTTTTATTGGTAATAACAATGTTATCGCCGTCTTCGCCAAGCGTAACCAGTTCGAGTACGTTTAGCAGTTTCCGGGCATCGCCACCCGAGTAACGCAATATCGCCGAATCTTCGCGCAGCGTAATTTTTTTCTCCTTAAGAACGGTATCTTTTTTTGCGGCTTGTTTGATGATCTTTAACAAAGCAGCCTTATCCAAATGTTCCAGAATATAAACCTGGCAGCGCGAAAGCAGGGGAGAGATCACTTCGAACGAAGGATTTTCCGTTGTAGCGCCAATCAATGTAATGGTGCCATCTTCAACCGCACCCAACAGCGAATCTTGTTGCGATTTGCTAAAACGGTGTATCTCGTCGATAAACAGTATCGGATTTGGGCGGCTGAAAAACTGTTGCTTTTTGGCTCTGTCAATCACATCGCGAATATCTTTTACGCCCGAGTTAATGGCGCTTAGCGTGTAAAATGGCCGATCAAGCGTGTTGGCAATAATTCGCGCCAAAGTAGTTTTTCCCACTCCCGGAGGTCCCCACAAAATGAGTGAGGTTATTTTACCTGAATCGATCAACTTGCGCAAAACGGCATTCTTCCCAACAAGATGTTCCTGCCCGATATAATCGTCTAATGTTTTTGGTCGTAAGCGTTCTGCTAATGGTTGATTCATAATTTAAGGCAAAAGTGACAAGGCAAAAGTAAAAAAATACAAGGTAAAAGTATAAAGGCAAAAGTAGAAAGTTGAGAACAGCTATGCTGGGCGAAATCCCGACCGAAGCGTCGGGAGCAAAAGTAGAAAGTTGAGAACAGCTGCGAGTTACAAGTTTCAAGAAGTGAGCGTCTGGCATTCAGGTTCCAAGATTCAGAACTGCTGCTTATGAGTTTAACAATTCAACAATTTTACAATTTATCAGTTTTGCAATGACCAATGACCAATGTCCAGTGACCAATGACTAATGGCCAGTTTCACAATCTTCTACAATCTCTTAGTCCCACCGTCTCATTCTCTCACCGTCTCAAAATCTAATTACAGTACCGTTTTATAATATTGTAAGCCCCATCGATTCCAAGTTCACCGGCACGGCTTAAATCCAGCGCACCACCTTCAATATCATCGAGGAAGATTTTTGTAAGACCACGGTTAAAATAAGCCTCTGCAAATTCAGGCTCCAGGTCGATGGCCCGATTTAAATCCTCCACGGCACTGCGGTATTCGCCCAGGCGCAGTTTTATAAACGCCCGGTTGTAATAGCCAAAAAAGAAATCGGGATCAAGAAACAGCGTCACAGCATAATCATCAAGAATTTCCTGGTATTCAACTGTCGTTGGCTTCTCATTGCTGTTATCGTTAATCTTTCCTTCGTTTAATGTCAGCGAATTGGTTGAACCCACTCCTGCCAGAAGTTCCACCTGCTCTTTTAATTTGTAATGTGTGTTGGCTCGCGTAAAATAGGCCAGCGAATTTTTTTCATCCAACGCGATTGCTTTATCCAGGTCGGCAAAAGCATTGTTGTAATCGCCCGTAAGACTATAAAAAATACCACGGTTTAAATAGTTATGCGCATTTTCCTGCACCTCGATCTTTTCATTAAAAAACAATATAAAATTCTCGAAAACCGACTGGTAAGTAGTTACCGGCTTGTTCGATATGGAGAGCAAAGGATTGTAGTTGTTCTCTGCATTTAAATCATCGATTACCACGTTGTAATACTGGAAGCGCTCGTAATCGACCGCATTTTTCTCAAATGCCGAGATAAAGAACATGGGCTGCAGATCGATAACAATGTTTTTATTCTGAATCCGGCCATCGTCAACCTCCTCTACTTCCTCCGGAATATCGCGGGTATCTTCAATAACCAAATCCATGCGCATTCGGCGCCTGCGTCTTTCAGCTTCCATTTCTTCTTTACGTTTTTCTTCATCCGATTTCTGATCGTCGACAGTGGCATTGTTTTGCTGCGACGATTGTTGCTGATTGTTTTGCGCCAGCGCCTGCTGGTTCGTCTGCGAATTTTGCTGACTATTGTTTTGCGACGATGATGAATTCTGCTGTTGTTTTTGTTGCTGCTGTTGCTTTTGTGCCAGTTGTTCGGCATTTATTCTTCGCTGGCTAAAATCGAATTGCGGATTTAGCTGGGCTGCAATTTGGTAGTCCTGCTCATAACCGGGACGGTTTAATATTTCGCGGGCCATGGCACGGTTAAAATAGGCACTGGCCATTTCCGGATTCAGCTGTATGGCCATGTCGTAATCCATAATGGCACTTTCGTAATCCTCCAGCTTGTGTTTTACAATACCCCGGTTATTAAAGGCAAGCGCATTTGTGGCATCGAAACGAATACTTTGGTCGTAGTCGCGCAATGCTGATGCATAATCTTCCAGCTCAAACCGCGCCAAACCGCGGTTTAGGTAGGCGGCAGCATAATGTGGCCTGATGATAATTACCTGGTTCAAATCGCTGATGGCTCCCTCGATATCGCCGCTTACAATTTTGGCGTTGCTCCGGTTCATTAAGGCATGCGTCGATTTTGGATTTACCTCAAGCGCCTTGTCATAATCTTCAATGGCACCTTCCAGGTTCTTTAGTGCCAGTTTGGCAATACCGCGGTTGTTGTATATCGATTCATCAGAAGGGTCAAATTCCAGTGCCCGGTCGTAATCCTCAATAGCACGTTTGTACAGTCTTAGGTTGTGGTACGCCATTCCGCGGTTGTTGTAAGCGCGCGGGTAATAGGGTTTAATTTCAATTGCTTTGTCGTAATCGGCTATGGCGCCGCGGTAATCTTCCAACGAATGTTTCGCCATTCCGCGGTACAAATAAGCTTCTGCCAAATAAGGCTTAAATTCAATAACAATATTAAAATATTCGATTGCTCCCGTGTAGTTGCCAATTGATATGCGCGTTCTTCCAACCCTTATAAAGTGGTTGATATTCAATTGTGCTTCGGCCAGGAAACTCATCGACAACAAGAGTGCAAAAAGTATGGTAAGTTTCTTCATTTATGTATTTCTTTCGTACCCTTTTCTTGGCAGGTGTACTTCGTCCGGTTTTTCTAAACAAACAAAAATAGTATTTTCATAGTTGGATGTAATAAACAGTTAGGTTTTTTAACGAATAGCGACTTAAATCTAAAATTATGTGTAAACGCTGCGATTGGGGAACAAAAAACGAGTTGATGATCAAATATCACGATGAAGAATGGGGAGTGCCGCTTCATGACGACGATAAATTGTTTGAATTCTTTGTGCTGGAGGGATTTCAGGCCGGTTTAAGCTGGCAGATTGTGCTGAATAAACGCGAGAATTTTCGAAAGGTATTCGATCATTTTAACCCGCAAAAAGTGGCACAGTATTCCGAAAATAAAATTCAGGAGCTTATCCGGGATCAGTCAATTATCCGCAATCAGCAAAAGATAAGGGCTTGTGTAAATAATGCACAACGTTTTCTTGAGGTTCAAAAAGAGTTCGGCACCTTTGATCGTTACATTTGGAAATTTGTAGATTTTAAGCCTGTTCAAAATAGCTTTAAAACGATTGGTGAATTGCCGGCCAAAACCGAACTGTCGGATGCGATATCGAAGGACCTGAAATCGCGCGGATTTAAGTTCGTTGGTTCGACAGTAATTTATGCGCACATGCAGGCAACCGGAATGGTAAACGATCACCTGGTTGATTGCTTCCGTTACCACGAAGTTCAGTAACTTTAGTCACACAACTCATTACATAACTTTTAATCTGAAAAGCCACCTCTAATTTTTATTAAGTCTACCTTAAATTCTCTTTTCTAAAAAGAATTAATTGTTAATTTTGACGCTAATTCAAAAAAAGAGGGGTAATAATTTAATAATTAATTGATGAAGTTGCGTTTTATTTTTACCGTATTGATTGCGGTATTTACACTAAGTGTATTTGCGGAGAATGATAAAAAGGAGGAGGAAAAAGGTTATGTTTTTGAAGACGAGATTTCATTAGCGGCCACGCCTGTAAAAGACCAATACCGTTCGGGTACTTGCTGGTCGTTTTCGGGGCTTTCATTTTTGGAGTCGGAAATGATGCGCCTTGGAAAACCGGAGGTTGACCTTTCAGAAATGTTTGTTGTATGGCATACCTATTCCGATAAAGCAGAGAAGCACGTACGTGTGCATGGTAATCTGAATTTTTCGGCAGGTGGTGCTTTCCACGATGTTACCAATATGATTGCGAAATACGGAATTGTTCCGGAGTCGGTTTATGATGGTTTAAACTATGGCGAAGAAAAACACGTGCATGGAGAAATGGATAATGTGTTGAAAGACCATGTTGACGCTGTGGTGAAAAACGGTAACCGAAAACTGAGCACTGTATGGCACGAAGCAGTTGAAGGTACTCTGAACTCGTATTTAGGCGAGTTGCCACAAAAGTTTGAATACGAAGGAAAACAATACACACCACAAAGTTTTGCCAGCGATTATGTTGGTTTGAACATGGATGATTATGTAGAGATCACTTCGTATACACACCACCCGTTTTACGACAAATTTATTCTTGAAGTTCCTGATAACTGGTCGTGGGATCAGGTGTACAACGTACCACTTGAGGATTTGGAAACGATTATTGATTATTCGTTGAATAACGGATTAACCGTTGCGTGGGCAGCCGATGTAAGCGAAAAAGGATTTGCTACCAGTAACAAAGGTGTGGCTGTTTTGCCGGTCGCTCCTGAAGAGAACATGGACGATGCCGAAATTGCAAAATGGGAAGCTCTGCCACAAAAAGACAAAGAAAAAGAACTGTATAAACTGGACAACCCGGTACCTGAATTGGTAGTTACCCAGGAAATGCGCCAGAGAGCATTTGATGATTACGAAACTACCGATGACCACGGAATGCATATTATAGGTACTGCAAAAGATCAGGAAGGACATACTTTCTACAAAGTGAAAAACTCGTGGGGCGATTACAATAAATACGATGGTTATTTCTACGCCTCGAAACCATACGTGAATTACAAGACGATGTGCATTATGGTGCACAAAGACGGCATACCCCAAAGTATAAGAGAAAAACTTAAACTTTAATTTTTAAGCCCTTCAGTGTTCCTGAGGGGCTTATTTTTTTTTAACCTACTTAAGGTTTCCACTGTTAGCGCATTGGCGGCTTCAAAAAATCGTTTACATTTGATATGTCTTAACTACTTCTGAAGATAAGGGTCATCTTCACGGGAAAAGATAAAAAGGCGTGAAACGTCAATGAAGCGATTACTTGTTATTTTACTTGTATTCACAAGTACACTACAATTTGTTTCGGCTCAGGAAGACTGGTCGTGGTGGAATAATGTACACGGCTGGGAAACTGGTGATCCGGGCTGGCGGGAATGGCTGATCATTTCTCCTGCCTATCTGGGGCCAAATGCTTTGCCGGTTCCGGAACTTAAGAAAGGTGTTATTGAAGGGAACATGGAGTTTGAACTTACCGTTTCGAACCACTTTTTGTCGGGCGATCCAACGCAGGATATTTCGGGGCGGGTCTACATTCCTTTTGCACAAAACAAAATAGCCGTTGAAATGTATGGAGTGTTGTTTGAACATTATGCCTATACTGAAGAAATACGAGATGAGCGTTTTTCACGCGATAAGGACGGACAAGGCTATGCAATGGGCGATTTCCATTTCTCAACGTTTATTCAACTTTTTAAAGACCGGGCTTTTCCAAATACGATGTTTCGTGCGATACTAAAAACGGCATCAGGAACGAACTTCGAAGGTGCTCGCTATGCTGATACACCGGCTTATTCATTTGATTTTAGTTTTTCGAAAAACTACGGACAGCCGGAAACACTATTACTTCGCCCGCACGCAATGCTGGGTTTCTACAGCTGGCAAACCAACGATGAGTTGAATTTACAGAACGATGCTTTTCTTTATGGTGCAGGTGCTGATTTTCAGAAAAACAACTGGCGTTTTACGCCGTCATGGTCGGGTTATTACGGTTATAAAAATAATGGCGACCGACCCAGTCAACTGAATTTTGAAGTCCGGAAAGAATACAATAAAAAAGCATTTGCAATAAAATACCAGCACGGTTTACACGATTGGCTGTATAAAACGGTACGTTTTTCGTTTATTTGGAAACTTAATGGAATTGAGTAAGTTATCGTAAAACAGAATTTATACCTTTGCAAGCGCAAAATCAAGGTTGTATTGATGCAGCTTCAAACAGATTAAAAACAGATCATGAAAAAGCTTTCACTCGTAATTTGTGTTTGGAATGAAGAGCCAAACATTAAACCATTGTCCGAACAAATTAAAGCCGCACTTGAAGGAATTGACTACGAAGCCATTTTTGTGGATGATGGATCGACCGATAAAACACGAGAAGAGATTCGGAAAATAAACGACGACAGGTTTTTATTGGTAGAGTTAAAACGGAATTACGGGCAGAGTTCGGCATTGCAAGCCGGAATCGATCAGGCGGAAGGAGATTTTGTAGCCTTGATTGATGGCGATTTGCAGAACGATCCGGAAGACATTCCTATGATGCTAAAAATGATTGAAGAAGAAGAATGGGACATGGTTGCAGGTGTACGTGCCAATCGAAAAGATGGTATGTTTCTGCGTAAAGTGCCTTCAAAAATTGCCAATTATCTGATACGCCGTGCTACCGGAATTTATATGAAAGACCTGGGGTGCACCCTAAAAATATTTACTAACGATACCATAAAAAGCATTCATATTTATGGTGAACTTCACCGCTATATTCCTGCGCTGGTAACCCTCGAAGGGGCCACAAAAATTACCCAGGTAGATGTGAACCACCGTCCGCGCGAATTTGGAAGCTCAAAATACAATCTTAGCCGTACAACTCGTGTAATGAGCGATCTTGTTCTCATGGTTTTCTTTAAGAAGTACCTTCAACGGCCGATGCACTTTTTTGGTCAAATCGGTATTTTCACCCTTGCAATCGGAGTGTTGATAAACATCTATCTGCTCATCCTTAAAGTTTTGGGCAATGATATTTGGGGTAAACCATTATTGTTGCTTGGTATTTTGTTGGTATTGGGTGGTATTCAGTTTATAACAACGGGTATTATTGCCGAGTTACAGATGCGTACTTATTTCGAATCGCAACAGAAAAAACCTTACCGGGTGAAGCGTGTAGCGCCTGCTAAAGAAAATATTTAATACGATTTTGGCATCTTGGCTTTTTGTTAAATTATTTTACCTTTAACAAACAATAAAACAAAAAAGCCAATACAATGAAAACCCGAATTTCTCTCGTATTTCTTGCACTATTCTGTTTAGTAACTATGAATAGTATTGCTCAGGAACGTTTTGTTCTAGGTATAGTTACCACTTTCGACAGTATTACCATTTTTGGTGCCGACGTGATGGTGAAAAGCTCCAAGGAAATTGTAAAAACTGATTCGCTGGGACAATTCAAAGTGAAAGTGGACGGTAAGGATAAATTGAAAATATCTGCAAAAGGATTTATTACCCAGAATGTTAAACTGGAGGAAAAGATAAAGCTGGTTGCCGTTAATTTGAAACTTAAAGCAGGAGAAAAAGCCAGAGAATATGCTATTGGATATGGTTATGTAAAAGATGGCGAACGATTGAATGCACTGGCCCAAATGACAAGTGATGATGTCGATTTCTCGCAGTATACAAATATGTACGATCTGATGCGGGGACGTTTTGCCGGTGTACAGGTTCAAAGTAACGGAGATATAATTATTCGCGGAGTTAATTCGATAAATCTGAGCAGTGCTGCACTAATTATAGTTGATGGCGTGCAGGTAGATGGAAGCGTTATGAGCACGCTCGTGCCTTCGCAGGTACGAAGTATCAACATAATTAAAGATGGTAGCGCGGCAATTTATGGTGCACGCGGAGCAAATGGAGTGGTCGTGATTGAAACCAAAACAGGTATGGATGATTAATACACTTTAGTGTTAACTTTATCCTGAAGGACAAAAGCTGTAAGACAGTCTGGAATAATTTCCGGAGAGATCGATTGCCTGTTTTTCAAACAAAATAAAAGTAAAAACTAATGAGTAAAGCGGTAACTGTTGCAACATTCACGAGCAATTTCGACATGAAATACATGTTGTTTAAAGAAATGCTTGACGAAGCCGGCATCGATTTTATGCTGGTTAACGAGATCACAAGTACTATTGATGGTACTTTTAGCGGAAGCCCTACCAATATTGGTATTGAAATCCGGGTAATGGAAGAAAAATTTGAAGAGGCGCTGGAGATTTTTAACTCAATAAAGTAAAAGAAATTTCGAAAGCGATGTATTTTTCCTCGTCATGGAAAAATACATCGCTTTCGGTTTTATTCTACCAACTCATATCCCATATCAACACCTTTATTTATTGCAGGGATACCTTCATCCATCCATTTTGGCATTGGCGCACCTTTTAGATAGTGGTCGAAAAACTGTGCCATTCGAATTTGGAAATCGTGCTTATCACGAATTTTAGTTGGCCAGTGGTCAGCATCGTTGTAATTAAGCAACCAGCTTGGTTTTTGCAAACGTCGAAGTCCGATAAAAAACTCAATTCCCTGGTACCATGGCACAGCACCGTCATCGTCGTTATGCATGATCAGAATTGGTGTGTTGATCTTATCAAGGGTAAATAGTGGTGAATTCTCCAGATAACGCAAGGGAGCTTCCCAAATCGATTTACCGATACGGCTTTGTGTGTGTTCGTACTGGAAAGACCGGTTTAATCCCGATCCCCATCGAATACCGCCATATGCACTAAACATATTTACCACCGGAGCTCCCGATTCAATAGCCGCAAACATATTGGTTCGTGTAGCCAGATAGGCTACCTGGTAACCGCCCCAGCTGTGCCCCTGCGCGCCAATGTGCGCTTCGTCAACAAAACCTTTGTCGATTAAAGCGGTAATGCCCGGCATCACACAATTAAATGCCGATTCTCCCGGATACCCTTCTTTGTAATAAACATCGGGATTAAAAATAATATAACCATGACTGGTGTAGTAATGATAGTCAATGGTTGAGCGATGGTTTTCCGGCATATGGTAACTTAGCAGCCTGTCCGAACTTTTTTCGTAGAAATTCACGATCATCGGGTATTTTTTTGTCGGGTCAAAATCTTCAGGTTTGTGCAAAGTGCCCTCCAAAACCAGACCATCAAGCGAGCGCCAGGTAACCAGTTCGGCAGTTCCCCATTTAAATTCGTTTTGCTGAGGTGCGGCATCGCTAATTTGCATTTCCTTTTTAAACCGCAGGTCAGTAGCGATCAGGTTCGGGTAGGTTTCAAAATCTTCTTTTGTAAAAATGATCAGATCATCATTTTTCGCTTTTGCAGGTCTTCCCAGGCTGTAATTCTGACTGAAAAGAACTTCGGGTACTTTGTTTTTGCTGAGGTCGAAAGCGTAATAGGCATCGGCACGTGAAACTTCATTGTGCCCGGTCAGAAGAACGCTTTCCGAAGGGGAGATACCTGTGTTTGGTTCCGGATTAAAACGCACCAGGCGGTAGTTGATCTTCTCATTTCTGCCATTTTGGGTGAGATTAACCGGGGCCGCAGCATTGGTCGGATCAACTTTCCAAAGGTCGTAACGATCATAGATCAGTATCGCTTCATCATTTTCAAGCCAACCTGCAGTACGGTATGATCCGGGAAGATTAGGTACATCGTTTAATTCGTCTGCTGTTTGAATGGTCGCCGGATCAGTGATTTGATATTCAGTGCCACTTGCCATATCGTAGGTATTCCAGCTTGTGTCGATGGCATTGTACCAGTACAGAAATTTTCCGTCGGGAGAAACAGAAGGAGTGGCCCGACAGTCGGTTTTTATTTTTTCAGCCTTTCCTGAATTGATGTCAACCAGGTAAAAATCGTTGTGGTACGGCCCGCCTTCCCACATAGATTGTACCGCGTAAGGACGGTTGCTGTAGGCCAGTAATTTATCGGCATCGCCATTTTGTATTTTTTGAATTCCGGAAAAAAGTTCTGTTTCCAACTGAACCATTTTAAGCTTATCGAGATGAACTACTGCCAAATAGGTTTTTTTCAGATCCTTTTCTTTATTGTTGAGCTGAACCGTTTGAAGCTGCTCCTCGTTCCACGTCCATACATCAAGCACCGGGATTTCTTCTTCCAGTTTTGTTGTGTCTTTTTCGGGTGATATTGGTGCAGTTCCAAAAAACAAGCGCTCGCCATTATCCGAGAAAGAAAGATTGCCATTTTCGCTTATTTCCCAGTTGTCGGGAATGGCATCGCTGGTGTTATCGGCAACAATAGTTTCATTCTCACCATCCCAATAATAGAGCCCAAACGCCGGCTTTTCAGCATCCGTAGTATCGGCCAAAAAGGCGAGTTGTTCGCCATTATCGGCAATACAAAGTTGTTTGAATTTACCCTCTGCTTCTAAAACCGGCTTGAGCACCTCATTCGCTAAATCAAACAGGTAAACACCGGCAGAAAAAGTACTGTCGCCTTCAGAAATAAAACTGATAAATGGCTCGTCTTTTGCCAATTCGTAGCTGCTAACAGCAGGATATGTTTTTGTTAATCCGTTGTTGAGGTTTTTGATGTAGAGCGGATTTTTTTTGTCCTTTTCGTTTTTTGTGGAATCATTGGGATCTTCCGCCTGATATGCTATCCAGCCCGGCCATTCTTCGGGAACTTTAACCGATTCCAGGTTCTCAATTTTTTCCGATTCATTTTCCCCGATATTGAAAACAACCAATTTATTCTGAGGCAGATCTTCCTTTTTCGTTTTTTTTAGTTTGAGCGCACGAATGGTATCTGCTGCAGGAACCTCAGTAAATATCAGGAATTTTGAATCAGCTGTAAATTGCGCTTTATTTCCGCAGTTAAATGAAACAATTTCTTTAGCATCAGGAGTGCTGATTTTCAAAGTTGCATCACCTTTCCATGGTTCTTCTTTCCAGGCAATGTATTTCCCGTTGTTCGAAAGGTGTGTCTCGGTAATTCTGTTCCACTTTAAAATTTCTTCAAAAGTAAGCGGTCGTTTTTCCGATTGGGCTGATAAGCTTGCTGAAATAGTTAAGAGAATGAATAGTGACAAAAAGTATTTCATAGCACTGAAATTGTTGGTTTTACCTATTTATATGAAAAGTGTGTGTAAAAAACAAGGTTTTTACACGAGGTTATGAAGATAAAAATATTTCCTGTTGAATAAGAATGTAAGGCAGGTTAGCTCCAAAATACTTCCCGTTCAGCGGAAAAATTAGGGAGGGGGCAGTGGTAGTGGATCTTTAAGCCTCGGCCATTAGCATCCGGGCTTCACTTTTTAAAATGGCCGGAAGCTGAATGTGTCGGCGCTCAATGCTTAGCAACCAGAATTTTATTTCCTCGGTTTTTAAGGTGTACAAAACTTCGCGAAACTGTTCTATCTGGTTATTTGTGTATGAATTTTCGTCGATATTTTTATACGCGTCAAGTTCTTCGTCGTCGTAATATTCAACAATCGATTCGTTCATTTTCATCTGATCGAATTCACATATCTCGTGCGCGCCACAACAGTCGGATGGTGGAGCAACCACTTCTTCTTGTTTGTTCTCTGTCTTCCCGCTTTTTTTATTTGCTTTTACTAAAAGAAAAACACCAATAAAGGTGAGTAGTAAAAAACCAAATCCAATAATCATTTCCATGGTGCAAAAATAGCAAATTGCTACAAAAGTTTATTTGCTTTGGGTTAAGGTTAAAATAATTTTAAGTGAGAGAGTTGCATCTACTACGAAAGCTGGTAGATTACGCCACGTTCTTTCAGGTATTGGAAGATGTAACTGAGGTTTCCGGGTTGTGCTCCAACAGCTTCAGGGGCATTAACACCATAAGTGTTGAAAGCGCCGTCGAGCACCAGGTTGGCGACCGAGGTACAGGCATAACCCGTTGTTCGGGCCATTGAAATGGTTTGCGTGTCGCGGTCGTATTTGTCGAGCAAATGATAGGTGAATGTTTTTTCGGCTCCGTTTTCCACTCCTTTAATGACAATACGCATTATTGTAAAATCTTCCTCTCCGGGTTTTAGTTGCCACTTCGGGAAAAGTAACTTAGCCGTAACATCAATCGGCCTTACTTTAACACCGTTTACTTCAACCGGATCGAAGGAGAAAAATCCCGATTCCCGTAAAACGCGAAGGTACTCGATACATCCCGGGTAACGCAACGTTTTTTCGATCATGTCGGGCACATTCTTCATGGTTTGCATCAGCGAGCGTAAACCATCGGAGTTCCACGATTCAAGGGTACCAATTCCATCAAAATGGATTAACTCCGGATCGGAGAGTGCTTCTTTCTCTACCAGCTCGTAGTTTTGAATATATCTCGCCGGGCGGGTATATTCTTCAATTACATCGATGGGCGAGAACACCGCTTTATATTCGTACGGCCATTCGCGAATAACGGGCAGGCCGCCAACCAGGCATTCGTACGATTTTACTGTAATTTGCTGGTTGTAATGCCCCAGGATAATATTTCCCATGCCGGGAGCAACGCCGCAATCGGCCACAACACAAACCTTATTTTTTTTAGCCAAACCGTTTAACGACAGAAAATCTTCGGGCATAAACGAAATATCAACCATGTTCTTTCCGGCTTCAATTACCGCTTTCATGGTTTGGTAGCCCATAAAACCCGGAACTGCACCAATTACAAGATCGTAGTTGGAAACCAAAGATTTAATTTTTTCAGGTTGGCTCAGATCTTCCTGAATACATTTTATTTCGGGGAAACCGGAAAATTTTTCTAATGCTTTTTTGTCAAAGTCAACACTGGTAACCTGGTGGTTTTTTGCTAAATCTTTGGCAATTGAACTTCCTACAAGTCCGGCACCTAAAACAATAACATTCTTCTTCATCCGGTTTAAATTAGGTTTTGGTTTAACAGGTAAAAATCCCTCTAATCGAGCTGGATTAATCCTTTTTTCAAGGCATATTTTACAAGGTCGGAGTTGGTTTTTAAATCCAGCTTTTCAAGAATATTTTGTTTGTGTGTACCAACCGTTTTTACACTGATAAAAAGTTTGTCGCCAATTTCGCGTGTTGATTTTCCTTCGGCAAAAAGCAGGAAAATTTCTTTTTCGCGGTCGGATAACTGCGAGTATGAATCGTTATCATCAGCACTCGAATTCAGGTAACCGTTAATAACAATTTCGGTGATGTCTTCGCTCAGGAATTTTTTACCATCGTGTACCGAGTTTACAGCATCGGTAAGTTGGCGGTAGGTACAGTTCTTTAAAAGGTAACCATCAGCGCCGGCTTCCAGCATTCCTTTAACATATTGTTTGTCGGAGTGCATCGATACGGCAATAATTTTTACTTCCGGCATTTTATCTTTTAAAATCCGGGTAGCTTCAATGCCGTTTATTTTATTCATAGCAATATCAACCAAAAGCACATCGGGTTTAAATGCTTCCACTTTGTCTATTGCATCTTGTCCGTTTTCGGCCTGGGCAATTACTTCAATATTGTCAGCCGAGTGTAATAGGTTTATTAAACCTTCCCTGAACAGTTGGTGATCGTCAGCAACTATAACCTTTATTTTCATAGTATTAAAATTGTTTGTTTTTAGCGGTATAGTATGGAACTCGCACGTATTTAAAAATTCGTCCTGGATGTAATATTCTACATGCTCGTTTCATTTACTTTTTATTTTACAGCTCAATAGCAAATCGGGGGCGAATATGCTTTTAAGACCTGATGTTATTTAATTAATTTTGTTCAAGAGAGTATGGTATTTCAATTTCGGCTTTTGTCCCTTTTGCCAGGGCTGTAATATTGAAAGCTCCATTCAAACTTTCAATTCGCTCTTCAATACTTAACAGCCCAAAACCTCCTTTGTTTGAAACCTGTTTTGCAGGCGATTTGTCGATACCAATCCCATTGTCTTCCACCGAAATATAGTACATCCCGTTATTTGTTGCCTGTTTTACAGTAACCGCTGTCGCTTCGGCATGTTTGGATGTATTTGTTAGCAGCTCTCCAACTGTACGATACAGAAAAATATTATTCTCTTTGCTGAGTTGCGTACTCTTGTTCTCAACGATAAGATTTGTTTTTATTTTAAAGTCTTTCTCAAACTGTTCAAGTTTCCACTGAATGGCAGGCAATAAGCCTAATTCATAAAGTATTGGCGGACTTAAATCGTAGGTTAATCGCCGCGATTCCTCAATGGCTTTATTGAGTAGTTTTGAGGTGAATTTAATGGTGTTTTTTATGGCAGGTGAACATTCATCTACGTCAATCGACGACAAGTTCATAAATGCCAGCCCCAACGTTTGCCCCAAACTGTCGTGCAGGTTTTCAGCAATTCGCCTTCTTTCCCGCTCCTCAACCAGCGTAACTTCCGAGTTTAACTTTTTAAGCTGCAACTGGTACGATTTTATACGTAACGCAACATTGATCTGCGCTTTTAATTCAATCTGATCAAACGGTTTTGAAATAAAAGAATCGGCTCCTGCATTCAAACCTTTGGTGCGTTCAACACTATCGCGCCCCAGGGCCGATACCATGATAATTGGTATCTGTTTTGTTCGGTTATTCTTCTTTAATAACCTACAGGTTTCATACCCGTCGAGATCCGGCATCATAATATCCAGCAAAATCAGGTCGGGATTTTCATTTTGTGCAATCGTTATGCCCTCTTTGCCGTTTAACGCGCCAATGAATTTAAAATCGGGGTAGTAAACCTTTATAATCTGCGAAATAAGTTCCAGATTGATGTTATTATCATCAATAGCCAGAATTTTCTTCATAAATTCCATTTCATTGTTTGGTACCAACATAATAAATAATCACATAGGGTTTTAATCTTCATACGTCAATTGGTCTAAAGATACCAAAACTGTCGGAAAGAATGAAGTGTGGGGGTAATAAATACTTAACAAAATCTAAGTAAATTGCTGAGGTGCTTTTAAGAAGTGGGGGAGAGAACTGAAAAATTCGTTTACTGATTGTGGGGTACAGTTAAAAACGGGTACGGATTTATTAATTGTTTGCAATGAGTCCGTACATAATTCCTATTCCTGCGCCAATGTATGTTTGATTACTGTTTACTACCACCATTGGACCTACAGAGCATCCAACTGTTGAGTGCAAGGGCATTTCAAACTTTGGATTTAAAACCAGACTTAGTTTTTTTGTTGTTTTCGTTTCGAAGTTGTATTGGCTGTTTGAATTAACCAGGGCAAATTCCGGTTCGCGAAATGTGGCAATTCCCGGTCCGGCCTGAAGAACAACACGTAAATTATTTTTATCATTGAGTTTAAAAATTCGTCCTACCATCATATGTAAATTCTCCGAATTCTCGAATGGTTCGGCCGAAGTGGCAGGGGTAATGTTTGTAGCTGATTTCAGAAAGTTATCAGATGGAGTAACCGTTGATTTAAATGTGGCAGAGTACCCAACGCTAACTATATACTTGTTGTTGTAGGTATAGCTCATCCCGATTTTCCCGGCTTGTTCATCGCCAACCACATATTCTCCCAACGAATATAAATTATGCTTTGTAGTAGTTGAAGGCTTTTCAGCCCACTGAGCATGAGATATCAGGGTAACGATACAAAAAACCGTGATTAAAAAAAGTGGTTTCATAGGCGAACTATTTTGGGATCTTCAACTTGCGTAAACATTGGGTTTGAAATGTTTACCGTAAGAACAATCCTCGTTTTGATTTAATGGAGCATAAGCTCAATGTAAAATTAAAGAGTTTGAGGTTGTTAATTCGAGTGGGTATTGCTGATTTCTGGGGTGCGAACTGACCATAATGTGTTCAGCAAAATGGAAGTTATTCTGAACTTCGGGCGTTGGAGAGCTTATTTTACATTAAACAAAACGGTAAATAATCAAAATACGTTGCGGGAACAGGCCCAAAACGGGTGCTTGCTCAGATTTTGATTCTAAATCTTCCTTGCAAAAAGAACGGAGCCATAAAACTGGCCCCGCTATCGATAAATATTTTGATATTTCGTCAAGAATCTTTTACTATTCCCATTCCGGAAACTGTGTTTTATCCAGGTCCAGTGCGGCAATGGTTTTCATGTCAGCATCATCTAGTTCGAAATCAAAAATATTAAGGTTTTCCATCATGTGTGCCTTTTGCGATGAGCGTGGAATGGCGACAATACCGCGCTGATAGTGCCACCTCAAACTTACCTGCGCATTGTTTTTATTGTACTTTTTGCCAATGGCTGCCAGCGTTTCGTTAGTAAACAGCCCGTTTCGGCCCTGTGCCAACGGCGACCACGCTTCCATTTGTACACCATAATCCAGTAAAGATTTTCGTGCTTTGCTTTGCTGAAAGAATGCATGTGTTTCAATCTGGTTAACGGCGGGTTTTATGGTGGCGTACTCCAGCAGTTCATCAATCTGGTGATCTTCGAAATTACTGATACCAATAGCCTTTATCTTGCCTGCTTTGTGTAATTCTTCCATCGCTTTCCACGATCCTTTTACATCGCCACGCGGACGGTGGATAAGGTAAAGATCGAGATAATCGAGACCCAGTTTGTCGAGCGAAGTCTGGAATGCCACTTTGGCTTTTTCGTAGCCTGAGTCGTCCACCCAAAGCTTCGAGGTAACAAACAACTCTTTTCGGTTGATACCGCTTTTTTTGATGCCGGCCCCAACAGCTTCTTCGTTGCCATAAATGGTGGCCGTGTCAATTAATCGATATCCAAGCGATATGGCATCGGCAACACATTGTGCTCCCGTTTCACCATTCAGGTAAAGTGTGCCAAATCCTAAAATTGGCATCTGCACACCGTTGTTCAAACTTACGTTTTCGATTGTGTTTTGAGCTACTGAGTCATTGCCGACCCCAAACGCTTTGTAACTGCCCAGCCCCAGAACTCCGGCGCCGGCAGCAAAAGTGGCAGTGGCGCGGATAAACTCGCGACGTTTCATTTCTTTTTGAGGATTCTCTTTGTTGAATTTTTCTTTCATGATCTAAATTCAGATTTAATTGGTAATAGAAAACGGGTTTAAGTTACTGAATTAGAAACAAAACGAAAATGCGATTGTTCGTTTTTATAGAGGGGAAATGTAACAATGAGAAATCAGATTGGCCGGGACTTTAAGGTTGTGGTTTCATTTCACAACTTGTGGAAATTGTACCCGTATATTGTTATCGTTCCGGCTTGTAATCAGTGAATTTCGTTGTGGCACATTATTTTCATAAATGAATTACGCAGGCATTTTCCTGCAAATAAACTATACAGCAGATTATGAGTGAATTAAAAGAAAAGCACTGTACACCGTGCAAAAAAGAAACAACACCGTTAAATGCTGAAGAGATCAGGCATTTTAAGGAGAAGATTAGTGACGACTGGAAAGTAGTGGATAACAAGAAGATTCGAAAGAGTTTTTCTGTCAAGGATTTTAATGAAGCCATTGCATTTGCCCAAAAAATCGCGTTGCTGGCTGATGAAGAAGATCACCACCCCGATTTAGGTGTTCACTATGGTTCGGTTGATGTCGAAATCAGTACACACAACATTGGTGGCTTGTCGCCTAACGACTTTATTCTGGCTGCAAAAATAGATGAAATTTAGTTGCCAGTCTGGAAATTTCAGTGTTGTTATTACAAGTCGATCTTCGTAACTTAAAGCAAAACAAAAGAACCGATAAAAACCGACTAGTTATGCTTATACAATATATATTGCTTGCCGTTTTTGGTATTGCCATGGCCCATTTCGAGGGAGTGGTGGTGGTTTATCTTCGAAAAGCCATCGGACTGTTGGATACTGATTCGGAAGCGGGAAATAAAGAACTGCTGGAACAGGTTCCGAAGCGCACCATAAAAATTGAAATGACCCGCGAAGCAGCCACCATTGTTATGTTGGTAGCACTGGCTTTGCTTGTCGGTAATTCGTGGCTGGATAAGGCAATGGTTTTCCTGTGGACTTTTGCTTTCTGGGATCTCTTTTACTACGTGTCGTTGTATGTGCTGCTAAAATGGCCGCCACGGCTAACAACAATCGATGTATTGTTTCTGATTCCGGTTCCCTGGATTGCCCCGGTTTGGTTTCCGCTTGTCATATCAACGCTAACCATAGTTTTCATTGCTGTGTTTTATTTGCTACCGGGGCTGTAAAAAATAAAAAAGCACCCATCCAAAATATAGTGTTATTATCTCATGATAGGGGCTTTGAATGGGATGTTAACCGAAAGAATCAAACCCAACAAATGTTGTTCTGTTTTTTTTTGTTTATCATTGCAGCTGCAATTTCACTAACAAATGAAAGCACTAACTAACGAGATATTACAACTTTTGAATAACAGTCAAGAGGCTGCTTTTGAAGTGGTTTTTAAATTGTATTATCCGCGTTTGGTGTATTTTGCAAAAGAATTTGTTCCTGATGGCGAAGCTAAAAATCTGGTTCAGGATGCCTTTATTTCCATGTGGGACAAAAAGCCTCAGTTTCTAAACGAATCACAGCTGCAAAGCTATTTGTATACCAACGTCAAAAACAACTGTCTCATGTTTTTACGTCACGAGAAGGTGAAGAAAAAGTACAAATCGGAGGCAGCTTTTCAAAGACAAAATCAAATTTATACCGAAGCTTTAAAAGGCCTTGATACTTCAACCGTTACTTTCCAGGAAATTGAAACCATTATTGAAAAAACGCTTTCGGAACTACCGGATCGTTGCCGCGAGGTTTTTATTCTGAGCCGCATGGAAGGTAAGAAAAACAAGGAAGTGGCCGAAGCTTTGGATATTTCAGTAAAAACCGTTGAGGCACAAATTACCAAAGCCCTCAAAACACTCCGGGTCTCGTTAAAAGATTATCTCCCATTGGTTGTCTGGTTACTTCTTTCTGTAAAATAATCAAAAAAATAATCTGTGTAATGTGCAGATATTCACTGTGTTTAGTTTTGGTGTGTCAGGAAAATTCAAAAAAATAGATTTCTGAGCAAGGGTAATGCTAAGCTTAGTCATTATATAGGTAACAATTGCAAAATGGATTCGGAGAGACTACTACATAAAATAACAGAGAAAAAATCGCTAACAGATTCAGAAGAATTATATGATTTTGTAAATGAATCGGGCGAACACACCACAGAATATATTCGCTACAAAACACTTTGGGCCTTGCTGCAAACCGGAAGTGAAATGGACGAAAGAACTATTAATAAAGGATACGAGGCGGTAAAGCGGAGTGTTAAAGGCCGGAGAAAGTCGGTTGTAATAGCTTTTGCAAAATACGCAGCTATAATAATATTGGCTGTATCAGCAGGTTATTTTGTGCAGTATGCAGATTCCGATAATGAAATTGCCATGAATGAGATTATGGTACCAAAAGGTAACCGCACTTCAGTTGTTTTGCCCGATGGATCAAAAGTGTGGCTTAGCAATGGCAGCCGTTTGGTTTATCCCGAAAGTTTTGTTGGCGATTTTAGAGATGTGCAGCTCGAAGGCGAAGGTTTTTTTGAAGTAACACACGACAAAAAGCATCCTTTTATTGTGAATGTTGGGAAGCATCGCATAAAAGTGTTGGGGACAAAATTTGCCGTAGTAGCTTATCCCGAAGATGAGCAGGTAAAAGCAGAACTGGTTTCTGGTAAAATACAATTCGATGTTCATTCAGATGAGGCCAAAGACGGGTACAAGTCTTTTATGGTAAAACCCATGCATAGTTTAGTTTATGACAAAGCCTCCGGGAAGGTCTATGAATCAATCATCCCGGATGGGTTTCACGATTACTGGCAGAAAGGAATTTATCGCTTCAGGAATGAACGTTTTGATTCCCTGGCAGCAAAAATCGCACGCATATATAATGTAGACATCATTTTTGGTGAGGAAGAATTAAAAACGCGAACTTTTACCGGCACCTTAAGCGTTGACGACAATATTTATACCCTTATGGAGGTATTTAAAAGTGCTTCGGGTAAACCTTTCGAATACTATTTTGACAGCGGAAAAATATATATCGACAAATAACTAAAACAAAAGCCTATGTAAGAACCTGATTTATGAACCAAAAACGGGAAATGCCTGGCCGCACTTCCCGTCTGTCAGGAAACACTCCTAATGTTTCCTTTTGAGAATCAATAAATAAGCCAAACGGCTCAATTATCGAACTTTAACACGTTAAATGTATGAAAAAAACTAACATTTGCAATGGGGAGAGTTGTATTCCTCATTTCAAAAAACTATTGAAAATTATGAAAATCACATGTTTGCTTGTAGTGATTGCATTTGTGCAGGTTTCGGCCTCCACTTATGCACAATCAACAAAGTTGACATTGGAAATGAAAAATGCAAGACTAGCTGAACTATTTGAACAAATTGAAAAAACCAGTGAATTCCGCTTTTTTTATGATAGCGACGAAATTGATCTTTCGAAAAAAGTATCGATTAGTCAAACCAATTCCAATATTGTAGATATCCTGTCGGAAGTTTTTACAGGAACAGAGTATACCTATGAATTAATGGATCGGCATATAATTGTCAAACATTCAGGAGTGTATAACCAGGCTGATGGAGTTGCTGAAGCAATCCAACAACCTGCCTTAACAGGTAAAGTAACTAACCTCGATGGAGAACCACTTCCCGGTGTAACGGTGGTGGTAAAAGGAACCACAAAAGGTACGGTTACACAGGCTGATGGTACCTATTCTTTATCGAACGTAAAACCGGGAGCTATCCTTATTTTTTCATTTATAGGAATGGAAACCCAGGAGATTGAGTTGGGTAACCAGACTTCGGTTGATGTGGCTTTGCTGGATTCAAATATTGGTCTGGAAGAAGTTATTGCCATTGGTTATGGTACACAAAAGAAAGAGTCGTTAACCGGTGCGATTTCCGGTGTTTCGGCAAGCGATATCGAGCAGGTTCCTGCCGCAACTGTTGGTTCTGCATTGGCAGGTAAAATTGCCGGTGTTTCTTTCCGTATGCCCGATGGACGTCCTGGTGCACATGCAACCATTCAGATTCGTAACATGGGCGATCCCCTTTATGTTATTGATGGAATCCAGAAAGAGTCTGGTCACTTTAATAACCTGTCGCCAAACGATATCGAAAGTATCAGTGTTTTGAAAGATGCATCGGCAGCTATTTATGGTGTGCGTGCTGCAAATGGTGTAGTTGTGGTAACAACCAAACGTGGTAAAAAAGGAACAAAAAATACCATTAATGTTAATGCTTATACCGGTTGGCAAAACTGGTCGCGTTTCCCGGAAACGGTAGGTGCTTACGAGTGGATGCTTGGAAAAGCTTACTCGGAAATGAATCTCGATGGTCATACCAATATTACTCCTGACGAGCTGGATAAATGGAAAGCCGGAACCGAAACAGGTTACCGTAGTTTCGACTGGTATGATTTTATCATTCAGCCAAATGCACCGCAATCATCCGTAAATGTTAGCACTTCCGGAGGATCGGATAAAATTAACTATTACCTGTCGTTAACGCGTTTAGACCAGTCTTCGGTCTTGGGGCGTGAGTTTACTTTCGGACGTACCAATTTCCAATCGAACCTTGATGCAGAAATTACTGACCGTTTTAAGGTTGGCGTTTCAATAAACGGAAACATCGAAACACGCGATAACCCCGGAGTTCCCGGTGGTGATGATTACTGGGCTCCACGTTTTGCGCTGTTCCGTAACCGCCCAACTGAACGACCTTTTGCTAATGATAATCCTGACTATATTAATAATATTGGTCACATGGCCGAAAACTGGGGCTTGTTAACCAAGGAAAACTCGGGTTACTGGACAGAGAATTGGCGTGCACTACAAATGAACTTTGTGGCCGAGTACGACATTCCTATTGACGGTTTGACTTTTAAGGGAACCTATTCGTACTTTATAAAAGACCGTATTATGAACGGTCACGAATACACATACGAAGCTTATTCGTATTTCCCTGAGACCGATGAGTACAAAGTAACTTTTTCGATGATGAACCCATGGCGCGAGCGTGGTACGCACAAACAGTTTGAGAACGTAATGATCGGACAATTGGATTACGTAAAATCATTTGGTGACCACAATATTTCTGCAACTGTTGCTAATGAACGAATTGAGCGTCGCGACCTGGATGTTTGGGTACATGCAGTGCCAAAAACCAACGCGCTTCCGCTTATTCAGTTTCCTGATATGGATACATACGATGACAGAGATTACGAAAGTGCACGTATTGGATACATTGGCCGTTTTAATTACAATTATGCCAATAAGTACTATTTTGAGTTTGCAAGTAGGTATGATGCCTCATGGAAATTCGTTTCAAGTAAACGCTGGGGATTCTTCCCGTCGGCATCGGCAGGTTGGAGAATTACAGAAGAAAAATTTGCCAAAGCACTGTTGGGCGAAAGTACGTTTAACCTGAAATTTCGCGGATCGTATGGTGAGCTGGGTGATGATAACGTTGGTATTGGCGACTTTGATTATTTAACTGGCTACAATTATGCCTCTCAGGCTGTTGTTATGGATGGCGAAATTATTACCGGTGCCCGCGACCGTGGTGTGCCAATTACATCTATTTCGTGGTATACCAGTAGAATTGTCGATTTTGGTGCCGACTGGTCGTTATATAACGGAAAACTTAGTGGTACAGTGGATTATTTCCACCGTAAACGTGATGGTTTACGCGGTAGAAAATACGATATCTTAATTCCAAACGAAGTTGGTTATGGTTTACCTGATGAAAACGTAAACAGCGATGCTACAATGGGAGCGGAAATGTCAATCGCTTACGATGGCAACGTTGGAGATTTTAAATACTCGGTTGGTGGCAATATTTCGTACGCAAGAAATAAATTCCTGGAATCATATAAACCACGTTTTGGTAACTCCTGGGATCATTACAGAAATTCTCGGGAAGATCGTTGGACAGGAACTTTCTGGGGGTATGAAGTCGTTGGTCAGTTTGAATCATTTGAGCAAATTAACAGCTGGCCGGTAAATAACGACGGTGTTGGTAACCGTGATATGATTCCTGGCGACTTAATTTACAAGGATGTAAACCAAGACGGCGTTATCAATGGATTGGATGAACGTCCTATTGGTTTCCCAAGAGACCGTAACCCGATTGCAAACTTTGGTATTAATCTGTCAGCACAGTACAAAGGTTTTGATATGAGAGCTGATTTCTCGGGTGGTTCTGTATACTCCTATAACCAAAACTGGGAGATGCGCTGGCCTTACCAAAACACAGGTAATCTGTTAAAGCAATTCTATGATGACCGCTGGCACCGTGAAGATCCGTATGATTTAAACAGTGCCTGGGTGCCGGGACGTTACCCTGCATTACGTTTTAATACCGGATGGCATAACAATTATAATAAACAGTCAACTTTCTGGTTAACCAATGCTAAATACATCAGACTGAGTACGTTTGAAATTGGTTACACTCTGCCTGAGGAGTTGATTACAAAAGTTGGAATGCAGCGCTGCCGATTATACGTAAGCACGTATAACCTGTTTTCGCTCGATAACCTGAAAAACTTAGGTGTTGAACCGGAGATTATGGATCCAAACGGATTGCAATATCCGCAAAACAGCATGGTTAATGTTGGTGTAAACCTTTCATTCTAAAATTTAAAACTGAATTGACATGAAAAATAAGATATTATATATACTGATAATTCTACTGGCCGTTAACTGGGGCTGCAACGATGAGGCCTTTCTGGACAGAGAGCCAACTGATATTCTTCTTGATGATCAGGTGTGGAATGACGAAGCGCTGATCTTATCAGTTGTCAGCGACCTTTATTTTAGAATCCCGGAGTACCAATCTGCCCAGGGATGGTGGAGTTTTGCCGATTTCGATGAAGCTTTTGCATCAAACTTTGGCGATTACGGGCGTCATAAAAACAACGATTGGGGCTATGGCGAGTGGAGTCTTTGGAACTATGGTTATATCCGCGAGATCAACCTGTTTATTCAAAAGGCCGAATCGGATCTGACAAACGATCTGGATCCTGCTGTAAAAGCACGTTTTATTGCTGAAGGACGATTCCTGAGAGCCAATGCTTATTTCGAACTGGTAAAACGTATGGGTGGTGTTCCTCTTATTCTGGAACCAATGGAATACGATTTCAGCGGCGATGCATCGTATTTGCAACATCCGCGTGCAAAAGAAGCAGACATTTACGATTTTGTGCTTAGTGAACTGGATGCCATAAAAAGCGATCTGCCAAACGATGTAAATGTAAAAAGTCGTGCAACACAAGGTCTTGCCTTAGCGATGAAAGCACGTGTGGCAATTTATGCTGCATCAATTGCAAAATATGGAGCCACTACACCAAATGTTAGTTTGCCTGGTGGCGAAGTAGGTATTCCTGCAAACCTGGCCAATGGTTATTACAACCAGGCTTTAACAGCTGCCAAAGAACTGATCAACAGCGGAACATATTCGTTATACAATAAAAAAGAAGATTTGTCGGAAAATTTTGCCAATGTTTTTATTGATAAGGCAAATAATCCGGAAGTTATTTTTGTTCGCGACTATGTTCAGAGCGAACGTAACGATGGGAGAGCGAATAACTGGACATTGTGGAACCAACCATGGTCGGGCGCTGAAGACTTGGAAGGTGGTCGTACCAATCCATCTTTAAACCTGGTTCAGTCGTTTGAAATGCTGGATAATAGTTTTGCAACTTTTCAAACTACAACAGAAGAAGGCGATTATATTTTCTTCGATGATCCGATAGATATGTTTGCAGGCCGCGACGCTCGTTTAGCCGGAACTGTAATTCTTCCCGGATCAAAATTCAAAGGTAAAGACCTTGATATCTGGGCAGGTTACCAATTGGCCGACGGAAGCATCGTCACAGGTGATGAGTTTGGTCAGCGTAAGGTACTGCCGGGATCAGAAACTCCGGTACAGGTAGTAGGTTTCGACGGACCAATTGACGGACGCGAATTCAGTGCACAAAGTGGTTTTTATGTACGCAAGCACATGGATGTTAACACGGGGTCAGGTCAGCGTGGTTTAAAATCCGACAGATGGTGGGTACGATACCGTTTAGCAGAAACTTACCTGATTGCTGCAGAAGCTGCATTCGAATTGGGTAGCGCAGGTGAAGCCGCCGGTTATCTGAACACTGTTCGCAGTCGCGCCGGATTTACCACCGACCTTGAAGCGTCAGATATTACTTTCGATCGAATTGTACACGAGCGTAAGGTAGAGTTGGCTTTTGAAGGTCATCAGCTTTGGGACATGAAACGCTGGCGCTTGGCTCACATCGTTTTTAATGGCGAACGAATTGATTTAACAGATAAACCTTGGAAAGCCGATGAAGTAAGTACTCGCGTATTTGGTTTGTGGCCATACAAGTATTACGAACCTGGAAATCCGAACGATGGTAAATGGATCTTTAAGCAAGTGTTGCCGGGCCAGGTAACAGGTGCTGATCGTTTCCGTTTAGGAAACTACTATTCGTTCATTAACGATGATATCAGAAATAACAATCCGCAAATTGTTAAGAACCCTAATCAATAACCTTTAAAGGAGAATACAATGAAGAAGTTAAAATTTATATTCACTCTGCTTGTTGCAACTGCGATTTTCGCGTCGTGCGCCTGGGATAATTACGACGAACCGGAATCATTCCTGAAAGGAACTATTGTATACAACGGTGAGCCCGTTAATGTAAGCTATAACGATGTAAACTTCCAGCTTTGGGAGCCGGGATGGGAATTATCGTATCCTATTGATGTTGTTATTGATCAGGACGGAACCTATTCGGCGCTGTTATTTAATGGCAGCTATAAACTGGTTTTCCCTGACGGACAAGGTCCTTTTCGTACCATTGGCGCCGATACGCTTGACGTTACCGTGAGTGGCGATCAAAATATGGATATTGAAGTTGAACCATATTATATGATTCGTAATGCTCAGTTCTCGGCTGGTGGTGGCAATGTAACTGCAACTTTCCAGGCAGAAAAGATCATAACCGATTCCGATGCACGCGATATTGAACGTGTAAATTTATACGTGAACAAGAGTCAGTTTGTTGATTTCAGAACAAATATTGCCAGTACCGAAATTGGTGGTGGCGATATTGCCGATGCAAATTCGATAAGCATGTCGGTTGCTGTACCTGAGATTACACCAACACAAGATTATGTTTATGCACGTGTAGGACTAAAAGTTGCCGGACGCGAAGATATGATCTTCTCTCCGGTACAAAGAATAGACCTGTAACCAACTACCAGTAGAGTTAGTCCCGGTGATTGTGCCGGGACAACTTTATTGATAGCCTTTTTATTTAAACCAACTATTTTTCATTTTTACTTAAATCTAATGTTTAGCAGATTACAATATTGCGGTATTATTACAATACTTGCCTTGCTTTTTATTGCCTGTTCGCCAACCGAACAGGTAAACGAAACAGTTAAAAAGGAGTCGTTCAGGGCTCCGTCTTATCCTCTTATTACTATCGATCCTTATACCAGCGCCTGGTCAAATACCGATCAGTTATTCGACGCCCCGGTAACGCACTGGACGGGTAAAACTCATTCGCTTATTGGCGCACTTAAGGTCGATGGAGAGGTCTATCGTTTTTTAGGAAAAGAAATTATTCCTCCAAAAGTCATTCTGCCTATGGCGAATTACGAACATTGGGAAGCGAGTTATACGGAAAAACAACCAGCTGTTGGTTGGGAGACAACAAATTTCGACGATGCAGGCTGGGAAACCGGCAAAGGTGCATTTGGAACTTCCGGAATGCCGGCTTTGTCAACATCGTGGGAGAGCAAAGATATATGGGTACGCCGCTTGTTTCAATTACCTGCAGAACTGGGAACCGAAGATATTTATTTGATTTATTCTCATGATGATATTTTTGAGTTATATCTGAATGGAGAACAGTTGGTTAAAACCGAATACGAGTGGCACAATAATGTGCTTTTAAAGCTCGACAGGGAGAAATTAAAACCTGGTAAAGAAAACTGTATAGCCGTTCATTGCCACAACCGCACCGGAGGAGGCTATGTTGATTTCGGAATCATTCAGGAACGGAAACAAAATGAAATTTTTGCGACAGCAGCCATTCAAAACAGTGTTAACATAACTTCAACCGCTACAATATACAACTTTACGTGCGGACCGGTCGATCTTCAACTTGAGTTTGTATCGCCTCTTATACCCGATAACCTTGACCTGTTATCGCGCCCGGTAAACTATATCAATTACGAAATTCAGGCCAGCGACAATAAAAAACATAATGTACAGATTTATATAGAAACGACACCCGAATGGGCAGTCAACGATTTAAGTCAGGAAGTAGAACTAACCGCCGGAGCAAAAGAAAATATTAGCTGGGTAAAAGCCGGCACCGTTGAGCAACCTGTATTACAAAAGAAAGGCGACAACATACGAATTGATTGGGGGTATCATTATCTGGCAACAGCAGAAAAACCAGGAACTGCTATACGTATTGGTGATTATTTGCTTTCCAAACAGCAATTTGCAAATAACGAATTACCGGAAGTTGGTGTTGATAAATTTACCACAAAGATGAGTCATTCGATGCCGGCACTTGTTTATACCGAGAACATGCAGGAAGTAAGCAAACAGGCGAAAAGTGGCTATGTAATGCTGGCTTACGACGATATTGAATCGATTCAGTATTTTGGCGACAACCTTAAAGCGTGGTGGACAAAAAATGGAAAGGTAAGTATTACAGATGCTTTGCAAGCGGCTGTTACTGAACGCGATGAAGTTCTAACAAGCTGTAGAAAAATAGATGATGCTGTTTATGCCGAAGCGCTTGATGCCGGTGGTAAAAATTACGCGAAGCTTTGTGAGCTGGCTTTTCGTCAATCCATTGCAGCACACAAGTTGGTAAAAGATACCAAAGGCAATATTCTTTTTCTTTCAAAAGAAAATTTCAGTAACGGTTCTATAGGGACAGTTGATGTGACTTATCCGTCAGCCCCCTTATTCCTGAAATACAATCCGGATTTGTTAAAAGGTATGATGAATCCAATCTTCTACTACTCTGAAAGTGGAAAATGGACAAAACCTTTTGCTGCTCACGATGTGGGGACTTATCCGCTGGCTAACGGGCAAACCTACGGAGGCGACATGCCCGTTGAAGAGTGTGGTAACATGATCATTCTAACAACTGCCATTGCCGATGCTGAAGGAAATGCTGATTATGCAGCTGGACACTGGGATGTGCTTACAACCTGGGCAAACTACTTGATGGAGAATGGATTGGATCCGGAAAATCAACTTTGTACTGATGACTTTGCAGGACACTTTGCACACAACGTAAACCTCTCGGCAAAAGCCATTATGGGAATTGCAGGTTACGGAAAGTTGGCAGAAATGTTAGGAAAAAATGATATCGCTGAGAAATATACTTCCGAAGCAAAACAAATGGCACAGGAATGGATGAAAATGGCTGATGATGGAGATCACTATCGCTTAACCTTTGACAAGCCCGAAACCTGGAGCCAGAAATACAACTTGGTTTGGGATAAACTGCTGAATTTGGGTATTTTCCCGGAAGAAGTAGCGCAAACAGAAATAAAGTATTACCTCACGAAACAAAATAAATACGGTTTACCATTGGATAACCGCAGAACGTATACCAAATCAGATTGGATTATATGGACGGCGACTTTGGCTGCCGACAAAGAAACATTCCAAAAATTTATCGATCCTCTGTATGAATTTGTAAGCGAAACGCCTGATCGCGTTCCGATGAGTGACTGGTACGAAACACCAGATGCAAAACAAGTTGGTTTTCAGGCGCGATCGGTAGTAGGCGGATATTTTATAAAAATGTTGGATGAATAGAATAAAGTCTAGAATTTGCATGCTTTTATTCGTATTTGTGGCTCTTTCTGTTTGCGCTAAAAGCTAAAACTAGCCAACCGAAACTGATTCAGTAGAAACCACTTTCACCAATCCGGTTTGGGACGGGGCCGATCCGTGGATGGAATAGCAGGCGACGATCCTGAAGAAAGCTCAAAAAATGTTTGGCTATCTTCAGGATCGTTTTTCAACATAAGGGGTGGCTGAAGCAAAAGGATTTTGATGAAAATGGGGCAGTATCGGAGGTTTGTGTTGGCACCAACAAGAAAAATGATAAGCAGTATTATTACGACCGACCACGAAGAAAGGGAGATTATCACGGGCAGGCTCCATACCTTTGGTGTGTTAATGCTCTTTTAGAGAAATAGAAGAAAATACATTGGAAAATAATGTCGATAAGTACGGTGAGCTTCCTATCAATGGTCTAAAGTATATTTGTCTTTAAAAAAGAACAATTGTACTATGAAAAGTAGATCATAACTGTTATTTTCAACCTTTACTTTGAAACCAATCTAAACTTCTAATAAATCGATTAAAAAATGAAACTATCATCCTTTTTATTATTAGCAGTTGCGCTGTTATTGACTAATATTTGCGTAGCTCAAAATTATTTTGATGATTTTCCTGTAATGGCAAATCCCAAAACTGTTGGTGAAAAGCTGAGCACACGTTTTCTGGAAAGTAAACACCAGCTTTATGGCGACAGAGGTATACATTATGCTGAAGTTTGTACATGGTACGGCGCGCTTAAATTCGCCGAACTAACCAATGATCAAAAATTATTAAAGGAGCTAAGAACACGTTTTGAATTATTGTTTCATATTGAAAAAGACCTTCTTCCTCCTCCGATTCATGTAGATCAGAATATGTTTGGTAGCCTGCCTTTGAGATTATATACCATGACTAAAGATGAACGTTACCTTGAACTTGGATTACCTTATGCTGATTCGCAATGGACTCTTCCGGCCAATGCTAACGAAGAAGAACGCGAATGGCACAAGAAAGGTTATTCGTGGCAAACCCGCCTTTGGATCGACGATATGTATATGATCACAGTCGTACAAAATCAGGCGTATAAAGTAACTGGTGATCCGAAATATATTGATCGGGCGGCAAATGAAATGGTGCTTTATTTGGATGAAATACAACGTCCAAACGGACTTTTCTTTCATGCACCTGATGTGCCTTATTACTGGGCGAGAGGAAACGGATGGATGGCAGTAGGAATGGCCGATTTACTTTATGATTTGCCAGAGAATCATAAAGATCGTCCTCGTATTATGGAAGGTTATTTGGCCATGATGAAAAGTCTGAAAGCGTATCAACAACCAGGCGGTATGTGGAATCAACTCATTGATGAACCCGATTTTTGGCCCGAAACATCAGGAACAGCAATGTTTACCTATGCCTTTATTATGGGAGTTAAACATGGTTGGCTCGATGTTGAAGAGTATGGCCCTGCAGCGCGTAAAGCATGGTTGGCAATGGTTCCATACATTGATGAACAAGGTAACGTAACCGAAGTGTGTATCGGAACAGGCAAAAAGAACGATAAACAATATTATTATGACCGTCCTCGCCCTGTTGGAGATTTTCATGGACAGGCTCCGTATATATGGTGTGTAAATGCTCTTTTGGAAAAATAGGCAGCTTAGTCAAAAAATGTCACAATTAATAAAGAAAATAAATATTCTTATCCTGTTGTAAATGTAGTTTCATGGAACTATTTGAAGTGGAGAAGAACAAAGAAAAAATTGTATTGGAAAGACGATAATTCAATAGTCAAAATGTAAGTTTCATGAAGGGAGTAAAGTCTGTTTTATTCATATTACTTCTGTTATTTTCGTTTGTAGCGTTGGCAAACCAAAAAAATAATAGGCCAAATATCCTTTTTGCCATAAGCGACGATCAATCATTTGCACACACAAGCTTTGCCGGTTGTTCGTTTGTACAAACTCCTGCTTTCGACCGTGTTGCACGCGAAGGCATTTATTTTAGCAATTGTATTGCAGGCTCGCCGGGTTGTGCGCCAAGTCGTAGCACCATTGTAACCGGACGTTATCACTGGCAGAATGAACAGTCGGGGCAACACGCTTCTTCATGGATGAAAACATACATTCCATTTGTTGATGTTCTTGAAGCTAACGGTTATGCTACCGGAAGAACCGGAAAGGGCGTCGATCCGTTTCAATATGCCCGTTCATCGAATGATTCGCTTTGGCGATCGATCAACGCTGCTGGTGTTGAGCACAGCCACATTGTTTACAAAAAAGGAACGCCAGAAGATGAACGAACAGCCAATGGAATAAGTGACATTAATTATTTCGCGAACTTTAAGTATTTCATTGAAAACGTTCGGAAAGATCAACCATTCTTTTTTTGGTATGGGGCAAAAGAACCTCACCGGGGCTACGAACAGGATTCGTGGAAAAGAAACAACAAAAAACCAGATGCCATAAAAAAAGTACCTGAGTTTTTCCCTGATAATGGGATCATTCGGGGCGATATGCTGGATTATGCGATTGAAATAGAGTGGTTCGATTTACACTTGCAACGCATGCTGGAATATCTTGATGATATTGGCGAACTGGAAAATACCATTGTAATTGTAACTGCTGATAATGGGATGCCATTTCCGCGGGCAAAAGCCAATGGGTATGATTACGGTATCCATGTGCCAATGGCCATTCGGTATCCAAAAAACTTTCCGGGCAAACGAATTGTCGACGATCCGGTAAGTTTTGCCGACCTTGCTCCAACTATTCTTGACATAACAAAAACCAGTTCTAAAGGAATGCTTCCAATGGCGGGAAAAAGTATGCTGAATATTCTTGAATCGAAGAAACAGGGAATTGTCGATCCTTCAAAAAAGTATGTGTTCTCGGGGCGTGAAAGGCATTCGTCGTCGCGTTATAAAAATTGGGGCTATCCGCAGCGAATGATTCGCAGTAAGGATTTCCTTTACATCTGGAACATGAAGCCGGAACGCTGGCCCGCTGGTGCTCCTCAGCGCATAAAACCCGGAACAGAGGATAAATTATTGCCAATGTACGGGATTGATGAAAACGGGAAACATCATTCCGATTGGGCATTTACCGACATAGATGCGTCTCCTTCCAAATCGTATATTGTGGAACATCACAATGAGCCGGAAATTCAACCCTACTTTAACTTGTCAGTAGCCAAAAGACCGGAGGTTGAACTTTTCGATATGAAAAACGATCCGTATTGCATGAATAACCTGGCCGGAAACCCGCGTTATTCAGCAATTGAAAGTGAGATGAAAGATGTGCTGATGAGCGAATTGAAGAAATCAGGCGAACCGCGTGTTGTAGGGCCGGATAAAGAGATCTTTGATTCTTATCTTCGTTACAGTCCAATGCGCGAATTCCCTACACCTGAAAATTCTAATTAAAAATTCGTACCTATTAGCTATGCATATTTATTTGTATTTATATCGTATTGTGTTTCTGACTGGCATGTTGCTGGGCTGCTCGCAAGCAAAATCACAGAATTCGTACACCGGAGAAGATGGTTATAGAACCTGGTTGCGTTACGAATTGGTTGACAATCAGCAATTGTTACAAGCCTATAAAAATCAAATTCAGCAAGTACATTTAAATACCAACTCGCCAACAATGCAAGCTGTTGAAGAGGAACTTTTGCGTGGATTAACGGGCTTGTTGGGAACAAAAGTTGAAAGTAGCCTGAAACTAAATCCGAATGGAACTTTGGTTTTGGGAACTCCGGAAAATTCTCCGCTTATCGCGTCATTAAATTTTAATGAAAAACTGGAGCAACTCGGTACTGAAGGTTTCTTAATTGAAGAAAAGAATGTTGAAGGGCACCAATGTATTGTTATAGCGGCAAATACCGATTTGGGAGTTTTATACGGTACTTTTCATTTTCTTCGAATGCTTCAAACACAACAAAATATTAGTGATTTAGAACTAATTAGTGTGCCTCAATGTAAACTTCGTCTGGCAAATCACTGGGATAATCTGGATCGCTCGGTGGAACGAGGTTATGCAGGCCGTTCTTTATGGGAGTGGGGCACACTGCCCGAATATGCACATCCGCGATATACGGATTATGCCCGGATTAGTGCATCGGTTGGAATTAATGGTGTTGCTATAAACAACGTGAATGCAGATGCCCGTTTTATCACCACTCAGTTTTTGAAGAAAATTGCAATGCTGGCCGACATTTTTCGGCCTTATGGTGTAAAAGTTTATCTGGCCATAAATTATAGTTCGCCGGTGACATTGGGCGGGCTAAAAACGGCAGATCCCTTAGCTCCTGAAGTAATTGCCTGGTGGGAAAAAAAGACAGATGAAATTTATTCGCAAATTCCTGATTTTGGTGGATTTTTGGTGAAAGCCGATTCTGAAGGGCAACCCGGCCCCAAAACGTACGGTCGAAACCATGCAGAGGGTGCCAATATGCTAGCCGATGTAATTAAACCATTCGGCGGGATTGTTATTTGGCGAGCTTTTGTATACGGCGAACGACAAGCAGACCGGGTGCGTGAAGCTTACGATGAATTTGTACCCCTTGATGGTAAGTTTGCGGATAATGTAGTGCTGCAAATAAAAAATGGCCCGCTTGATTTTATGCCACGCGAACCATTTTCGCCCCTCTTCGGAGCATTGCCACATACCAATACCATGATTGAATTCCAGGTAACTCAGGAATACCTGGGAAATGCGAATCACCTGCTTTATAAAGGCCGCATGTTTAAAGAATCGTTAGATGCCGATACCTATGCAAAAGGAAAAGGAACTACGGTGGGCAAAGTACTCTCCGGCGAAGCTTATGATTATCCAATAAGCGGGATGACAGCAGTGGTTAATCCGGGTACCGACCGAAACTGGACCCGCCATCCCTTTGTTCAATCCTCCTGGTTTGCTTTCGGACGTTTGGCGTGGGATTACAATTTAGATGCGGAACAACTGGCTGAACAGTGGATTCGTCAAACTTTCTCAAATAACGAGACGGTCGTTGAAACCATAAAAAAGATCATGTTTTTATCGGATGAGGCAGGTGTTAATTATCGTGAGCCTTTGGGATTAACGCACATCGGCACCGGTATTCATTACGGGCCGGCGCCCTGGTCGAACCGTTCAAAACGTTTTCATCAGGCCGACGATTATGGAATTGGTTTCGATCGCTCAGAAAATGGATCAAATGCCGTAGAACAATATTTCCCACCTTTAAATGAAATTTATAATGATATTGATCGTGTTCCCGAAAAGTACTTGCTTTGGTTTCATCATGTTTCCTGGAATCATCAGATGAAATCGGGGCGCACTTTATGGGAAGAGTTGGTTCATAAATATTACGACGGAGTTAAAGCAGTAAGACAAATGCAGCAAGAATGGAATACGCTGGAAGGACGAATTGACGAGCAGCGTTTTTCGCATGTTAAAGCCTTACTCGAAATTCAGGAAAAAGATGCGGTAATATGGCGTAATTCGTGTGTGCTGTATTTCCAGACCTTTTCTCAAAAGCCAATTCCTCCGGGTTTGGAAAAACCCGAATTTGACCTCGAATATTATAAACAGCTCGAACACCGGATTTATATCTCCGAATAATTTTGAAACAAAATAAGATGATGAGTTTAATAAATAGTTCTGTTAACACTGGCAAACTAAAGTTGTGTGGTTGCATGCTTCTAATAATGAGTATGTTGCTGTCGTGTACTGCACAGCCCGACAGTTTTGAAATCAATAAAGACGTAAAAATTTACCTTCACCCGGATGAGCTTGGCCCGGTGCAACAGGCTGCAAAAGATCTACAGCGCGATTTAACAGCTGTTTTGGGAGAACAACCTGAAATAGTTTGCCAACTACCCGATACGGGCGAAGTAATTATTATCGCAAGTGGTGATAACTTTCATGGGGAAAAGCCTTCCGTAGAAGGTTGGGAAGCACATCAAATCTATGCCGATAACGGACGAATTGTGCTAAACGGAGCCGATATGCGGGGAACCATTTATGCGATCTACTCTTTTTCCGAAGAGTTTTTAGGAATAAATCCGCTTTGGTTTTGGGCATCAGAAACTCCTGAAAAGAAGGAACGCATTGAAGTTGACGCTGATTTTCATAAAGTTTTCTCATCTCCTGCTATTAAATACCGTGCATGGTTCCCTAACGACCGGGATTTGATAATTCCCTGGCAATTCCGTTCGGAAGAAAATTATGAGGCTTTTTTTGAAACCATGTTGCGATTAAAACTCAATACACTTGAAGGAGGTATTGCCGATTATAAAAGTTTTGAACCACCTTATCCGGCAGGGAAAGAGGCTTCAACAGCCAGTAAACGCGGTTTGATGGTGACCGGGCATCACATGCTGGTGTTCGGATCGGGCTACAACAACTGGAACAGGTACTGGGAAAAGGTGAGGCAACAGCCTGCGCCGCAAATTAGTATTTACGATAAGAAAAGTTTGAGTGAATTCTGGGGCTTTCATATCGACCTTGCGCAAAAAAATAACCTGGATCCAATTTGGTTGGTTGGTTTCCGAGGAAACAGAGATATTCCTTTTTGGGAATTTTTCCCTAACTCGCCAAAAGATGATCCTTCGCGAGCCAAAGTTATTGAGGAGATGGTGCAAATTCAAATCGACCTGTTGAAGGAGAAAACTAAAAAGAAAAATCCTTTAATGCGCCTTACACTTTACAACGAAATGTCGAGGTTGGTGGCCAATGGCGATTTTCATATTCCTGAAGAAGATTCACTTATTCATAACTTTGTTGCTGCCCGCCGTGATCATTTTCCGAATAAGGATCTACTCACCTATTCCTTCAATAACGAACTGGTGGGATATTATATGAACCTACAGTTTAATTCAAGCGGATCGCATTTGGCGCAGGCGGAGGGACCGTATAAAATGGAACAAAATTACCGAATGGTTGATAGTATTTGTAACGGGAACCTGATCTTTTCGGTGGTTAACGCCGGCAATATCAGAGAGCATGTTTTAACACTTTCGGCCAATGCTGAAATGATGTGGAACTTTGGCGATTACAATTCGGATGCTTTCTTAAAAGAGTTTAGCTGCAACTATTTTGGAAATCAGTTTGGTGAAGAAATAGCGGCACTTTATAAGGATTTCTTCAATTCTTACTGGCAACAAAAAAAGGTTGATTTACCGGGCTTTAAAAGACAGTATTTGTTTCATGACCTTCGTTACGCACGGGCGGCTGAAATGATTCTGAAAGATATGGAAGCAGGGAAGTATCGCCCGAATGTTTTGCACGGACATAAACTGGATAACCCGGATAAAGGAAGTGTTGGTTATTTTCGTGTAGAACCTGCTGATAATGGCGTTGAGAACCAGGTTGAAGCCATGTTGAAAGGAACTTCAGCAAGTATTGAAAAGCTGGAACAAGTAACGCAAAAAGCAGACGAAATTTATCCGGAGCTGGAGTCGGGAAAACAGTTTTTCAGTGATAACCTTCGTGGACAAGCCTATTTGATGTTATATTTAAACAGAATGTTGTTTAATTTAAACGAGGCTTATAAAGAAACATCCGATATGCAAAAACGCCGGCAATTTTTGCAGGAAAGTATTCGTGACTTGCAAATGGCACACCAGCAACTAAAAAATGCAGAAAATGGTAAATTTACCGGATGGTATGCACCCGAACGGGTTTTTGGAATGAAAAAGCTGGAAAACCGGATGCAAAAGTACCTGGAGAGACTGGATCGCAAATAGACGTAACTAAATAACGAATTAACTACAATAAAAAATGAAACATTTAATGAAAAAGGCAATACTTCTGGTAATTGCCGCCCTTCTAATTGGTAGTTTGAATGCCCAGGAAAAAAAAGACTGGACTCCTCTTTTTAACGGAAAGAATTTAAAAGGCTGGAAAGTGTTAAACGGATCAGCCGAGTATAAAATTGAAGATGGAGAGATAGTTGGTACCAGTAAAGCAGGTACTCCAAACACTTTTCTTGCTACTGAAAAAAACTACGGCGATTTTATTTTGGAATACGAAATGAAAATGGAAGCCGGACTAAACTCAGGCGTTCAAATCCGAAGCAACAGTTTTAAAGATTATAAGGATGGCCGCGTTCACGGCTACCAGGTAGAGTGCGACGATTCAGAAAGACGCTGGTCGGGAGGAATTTACGACGAAGCACGTCGTGGATGGCTTTACCCGCTGGAATATAATCAACCGGCAAAAAAGGCATTTAAAAACGGCGAGTGGAACAAATATCGTATTGAAGCCATTGGTAACACCATCCGCACATGGATAAACGGACAGCCGGTAGCCAATTTGGTTGATGATTTAACTGCTGAAGGTTTTATCGCACTTCAGGTGCACTCGATTGGTAACGACACAGAAAAGGAAGGCAAAACCATTCGCTGGAAAAACATCCGCATTAAAACCGAAAATCTGGAAAGTGCCCGAATGTCCATGTCGGAAGATGTTCAGGAAGTGAGTTATTTAACCAATACACTTACCGCAAAAGAAAAGAACAATGGCTGGAAATTGCTTTGGGATGGCAAAACCACAAAAGGCTGGCGTGGTGTAAAACTGGACAACTTCCCGCAAAAAGGCTGGCATATAGAAGACGGCACCCTGGTGGTTGAAAAAGCCGCTGGTGCAGAGTCAGGAAATGGTGGCGATATCGTTACCGAAAAAATGTATAAGAACTTTATTCTGGAAGTTGATTTTAACCTGACTGAAGGTGCCAATAGTGGAATAAAATATTTTGTACAGGGCAACCTGAACAAAGGAGGAGGCTCGGCGATCGGATGTGAGTTCCAGATACTTGACGATAAAAAACATCCTGATGCAAAAAAAGGAGTGCTGGGTAACCGCACACTGGCATCGCTTTACGATCTGATTCCGGCCAACGGAACTTTCTATGATCCAAATCATCAGCAAAAAAGATTTAACGGAATAGGTAGTTGGAACCGTGCCCGGATTGAAGTAAAAGGCAATCATGTAACGCATTACCTGAATGGAATAAAAGTAGTAGAATACGAACGTAATACCCAACAGTGGCAGGCGCTGGTAAACTACAGCAAATACCAACAATGGGAAAACTTCGGAAATTTTGAAGAGGGCCATATTCTTTTACAAGACCATGGCGACAAGGTGCAGTTCAGAAACATAAAAATCAAGGAACTGGATTAAAACCAACCTAAACTTTAACGTAAAATTTTAATCGTAAATCAACTAAAAATGCAAACGAACAGAAGAAAATTTATACGCAGCACGATGCTTGGAATAGGGGCAGTAACTATTGTTCCAAGCCATGTAGTATTCGGCAAACCGGGTCGTGTAATGCCCAACGATAAAGTGAACCTGGCTTTTTGTGGAATCGGAAACCGGGGCGGTCAGATTCTAAAACAGTTTATGAATACCGGAATGGTAAATAACGTTGCCATGTGTGATACCGACATGGGGGCCAAACACACCCTGGCTTCCATCGAAGCAAATCCAAAAGCAACGCAATTTCAGGATTTCCGTGTAATGTTCGATAAGGCAGCGAAGTCATTTGATGCGGTTGTGGTTGGAACACCTGACTTTTCGCATTTCCCGATCACCATTCTGGCCATGTCGATGGGGAAAGGTGTATATACAGAAAAACCACTGACACGTACTTTTCAGGAATCAGAGTTGCTGATGAAAGCCGCCAAAAAGTATGGAGTTGTAACGCAAATGGGAAACCAGGGGCATTCGGAAGGCAACTACTTTCAATTTAAAACCTGGGTGGAGCACGGCATTATTAAAGACGTAACAAAAGTGGTGGCGCACATGAACAGTGCCCGTCGCTGGCATGGTTGGGATACCGGCATGACTAAATTCCCAAAAGCGGAGCCAATTCCTGAAACCCTGGATTGGGATACCTGGCTGGGTACAGCACAACACCACGATTACAACCACGATTTTGTAAACGGACAATGGCGCTGCTGGTACGATTTCGGAATGGGAGCATTGGGTGACTGGGGCGCGCATATCATCGATACTGTTCACGAATTTTTGGATTTGGGCCTGCCATACGAGGTTGATCCGGTAAAAATTGAAGGACACAATCCGCTGTTTTACCCACAGTCCTCTACGCTCGATTTTAAATTCCCAAAAAGAAAAGGTATGCCGGCGCTTACAATAAGCTGGTACGATGGCGTGAACAACCAACCCGAACTGCCCGAAAATTATGGTAAATCGGAACTGGCAGAAGGTATTCCTGCAGCAAGTACAGGCCAGATCGAAAAACGAAACCTGAATCCTGGTAAAATTATTTACAGCAAAGACTTGATTTTTAAAGGAGGTTCTCACGGAAGTACTTTATCGATGCTGCCATCGAAAAAGGCCGAAAAAGTGATGCAAAACCTGCCGGAAGTTCCGAAAAGTCCATCCAGTCACTTCGAAAACTTTGTACTGGCTTGCAAAGGCGAAGAGAAAACACGCTCGCCATTTGAAGTTTCCGGTCCGTTGAGCCAGGTATTTGTTTTAGGAACACTGGCGCAACGCCTAAATACCACACTGAAATTTGATCGCGAGAGCAAGCAGATTACAAATAGTTCGCTCGCAAACGATTTACTACAGGGCCCACCTCCACGTAAAGGCTGGGAAGAATTCTATCGTTTATAGTCGATTACATTCATCAGAATAATAAGAAGTAGCATAAAACGGAGAGGTGTACAAGCACACCTCTCTGTTAAAATAAAGAAAAATGCAGTTGAGAATTTATATAACATTGTTCTTGCTGGTAGGGCTTTGTGCCTGCGCTAAAAGTGAAAATCCGCCTGGCGAGTTTGAAAGCGGCGAAACACCGGACCAAATAAAAAACCAATCTTCATTGGCATTGGGCGATCCATATATTTTTTGTCACGAAGGCCGTTATTATGCCTACGGAACACAATCGCCGAATGGAATAGTGGTGTATGTTTCGGATGATTTAGAAACATGGAAAGTGCCCGCTGATGCAAACAACGGCCTGGCCTTACACAAAGATGATGTATATGCCGACAGGTGGTTTTGGGCACCGGAAGTTTATTTTGTTAACGACAGGTTTTACATGTACTACTCGGCCGATGAGCACATTTGTGTGGCCACTGCCAACAGTCCGCTTGGCCCGTTCAAACAGGAAGTGAAAAAGCCCATGATTGAAAATGAAAAGTGTATCGATAATACACTTTTTATCGACGACGACGGCAAAGCCTATCTTTCTTTCGTAAGGTTTACCGATGGAAATGCCATCTGGATTGCCGAACTGGAAGACGATTTAACCACGCTGAAAATGGAAACCTTAAAGCCGTGTTTGAATGTGTCGCAGGGTTGGGAAAAGGCGATGGGGCGAGTTAACGAAGGTTCGTTTATAGTAAAACAGAACGGAATTTATTACATGAGTTATTCGGCTAATCACTACGAAAGCCCGCAGTACGGTGTGGGTTACGCAACCGCAGAAAACGTTATGGGACCCTGGAGCAAATCCGCACAAAATCCGATTCTCCAAAAACCTAAAGGTTTGTCAGGAGTGGGGCACAGTGCGATGTTTCGGGACAAAAATGGAGATTTACGAATTGTTTTTCACTCGCATAATAACTACACCAAAATTCATCCGCGACTGATGCACATTGGCCGGGTAAATTTCGAAAATGTTAATGGGGAGGAAATAATGCAAATTGGCGAAGACATTCTTACGCCGGTTTTAAAGAAGGAATAAAATAACATGAAATTATACTTGATATTATTTTTAGTGGTGGTTTTGAGTGCCTGTGCAAAAGGCGAAAACTTACCAAAAGATTCGGTAGAAACAACTTTTACCAATCCGGTTTGGAATGGTGCCGATCCGTGGATGGTAAAGCAGGGAGACGATTACATTTACTGTTTTTCAAGAAATAACGGAATTGATGTTTCCAGTTCAAAATTAATGACCAAACGAACCAAAGCAAAAACCATTTGGAAAGCACCATCAACAGGCTGGAACAGTAACTGTGTATGGGCGCCGGAAATTCATTTTATCGACGGGCGCTGGTATGTTTATTATGCTGCCGGTGTATCGGGGCCACCTTTTATTCATCAGCGAACAGGGGTTTTGCGCTCGGTAAACGATAATGTTTATAGTGAGTACGAAGATATGGGAATGTTGAATACTGGCGACGATCCTGAAGATAGCTCAAAAAATGTTTGGGCTATTGATATGACGGTGCTGGAACATAACGAAAAACTGTACGCAATTTGGTCGGGATGGCTGGAGCAAATGGATACCGATGCCACACCGCAGCACCTTTTCATTCAGGAAATGGAAAATCCATACACCTTGAAAGGGAAGCGTGTTTTGCTGTCATCGCCCGAAGAAAGCTGGGAAACCGGTGGTCCGTTAAATTTGAACGAAGGCCCCCAGGTTTTAAAGCATGACGATCAGGTATTTATCATTTATTCCTGTCGCGAATCGTGGCTGAAAGAATACCGCCAGGGAATGTTACAGCTTAAAAATTCTGATGCCGATCCGCTCGATCCTGAAAGCTGGATTAAAACAGGCCCGGTTTTCGAAGGAAATGATTCTGTTCACGGAGTGGGGCATGTTGCGTTTGTTAAGTCGCCGGATGGCACTGAAGACTGGATTATTTATCACTCGAAAAAAACAACAGAAGCCGGTTGGGACCGCGATGTGCGAATGCAGCCTTTTACGTGGA
Organism: uncultured Draconibacterium sp.; assembly: GCF_963674925.1. Lineage (NCBI taxonomy): Bacteria > Pseudomonadati > Bacteroidota > Bacteroidia > Marinilabiliales > Prolixibacteraceae > Draconibacterium > uncultured Draconibacterium sp. The sequence continues at coordinate 2,577,552 of NZ_OY771647.1, forward strand.
ATGCCGACGGAACTCCTGATTTTGGCGAAGCTGCTAAGGCAGGAGAACCACTGAAACGTCCCTCGGGAGAAATAGAAATAGAACAAAATCAAATAAACTAATAAAATGAAATTAAGAAACTTATTTGTAGTACTTATTTTGGCGGCACTTGCTGTTGCCTGTAATCAAAAACCTGCAGAGCAACTGATTTGCGGAAGTCTGAAGAAAGAAAATTTTAAAGCTACAATCGGCGGTAAAGAAACCGGCTTGTACGAGTTGAAAAACGGAGAGCTCACCATGGCTGTAACCAATTATGGTGGACGTATAGTTAGTTTGCTGGTGCCCGGCAAAGATGGTGAAATGGCGGATGTAGTTCTGGGATTCCCGTCAATCGATGCTTATCTTAACGCCAAAGAAGTTTTTCACGGTGCATTAATTGGTAGAGTTGGAAACCGTATTGCAAAAGGTAAATTCACTTTGAATGATGTGGAGTATACCTTGCCAATTAACAACGACCCCAATCATTTACACGGAGGCCCGGAAGGATTTCATAATGTGGTTTGGGATGTTAAAGCGGTGAACGACACTTCCATTGTGCTAAGCTATTTGTCAAAAGATGGCGAAATGGGCTATCCCGGGAATTTGAATGTGGAAGTAATCTATACACTTACATCACAGAATGAAGTAAAGATTGGCTACAAAGCCACAACCGATAAGAGTACGCCGGTGAATTTAACCAATCATGCCTTTTTTAACCTGAAGGGTGAAGCCAACGGAACCATCAACGCTCACCTGTTGACCATTAATGCCGATAAGTTTACCGCTGTTGACTCTACATTAATTCCATTTGGCGAAAATGTACCTGTTGAAGGAACACCATTCGATTTCAGACAAGCAAAAGCCATTGGTGCTGATTTAGCCTTACAAAGCGAAAACGAACAATTGCAGAACGGTTTGGGCTACGACCATAATTTTGCACTGAATAAAACCGTAGCTGGAGAAATGTCGTTGGCAGCAACTGTTGTTGAGCCGGCAAGCGGAAGAAAGATGGAGATATATACTGAAGAGCCTGGTATTCAATTTTACGGTGGAAACTTTATGGATGGAGCAGATACCGGGAAATATGGAAAGACTTTTGATTTTCGTGAGTCGTTCGCTTTGGAAACACAACATTTCCCGGATTCACCAAATCAGCCTGCTTTCCCGTCGATTATTTTAAATCCGGGAGAAACTTATACCACAGCAAGTATTTACCGTTTTAGTGTAGCCGATACACTATAAGAATTTAGAATATTAATCGATTCACAAAGGGAATACTTCTACCTGTCCGAATCCGATAATCCGGTTTGGAGGAATCCGGTTTCGGGCAGGTATTTATTGCCATTGGTTTGGATTTGTTTATTTTTACATTGTATACTGAAACCAACAACCTGTCAGATGAATATCCTGAAAATGAGGATCGGATCCTACTACGTCAGGAAAGATTCAATTGAAGTTTGTTCGGTGGACATTTTTTAACTTAAAACCACATACCTGTCATGAAACAGAATCGTTTTCGTAACCTTTCTCTTGTTTTGCTATTTCTGCTGACCACTTTTTTTACTGCCTGTAAGTCGGAGAAAGCGCAACTTAAAATCGAGAATCCTTTACCCGTTGAATTTGGAGATCCGTATATACTTAAAGCATCGGATGGAATGTACTACATGATTGGAACTGGCGGAGTAACCGACGGTTTTAAAATGTATTCATCTGCCGATTTGAAATCGTGGAAAGACGAAGGTCGTATATACCAGGGAAATACTTCAGATTCGTGGAATATTGCCAATTTCTGGGCACCTGAGTTATATGAGAAAGACGGCAAATTTTATCTGCTGTTTAGTGCCGACTGGCGCGAAAATCCAACAAATGAATTAGAAAATTTCCGTATTGGTGTGGCGGTTGCCGATAATCCAACCGGACCATATACCGATTTATACGATCGTCCGATTTTCGATCCGGGTTACCCGGTTATTGATGGTAATCTTTGGTTCGAAAACGATAAAGTATACCTGTATTATTCGCGCTGTTGTTATAAAAATCCGGTTGAAAGTGAGGTCGCTGACTGGGCGCGCGAAAAAGGTATGTTCGACGAAATTGAAGAAAGCTGGGTTTACGGAGTTGAACTTCAACCTGATTTTTCGGGAATTATCGGCGAACCAAAACTGTTGTTGCGTCCTCCGTTAACAATGGATGATGAGCAAGCGGAGTGGGAGAGTCGCTCGGTAACTTCGGGCGAGGTAAACCGCCGCTGGACAGAAGGATCGTACCTGTTAAAAAATGAAGATACCTATTACATTATGTATTCGGCCAACTATTTTGGTGGAAAGAATTATGCGGTGGGTTATGCCACTTCCGATTCGCCACTCGGGCCTTTCCAAAAAGCAGATAATAACCCTGTTTTGCAAAAAAATGTTGAGCAAGGGGGAATTGTAACCGGCACCGGACACAACTCGGTAACGGTAGCTCCCGATGGAAAAACTATGCTTTGTGTTTACCACGGAAGAACTTCTGAAACAGGTGATGAACGTGTGGTTTTTATTGATCCGATGGAAATTACCACTGATGGGAAATTAGTTGTTCACGGGCCAACCACAAAATAAACTTGCTCCCAGATGAGGATACAACATTTAGTTATTTGGGCGATTGCATTTTTGTTGCTGGCATCGTGTACATCGGTACAAAAAGAAAAGGAGCAGGTATTTTATAAAAACCCTGTGATTAAAGGAGATTTGCCCGATCCTTCGGTTATTAGGGTGGGAGACAAGTATTATGCCGTTGGCACAACCAACGATTTTGCTCCGGTTTATCCCTTATTCGAATCAACTGATCTTATCAACTGGACAAGTATCGGAGCTGTTTTTAAAGAGCCTCCTGCATGGGCGTCAGAAGATTTTTGGGCACCGGAACTTTATTATAATAACGGTACATTTTTCGTGTATTACACCACCAAACGAAAAGATACAGGAATTGCCTGTATCGGAGTGGCAACTACAACGGATATTCACAAAGGATTTACCGATCAGGGGATTATAATTGAATGGGGCGACGAAGCCATTGACGCTTTTATTTTTAAAGATGACGATGGAAAGTTATACATTACCTGGAAAGCTTACGGACTAACACCCGACCGCGAGATTCAGATTTTAGCCTCAGAATTAAGTGATGACGGTTTAAGTTTAATCGGTGAACATTTTTCCCTCACCGATCAATCAAAAGGTTGGCAAGGCTCAGGACACGAAGGACAATGTCTGATAAAACGAAACGGGTATTATTACCTGCTTAATTCTGCCGGAGGTTGTTGCGATAACCGTTGCGATTATCATGTACTGGTTGCTCGTTCCAAAAACCTGAGAGAAGGTTGGGAACAACTGTCGGAACCTATTTTGCAGGGTGGAGAAACCTGGCGATGTACCGGTCACGGGACTTTGGTAAATACACCCGACGGAAGATATTTTTATATGTATCATTCGTATAATGCCACCGATTTTGAATTTATTGGAAGGCAGGTAATGCTGGATGAAATGTTATGGAATGAGGAAACAGGTTGGCCTTATTTTAAAGGTGGTATGCCATCGGAAATGGCTCCGGTTCTGTTTGAGAATACCATTCAAAAAGTGGATTCTGTTTTTACGGATGATTTTTCAACCGATAAAAATTTGTCCGGCTTTGAGTGGGATGTAAAAGGTGCGAAATTTGAATCGAAAATTGATGCCGGCGAATTGGTAATTACGACTCAGGAAAGCGGACCAGCATTTTTGGGATTACGTCCTGAAACCGGAAATTACAGTCTCACTTCAGAAGTTATTCCTGCAGAAGAGCTCAGCGGAATAGGCATCTACAGCAATCAGGGCCATGTATTGAGTCTGGCCGTGGAAAAGTCGAAATTGGTGCTTTATCAAATAAACAAGGGCGAAGAGCAGATTCTTACCGAGGTGAAACTAGATAATCCCGCATCGGTATTTTTGAAATACGAAGCTGTATCGGGGCGTTATTTTCAGTTTTTCTGGTCGGAAAATGGCGAAGACTGGATTCCTGTTGCGGTTAGCAATGAACAACAGGTTGACGGAACATTTTTGGCACAGTGGGGATTCGCTCCACGAGTTGGATTCGTGACCCGTGGAAAGGACAAAAGCTCTTTCCGATTTTCAGCATTAGAAATTAAATACAACTATAAATAATTGATATGATGACATTCCGTAAAATTTCAAGATTATTACTCATTTCCTGTTTTTTAGTATTGTTTCTGAATAGTACAGCTCAAAAAAGAACAGGCGACAACCATAACCCGGTTTTTGAAGGCTGGTATGCCGATCCCGAAGGAATTGTGTTTGGCGATGAATACTGGATTTACCCAACCTATTCGGCACCATACAACAAACAGGTTTTTATGGATGCTTTCTCGTCAAAAGACCTGGTGACCTGGGAAAAGCATGAGCGAATTATCGATACTACAGAAGTACAATGGGCGTGGCGTGCCATGTGGGCACCGGCCATTATTGAAAAAGACGGAAAGTACTTTCTGTTTTTTGCTGCCAACGATATTCAAAGCGATGAGGAAGAAGGCGGAATTGGTGTTGGTATTGCAGATACTCCGGGAGGGCCGTATAAAGATTACCTCGGTAAACCGTTAATCGATAAATTTTATAACGGCGCTCAGCCTATCGATCAGTTTGTTTTTCACGATAAAGACGGCCAGTATTACATGTTTTATGGTGGCTGGCGGCATTGTAACATTGCTAAGTTAAAGGACGATTTTACCGGTTTTGTTCCTTTTGAAGATGGTGAAACATTCAAAGAAGTTACGCCCGAAGGTTATGTGGAAGGTCCGTTTATGTTTATCCGTAACGGGAAATATTATTTTATGTGGAGCGAAGGTGGCTGGACCGGCCCCGATTACAGTGTGGCCTATGCCATCGCCGACTCGCCATTTGGGCCTTTTAAACGCGTTGGAAAGATTCTGAAACAGGATCCGGATGTTGCTACAGGCGCCGGACACCACTCGGTAATTCATGTGCCGAATACCGACGAATATTATATCGTTTACCATCGTCGTCCGCTGGGTGAAACCGATGGGAATCATCGTGAAACCTGTATCGACAGAATGTACTTTGATGACGAGGGATTTATCAAACCGGTAAAAATTACCTTCGAAGGAGTGAAAGCCCGGCCAATAAAATTAGATTGAAAATGATCAGAAATTAAACCGATGAAAACTATACTACTACTTTGTCTTGGCCTGATTCTGATCTCTTCTTCATCGAATGGAAAAGAGAAAAGAAACAGTCATTATATTACTAACCAGGCCCCGTTGGTGGCGAAGCCCTATACAGCCCTGCCTCTGGGAGCGGTAAAAGCTGAAGGATTTTTGCTTGAAATGTTAAAGATCCAGCGCGATGGATTAACCGGTCATTTGGATAGTATTTACGAAGTAGTGTGCGGTGATAATAACGGTTGGTTAGGAGGAACCGGTGATGGCTGGGAGCGTGGGCCGTATTGGCTTGACGGACTTGTTCCCCTGGCTTATTTGCTGGATGATGACGAACTGAAAGCGAAAGCTCAGAAATGGATTGAATGGAGTATTAATAACCAGCAGGAAGATGGCTATTTTGGCCCGCAACCATTGCCCGATGGAGTGGAGCATATTCTGGGAACCCAACAGGGAATGCGCAACGACTGGTGGCCAAAGATGGTAATGCTGAAAGTATTACAACAATATTACACCGCAACAGGCGACGAGCGAGTAGTTACATTAATGACCAACTACTTTAAGTATCAGTTAAAGATGCTGCCCGAGAATGAACTGGGGTATGTTACCTATTGGGCAAACCGCAGGGGAGGAGATAACCTTGCAGTGGTGTACTGGCTTTATAATATTACCGGCGATAAGTTTTTGCTCGATCTGGCCGAAATTATTCATAAGCAAACCTTCGACTGGACGGGTGTTTATGCCGGAGATCTGATCCGGCGTTTAAATCCGCTTCCCGATTTACATTGTGTAAATGTGGCGCAGGGATTAAAAGAACCAATTGTTTATTACCAGCAGCATCCCGAGGAGAAATATCTTGAATCTGTAAAGAAAGGATTGGCGTCATTAAAAGATGTGCATGGTTTTGTTAACGGCATGTACGGAGGCGACGAGCGTCTGCATGGAAACGATCCAACACAAGGTTCGGAGCTGTGCTCGGCTGTTGAAATGATGTTTTGCTTCGAAAATATTATTCCAATAACCGGCGATGTATATTATGCAGACTATCTGGAGAAAATAGCATATAATGTTCTGCCAACCCAAAGCACCGATGATTATATGAGGAAGCAGTATTTTCAGCAGACAAACCAAGTAAAGGTTTCTGACGATGAGCGAAACTTTTTTGACGACCGAAATGGAAGAAACGTTTTTGGAACAACCACCGGATATCCGTGCTGCCTGACTAACATGCACCAGGGATGGCCAAAATTTGTTCAAAGTACCTGGTTTGCAACAGCCGATAATGGTTTAGCGGCGCTGGTTTATGGGCCAACATCAGTAACTGCCAGGGTTGGTAATGGCGAGGAAGTAACAATTTCTGAAGAAACCGGCTATCCGTTTAAAGAGCAAATTCAATTTACTATCGAATGTGAAAATGCAGTAGAATTTCCTTTTCATCTGCGAATCCCTGAGTGGTGCAAAACATTCACTTTAAAGGTAAATAATTCTGTTCAGCAAGTTGAAGTACAGAATGGAATTGTAATTCTTGATCGGGAATGGAACACAGGCGACAAAGTTGAGTTGAATTTAGGAATGGATTTCAGATATAGTTACTGGCACGAAATGTCGATGGGTATTGAGCGTGGACCACTGGTTTATGCGCTCAAAATAGCCGAGGAATGGAGGGAAGTAACAAACGATAAATATGATGATACTTTTTGGGAAGTGTTGCCCAAATCGCCATGGAACTACGCTTTAGTGAAAAGCGAGATAGATGAAAACAGGTTGAAAGCGGAAGTGGCAAGCGAAATTTCTGATAATCCCTGGAATCCGGAAAATGCACCGATTATTGTAAAAACAAAAGGCAAGCGTATGCCTATCTGGACCGAGGATCGTAATATGGCAGGTAAAACACCTTCGCCATCGTGGCCATACCGGATTGTTGAGGATAACGAGGAGGAGATTATTTTAATTCCTTATGGCTGCACAACTTTGAGGATTTCGGAATTCCCGGTTTGCAATTAAAGCGAAATACTTTTCTTAAAACTGATATAATAGCTGAAAATATTAGGTTGCTAATTCATACTGAAGAATACGGCAAATAATAGTAAAAAAGGATTTGACCATGTACTTTAGAATTAATAATTAAACCACTATTACTATGAAATACAAAATTCCGTTTACAGTAATTATTCTCTTGAATACGCTGGCTGTTATAGCACAGCCTGAAATGTATTATGGAGACACTTCCCGTGCGGGAAAACCCTTTTCGAAAGATCCACATGTGATCCGTTTCGATGGAAGGTATTTAATGTACACAAGTGCTCCGCCTTCAGAAGGCGGAGATGATGGGATGCAGGGCTGGGAAATAGGAATTGCTGAAAGTACAGACCTTGTTAACTGGGAAAAAATTGCCAGTGTGCCACCATCAGGAGAATTGGAGGCAAAAGGAATATGCGCACCATGTGCACTGGTAGTAAACGATACCGTTCATATTTTCTACCAAACTTACGGCAACTGGAGAAATGATGCAATTTGTCATGCCTGGTCTACCGACGGTATTCATTTTACACGAAATACAACAAATCCCATTTTCCATCCAACGGGAGAATGGACCAGTGGCCGTGCCATCGATGCTGAAGTTTATTCATTCAATAATCAATATTATCTCTATTTCGCCACGCGCGATCCCGATATGCAAGTACAGATGATGGGTGTGGCAGTTTCCCCTCTTGATGGTGGTTTCAAACGTGAAAGCTGGACCCAGAAGTGCGACAAACCAATACTGGCTCCGGAATTTCCGTGGGAAGGAATGTGTACAGAAGGTGCATCTGTAATTCAAAAAGGCGAATGGTTGTATATGTTTTATGCCGGAGCTTACAACAACAAACCTCAGCAGGTTGGAGTTGCAAAAAGTCGTGATGGGCTGAAGTGGGAAAAACTGTCGAATAAACCTTTCCTGACCAATGGTGATCCGGGAACCTGGAATTCAAGTGAATCGGGGCATCCGCATATTTTTGAAGATTCTGATGGCCGGACTTATCTGTTCTTTCAGGGAAATAATGACCAGGGAAATACCTGGTATATATCAAAAACGGAGGTCGGCTGGAACGAAAGCGGACCCTATTTAAAGTAAATTTTTAAACCAACTAATATTTTAAAATGAAACAAATTTTTATTGTTCTGATTTTTGCGTTAAGCGCATTAACGAGTGTTGCCCAATGGAAGACGGCGGGCGACAAAATTAAAACCCCGTGGGCCGAAAAAATTGATGTAAATAATGTGTTGCCGGAATATCCGCGACCCATTATGGAGCGAGCTGACTGGCAAAACCTGAATGGTTTATGGAATTATGCCATTACAGACGCCGGACAAATGCAACCCGCAAATTTTGATGGCGAAATTTTGGTTCCTTTTGCTGTTGAATCAAGTCTTTCGGGCGTTCAGAAAACGGTGGGCGAAAACAAGGAACTGTGGTATCAACGTACTTTTGAAGTGCCTTCTGCGTGGAAAGGCGAAAAAATACTGCTGCATTTTGGAGCTGTAGACTGGAAAGCGGATGTTTGGGTAAACGACATAAAAGTAGGATCACACAAAGGTGGTTACGATGCTTTTACGTTCGATGTAACGCCTTTCTTGAATAAGTCGGAAGAACAAAACCTGGTGGTAAAAGTATGGGATCCATCAGACAAAGGTTATCAACCACGAGGGAAACAAGTGAGCCGACCTGAAGGAATCTGGTACACTCCGGTTACCGGAATCTGGCAAACGGTTTGGTTAGAACCGGTAAACGAAAAACACATCACCGATGTTGTTGCCATTCCAAATATCGACAACGGAAGCTTAAAAGTGGATGTGTCGACCTGTGGAACTGTTTATGGCGATTTTTATGAAGTAATTTTAAAAGATGGAGACAAGGTTGTTTCAAGCCTGAAAACAGTTGTTGGCGAGCCGGTAGAATTAAGCGTTGCTGATGCAAAACTGTGGAGCCCTGAATCGCCGTTTCTGTACGATTTGGAAGTAAAACTCATTAGCAATGGTAAAACCGTTGACGCTGTTGACAGCTATACCGCTATGCGAAAAGTTTCGACAAAGCGTGATAAAAACGGGATTGTACGCTTGCAGTTGAATAACAAAGATTATTTCCAGTTTGGCCCGCTCGACCAGGGCTGGTGGCCCGACGGTTTGTACACTGCTCCAACTGATGAAGCATTAAAATACGACATCGAAAAAACCAAAGATTTTGGCTTCAATATGATTCGTAAACACGTAAAAGTTGAGCCTGCCCGCTGGTACACACATTGCGATGAAATGGGAATTTTGGTATGGCAGGATATGCCTAACGGCGATCATTCTCCACGCTGGCAAAATCGCAAATATTTTGATGGTGCTGAATTGGTGAGATCAGCAGAATCGGAAGCCAATTTCCGCCACGAGTGGAAAGAAATCATGAACGAGCGTATGTCAAATCCATCGATTGTATGCTGGGTACCGTTTAACGAAGCCTGGGGGCAGTTTAAAACCGAAGAGATTGTGGAGTGGACAAAAGCGCACGATCCAAGCCGCGTGGTAAACCCGGCAAGTGGTGGTAACCACTATCAGGTTGGCGATATACTCGACTTGCATAATTATCCCGGACCCGACATGTATTTAGTAGATGGTAACCGCGCTAATGTTTTAGGCGAATACGGAGGAATTGGCCTGGCATTGGAAGACCACCTTTGGGCAACCGACAAAAACTGGGGCTATGTTCAGTTTAAAAACTCGAAAGAAGTTACTGATAAGTATATCGAGTATGCTGAGCATCTTATAGAACTAATAAAAACAGGTTTTACCGCAGCAGTTTATACACAAACAACTGATGTTGAAGGTGAAATAAACGGTTTGATGACTTATGACAGAAAGGTGATTAAACTGGATGAAGCTCGTTTGCGCGAGATAAATCAGAAAGTTATCGATGCTTTAAACGAAAAATAGAATTGGGACAAATTCAGTTTGCGAATAGTCTTTTATTTGATATGGAGTTTAACGTTGCAAAAACGTTAAACTCCTTTTTTTTCTGAAAGTCCCCATCTTTTTATGTGTATTGCTGTTTGAGTTTCGTCCGGGAGAACCATCTGGCTTCGATCTGCTTTCTTTGCCGAACGATTTCCCTTTGGTCATTTCATCCCGGCGCTACGCACCGGGTCATTCACCTTAGACGCTTCCAGCGTCATAAAAACTAGCAATTGCGACATTGCAGGTCAATAAACTCGTCTTAACTTTGTAATTCAGTTCAATATCCCGAAGGGATAAAATGTGACTAACCCCGGGTGAAACCCGGGGTTGATGTGCGGTAATTTAAAGGCGCAATCAGTAAGCTGTTCAACGCACAATCGTTACGTGCGCCTTGTAATCTGGCCATTTTTATGAAATGCTGTTAACAGACTTTACTTTCATTCCTGTTGGTGATATCCGGGAATCATGAATGTTTTGTTTTACAGACAATTTGATAATATGAAATGTCTATTCAAAAACCGGTAGTGAATTTTCAGATGATGGAGACTGCCCGGTGATTTCCGGCCAGCCATTAACCCAATGAACCTGATCCATTACTAATACACGACCTCTGTTAGGATTTTGTCGTAGGTATGAATGGTAGAAAATCCAGTCGCTTCCTTTGTCATCGGTAACAATCTCGGAGTTGTGCCCGGTTCCCACAAACTTATCGTTTCCTTTTATAAGAACTTCATAATGGTTTTCCAGCATCGGCTCTCCATTTTTGTTTACATACGGGCCAAACAGATTTTCCGAACGCCCTACAACGGTTCTGTAGCTGCTGTTGGCACCTTCGCAACACGATCCTACCGATGCGAATAAATAATAATTTCCATCTTTTTTATGGATGTAAACGGCTTCAAAAGCTGTTCCTGCCACTTGTTTTGTTGTGGCAGGTTTTATACTCAGGCCATCATCGTTAAGTTCCTGGCTATAAATTCCAAAGAAACTTCCCCAGAACAAGTATTTTTTTCCATCTTCTTCTATGTAAAAAGGATCGATAGAGTTGTGCACTCCGATCTCGTTACTGCGAAACAGTTTCCCATGATCAGTAAATGGCCCTTCTGGTTTTGTGGCTGTTGCAACCCCTATTCCGCAAGTAGATCCACCTCCCCAAACCGACAGAGAATAATACAAAACATACTTCCCGTTAATGTAATTAATGTCCGGAGCCCAGATTCCACCGTTGGGTTCCCAGTTTGGCCGGGTTTCGTTGGTAAAGGCAGTTCCCAAAAGCTTCCAGTCGGTTAAATTGTCCGACCGGAGTATGGGGGTGTTGTGAACATCTTCGGTTGCATACAGATAAAAATAGCCGTCGGCAGCCTTTATAATGGTGGGATCGGGTAGACTTGTCGGTACAACCGGATTATTGTAGGTTGAGTTTTTATTCTCATCAGAGGGTTCATCATCTATATTCAAATCGTTTCCGTTTGAACACGCTGTCAGAAAAAGGTATATCAAGGGGATTGCAAAAAGGTAGGATCTCATAATTTTTAATTTAGTTGTTTAGCAGAAACCTTTCGTTTCAGCATTATTTAATGCCGAATAAAAGAGAATAAGAAATGTTTGTACAGTTTATTTTATGAATTTTCTTACAATCCTATTGTCTGTTTCGGTAACAAAGGAGATGAGATACAAGCCAGAAGGTAAGTCGCCTATATCTATTGTAAGTAGATCGTCGTATTTTTTGTTGTTGCTGTAAATCGTCTGACCTTTTACATCTATAATTGTAGTTCTTATGATCTGTTGATTGTTTGGTTTGATTTTAATGAAAGATGTTGCCGGATTCGGGAACACCAGAATATCATTTTCAGCCTCTTCGATTAAATCAGAAATGGCTGTAAGCGGGTTTTTATCGTGTAAAAACAGTTGAGAGCTTGGAACTACTTCTCTTTGCTGCTGGGAACTTTCCCATTCGAGTACAACGTTTGCTCCACCAATATCATCAAAAAACTCTACCTTAATATCGTAGCGCTGACCAGCACTAAGAGTTATCTTGCCGGAGTATGTAACATCGTAGTCATTTAGCCACTTGTCAATAATTAATTCGTTGTTTATCCAAACCCTACGTCCATTATCCGATGTAATGTAAAAAGTATATTCACCCGAATATAATGGTTCTATTTTTCCGGTCCATCTTACTGAAAAATAATCGGCAGGAACTTCTGCAGCAGGATATAGTTCTTCCCAATTAAAGTTGACATTCGGATCAACTCGTTCGAGCAGCAGTGTTTCAAAATTCATCCCATTAAAGTATTGGCCAATCAATCCGTTTGTGTCAGAAATGGGTGATTCAGCTTCAATAAATCTGAAATTATTAATGTTGCAAATGTACCCCGTTCCTTTATATACCAGGTAAATATTTTGCAGGCCTTTCACATTCTCAACAGGACAAGTAATTGTTGTATAATCTGACCAGCTACCAGTATTATCAGTTGTGGCAGTTCCTATCAACTCTCCGTTTGGCGCGCCTAACCTTATTTCAATACTATTTCCTGCAGCAAGGCTGGAGATTCTGAACTCAGCAGATACTGCTCCGGTGGTTCCGAAATCGACATTGTAATAAGCTGTATGATACTCGTTCTGAATTCCTCCTAAGTTATAAGTCTCATCATCAGGTGTTGATTGAACAGCCATAACACCTTTCAGGTAATCAAAATCCTCCGACTCTATTTTTGAATAAGCATCTTTAACCGTTGAAGCTTTAATCGGGCAGTTTATCATTAATGATACCGCTGTAGAAGCATTAAAACCCTTATATTCTATCGTTTCTTCGGCTCTTTTACTCCAAATTGTAGAAATAATATTTTCTGAATTCCTGTTGTTATAAGCAACCTTCGCATTTAGTTGTAACCACGGAATGAAATTTGGACGATTACAGTCAACCACATACTTACGTGCATAACGCATTAGAATTCCTTTAAAACCATCTAAGTCGGGGCCTTCTTCGTACCAGATTACGCTTGAATGAAACATGTTTTCTTTTGTATATCTGGCTATCCGATCGGCAAATTTTAAGTAAGTTGGATCTTTTGTGTAATTGTAAAGCATAACAGACGCTCCAAGGTAAGTTCCTTGATTATAAGTAGAGCTCCAGTAATTTGTAGCACCGTCGCCATTGGAATTATAGCTGTCGTACACTTCCCCTGTTTCAGGTACGAATAAGTTGTTTTTCGACCAATTATATAATTTAACCGCCTTTGTATAATAATCATTGTTGTTTGTTGCTCTGGCTAAATAGCAGCAGGCAACCATCGCCGGACCATTTATACACGAATTAGTTCCGGGTACGCCCATTTTCCATGTCAGCCAGCTACCGTTGGCATTAATGGCACGTTCATACATTTTATCGAACTGGTCTTTCGCTTTGTTTATGTAGGTTTGGTTGTTTAAAATTATTCCTGCCCGTACACAGGCTAAAACCATCCAGGTAATGTCGTCGTTAAAGTCATTCCACATCCATTCATGGCCATATTTAACAAGAAACTGATTATACATCTCGCTAAACATGTTCGCATATTTCAGGTCTCCAGTCACTTCATAGGCATCAACAACTATCTCCATCATTTCAGCCACTCCCCAAAAACCTTCATTGGGAATTATTTCATCCCCTGTCCGCGAATCGTAATATTTTTCTTTCCACGCAGCAAAAATCTTGTCTGCAATTTCAGGCGTTGGCGCTGCCTGGCTATTTTCCTGTAGCTCAAAATGCCAACTTTCTGCTCCGGCTGATTCCTTTAATTCAACATTCGAACCATCGATGGTTTCTGATCCTGCAACAGACAGCGCAAAATCTGAGTCCGATGCGCATTTTATCGAAAAAGTGCCATCTGTATTTTCATCAATCTGCCATAAAACTGTAGCATCGTTTGTATTTTCAAATTGATCGATGTTTAGCTGGTTCTCCGGTGTAGTTCCGTCCAGGTGAAGTAATTTACCACTTGCTATGTTGGTAAGGGTGAATTGATTGTCGCTTACAGAAGTTAACAGCCATCTCTGCGCATCAGAATCTGTATCCGTCCAAATACACACATTGGCGTTATCAGCCATATCAGAATTAAGCACATCAAGTACTTTCCCCGTTGCCTTTGAGGTGATTTTATAAATACTTCCGGAGCTAATTGCGCTGGATGTGGTATTCTCGCTACTAATTGTTACATCCGGGTTGGCGGTTTGTAGAGGATAATTTTGAGTGTTATCTACCGCAACAGTACTTAAACGTGTGTCGTTAGTGATACCTTTTACTTCGTTCGAAAATATGGACAGCCAAAAAAGAATTGCTATTGAAAATAGTAATTGCTGAGGTTTCATGAAATCTTAGGTTATAGGTTGGTTAGGTATAAATAAATCGAAAGAAGTACGTAAAGTACTTCCTTCGATATTAAATTTTATGATTGTGTCTTGCTCCATTGAAGCAAGAGAAAAGAATAGATTTTATCTATCTTTTTTCAAGCGTAATTGTTTCGTTCAGTGCATCGATTGTTACAATGGCGGGGCCAGCTTGTTCTTCAGTAACCCACCATTTTAAATCATCACCATAACCTGCAGGCGTTGCCTGAATACGATTATCATCCCATATATTTGCGTTAGCAACTATCGGGCGAAGGAAAGGACATCCCCAACCTGCACTTTGATCGTTGTATGGCAGTTTGAAATCATTGTTGGCCTGCATATTACACTCAAGAGTGAAAATGCTTGGATTTCTTGGATCCCAATTAAACTCGGTTGAAGATGGCATATTCCATGCAACACCAATTCCGGTACCAACAGCCCAAACATGGCTAAATCCTTTATATCCAAAAATGATTTCTTTGTCTTTTTTGTTTAAAATAATCGAGTACAAACCAGACTTGGTCACGGTAAATTCCATATCAGAACTACTGTTCGTTGAATTCTGCACTAATTCGGTAGAACTTGCGCCCATACTCCATGAGCCTTTATCCTCAACCAGAGAATTTACGAATTTAAAGGTTCCAATCTGTAGATTTCCTTCCCACTGATATTTATTACCGATATCTTTGCCTTCAATAATTTCAGTTAGCTTAATGCCATGACTGATTTCCGATCCTTTTGGGTTCGCAGAACCAACCAGGTACAGATTTACCGGAGCGATCTCGAAAGTGGTTACCATCACCTTTGTAGTTGAGATTTCAGGTTTTACAAAATAATCTCCTTCTGATGAGGCAATTATTTCGGCTTCAATCTCCGTGCTGCTTCCGTAGTTTACTCCAAGTCCGTAAAGCATTGCATTTAAATCGAAATGCGAAATGCTGTAATCCGAAACGCCTGCACCCAGTTCAATTTTATCGATGGCAGTGCTTAGCCCCGGTAACCCAAGTTTGAAATAGTAGGTTATAGTACCATTGTTTGCGCGTTCCTGCGCAGGATCCCAACTGAATGTAATGGCGGTTTCATTCATTAAATCCTGTGATAAGGTAAGCTCCTCAACGCTGGGAGTCAGGTGCATGCCGTCTTCAACGGTGTCTATTTCAATTTTTACATCGTACTCTTCATCGCAACTGCTAAAAAGTAGCATACCCATTGCGAAGATTACGAATAGTATATTTATTTTTTTCATCTGTTTCAAATTTGATAAAGTAATTTCCACAATTATTCAGACTCTGTCCAGTAAGGTGATTGTACCAGGTTTGGATTTTTGTCAATCTCATCCTGGTAAATAGGGAACCAGTAATATTTTTTCTGATATACCCTTTTCTGGTATTGAGTGCGCACGAAGAACGCTTTTGGATTTGATGGGTCATCCGATTTATCGGTACCTGAGAAATTCATGCCGTAAAAATCTCCATCCAACACATCTTCCGCTTCTTTCCAACGTCTCAGATCGTCGTAACGAACACCTTCTCCGCATAGCTCAACACGGCGCTCGCGGCGGATAATTTCACGCATTTCGTCCTGGTCATTCAGATTTACTGCGATATAACCATCTTGTTGAGAAGTGGCATATTGTGGAATACCGGCTCTTTCGCGAATCAGGTTCAGGTAAGTAAGAATTTCCTGACTTCCCGGGCTTACTTCGTTAAGTATTTCGCAATAACTAAGGTAGGCTTCGGCAAGACGGTAAACGATTCCCGGACGGTATTGCCATGAACCATTCTTTGAATCCGAGTTTGGATGTTTCCTTTTTAATCCTAAATACCCGTTTTGAGGTGCATCGTGGGTGTAGTTATTGTCTTTTCCATATTGGTAAAAATCAACATTCCGATGGTCCCAAATGTAATAACGTTCGTTCCAAAGAATGGCATTGTAGAAACGTGGTTCGCGGTTTACATACATGTTAAAAGTTCCTGCTTTTGCCGCTACTTTTTCATTGCCATCGTACCAGTTCCAGTTGTCGGTATTTCTTACATCATCGTTTGTCGAAAAACCACTTTCTGAATAACCCGATTCCGGGTTGATGATAGGCTTGGTTTTATCTCCGTTCTCATAGCCCAAAATTGGCGAAAGGCCATTGTCCATAAAGAACGCATCAACTACAGATTGAGTCATGCCCAAACCGCCGTTACCTCCTGCTCCGTATGGAGAAATGTGTCGGTCCAATTCGGTCTGGTTCTGAGGACGAGCAAATAGTATTTCTTTATTACCATCGGCATAAGTACGGGCATGCACCCAGGCTGTTGATGCAAATGCATCGATACTGCCATCGTCGTTGTACATTTTATACAACTCGTGGCCTGCAGCTTCAGCTTCCTGAATCAGCAATCGGTGTGCCTCCAGAGCTTTTGTCCATTTGTTTTGATCGTATGAGCTGTTGAAAAGCGGAGTGCCTTCAGTATCTGTGAAGTTGGCATAATCAGGGTTGCCGTTTACTAACGGAGACGCTGCAAAAAGTAGCATGCGGGCACGTGCCGCCAGACACATTACTGAAGTAACGCGGCCATATTTTATTGCCTGGGTATAGGTTGCCGGTAAAATTTTGGACGCTTCCAACATTTCATTGTCGCACCATTCAATTATTTCATCGTATGGAACGGGGCCGGTAAGTAGCTCTTCTGTCGAACCATCAGTTGGTGCAATATAATCGGGTTGAAAAGGGCAAACACCATAACAGTTTACAAACAAACTATAGTAGTAAGCCTGTAAAAAACGACACTCGGCCTGTATGTATTCAACTTCCTGCGCAGTAATTGTAGTTCCGTCGATAGGTACCACATTGGCACGCAAAATATTTGCTGTGCGAATACGCTGAGGCAGATCTCCCCAGTAACCACCGGCCCATTGCGTTGCAGTGTTCCAGTTACCCGTAATTTTAGGAATGGCATCCCATCCCCATTGTTGCCAACGTTCAGAAGGTGTCCAATCGTCGCCCATTACGCCCCATCCGGTTCTGTTTAAATAGCCCCAGGTTGGGTCGGGTATACCGGAATAAACATAAGCCAGCATACTTTCCATTCTGTCTTTGTCGGTGAAAACCATATCCATGGTTAATTCTGTATCTGATTCTTTATCCAGGTAATCCGTGCAGGAAAACATGGTGCCCAGCAACAGTATCAGGAATATATATTTTAGTTGTATTTTCATCTTTCTATATTTTAAAGGTGATTTCATTATCAGAATATTAAGTCAATTCCGAGCATAACTGATTTAATTGGAGGGTATTCAGTTCCGTTGGAAGTTGAAAGTTCAGGATCCCACAATTTGAAATCAGAAAATGTTAACAGGTTATTTCCATTGATGTAAATACGACATGCTTTAAACATATCTTTCTTTACCGAAGCCGGAATGTTATATCCAATTTCAATTTGTTTCAAACGCAGGAAGCTCATATCCTTTTTCCACCAGGTAGAATTTGCGTTGTTGTTGTAATTTGTAGCATACGACAAACGTGGATAGAAAACATCCTGCGATGGATTTTCTTCGGTCCAGCGATCGGTATAGTTGGTGAAGATATTTCCCTGAATTCCCTGGCCTGATCCCGGAATAAAGTACTCACTTTCGTCGCCAATAAAACGGTAGGTATCTCCAACTCCCTGGAAGAATACACTAAAATCGAAGCCATGTAACGAAATGTTTCCGCCAAATCCGTAAACCATACGCGGATCGTTGGTTCCGCCAACATAACCCTTGTCTTTTGAATTGATTACGCCGTCTTCGTTCCAGTCAAGAATTTTAATGTCACCGGGACGTACTTCAGCCAGTTCGTTTTGTGGTAGTTCCGGAAGCAGATTGCCCGAACCGTCGAAGTCCTCAGCTGTATACAATCCGATTGCCTCATAACCGTACAGTTCGTTTATTGAGTGGCCGGTAATATCCTGATGGGTTCCTTGTTGCCCTGCCGGAACATCATATTCCAGTATTTCGTTTTTGGCATAACTTACGTTGGCAAAAAACGAGATGTCGGCTTGGTTTATTTTTTTATTATAAGTAATTGCAGCTTCACCCCCCTGGTTTTTCACTTTCCCGAAGTTGGCATAAGGAGTGCTCAGCAAACCTGCCTGTGTTGGAATGGTGCGTCGTTGCATAAAAATATTGTCGCGGTATTCATGAAATGCATCCAGTTGAATACGTAATGCAGATTTAATACTGAATTCAATACCAACGTTCTTTTTTGTTACCGTTTCCCAGGTCAGGTTATTTACCCCTATATCACCTTCCGTAACTCCAGCTTTGTTGTAGTCGGCAGTATTTCCCCAAGCGTAACCCGGAGCATCCGTATTCATTGTGGTTAAGTAGGCAAAGCGTCTGGCAGAACCGATCTGGTCGTTTCCGGCCTGACCCCAAGATGCACGGATTTTCAGGAAATCAATAGTTTCTTTCATGCCTGCCCAGAAATTTTCCTCAGACACTAACCATCCCAATGCAAACGAAGGGAAGAATCCGTAACGTTGTCCCTTTGCAAAGTTCTCCGATCCGTTATATCCGAAGTTAAATTCTCCTACATATTTACTCTTAAACGAATAGGTAGCACGGCCTGCAACACCCTGGTTACGGTAGGGCTGAATGCCTCCATCGTCGTAACTGCGCTGGTTAAAAAGTAGTAACCCCGTAAGGTTGTGGAATTCGTTAAATGTATGATCGTAATTCACAATCCATTCCAGGTAAGTTTGGTTATTCCCATAATCACTTCCTTCTTCGTAGTTCAAGAACTCAGACCCTGAGCTTAATAAGGTCAGCTCCAATTCTCCTTCATCATCGCGCGTTGTGGCCGGAAGGTAGTAAGTTGGATCCTTACGACGCGTTAACGAGCTATAGCTGTAGTTATCGAAAGAGAAAGACAGTTTTGTGCTTAAGCCCTCAGCAATAAAATCCAGTTTTTGCTCTAACGAAAACAGCGATTCCAGTTTACTGCTGGTATAAACGCCGTATCCGTACTGGGTAAGGTAGGCCCAAGGGTTAACCCTTGAACTGCGTACCGGAATTTTTCCGTCGGAATAGATGGCAGGGTGTACCATTGGCGGAGTGTCAAAAGCATAATCCCATACGTTATTTGTTCCATTTGACTGTTTGCGTAGTTTTTGCAGATATCCTCCAACACTAAGGCGCATTGATGTCGTTTTTGTAAGGTTCAAATCTACATTCGAACGCAGGTTGTAACGTGTTAATCCTGTGCTGGTATCGTACGAAAGCGAATTGTCTCTTTTCATGATACCATCTTCATTATAAGCAGAAGCGGTAAGGTTATAGCGCAACATGGCCGATCCTCCGTTTACATTAAGGTTGGCCCGGGTATTGAAGGCGTGTTCTTTCGAAATTGCCTTTATCCAATCAACGTTTGGATACAACTCCGGATCATATCCGCTTCGGGTACGGTCGATAGCCAATTGTTCGTAATACGGAACTTTAAATTCGCTTGCTGCCAAATCGTTTAGCAATTGCATATGGTCGGCAGCACCAATAAACTCAGGCATTTGAGTTGGAGCTGTTACAGCATGCTCAACACGTACGTTTACAACCGGTTTTTGAATTTTACCTCTTTTCGTATTTACAATAATAACGCCGTTTGCCCCGCGAACACCGTACATGGCACTGGCTGCAGCATCTTTCAGAATCGAAAATGATTCGATTTCTGAAATATCCAGGTCATCCAGCGAACGCTGAACACCATCAACCAATACCAGAGGGTTGGTGCTTCCCGAAAAGGACGAAATACCACGAATCCAGAAATTAGACTGGTTGTATCCAGGTTCGCCCGAACGGGTTACTGCAATTACACCGGCAAGTTTTCCGGCCAAAGTATTTGAAATATTTTTTGATGAACTTATCTGTAATTCACCCGGATTGATGTTTTGAATAGCTCCAACAACCGAAGCTTTTTTCTGTGTACCGTAACCAACTACCATTACCTCTTCCAGGTCGGTGGTTGCTTCTTCCAAAACAATGTCACGTGGAATTTCACTAACCGGAATATCCTGGTTTTTCATTCCAATAAATGAAAAAGTTAGAACAGCATCCTCGGGGGCATTCAAGCTATAAACCCCATCAACATTGGTAACTGTTCCGGTAGATGTTCCTTTAATAACCACTGAAACGCCGGGCAAGGGAATCCCTTTGTTGTCGATGATTCGTCCGCTAACCGGTTTTTGGTCCTGTTCTGCAGGCTCATCAACCTTAGTCTCTTTTACGGGAACCAGAACAATTTGTCGGTCGATTATTTTATAGGTCAGGTTGGTGTTGGCCAATACTTGTTCCAGAATTTCATCCACCGAAGATTGATTAGCGATCACATCAATTTTTCTATCCAGATCAACCTGGCTATCCCTGTAAAAGATGTTAAACTCGCTCTGGTCCTGAATCTTCTCAAAAACCTGTTTTACGGTTACATCCCGTAAAAGGAACGAAAATTTGGCGCTCTGTGAATAAGTAGTGTTGGCAAAAACACTGCTCATTCCAACGAGCAAAAGAAAGATGGTTATCTTCATAATCCGAAGAAATTGGGAACCCTTTTTGCCCAAAAAGCAATAAGGATACCTCGTTTTACTTTTTTTCATAAATTTGTTTGATTTATAAATTTTAAGATACATTGCCAGGCGGCAATGTTGATTAATTTTACAGCCTGCAGATGTTCCAGCATCTGCAGGCTTTCTCATTTTTTAAGACAAAACAAGTGGTATTACATAGGCTTAACTAGTTTAGATTCATGATCAGGTTATTGTTTTCTTTATTTATTGTAATTTGAGTAGTTTCAGCAATAATTTCCAACACCTCTTCTGCGGTGTTTTTTAAGTTTAAATTTCCCGAAAATGTTTCCTGCCCGTTCGCCGGACTTTGCAGTTCGATGTTGACGTTGTAATAACGGGATATCTTTTTAAGAATATTCTCGAGTGGTTCCTGTTCCAGAACCAGATAGCCTTCGCGCCACGATAAATAATTTTTTACATTTACCTGGCTTTCTTCAAAAGTTCCTTTGTCGTTATTGTAAACAATCCGTGTTCCCGGAAGAATTGTTCTTTTTTCATTTCTGAACAATGTATTGTTATTCGGACTGATCTCTATTTTTCCTTCAGCCAGAACAGCACCGCTATTTTTATCATCTTCATAGGCATTTACATTAAAAACGGTTCCCAAAACTTTTATTTCAAAGTCTTTCGTTTTTACGTAGAATGGTTTCTCATCCATATGTGTAACGTCAAAAATAGCTTCTCCGTCGATGTAAACTTCGCGTTTGTTGCCGGTGTTTGTTGCCGGGTATATCAGCTTCGAGCCGGAATTCAACCATACTTTCGATCCGTCGGCAAGTGTTATGTGGGTACGTTTTCCGTAGGGAACAACCAGGGTATTAAAAACAGGCTTCTTTTCCGCTACCAACTGTGTAATTTTTTGAGTAGAATCGATGGTGATATTCTCACCCTTCTCGTCGTATAAAATGTTAGATTCTTCTTCGGCAATTAAAACCTGGCGGCCATCCTGCAGAATCAGCTGTGTAGCACTATCGGGTTGCGAAAGTTGCAGGGTTTCAACCATGTTGTTGAAATCGGTATTCTGGCTGGTGTGTTGTACTTGCCATACCGAGAATGTAACAATAAGGAAAGAAGCGGCAACAGCCCAACGCGCAAGTGTTTTTCTTCTTTTTTCCCGCTGGATTGAAAATCTGAGTTGTTTACGCACGTCTTCTTTATCCTGAAACGAGGGCGTTTTTTTATAAGAAGTCAGAAAGGAATAAATAGTGCTGGCTAGTTGTAATTCCTCAGTTTCCGATTCTTTTTTATTTTCAATTTTTTCAACGGTCGAATCGATACTGAATTTTTCATCAGCCAAAATATCGTATGCCTTTTTTACTTCGTTGTTATCCATTATGGTTTTAATCTACATCTACATAAAGTGGATGGAAGTAAAAACATAGACAAAAAAAATAAAAAAAATTGTCTACCCGGTCTAAATTCGGTTTCTAAGCATAAAAAACAGTAGTATGGAGTTACTCGTTTTGCCTTTTTTAATGCCTTTGCGTAACTCTTTTAATGTTCTGTATATCATTGTTCTGGCCGATTCGACAGAGATGTTTAAAGTGTTGGCAATTTCCGGGTAACTTAAATTGTGTTCAAATTTTAGGGAAAGTGCTTCCTGTTGTTTTTTTTGTCAGTTTTTTCATCACCTCGGCAAGTGCCCTGAAATGTTCTTGTTTTGTTTCGTCGGCTATAATCTCTTCTTCCAACGATGTAACCGGTGTATCGTTTAAAAGTAAAAGTTGTTCGTCGTGTAGAAGTGTGTTTCTTTTTGTTCCTTCTTTATGCAACAACCGCCTGAGAGAGCGTAACAGGTAAAACTGAATGTTGTCGGTTTCGGAAAGTGTTTTGCGGTATTTGTAGAGATTTAGAAAAAGGTCGTGGATGCAGTCCTTTATAAAATCCTGGTCTTTCGAAAAATTCAGGGCATACGAGTATAATTCGTTAAAATACTGGTCGTAGATACGATAAAACGCATCATCGTCACCATTCTTAAAACGCTCCCAAAGAAAATATGAAGGATTTTCTTTTTTCACCATTTGTCCCTATACCGTAACTGTCCCTCTAAAATATTGTGCAAATATATATATAATGATTTTCTCACATCATTATTCTGGCCATACCTGTCTCTAAGTATAGTTTGTATGTCCATGCACAGTTTTATTGAGAGTATTTTCCTTTATCACTATCGTCTTTTAAATCTCACATATGGGATAAAGTCCAATTTAAAACAAACTATGTGGGCATTTGGTTTTTTATTTTTCTGAATCAGTCAGAACTAAGAAATTAGAACCATCTGGAATTGTAAACTTATGCCGAAGGATATTTTGCAGCTATTTGCGCTCGCTCTCCACAGAAAACACAAAACTGTCGCCCCGGTAATATCCCAAATTGAACTCAATTGGGCGTTTATTCTCGTCGTACACCAAACGGCGTCGAAAAAGCACCGGGTCCTCGTTTGGAATATTTAGTTTCTTTGATAAAAATGGCGTTGCTTTTATTGCACTTATTTCTTCGTAAGAGAGAGATGCTTTTACGTGGTACTTTTGTTCCAGAATCTCATACAGCGGATTGGCAAAATTTTCATCACTGCTGATGCCCAGTTCCGGGTTGAAATAGGAGATGAAGTAAACAAACGGGAAGTCTTTTTTCCCGCGCAACCGTTCTAAAGTCATCACTTGTTGGTCGGGCTCTATATTGAAAAAGGAACTCACTTCTTTGCCGGCTCTTTGCCAACTTATATGAAGTTCAAAATTCTGAACCTCAATTCCCAGTGCCTTCATTTCCTGCGAGAAACTATACCAGTTTCTTGCCCGCCCCGATATTCCTTTCGCGGCTACTTTTGTTCCATATCCCTTTTTTCGAACAAGCAATCCTTCGTAAACCAGTTTGTTAATCGCCTGGCGTAGCGTGTTTCTCGAAATATTAAGCTGTTTGGACAAATCAACTTCATTAGGTAGCAGCTTCCCTTTTTGGTATTCTTCCCTTTGTATCATTTCCCTAAGAAGCGCTTCTGCTTGTATGTGCAGTGGCGTTTGGCTTTTATGATCTATGTTCAACTTCATGTTTATACATTTACCAGCGCTCAAAGATACGCTAAACACAATAATATAAAATATATTCCTCAATATTTTGATATTTTGAAAAAATACATATGTTTGCACAATAAATTATATGTATGAACATATTGTATTGTTCACAGAAGTTTTAAATATTTTTGATTATCCTGTACTCGTTTAAAGAGCAAGAAAATAAAAGTCAATAATAATATGAGAAGCATTTTAGGTTTTATTACAGTATTGGTGGTGAGTTGTTTGTGGGGAAACAGTTTTGGACAGGAGTTAACAAAGTATGTCGATCCAAATATCGGAACCGCCCATTCGCGCTGGTTTTTTTACACACCGGCCGCAGTACCTTTTGGTATGGCAAAACTGGCTCCGTCAACCAATGCACACTACGGAAATGAGCAGGGCTGGGAAGCGGTTGGTTACGACGACCGTGACAGTTCAATTGAAGGATTTGCAAATTTTCATGAGTTTCAGGTGGGCGGGATTGTTTTTGCTCCATCGGTAGGCGAACTTCAAACTGTTCCCGGCGATTTGAAAAACCCGGACGGCGGATACC
Source organism: uncultured Draconibacterium sp. (assembly GCF_963674925.1). Classification (NCBI taxonomy): domain Bacteria; kingdom Pseudomonadati; phylum Bacteroidota; class Bacteroidia; order Marinilabiliales; family Prolixibacteraceae; genus Draconibacterium; species uncultured Draconibacterium sp. The sequence goes on from NZ_OY771647.1 coordinate 2,602,314, forward strand.
GCTCGCGTTTTGATCGCAAAAATGAATATGCCACAGCCGGTTATTATTCGGTTTGGTTGGACGATTACGATGTGAAAGCTGAATTAACTTCAACTAAACGTGTTGGATTTCACCGTTATACTTTTCCTGAGACAGAGTCAGCCAATATTCTTTTTGATATTGGTAATCAACAGGGAGAGAGCGGCAAAGTAAAAGATGCTGAGGCTGTTATAACAGCAGATGGACGAATTGAAGGATACGTGATAACCGAACCTGAATACGTAAAAAAGTACCAAAAAGGAGCCGACGTAAAAATGTATTTTTCGGCGGTTTTAGACAAAAAGCCAACAGCATACGGAACTTTTAAAGGAACTGATATTTTCAGAAACGAAAAGAAGATTAACGGCGTTGGTGCCGGAGTTTTTCTTACATTTTCAACCAAAGAAAATGAGGCAGTTACCATAAAAGTTGGTTTGTCATATACTTCAGTCGAAAATGCCAGGCTTAACCTTGAAACGGAGGCAAATAAGCTGACTTTTGACAAGGCAAAGAAAGCCAGTCTGAAAACCTGGGAAGATTACCTGGGCCGGGTAACTGTTGAAGGGAAAAATGAAGCTGATAAAGTGAAATTTTACACCGGACTTTTTCACGCACTATTAGGACGTGGTTTGGCCAGCGATGTTAATGGCGCTTATCCGAAAAATAACGGCGAAGTGGGGCAAATTGAACTCGACAGCAAAAGAAAGCCCGTTCATAACCACTACAACACCGACGCCATCTGGGGAGGATTCTGGAATCTGACACAACTGTGGGCCATCGCTTATCCTGAATATTATTCCGACTGGATTCAGAGTCAGTTGCTCGTATACAAAGATGCAGGCTGGCTGGGCGACGGAATTGCCTGTAGCAAATATGTTTCAGGAGTGGGAACCAACTTTACAAGTTTGGCAATCGCAGCTGCATACAACTGTGGAATTCGTGACTTTGATGTGGAGTTGGGGTATGAAGCAGCCTTAAAAAACGAAATTGAGTGGAAAGGCCGTATTGAAGGAGCAGGAAAGATGGATGTTCGCCAGTTTGTGGAGCGCGGCTACAGCCCGTACGACGAACGTTATGCCTGGAAAACCGTTGATGAAGGATCGGGATTTTCAGCCTCACACACCCTGGAATATTCATTCAGTAGTTTTGCAGTGGCTCAATATGCCAAACATCTTGGCAAAACCGACGACTATAAATTGTTATCCCGCCTGTCAGGAGGATGGAAATTGTTATTCGATGAAGAAACAAAACTAATCCGACCAAGAGATCTCGACGGTAATTTCATTAAGGATTTCGATCCGTTGGCACCGTGGATTGGTTTTCAGGAGGGGAATGCTATTCAATACACTTTTTATGTGCCACATCAGCCGGAAGAATTGGTGAAGAAGCTGGGACAGGAAACCTTTAATAATCGTCTCGACAGCATCTTTATTGCATCGCAAAAGAATATTTTCGGAGGCGGAAAAGAAGTGGATGCATTTGCCGGACTGAAAGCTTTGTACAATCACGGAAATCAGCCGAATCTGCATATCTCATGGATGTTTAATTTTTCGGGGAGACCCGACCTGACCCAAAAATGGGTGCGTGCTATTTGCGACGAGTTTTACGGAACAGAAGGGATTCACGGATACGGTTACGGACAGGATGAAGATCAGGGACAGCTTGGTGCGTGGTATGTAATGGCCGGGATTGGCTTGTTCGACGTGAAAGGACTTACTGCTACCGATCCTGAAATGCAGATTGGAAGCCCGCTTTTCGATAAAATAACAATACAGTTAAATCAGGATTATTACAAGGGAAAACAGTTTGTTATTGAAACTGAAGATAACTCGAAAGACAATGTTTATGTACAGAAGATTGAGTTGGACGGACAAGTTCAGGATTCACCATTTGTAAAGTTTCAGGATATTGTAAATGGCGGCAAACTAAAACTCAATATGTCGGAAACGCCTAAAATCAATCAGTAATTAGTTGAACTCAATTCTCTGTTTGCGACCTGAGTCGTATAAAATGTAAATTGGATAATGGAAAAACGGAAAACAACACAGTTTTTAATGCCCGTTGAAAAAGACGGTGCGGTGGTGAATGGCTACGATATATATCCCTCGTTAAAATTGGGAAGCGATGTAATTTCAACCGATTTGTCGGTACTTGCAGCAAAGCTTAAAGGAGAAAACACAGTTATTATAGATGGCTATGTTGGAGTATACTTCGAAAACTTCAGGTCGTTGTTAGATCATGCGCTCAACGCATTGGGAAAAACAACCAACTGGGTAAATGTAGAAACTGCCTTCAAACCGGAAAATGAAATCGATGAACTGATTTCTCCGTTTTTAGGCGAAGAAGATTCGATATTCGGAACAAGGGCCACCATTAAGCTGGAAGATTATTTTGATTTAGATAAGCTTAAAAGAATAACGCCGGAAACCAATGCCGATATAAACCTGATTTATGGTGCCGGAGCTTCTCTTGCCGGTTGGGATGGAAAGCTGTTGTATATCGATCTGCCCAAAAACGAACTGCAGTTTCGTGCACGTGCCGGGAGCATAAAGAACCTGGGAGCCAGCCGGTGTTTCGAGATGAAGAAGATGTACAAGCGTTATTATTTTGTCGATTGGGTGGTGCTGAATAAACACAAAAAAGAGATTTTAAATGCCATTGATGTGATAATTGACGGCCAGCATGAGGATGTATTTTCGTGGATGGACGGCGAAAATTTGCGTACAGGATTGAAAACAATGGGTGAGAACTTTTTCCGTGTACGTCCGTGGTTCGAGCCTGGCGTTTGGGGAGGAACCTGGGTTAAAGACAATATCGAAGGTTTAAATTCGGATGTGCCCAATTATGCGTGGTCGTTTGAATTGATTACGCCCGAGAATGGGATTGTATTTGAAAGCTCACGAAAACTGCTGGAAGTTTCTTTCGATTTGCTGATGTTTGGCGAGGGTGAAGCAGTAATGGGAGCAGACGATCATACAAAATATGGCGATGAGTTCCCCTTGCGATTCGACTTTCTGGACACTTTCGATGGCGGAAATCTGTCGGTACAGTGTCATCCGCGTCCTGAATATTGTAAAGAGCATTTTGGCGAAGATATTACGCAGGAAGAAACCTATTACATTCTGGATCGGAAAAATGATGCTTCAGTGTATATCGGATTTCAGGACGATATTGAACCGAAGAAATTTGAAACCGCTTTGTGGGATAGTTTCAACACAAACACGGCGATTGATATTACCAAATATGTGCAGGTTTTTCCGGCAAAGAAGCATGATCTTTTCCTGATTCCGCCGGGAACCATTCACGGATCGGGTATCGATAACCTGGTGCTGGAAATCAGTACAACACCATACATTTTTACCTTTAAAATGTACGATTGGGTGCGCCCGGATCTGGATGGAAATCCACGTCCGTTAAATATCGAACACGGAATGAAAAACCTGTATTTCGACCGAAAAGGGGAGAAAGTGAAAAAGGAACTGATTTCGGAGCCTGTACTGATTCAGGAAACGGAAGACTGGAAGCAGTACGAACTTCCTACGCACGAAAAACACAGTTACCGCGTTCATCGCTATCATTTTACCAGCGAGGTTGAAATTGAAACGGGCGGGAAATTTAATGTGTTGAGCCTGGTTGAAGGTACATCTGTTACTGTTAAATCCGCGAACGGGATGGAAGATACGTTTAAATTTGCCGAGACTTTTGTAGTTCCTGCAGCCGCAAAAAGTTACACGGTTCGTAATCATTCCGATCAGGAAGCGATGATCGTTGTGGCATTTATGAAATAATGGAAAGTATATGAGTTACGCAGTTGGAGTAGATATAGGAGGAAGTCACATTAGCTCGGTTGTGGTTGATGTGAATTCCGGCGAAATGCTAAAAGATAGCCTGGCTGAAGTTGATGTCGACAATCAGGCCACTGCCGATGAGATTTTGGATAAGTGGGCCGCTGCAATCAGTGAGTCGATAATGTCAATCGACAGAGACCAACTAATTGGGATTGGCCTTGCCATGCCCGGGCCATTTGATTATAAAAATGGTGTTGCCTTGCTAAAGAACGTTGCAAAATACGACAGCCTTTATGGAATTAATGTTGGTAACGAACTGAAAAAGCGTTTGGATTTGCCCTCGGATTTTCCTTTTCGCTATTCCAACGATGCACTCTCGTTTGCTGTTGGCGAATGCTGGGTAAGCAAAGCCTCCAACTATAAAAACGTAGTGGCGATTACCCTCGGAACCGGTTTTGGTTCTGCCTTTTTAAGCAACGGCGTTCCCGTAATAGAGGGCGATCGTGTACCGGAATCGGGATATGTTTACCATATTCCTTACGAAAAAGGGATTGCCGATGATTATTTTTCGACACGCTGGTTTCTTGGTGAATTTAAAAAACGAACAGGAATTGACTGTAGTGGCGTAAAAGAGATCGCAGACCGTGTTGACAACGATGAGCTTGCAAAAGCACTATTTGATGATTTCGGAAGCAACCTCGCCGGTTTTCTCGTTCCTGTTCTCGCTGCTTTTGATGCTAACTGTTTGGTAATTGGCGGAAATATCTCGCGGGCTTACCCATTGTTTAGCACTGCATTCCATCGTGTTTTACATGAACGGAATATAAACATTGAAATAATGGTTTCAGAGTTAATGGAATCGGCGGCAATGGTGGGAAGCGCCCGGCTTTTAGATGAAGATTTCTGGACTAAAATGGAGCCTTTGGTGGCTAAAATCTAACGAACAAAAAACTTATGAGTAAAAAATCGAATTTAGCCGTACTGCCGGTTTTGTTTAGCTTCTTTATTATGGGCTTTGCCGATGTAGTTGGCATTTCATCCAGCTATGTAAAGCAGGATTTTGGTTTGAGTGATTCAATGGCCAACCTTTTGCCGATGATGGTATTTCTTTGGTTTGCCGTGTTTTCGGTACCAACAGGAGTGTTGATGAACAAGCTTGGACGAAAAAATACCGTATTACTGAGTATTGTTGTCACACTGCTGGCTTTGCTGGTGCCATTGGCAACCTACAGTTATACCATGGTGTTGATTGCCTTTGCCTTGCTAGGCATCGGAAACACGATTTTGCAGGTTGCATTAAATCCCTTGCTCACCAACGTGGTTAGCGGCGAGAAATTAACCAGTAGCCTTACGCTTGGTCAGTTTGTAAAAGCCATTGCTTCGTTTATCGGGCCTATTGTTGCAGGCGTGGCTTCCGGCATGTTCGGAAACTGGAAACTTATATTTCCGTTTTTTGCTTCAATTACCTTGCTGTCGGGTTTGTGGCTTTTATTGGCTCCAATTCAAAAAGAACAGTCAACCAGCGAAACGGCCGGTTTTGCGGCAAGCTTTAAGTTGTTAAAAGATAAGATTATGCTGAGTTTCTTTTTTGCAATTGTAGTGCTAGTGGGAATCGATGTTGGGTTAAATGTTACTTTTCCTAAGTTTCTGATGGAACGTACCGTTATGCCGTTGGAGAAAGCAGGGTTGGCAACAAGCTTATATTTTGCAGCCCGTACCATCGGTACTTTTATCGGCGCAATTTTGTTAATGAAATATTCTGGTCGGCTATTTTACATCGGGAGTGCCGTTTTGGGAATTATAGCACTGGTGGTTATGGTAGTTGTTCCCGGTCCGGTTTCATTAATGTATGTGATGATATTTTGTTCCGGGCTGGCAGTTGCCAATGTGTTTTCCATTGTTTTCTCAGCAGCATTGCGTCGAAAGCCGGAGTATGCTAACGAAGTTTCGGGTTTGCTGATAATGGGAGTAGCCGGTGGTGCAATAGTTCCGCCAATTATGGGATTTGTATCAGATAATGCCGGACAAACAGGGGCGATGCTTGTTGTGCTTTTGTTGTTTGTGTATCTTTTAATAAACGCGTTAAAAATGAAATAGCGGGTGCCGCCGGAGCTGTTATTTGGAGTTAACAAACAGGTCGATAAAAAGCAGGGCGAGGAAACCGTATTCAGTTAAATTCTTTTTTATGAATTTGCTGGCTTTGCTTAGATGGTCTTCAACTGTTTTTGTCGAAATACCAAGTTCGGCAGCAATTGTTTTATTCGCTAAACCTTGTTCTTTGCTAAGTTGATATATTTTTTTTCGTTGAGGAGGTAGTTGTTCTACCAGGTCATTGAGCTTGTCGGATAACTGGTTGTAGTTAAACTGCGACTCAGTATCGATACTATTGGTTATCGATTTGTTTTTCAGGTATTCCAAATAGTCTTTTTCCGAAAGTTTTTTGCGAAAAACAGAAACGATGGTGTTTTTGGCCACAGTAAATAAGTAGGCGTCGAGATTTGAATCCTTCTTTAGTTTGTTTCTGTTCATCCAAACATTAACAAATACTTCCTGAACGATGTCGAGAACTTCCGATTCTGATTTTAAGTAGGCCATTGCAAAGCGATACAGCCTCGGGCTATATTCGGCATACAAATCATTAATGGCGGTTTTATCGCCTTCAATAAATCGATTAATTAGTGTCTCGTTATTCATCTGTCGCTGTTAGCTAGAACTCACAAATCTATAAAATGTTTTCAGATTTTGACTGAACGAAATAAGGGAGTCTGATTATTGAAGGAAGGAAAATGTATAAAATGTAGTACCAAAGCAGGGGTTTTTTGAACTTTATGCGTTTAACAAGTGACTACAAAATTATATGAAAGAATATTACACGAAATATCTCGAAAACAATTGCTCGGAGAAGGAGTTTCAGCAATTTATTGAATTGTTTGTAAAGCCGGACCAGCAGTCGGTTTTGGATGCCAATATGAAGGAACATTGGAAACGAACTAAAGCCGGGGAAGGAGAAACCCCCGATCTATCGGATACCTTGCATAAAATTCATTTTGAAATAAATAATCAGGAACCACGTAAAGGCAAAACCCGAAAATTAGTGAATAATTTAACCCGGGTGGCAGCTGTTCTTTTTATTCCGTTGGCTATTGCTTTCTTTTTTACCCTTGGTAAAAAGGACATTAGTATGGAGATGCAAACTGTTTCAACGCCGCTGGCCTCAAAAACGTATTTTGTTTTACCCGATGGTTCTGAAGTTTGGCTCAACTCAGGTTCTACCTTGTCATATCCGAAACAATTCAGCAGAAAAAGGCGTATGGTGAAACTGAGTGGAGAAGCCTATTTCGATGTTCAGAAAAGCAAAACTCCATTTGAAGTTGTTACAGAGAATGTACAGGTGAATGTACTGGGTACAGCTTTTGATGTAATGAGTTATTCAAATACCAACCCTGAGGTGACATTGGAAAGGGGAAAAGTACAATTGATTACCAACTCCGGCGAACAACAAATTCTGGCACCCGGACAACAGGCTGTAATTGATGCAGAAAACTCGTCAATTCAGGTGCAAAATGTTGATACCGAAATTTATTCGTCCTGGATTGACAATAAGTTGATATTCAGAAATGAATCGTTGAAAGATGTTATTGAACGGCTGGAACGTTGGTATAATATTGAGATTGAACTGGATGGTCAATTTGTATCAGATAAAAAATTGACGGCAACAATCGAATATGAGTCGATTACGGAAGTTATGGACTTGTTGGAGATAACATTGTCGTTAAAATACGAATACGATAAGAACGAAAGAAAACTGATTGTAAAACCAATAAAATAACAGATCTGCCTATGGAATAAGTAACTAAAACTAAACCTCCGAAAACATAAAGAAGTGGAGAAGCCACCAACTTCCCCACCTCCGAAAAATAATAATTAGAATTATTAATCTTAATACGTCAAATCTATGAAAAAAAAGAGATTGAAGGAAATCCCTTTGTGGAGTTTCTTCTTAAAACTTTTAAGACTTATGAAAGTAACTTTGTTTTTGTTATGTATTAGTGTTTTTTCAGTAATGGCTAAGGAAAGCTATTCGCAGGTAACACGTTTATCTGTTGAACTGAAAAATACGGATGTCAAAAGTGTCCTTGAAGAAATTGAAAATCAAAGCGAATTTCATTTTTTCTACTCCGAGGATGTAATCGACGCAGAGCGGAAAGTGTCAGTTGATTTTAAAAATACTGACATCAACAAAATTCTATCAGAAATATTTGATAACACCGGTGTTGAGTATAAAATTGTTGGCCGGCAGGTCGCCTTGTTTAAAGGCGAATTTGATGATGCAAGCTTACCGGCGGCTCAGCAACAGTCAGTAACCGGGCAGGTTACCGGAGCTGATGGACAGCCAATTCCGGGTGTTACAGTGTTTGTGAAAGGTACTACCCAGGGAACGGTTACCGACATTGATGGAAATTTCCAGGTAAGTAATGTTGGTCCTGATGCCGTACTGTCTTTCTCATTCGTTGGGATGCTTTCGCAGGAAGTGGTTGTGGGAAACCAAAGCAATATTTCTGTAGTGATGGAAGAAGACGCCATTGGTATCGAGGAAGTTGTGGTAATTGGTTACGGAACCATGCAAAAGAAAAACCTGATTGGTTCTGTTGATCAGGTAAACTCCGATTTAATTGAAAATCGTCCGGTTGCAAATGCGGTACAGGCATTACAGGGAGCTTCGGCTAACCTTGTTATTCAGCAACGCAGCATGAACCCGAACGATAATAGCATGAATATTAACATTCGTGGTGTAAGTACCATGAATAACAATAACCCATTGGTGGTAATCGACGGAATGATTACTGAAATGGGAAGTTTAAGTAATCTGAACCCGGCTGATATTGAAAATGTATCGGTGTTGAAAGATGCCGGTAGTGCTGCCATTTATGGTTCGCGTTCGTCGAACGGGGTAATTTTGGTTACCACTAAAAAAGGTTCGAAAAGCGATAAGCCAATTGTGCGTGTAAGTACAATGACAGGTTTTCAGGATCCGGATGTATTATTTCAACCTGTAAAAGGATACGAAAATGCCTTGCTTAAAAACCAGGCTTTAATCAATGTTGGTTCTTCGCCTAAATATACGCCTGCCGAAATCAGAGACTTTCAGCAGAACGGCGATGGACAGTGGTTCCTGGACGGCATTTTGCAATCGGCCTTACAGCAAAATTACAACGCCAGTATTTCAGGCGGTAACGAAACTTCTACCTACATGGTTTCTGCAGGTTATTACAACCAGGAAAGTAACTTTGTTGGCAGTTTCGGAATTGAGCGTTACAACTTCAGAACCAACCTGGTAAGCCAGTACGGTAAATTGAAATTAAGTGCTTTAATGGCCTTTAACCGCACGATGCAGAAAGCGCCAAATGCCAGTACCGGATTCCTTATCGTTGACGGTTCGCGTATTCCGCCTTATTACACTTACCAGATGAAAGCCGACAATGGCAAGTACCTGATTAACGATGTGCTTTCGCAATTTAACCCGCTGGGGCAATTGGAGGCCGGAGGTTTTCAGAAAAAAGACGATGATAATTTCCTTGGAAGTTTGAACGCGGAACTGGATTTGGCAAAAGGTTTAAAGGCAAAAGCTATGGTGGGACTCGATTTAGGAGCAAATCACCGTTTTATCAGAGGATTGGAAGTTCCGTTTTACTCAAGCCCAACTGCTGAAAAACCAAACTCGTATGCCAACGATACCCGTCCTACCGAAGATTACAACGAGAAAAGGTACATTCTGAATACGCAGTTTTTGTTGGATTACAACCAAACTTTCAACGAAGATCATAATGTTTCAGGTTTGATTGGTGTTTCTAACGAATCCTACACCCGTCAGGCCAACGAAATTAAAATGAAATATACCGACCCCGATCTTGGTCTTCCTGAATCGGATACAGAAATTGATCCATCGAGCTACAATACACCGGCACAAACACAGGAAAGAAGTATTTACTCCATTTTTGGTCGTGCAGGTTATAACTACAAAGACAAGTATTACGGCGAATTTAGTTTCCGCTACGATGGTTCTTCAAAATTTGCTGAAGACTACCGCTGGGGATTTTTCCCGTCGTTTACTGCAGGCTGGCGTATGTCTGAAGAGAGTTTCATGGACAACTACAAAAGCAATATCGGCGACCTGAAATTACGTGGTTCGTACGGTGTGTTGGGTAACCAGAATGTTGATGATTACTCGTACTTTACAACCTACACGGTTTATAACAACAGTTATGGTTTCAATAATGAAGCCGTTTCAGGAACCGGTTTCGACTTTGGAAACAGTATGTTACAATGGGAGCAATCGGCCAACTTTAACATTGGTGCCGACGCTACATTCTTCGATTATAAGCTGTCGGTTTCGTTGGATTACTTCAATAAACTTACATCACAAATCCTGTTAACTCCGGTTGTGCCTTCGGTATTTGGTGGTGCAGTTGCCAAAGAAAATGCAGGCGAAATGAGAAACCAGGGTTGGGAAGCAACAATCAACTACCATGCAAAAACAGGCGCGGTTGATCACAATGTGCGTTTAAACTTGGCCGATGCCAAAAACGAAGTGGTTGATTTTGGCGGTAACGAACAAATTGATTCCAACGACCAGTTGCGTAAACTTATTCGCGAAGGCGAAGCTTTGGGATCGTACTTTGGATATAAAACCGATGGCTATTTTGGTAGTTACCAGGAGATTGAAAACAGTGCATTGCCAATTGGAGCAACTGTTGAGCCGGGCGATGTTAAATATGTAGACTCGAATAACGATGGCGTTATCGACGACAAAGACCGCCAGGTTTTAGGAAATGCATTCCCACGTTATACTTTTGGATTGAACTACGATGTTACCTGGAAAGGATTTGACTTTGGCGTATTGATTCAGGGTGTGGGCAAACGCGATATGTTTCTGCGTGGTGAGCTGGTAGAGCCTTTCCATGCCAACTACTCGTACGTAATGTACCAGCATCAGTTGGATTTCTGGACTCCGGTAAATCCTGATGCAGAATGGCCACGACTATCGGCTCCCGGATCATCATCAAACCAAAATAACTGGGGTAGAGCTTCAGACATTTATATTTTCAATGCGGCTTATGTACGCTTGAAAAACATTCAGTTGGGTTATACTTTGCCAAAAGAATTGACCACAAAAGTTGGTGTTCAAAAACTACGATTGAGTGTAAATGCACAGAATCTGTTCACACTTTCAAATGTTTCTTTTATCGATCCTGAATCGACAGAGTTTGGAAGTAATATGGGAGGAACCGGAGGAACCGGAGCAAACAGCGGCCGGAATTATCCTACGCTTAAGTACTACGGTTTTGGTTTAGAATTAGAATTTTAAAATTGAATGACATGAAGATGAAATTTCTAAAATATAGTGCTGGCGTTGCAAGTTTAATTTTAATGCTACTTACTTCTTGTAACGATTTGGATTTGGCACCAACAAATAAGTTTACAGAAGCCAACTACTGGACATCGCCAGAAAAAGCGAACATGGTTTTGAATATGGCCTACAGTCAAATGTATAACTCGGGCTATTTCTTCTCCACCGAAGCGCTTAGCGATAACATCTATGAAGGTCGTGGATCAAGTTCGGAGAAAATAATTTCTTCGGGACAAGCCGATGCTTCTAATAACCGTTTTGCAAACGAATGGAGAGATTGTTACGGCGGAATTAAAACCTGTCATACTTTTCTCGAAAATGTTGATCGCGTAGAAGGAATGGACGAAGACCTGAAAGCAAGAATGAATGCCGAGGCGCGTTTTATCCGTGCTTATCTGTATTTCCGTCTAACTACATGGTACGGTGACGTTCCGTTGTTTGAAACCGATATAACATTGGATGAATCGAAACAGATTGAGCGTACTTCGCACGAAGAAGTGTTGGCTTTTGTGCGCAACGAGCTTGATGCAGTTGCCGCTGTATTGCCAACAAACGATGAATACAGTGAAGAAGATGCCGGCAGAATTACTGCCGGAGCTGCTGTGGCATTGAAAGCCAGAACATACTTATACAGTAACGACTGGCAAAATGTGGTGAGCACCTGCGAGCAGTTGATTAATTCTGATCAGTACGGTTCATACAGTTTGTTCCCATCGTATGAAGGAATTTTCCTTCCTGAAAATGAATACAACGATGAAGTGATCCTGGATTTGGGTTATGTACCATCGTTGCGCACCTGGGGAGAATACTTTGATTATGCACCGCTTTCAGTGGGAGCACGTGTAAATCAAATGGCACCAACACAGGAATTGGTTGATGATTACCTGATGATGAACGGAAGAACCATTGATGATGCAAACTCGGGATACGACGAGAATGATCCTTATGTTCGTCGCGACCCACGTTTAACAGCAACTGTGGTTTATCACGAATTTCCTTGGCGTTTGCCTGACGGAACCATCCAGACCATTTACATTAAGCCGGGCACTGCGCCTGACGAATCAGCAGAAGTTGATGAATACAAAGGTCAGGGTACCAACTCTACATCAACAGGTTACTACATGCGTAAATATTACGATCCACAATCGCTGGCATCGTTTACTTCAGGCCTGAATCTGATTTTGATTCGTTATGCCGACGTACTTTTAATGTATGCCGAAGCTAAAAACGAGTTAAATCAAATGGATGAAAACGTTTGGAATTCAACAATTAAAGCTTTGCGCGAACGTGCCGGATTTTCGGATACCAGCGCATTAAATTTCGATGCTTCGTTGAGCTCTGCCAATCTGCGTGAAATCATTCGCCGCGAACGTCGTGTTGAATTGGCTTTGGAAGGACTTCGCGTCTTTGATATCCGTCGTTGGGAAACTGCCGAAGATGTGTTAAATGGAAATCCTCATGGTGCTCAGTACGGCGATCCGAGCATGGATAATGGTTACATCAGGCTCGATGTGCGTTCATTTAATCCTGAACGGGATTATTTATGGGCGGTTCCGCAGTCGCAAAAAGATTTAAATCCAAATCTCGGACAAAATCCGGGTTATTAATTTCAGGTAAATCAATAAATGAATTATAAAAACAAACATATATCGATTATGAAAACACTAATTATAAAACTTACCATAGTAACTTCTTTGCTTATCGCATTTGTAGGATGTGAAGACGATGTATTAAGAGATACACGTGTAACAGCAGTACAGACCCTGTATGAACCTGCAGCCGATGCATCAATTATTTTACAAACTTCTGCTTCGGCAGCTGTATATTTCGAATGGGAGCCTGCAAAAGCTGAAGACAGCGGAATGGTACTTTACGAAGTGGCTTTTGATGTTGAAGGTGGCGATTTCTCGGAACCGATTTACAAAATGGCTTCAGATAATAACGGTGGTTACAACCATGCAACAATTTCGCACAAACAATTAAATAAAATTGGTGCGCTCGCTGGTATTGGTTCTGCCGAAAAAGGTAAATTGATCTGGACTGTTTTCTCTTCAAAAGGAATTAACGATTTGAAAGGAGAGGAAGTACGTACAATGGAAATTACCCGTTTGGCAGGTTTCGCCGATGTTCCTGTTGATGTCTACGTAACTGGTGCAGGTTCTGAAGGTGGTAGCGATTTGGCCAATGCAAGCATTATGAAAGGTGTTGCTCCGGGTGAATTTGAAATTTACACTGAACTTACTGCAGGCGAAGAGTACTTCTTTACCGATGGAAATGCAGGCGAAACGCGTCAGTTCTACATCGAGAACGGTGTTATAAAAGAAGGTGCTTCAACAAGTACAGTTGAAAATACAGCAGTTTACCGTATCAATATCGATTTTAACGTAGGTTCTGTAGTAATGACCGAAGTTGTTGACTTCCAGTTGCATTTTGCCCCAACTGATGAATTCTTATTCTCGTTGGAATACCAGGGTGGCGGTATCTTTAAAGCAAGCAACCAGCCACTTGAATTTAAGCAGGAAGGTTGGGGACGCGATGAGCGTTACAAATTCAGAATGACCATTAAAGATGCCGATGGTAACGATGCTTACGAATGGTGGGGTACATTGAATCAAACCGATGGCCGTCCAAGCGGAAACGAAGAATATTACTACATGGCACCTGTTGCTGAATCGCGATGGGACGATAAGTGGAAATTCGATGGAATTATGGATATGGCCTACATCGATGTAATTGCCTATTTCTGGGCTGAAGGACCATATACACACAATGTAATAAAAGTTGGTGATCAATAAATAGAGAAAAGGAAAACTGGGGCAGTGGATAACGCTGTCTCAGTTTGTTTTTTTTTGTTATTAAGAGTTTTAGTAGTATGAATACGAAATTAATTTTTTTAATGTTGGTGTGCCTGGTTGTTTTTCAGGCTTGTGAGAAGGATGAAATTGATCCGGGAACTGATGGAGAAGAAACAGCAATAAACTGGGCAGCGGCTGCCGACAGCAGCAGCTCGTCGTTTATCTATTCATACTGGAATCCGGCAGCAGCATATTTCCATTATAATAACCTGAATAACACCGATTTTCACTACTGGCCACAGGCTCATGCTTTGGATGTTGCAATTGATGCCTACGAAAGAACAGGAGACAATTTCTACCTGACTACCATTAATGACTGGTACGAAGGGGTAAGAGCCAAAAACGGCAACACGTTTTTAAACGTTTTTTACGACGATATGGAATGGAATGCGCTGGCTATGTTGCGTGCTTATAATGCAACCAATCAGGAGCGTTACAAAACAGCAGCTATTTCGGTTTGGGATGACATAAAAACCGGCTGGAACGATAATGCCGGTGGTGGCATTTCGTGGAAAAAAGATCAGCCATACAGCAAAAATGCCTGTTCAAACGGTCCGGCCTGTATTTTGGCAGCACGACTTTATCAGCAGTTTGGCGACGAGGCGGATAAACAGTGGGCACTAAAAATTTACGACTGGGAAAAGGAATATCTTTTTAACCCGGCAAATGGTGCGGTGTACGATAATATTGACAGCAGAACCGGAGCAATTCAAACGGCATGGATTTTTACCTATAACCAGGGAACATTTGTGGGATCCGCACTCGAATTGTATAACATTACGGGTGAGAAAAGTTATTTAAACGATGCGCAAAAAGCCGCCGATTATACGCTGAATACTTTGGTAAATGGCAGCGACCGACTCTTAAAAGATGAAGGTGCCGGCGATGGTGGTTTGTTCAAAGGAATATTTGTACGCTATTTCACACAACTCATTCTTCATCCCGATTTATCAGATGGTACCCGGAACCGCTACATGCAATTTCTGAAATACAATGCCGAAAAACTGTGGCAGGAAGGAACCGATAAGAATAAATTGCTTTACGGTACATACTGGAAAAATAAACCGGGAAGTACCAGCGATTTAACCACTCAAACCAGTGGAGCCATGTTAATTGAGGCAGCAGCCTTACTTGAAGCAGAAGGTTTGATTACACCTTAAAACATAGAGCCAAAAATTTATGGGGAAGCATTTTTTTTATAAACGAAACAGAGGTTATGAAATTTTGCAGGCTGGTGCACTGCTGATGCTAGTATTGCTAACGGTATTTTCTTTACCGTTAGTTGCACAACACTCCAATATTCAAACCGAATCTACCTCCGGATCAACTCAGTTTAAAACTGAAAAAGGAGAAGATGTTTTAATGCTGACCTATTTCAGGCAACGTTACCCCACCCGAATAGAGATTGATGAGAACGGTAATACCGTTGAAGTGCCTTTGCCCGATCCCATGTTGGAGGCAAAGTTACACATTGCCCTATCAAACGATGGAAGACATTGGTTTCCCCTCAACAATAATAAACCTGTTTGGGACCACTGGATGCGCGATCCCTATGTGCGCCGCGGTCCTGATGGGATTTGGCGAATTCTTACAACAGGAACAACCGAAGGATACAGCCGGGATGCATCGGGGCCGGGATGTTTCTATGCAACTTCAAAAGATTTAATACATTGGAAAGAAGAAGGAACGCTACCACTGATGAAGGCTGTGCGTGATGATTCCGGAAAATTTCGTGCCAATAACATTTGGGCACCCGAATGGTTTTACGACGAAGAAAATCAGGAATACGTTTTAATCTGGTCGTCGTCGTTTAAAGATGCGGGCTGGAAAGAAAGCCGGCTGTGGTACAGCAAAACCAAAGACTGGAAAAATTTTACACCGGCAAAGGTTTTCTTCGAACCTTCGTATTCAGTAATCGACGGTACTTTGCTTAAACACGATAATACCTATTATCTTTTTCACAAGGAGGAAGAGTTTGGTGCCAAAACCGGCGAAAGGCGTGCCATCAGGGTTGCCACTTCCACAAACCTTGAAGGACCTTATAAAATTGTTGAAGGACATTTAAACGACGGACAGATTGTTCCGGTAATCACCGAAGGGCCTACTGTTATCGAAGATCCTGAAAATTCGGGTTGGTTGCTTTATTACGATTATTGCATGACGAACCGATACGGAGCCTCGTTTTCTGAGGATTTGCAAAATTGGGAGATTTTGGAAGATGTAAATTTTCCGGCGGATGCCCGACATGGTTGTGTTTCCAGAATAACCGGGGAAGAAGCCAGGTCTTTAATTAATGCTTATTCAATTTCTGATGGCCCAAAATAAGTCACTCAACATGATTAAAAATAGTATTCAACAAAACAGCAGATCGTTAATCATTGCAGTCTTTTCACTGGCTTTGCTTTCCTTTTCAGTAGCTTCAAACGCGCAGTCGTATGTGCTGAAATTCAATGCTTCGGAACAGGAAAGTTATATCGATTGCGGAACTTTCAGCGATTATATCTCCGGCGATTTTACCATTGAAACCTGGATTTTTGTCGACAGTTGGGCAGGAAATTATATCCTGGCCGATGAATCGTGGAATGGTACTTCGGGGGCGGCTGGATTTGCTTTTCGGTTAAATTCAAGCGGCAAAGTGGAAATGAATGTGGGAACCGGCAATTGGGAAGAGGTAGCAAGTTCAGAAAACCAGATTCAGATCGGAAAGTGGCAGCATCTTGCTGTTTCAGTTAACTCCGGTAATGAAGTGAAAATATTTGTAGATGGAATTTTGGCGGGTAACGGAACGCTGAGTAAGCCAATGAATGTTTCGGGATCACACTTGTTTATGGGCGAAGGTTCTGCCTGGAAAGACCGTCGTTTGGACGGTAAATTATTTGATTTCAGGATTTGGAATACAGCCCGGACTAACGAAGAGATTAATTCAAATAAAGATATTCAGCTAAATGGCAACGAAGATGGATTGGTAGCCAATTGGTTGTTAAACGAAGGACAAGGCGATTCTATAAACGACCTTACCGGCAATCATAATCTGGAAAAAGGCAGTGGAACATCGTGGGTAGTGAAAGACCGTATTTTGGTAGACGGAAGCCTGAAAATAATGAACAGCGGGAAAGATTCGGTTATTGTAAGCGTTTCAGGACAGGAAATTTCCACCTGGAAGCTAAGCGAAAATCCTGCAGTCGGGAATGTTACGTTTAAAACGATTAACGACAATTCAGCCTATTTAATATTTGAAGCACAAACAGCTGCTTATCAGAATGACATCATATATTTTGCTGCCGAAACAAGTGGCGGTGAGGAGCTGGCAGCCACAGTACCCTTTGATTTATACGACAACAAATACCAGTATTTTGGCGAAAAACTGCTTGACAAAATTCACAAAGACTTTCACAATAAAAACAACGGACTGTACGCCGAAGCAATTGATGCATCGTCAAACTTTAAACAGGCAACCAGTTTTGTTTGGCCGGCCTCGCATATGTTGCGGGCTTTGATTCAGGCCTGGAAAGTAAATCCCGAAAAGTACGAAACGCTTCTTGCAAACTACCTTGCTGCCACTGACCAGTACCAGGTAACAAAAGATGGAAGAACCGGGTATGCTGTTCTTCCGGGTAATAATGGAAAGCGTTTTTACGATGATAACGGACAGCTTATGATGCCGTTTACTATGTATTACGATTCAACCGAGGATGAAACTACGCTTAATAATCTGAAGATTGCCTACGAGTTTAACAACGGTATTCGCGACAGCAAGTATGCTATACCTCAACACGAAGATCAGCTGGGCTTTGGAATGTTGTTTTCCATGTCGGTAAATTACACCAGTTACGCTGCGGCTAAACTCTACCAGGCAACAAACGAAAGCCGGTATTTCGACGAAGCATTGGCTTATTACGAGCTGGAGAACGATTTGTCGGTAAAAATTAAAGATTCGAACACGAAATTGTTTAACCAGGCAAGTTATTACCAAAACGGCAGCTGGTCGTTAAATGGCACCGTAAACGGCGAATCGGTTCGGGGCGGTGGTTATCGTGCCTACCAAACAACGGTTGTTATTCAAAATGCAATTCTTTTGTATCAAATAACAAACGAGCAAAAATACCTTGATGATGCCCGCGAGATGATGAGTAGCTGTATTAACCACTGGTACACTGCCGGACAGGGTCTGAGTGAGATTTCGTTTTGGGGCGGCGACGATATGATTGATGCTTTATTGGACATGTACCGCGAAACGAAGGAAGAGGAGTTTTTTACAATAGCAGCCGATATTGTGGACTTTTTAAGTGCCCACAACCGCGATAAAAGAGGCTACTACGCCAGCAGTTATTCGGATGCAGATGGTAAATGGAACATGTACCGAACAAGCGAGAATCCTTCGGAGATTGGCATGATGGGACAGGCTGCTGCAGCTTCTGCATTTTTGAATGTGGCTTATAACTCGGTAAATCCCGTAACTGACGTTGGCGAAATAGAACTTTCTCCTAAAAATCAATCGCTGACAGTTTTTCCAAATCCGGCACCCAGAGGCACAGAAATGAAGATTAAAATACCTGAGAAAGGTGGTGTGGCTAGCGCGGTTTATTTATACAACCAATCCGGACAAGTGGTTCAATGGTTTGAATCGCAGGAGGTAACAGGGGATGGGCTGATTACGGTCACCCCCGCAGTTAACATTCCGGGGATTTATTTTGTACGAGTCATTTCCGGAGTTAAATCCTATCATACAAAAGTGTTAATACATTAAAATAGTTAGAAGAATACTCGAAAAAATATTATTGTAAAATTTAAATACCTAAGTCAACTATCTATGAAGCGATTGAATTTCACATTGAACTTATGCAGGATTGTTAAGTTTCCATTAGTCATTATACTGGTAGGTCTGCTTTCTGGTTCTGTTCTTGCCAAGGGAGGCATTCAGGAACTTACGTCTCCTGATAATAATATCAAGGTTCGTATCGAACTTGCAGATAAGATTTTTTACTCGATTAGTGCCAATAATTTTTTGTTGATGGAAAAGAGTTCGTTGGAGCTCAAGTTAAAAGATCAGACTTTGGGTGAGAATCCGAGACTTTCTGCAAAGAAATACAGTTCAATCAATGAACAAATTGATCGTGAAATTCCATTGAGAAATGGGGTCGTTAATAATCACTGCAATGTTCTTTTACTCAAATTTAAAGGTGATTATTCCATTGAATTCCGAGCTTATAATGATGGTGTCGCTTATCGTTTTATTACAAATATGGGAGATAAAAATATTGAAGTATTGGATGAAGAAGTTCACCTTCAGTTCCCTTCCACTTTTGATGCCGTGCTTTCACCGACCCGTTCTTTCAAAACATCGTATGAAATATCGTATGTGGAATCTAATACTGCTGATGCCAGAGAATTGGACAAGAGCACACTTCCGATTTTAATTGATAGTAAACAGGATTTTAAAATTTTGTTTTCTGAAGCTGACTTGTTCGACTATCCGTGTTTGTTTATGAAAGGTGCTGATGGAAATGCGATGAACAGTACTTTTCCGAAATGTCCGCTTGAATTTGGAGAAGATGGAGACCGCAGTATGAAAATCTTAAAAGAGGCTGATTATATTGCAAAAACAAAAGGATCGCGCAGTTTTCCATGGCGGGTTTTCATGATCAGTAGCGATGACAAACAAATCTTTGAAAATGAAATGATTTTCAAATTATCCCGTCCGAATGAGTTGGGAGACACCGATTGGATTAAACCGGGACAGGTAAGTTGGGAATGGTGGCACGATGCGCGCTTGTACGGCGTTGACTTTAAATCGGGATATAACCTTGAGTCGTACAAATACTACATTGATTTTGCATCTGATTTTGGTATTCCTTACATTATAATGGATGAAGGATGGGCTAAAAGCACACGCGATCCGTATACTCCAAATCCAACTATTGATTTGTTTGAGCTGATCAAATATGGTCAGTCAAAGAATGTGAAAATTGTACTCTGGTTAACTTGGTTGACTGTTGAAAATAATATCGACCTGTTTAAGACTTTTAGTGAGTGGGGGATTGCCGGTGTTAAAATCGATTTTATGGATCGCAGTGACCAATGGATGGTTAATTATTATGAGCGTATTGCACGTGAAGCTGCCAAATATAAATTGTTTGTCGACTATCACGGAGCATTTAAACCTGCGGGAATGGAACGTGCCTTGCCAAATATTTTGTCCTATGAAGGTATTGTTGGTATGGAACAAAATATTGGGGGCGGACGGGCAACCACTAAGAATAACGCGTATCTCCCATTTGTAAGAAATGCTGTTGGGCCTGCAGATTTTACTCCCGGAGCAATGAATTCAGTACATCCCGAAGATTACAAATCAACACGTACCAATCCCGTAAGTATCGGTACTCGTGCTTATCAACTGGCTTTATATGTAACACTTGAAAGTGGAATTCAAATGTTGGCCGACAATCCTTTTTACTATTATCGTGAGCGGGAATGCACAGATTTTATTACCAGTGTGCCTGTTTTATGGGACGAGACCAGGGTTTTAGAGGCGAAAGCCGGTGAGTATTTTGTAGTAGCAAAGCGTAGTAATAGCAAGTGGTTTATTGGTGCAATTACCGATACAAAGCAACGTAGTTTCAAATTAAATCTTGATTTTCTTAACGAAGGAGCTGCCTACAAAATGACCGCTTTTCAAGATGGTGTAAACGCCAATGTGCAGGCAATGGATTATAAAAAAATAACTAAAAATGTGAGCAGCGGAGAAACGATTGAAATAGATCTGGCCAGGGACGGAGGTTGGGCTGCTGTAATTGAACAAGTAAAATAAATTAGAAATACATAATTTCATATTTGAACCAACTAAAAATGATACGAACAATTCTATTAATTACATTTATTTTTACAATGGTTGGCTGCCATACGGCAAGTAACCATTCCAGTCCAAATAATCCTGAAAAGCTTACCCAATATGTGAATACGTTTCTGGGTACTGCCCCTTTGCAAGACAGTATCGATTGTGGTTACAACCCTCCCGAAGATTGGCGTGTTTGGGCAGGACTTACTTATCCGGGCGCGTCATTGCCAAATGCGATGGTGCAGTTGAGCCCGATTACAGAGTGGCGCAGCGGAGCCGGTTATGAATACGAGGACGATGTAATTTTAGCATTTACACATACCAACAAAGGCCACTGGAACCTGTGCCATATACCGGTACTTCCGGTTACCGAAGATTTTACTGATAATGATTTTGGATCAAAATTCAGTCATGAAAACGAATCGGCCGAACCGGGTTACTACCAGGTAAAGCTTGACCGATACGACATTAATGCCCGGCTGACTTCAACCTTACATTGTGGTTTTCACCAGTACGATTACCCAAAAGGGAAACCACAAAAGTTGGTGCTTAACCTTTCGCGGTCGAATGAGAGGGTGCGCGACTGGCATATTGAGCAGGTAGGCGACAATGCTTTTAAAGGATATCAGCAAACAGGTGAAAAAATATATTTCTATGCCGAAACCAACCGGACCATAGTAAACCTTGAAACAAGCGGCGAATCACGTCGTGAAATCGCCCTTGTTTCTTTTAATGAATCAGAATCGGACCAACCACTGGAACTTAAACTGGCACTTTCGTTTGTAAGTAATGAAAACGCAAAAGAGAATCTGGAAGCCGAACTGGCCGGAAAATCATTCGAGAAAGTAAAAACCGAGGCATCCGAAACATGGGAAGCTTTGTTATCAAAAATTCAGGTTGAAGGTGGTACTGAAAAGCAAAAAGAGTTGTTTTACTCATCGTTGTACCGTTCGTTTTTGTGGCCGGCATTACGCAGCGATGTAAATGGCGAATTTACCGATGCCAGCGGAAAAGTGGTCAATAAAGGATTTCGTTATTACACCAATCCGTCGTTGTGGGATACCTACCGCAACAAGCTGGTTTTACTGGGTATGTTGTCGCCCGATGTTACTGCCGACGTAATTCAGTCGCTGATCGATAAAGGCGAAAAGACCGGTTTTATGCCTACCTTTTTTCATGGCGATCATGCAGCGCCTTTTATTTCCGGTTCGTACCTGCGCGGGATTCGTGATTACGATGTGGAGAGCGCTTACCAGCTGCTTCTGAATAATGCAACCAAAGAAGGAGGTACGCGTCCGCACATTGCCGAGTATATTGAGAAAGGCTACATCTCAACACCCGAAGTGAAAAATCCACATGTAGAGTCGAAAGCAAAAGCCGGCGTTACCAAAACCCTGGAGTTTGCTTATGATGATTATGCCGTGGCACTTCTCGCAAAGGAACTGAATAAAACAGAAGATTACGAGATGCTGATGAAGCGCACTTCAAATTATAAAAACCTGTTCGATCCGTCAACAGGGTTAATGCGTGGGCGCCTTGAAAATGGTGATTGGGTACCGGATTTTAACGCGGAATATCCGTATTACGAATACATGTACCGAGAAGCCAATGCCTGGCAGTCGTCGTTTTTTGCACCACACGATACTAAAGGTTTGATTGGCTTATACAAAAGTGAAGCAGAATTCGAGGAAAAACTTGACGCTCTTTTCTCAATACCATGGAATGCAAATCACATTGCCCGCAACGTTTCATCATTTATCGGGCAGTATTGTCATGGTAATCAGCCCGATCACAGCTCCCCGTATTTGTACACCTTTATCGGGAAGCAGGAAAAATCGCAAATGTACCTCGACAGTATCATGAACCGTTTTTACGGAATGGGCGAGTGGGGGAATGCGCTTTGCGGAATGGACGATGCCGGAGAAATGTCAGCCTGGTATGTATTTGCTGCCATGGGAATTTATCCGTACTCTCCGGGCGATGCCGAATACATCGTTTCTGTTCCGTTGTTTAACTCGGTAAAATTGGATTTGGGCGAGCAATCGGAATTTAAAATTTCCAAAACTAATTCAGGAAGAAAAATAAAGGATCTGACAATTGACGGAAAAGCTATTGATGGATACTTTGTATCGCACGACCAACTCAAAAACGGGAAAGAATTAATAATTTTGACAGAATAGAAAATCATTGAAATAATTATAAAACCAGTAACAATGAATACAAGAAGAGATTTTTTAAAAGCAAGTGCATTAACGGTTGCCGGAATCGGAATCGCCGGAGGCTCATCGGTTTTGGCGGCTTCCGGTAGAAAAAACTACGTAACGAATCGTCCGGCAGCAGCTGAGCGTAATTTTGTGTCGAAGGCAGTGGAAGAAACCATTGCAGCAGCAAAAGCAAAAATTAAAGATCCGAAACTGGCATGGATGTTCGAAAACTGTTTTCCGAATACTCTGGATACAACAGTAGAGCACGGAACACTGAACGGTAAACCCGATACGTTTGTAATTACAGGTGATATTCATGCCATGTGGTTGCGCGATTCAACTGCACAGGTTTGGCCGTATATGCCGCTTGCCAATCAGGATGACGAATTGAAAACTTTGCTGGCCGGAGTTGTTCACCGTCAAACGCAATGTGTTCTGCTCGATCGTTATGCCAACGCTTTCAACAAAACAAAGGAAGAAGAAGTGCACTGGATGAGCGATATGACGGATATGAAACCCGGTTTGCACGAACGCAAATGGGAAATTGATTCGTTGTGTTATACGGTTCGTCTGGCTTACAATTACTGGAAAACTACCGGCGATAAAAGTGTTTTTGATGCCGACTGGCAGCAGGCAGCAGCGTTAATCGTAAAAACATTTAAAGAACAGCAACGCAAAGATGGCCTCGGCCCTTATAAGTTTCAGCGCGAAACTCCTCAGCAATTAGATACCGTTGCTAACCATGGTTATGGCCGCCCGCTAAAACCTGTAGGATTAATTAACTCAACGTTCCGCCCGTCGGATGATGCTACGACTTATGGTTTCCTGATTCCTTCAAACATTTTTGCGGTTGTATCATTGAAACAAATGGCTGAAATCAGCAATGAAGTTACAGGCGATAAGGCTTTTGCAAAAGAATGTTTGGCTTTATCAAACGAAGTGGATGCGGCAGTTAAGGAATATGCCATTGTAGAGCATAAAAAATACGGAAAAGTGTATGCTTTTGAGGTAGATGGTTTTGGTAACCATACTTTTATGGACGATGCCAATGTGCCAAGTTTGCTGGCTTTGCCTTACCTCGGATTGCTTGAAAAAGAAGACAAAATTTACCAAAACACCCGTAAGCTGGTTTGGAGCGAAGACAATCCTTATTTCTTCAAAGGAAAAGCTGCCGAAGGAATTGGCGGCCCTCACGTAGGTTACGATATGGTTTGGCCAATGAGTATTATTATGCGTGCTATGACCAGTTCCGACGATAAAGAAATCAGCTGGTGTATAAAAACATTGCGCGATACGGATGCCGACACCGGTTTTATGCACGAAACTTTCCACAAAGATGATCCTGCAAACTTTACCCGTTCGTGGTTTGCCTGGGCAAATACTTTATTTGGCGAGCTGGTGTTAAAGCTGGTTAACGAAGGAAAAGAGAACCTGTTAGAGGTTTAATTGGCCTTTCAAAACAGTATATATTGAAAAAAGCAACAATTTTAATTGGATTGTTGCTTTTTTTCTGAAAGTCCCCTTTTTTATGTGTATTGCCGTTTAAGTTTCGTCCGGAAGAACCATCTGGCTTCGATCTGCTTTCTTGGCCGGACGATTTCCCTTTGGTCATTTCATCCCGGCGCTACGCACCGGGTTATTCACATTAAACGCTTCCAGCGTCATAAATACTTGCAATTGCAACATTGCAGGTCAATAAACTCGTCTTAACTTAGTAATTCAGTTCAATATCCCGAAGGGATAAAATGTGACTAAGCTCGGGTGATACCCGGGAATCATGAATGTTTTGTTTTAGAAAGCTGCTCCTGATTCAACCACATTTGGTTTCTCAACGCTAAAACGATGTTGTTTCCGAAAATTTCTAAATCACAGATAGGTAATGAACCCTGGAATTAAGTCCTTATATTAAGGATTGTTCTAAGTCAACTTACAGCTAATTAATATAGGGATGATTACATTCTTTATCCGGATTAAATGTCGAAAACAGAAAAACAAACAATTTTAATGGTTCGTTTTAGTGCGACCTGTCGAATTTGTTTCTGCAATTTGACGATTCTGTAACAGTAACAAAGCTATCCGTTAAATAAATTTGTAGCCATAAAATTCCGTAAATAAAACTAAATGCAAATGAATAAATCAAAATCTGAACTAATAGCCGTAATTATAAAATGTTTCCTGTTTTTTGCCGGACTGTTTCCGATCGTTTCGTGTCAAAACAAAGCTCCGCAAACCGATGCCTACCTGTTTACCTATTTTACCGGCAACGGACCGGGCGGAGAAGCCATTCGTTATGCGGTAAGTACCGATGGTTATAACTATCGTGCATTAAACAACAATCAGCCGGTATTGGATTCCAAAAAAATCAGTACGTCGGGTGGTGTGCGCGATCCGCACATTTTACGTGGTGCCGATGGTAAAACCTTTTACATGGTAGCCACCGATTTATATGTGCCTGAACAGGGTTGGAATAATTACGCGATGATCTTGATGAAATCGACTGATTTGATTAACTGGAAAACAACAGTAATTAATATTCCTGAGACTTACCCGGAAGAGTATGGTGATGTAGACCGTGTTTGGGCGCCGCAAACCATTTACGATGAAGCCACAGGAAAATATATGGTTTACTGGTCGATGAAAGACAGTGGTGCCCATCCTGATATTATCTATTATGCTTATGCCAATAAGGATTTTAGTGGTTTCGAGGCAGCACCAAAACAGTTGTTGTATAATCCAACCAATAATGCCTGTATCGACGGGGATATTATTGAAAAAGACGGTACGTTTTATTTTTTCCACAAATCGGAAAGTGGTGCACCCGGAATAAAACTGGCTATTTCTAATAAACTTACAGAGGGATACACGTATCCGAATTTTGATCGTGTGGATAAAGAAACCGAACGGGTGGAAGGTTCCGGAGTTTTCAAACTGAATAATTCTGATGAGTATATACTGATGTACGATGTTTATACCAACGGTCGCTACCAGTTTACAAAAAGTTCCGACCTGCAGCATTTCGAAGTGATTGATGAGGCGATTTCGATGAATTTTCATCCGCGACATGGTACGGTAATGCCGATAACTACGGAAGAGTACAATCGTTTAATGACAACTTATGCTAAATCTGACGATTTGTTTATTGATGCTACTGCCGATCAGTTAAAAAAGAATAACGTGCTTATTAACGGGGTGAAAAAGACGATTCATCTTCCTGTAAAAGTAGGTACCGATTTAAGCACCTTTGACCCGCAGTTTACTGCCTGGCGAGGTGTTACCGTTGCCCCGCAAGGTCCACAGGACTTTTCGAAGGGTGCAGTTGAATATACCTTTACCATTGTTGGGCAGGAGCCGGTAGTTTACACCGTTACTGCTTCAGAAGATCATAATCCGGCCCTGGTTGGTTTTTACGCCGATCCACAAGTGTTGTATTCCAACAAAACCGGGAAATACTACATCTATCCAACTTCTGACGGATTTCCGGGTTGGTCGGGCTACTATTTCAAAGTGTTTTCATCTGATGATTTTGTGGATTGGAAAGATGAAGGCAAAATTCTGGATATGAAAGCCGGCGATGTGCCATGGGCAGACGGCAGCTCCTGGGCGCCAACCATTGTGGAAAAAAAAGTGGGTGACAATTATAAATACTACTACTATTTCAGTGGAAACTATGTGGCCGGAGGAGGCAAACAAATTGGGGTAGCTGTAGCCGATGATCCAACCGGTCCGTTCGTTGCCGAAAAAGAGCCAATGATCAAAGTATCTCCTGTAGGCCGGGGACAACAAATCGATCCTTGTACTTTTATCGATCCGGTTTCAGGTAAAGCATACATTTACTGGGGTAATGGTTATCTGGCAGCAGCAGAGCTGAATGACGATATGGTTTCGATAAAAAAGGAAACAATAAAAGTATTAACGCCAAAAGGTGGAACGCTTGCTGATTATGCTTTCCGTGAAGGAGTTTATGTGATTTACCGTGAAGGAACCTATTATTTTATGTGGTCGGTTGATGATACCGGTTCACCAAACTATCATGTTGCCTACGGAACTTCCAAATCGCCAATGGGGCCAATTAAAGTGGCCGAAAATCCCATTGTACTTATTCAGGATGCCGCCAGCGGTATTTACGGTACAGCGCATCATTCAGTAGTTCAGATTCCGGAGAAAGATGAATGGTATATCGTTTATCATCGAATCAATGCAAAACATTTAAGTGATGGTCCCGGATATCACCGCGAAGTTTGTATCGATAAAATGGAATTCAATGAAGATGGTACTATTAAACCGGTTGTACCAACAGTTAAAGGCATTGATCCTGTTCAATAATTTCTAAAGAAAAAAGAATAAAGATGAAATTACTAATAGCACTATTACTTTGTTTGGCATGCACAGGTGGGCTATATGCACAAACCGGATTTGGAAAGCCGGAACAGATAAATGGAGGTTGGAAATTTACTTTAAATGACATTGAGAACGGGCAAAACATTCAGTTGGACGATAGCCGTTGGAAAACAGTTGATCTGCCTCACGACTGGAGTGTAAAAGGACAACTAAGCCCAACTTTGGCCAGTGCAACCGGTTATTTGCCTGGAGGTATTGCGTGGTACCGGAAACAGCTATTCATTCCGGCAGATAAGAAAGATGAAAAGGTATATCTATACTTTGAAGGAGTTTACAATCGCAGCGAGGTTTTTGTTAATGGAGTGTCGCTTGGGAAACGCCCAAATGGCTATATCTCATTCATGTATGATGCTACACCTTACATAAAATATGGTGAGGAAAATGTAATTGCGGTTCGTGTAGATCACAGCCAGTCGGCCGATTCGCGCTGGTACACGGGGTCGGGTATCTACCGCGATGTTTGGGTGGTTTATGCCAATCCTGTTCACATTGAAGAGTGGGGCGTTTATGCTTATCCTGAACAACTCAAAAATGGCTACCAGCTTCAGGTTGAAGTGAGCATTGAAAACGGATCGACGGAATCATGTGCACTGACCGTTAAAAACGAATTATTTAACAAGAATAATGAACAGGTTGCGAAATCAACAAATAAGTTAACTGTACATTCTAAACAGTCGGGAAAGATTCAAACAGCCCTGAACGTGACAAAACCAGAGTTTTGGTCGCTTGACAATCCAACTCTATATACGCTGAAAACTTCGGTATACAGTGGAGATAATTTAATTGATGAAACCACAACAACAACCGGTTTCCGTCATTTTACATTCGATCCAAATACCGGATTTGCGTTAAATGGCGGGTCGATGAAAGTGAAAGGCGTTTGTTTGCATCACGATGCAGGAGTGCTGGGATCGGCTGTCCCCCGTGAAGTATGGAAGCGGCGACTTCTTACCTTGAAAGAAATTGGCGTGAATGCCATTCGTACCAGTCATAATCCGCAAGCTACAGATTTATACGATTTGTGCGATGAGCTGGGAATGCTGGTATTAAATGAAGCCTTTGATGAATGGGAGTTCCCCAAACGCAAATGGCTTCAGGGGTGGAATGTTGGTACGCCCGGCTTCCAGGGATCGTTTGACTTTTTTGAAGAATGGGGCGAGAAAGATTTGGAAGATATGGTAAAACGCGATCGCAATCATCCATCCATTTTTGCCTGGAGTATCGGTAACGAGGTGGATTATCCCAATGATCCGTACTCGCACCCTGTGTTGGATGGTGGCGCTGAAACAGGTTTTACGCAACCGATTTTCGGTGGATATAAAAAAGATGCGCCTGATGCGAAACGTTTGGGAGATATTGCAGAACGCTTGGTTAAAGTGGTGAAACAATACGATCAGTCGCGTCCAACAACAGCGGGTTTGGCGGGGGTAGCCATGTCGAACCAAACGGGTTATCCTTTTGCATTAGACATTACCGGTTATAACTATACCGAAAGTTTGTACGATCACGATCATGAAAAATATCCAAACAGGATTCTTTTTGGCAGTGAAAACCGTCATGATATTGCAGCCTGGAAAGACGTAACATCACGAGACTTTGTGTTTGGCCAGTTTCTGTGGACTGGTATTGATTATTTGGGTGAGTCCGGCCGCTGGCCATCACGTGGTTTTTATTCAGGTCTGCTGGATTTTGGCGGATTTATCAAACCACGTGGTTATTTTCGCCAGTCGTTGTGGTCGGATAAGCCAATGGCATATTTGGGAACTTATCCTCTTTCAGAACGAAGTCGGGACAGAGGGCCGTCGATGGACGCCTGGCCGGTATGGAACTACGGGGATGGACAATCCGTCCGTGTGGTGTGTTACACCAATGCAGCGCAAGCAGAACTGCATCTGAACGGCAAAGTCGTTGGAGAGAAAAAGTCATACAACGAAGAAACAGGAATTATTTACTGGGATATTCCATATCAGGATGGAAAACTGGAAGTGATGGGAATGGATAAAAACGGAAACAAGGTTAGCCAGAACGCCATACAATCCTCTGGTCGCCCGAATGAAATAAAAGTTATTTCAGATGAAACAACGATAGAAAAGGGAAAAGTGGCCCAAATCGTAATTCAGGTAGTGGATAAAGAAGGTATTCCTGTGATGTTGTCGGATAATGAGGTAACCTGCGAGATTTATGGCGAAGCCCAACTGTTGGGACTGGAAGCAAGTAATAATACAGATATGTCGGATTATACCGACAATAGACAACGTGTATTTCACGGACGTATGATTGTTTACATCCGGGCTGGAGAGCAAGAAGGAAAAGTTCGGGTGAAATTTTCTGCCAATTGGCTAAAGCCGGCTGAAACTGGTTTTGAAATCCGGTAAAGAACCATCAATATGGGATGGAAGGTATTTAGATAACTGTCTCGTCCTGAAATAACGTTACACAAAAAGTAATTTTACGAGAGCGAAAATATTCACGGTTGAGACTTAAAGTAGATCAGACAGTCACACACAAATAAATTGAAGAAATGAGGGCAGCACTAAACCCAACTACCGGAATATTTTAAAAATGCTTTGAATTATAAATTTCGGTACAACCTTACATTTTAATACACTACGATTACAAACAACTATTCTTAAAAAAAGGTCATAAAAGCTTGGTAGCTAAAACGAATTAGCATATATTTGCTGCTAAATCGAATTAGCACGTGCTATTTTGGATACTAAACCATAAATGTCAAACGAAAAAAGAACATCAATAAAAGATTTGGCAGCCTCATTGGGGGTTTCTACAGCATTGGTTTCCTTTGTTTTAAACGGGAAGGCCAAGCAACACCGAATTAGTGAGGAAATGGCACAACGTGTCATCAAAAAAGCTAAGGAGATGAATTATTCTCCCAACCTGGTTGCAAAGAACTTACGGGGAGGGAAATCACAACTTATAGGTGTTTTGGTTACCGATATATCCAATCCTTTTTACTCAACCATATCCAGAATTATTGAAGACAGAGCCAACGAACTCAACTATACGGTTTTGTTCAGTAGTTCGGACGAGAATTTGGAAAGTACGAAAAGACTTATAAGGGTATTGTTAAACAAAGGAGTTGAAGGATTAATTGTTGTTCCTTGTGATGGTTCTAAAGAAGTCATTAAAGAACTCTGCGGTGACAAAATGCCGCTTGTACTTGTCGACAGGCATTTCCCTGATGTAAAAGTAGGATATTCCGTGTTGAACAATTTCAAAGCAACAGAACTAATAACCCGGCATTTAATTGAAAATGGTTACAAACGAATTTCGGTGATTACTTATGAAACAAAAATGAGCCACATACAAGAACGTGTACGGGGCTATGAAGAAACAATGCGCAATGCCGGTTTAGCTGACTATATAAATGTTAATCGGATAGATTTATCCAATCCGCGGTCGGAAATGCACGAGACATTAAAACGATTGTTAAAAGCGAAAACGGATGCTGTGGTTTGTTTAACCAATATGCTATCAATAAATGGGATATACTGTTTAAAGGAAATGAAAGTAAGGATTCCGGAAGATATAGCGTTTGTTGGGTTTAACCGAAGTGACGTTTTTAATTTACTTGAAAATCCCATCACATATATTAAACAACCTCATGAAAAAATTGCCGTTGAAGCGGTTAATATTTTAGTAGATAAGATGAATAATGATAATACCTCAGGGAAAGGGTTTATTGCTGAGCCGGAACTGGTAATTCAAAGTTCAACCCCTAAAAAGAATGTGCTTAGCAGACTTGATTAATATTTTTTTATAACCAATAGCTAAAACGATTAAGCTAAAATGATGAATCAAACATATGAGAAACTTAAAATTTTTGAACCTGGCAATTTTTATTGTTTTCACTTTTTGTTCAACAGCACAAAAAGCTGACGATATCAGGGTAAAATACAATAATCCGGATTTAATTGTAAACCTCGGAACCGGACTTTGGGGAACACCCATCCCGGTTGATTACGATGAAGACGGTCTAATTGATATTATCATGTCTTGCCCTGACACGCCATACAAAGGCTTGTATTACTACAAAAATATCGGCACAGTTGAAGATCCGCTTTTTGATGTGTCAATAAAACTCGCCGATGTTGCTTATAAAAATATCCAGGCATCGTATGCAAAAGGCGAGCTACATGTTTTTCGTAAGGAAATAGAATACAAAAACTTTAAAGAAAACATCTATTCTGAGCCGGATACAATAAAGGTTGATGTGCTGCCGAAAGACGACTTTCAAAAGGTACGTAGCAATCTCTGGAGTTACGTCGATTTCGATAACGATGGTGATTTGGACCTGATTAACGGAATTGATGATTGGTATGAATACGGCTGGGACAATGCCTACGATGAAAATGGAAACTGGACAAATGGTCCCCTGCGTGGTTTTGTTTACTACATCGAAAACCAGAACGGAAAGTACATCAACAAAGGAAAAATTCAGGCAGGAAATCAATCGTTGGAAACGTATGGCGCACCTGGTGCCAATATGGCCGATTTTGACAATGATGGTTTAGCTGATCTAATCTGCGGTGAGTTTGTGGATAAATTGACCTTTTTTAAAAATATAGGTTCAGCCTCAAAACCCAAATTTTCAGAAGGACAGATTTTAAAAGATACGCGTGGCAATTCGATTCGTTTACACGTGCAGATGATTACACCTACTGCAATTGATTTTAACAAAGACGGTTTTATTGATTTATTGGTGGGTGACGAAGATGGGAGTGTGGCTTATTTGAAAAACACGGGAAAAACCAAAAATAATACTCCTGTATTTGAGCCGATGGTTTATCTGAAACAAAAAGCAGACAACTTAAAATTCGGAGCGCTTTCAACGCCGTATTCTGTTGATTGGGACAACGATGGTGATGAGGATATAATTTGTGGGAACTCGGCCGGAAATATCAGTTTTATTGAGAACCTGAGCGGAGGGAAAAATCCCAAATGGAATGCCCCGGTCTTACTCAAAACAAAGGGCAAAGACATTCGGATTTTAGCAGGTAATAATGGTTCCATCCAGGGGCCGGCTGAAGAAAAATGGGGATACATGACTTTAAGTGTTGCCGATTGGGACAATGATGGAAGAAAAGACATAATCGCTAATTCTATTTTCGGAAAAGTAATCTGGTATAAAAATACCGGCGACCTGATAAATATGGAAGGTCCTTATTCCGTAAAAGTTGATTGGGATGGAAAACCTTTAAAACCTGTCTGGAACTGGTGGAATCCCGGACCAACCGAGTTGGTAACACAATGGAGAACCACACCTTGCGCCATCGATTGGAACAACGATGGTTTAAACGACCTCGTAATGCTGGACTATGAAGGCTATTTGAGTTTCTACGAGCGTTTCAAAAAGGATGACGAGCTGTGGTTAAAACCGGGGAAACGTATTTTTTATGAAAATAAAGAAGGAAATTCTGAATTGTTACAGTTAACTGACGGAATTGCAGGACGTTCGGGACGCCGAAAACTATGTCTGGTGGATTGGAACAACGACGGTCGAACAGATTTAATCGTGAATACCAACAAAGGCAACGCCGGGTATTACGAAAATACCAGGCAAAAAGGCAACACCGCTTATTTTGAAAACAAAGGAAACATTAGTGATATCATCCTGTCGGGCCATACCACAAGCCCTACACCAATTGATTGGGACAAGGACGGAAAGTATGACATTCTCCTCGGAGCCGAAGATGGACATTTCTATTTCTTTAAAAATAAAACCATAAAATAATACGATAAATGAATCAAAAATTACAAGGAATAGTACCGCCATTAGTAACACCTTTATTAGATAACAATACCCTGGATATTGAAGGCTTGGAGAGATTAATTGAGCATGTTATTCAAGGAGGCGTGCATGGTATTTTTATACTTGGAACAACGGGTGAAGGACCCAGCCTGAGTTTCAACCTGCAAACGGAAATGATAATAGAATCCGGCCGGATTCTGAATAAAAGACTGCCACTTTTGGTTGGTATATCGCACACTTCCATTGTTGAAAGTATTCATTTGACTCAGATCGCCTATGAAGCCGGAGCTGATGCAGTGGTTTCTGCTCCGCCTTATTATTTCACGACTTCCCAAACCGAGCTGGCTGGGTTTTACGAAACCTTAATTCCGCAATTGAAACTTCCGCTTTACCTCTATAATATGCCGGGGATGACCAAAATGTCGTTCGCGCCATCAACGGTAAAACGAATTGCACAGAATGATAAAGTTATTGGTTTTAAAGACAGTTCTGCCAACGGGACTTATTTTCAATCGGTTATGCATGAAATGCGTGACCGAAAAGATTTTTCATTTTTTGTGGGACCGGAAGAGATGATGGCCGAAGCAGTAATGTTAGGAGCAGACGGTGGCGTAAATGGGGGGGCGAATATTTTTCCAAAGCTTTATGTCGACTTATATAACGCAGCTTCTGCGGGAAATATGCGAGAAGTCAGAAAGTTGCAGGCTAAAGTGATGCAGATCTCTTCATTAATATATAATGTAGGGCAGTATAGCTCGAGTTACTTGATGGGAGTAAAATGTGCGCTTTCCGTTTTAGGTATTTGCAAAAATATTTTGGCACAACCATTCAGTAATTTCAAAAGTGAACAAGAGGAAAATATTTCAAAAGCAATTGCAGATCTCAAATTATTTCATTCGGAAACACAAAAGTCTTAATGTCAGAAATCTATTCTGTTTTTTGTGCTCTAAGGAATTAGTAAAATATGAATGAAAATGAAAAACAATACAGTCTATTTAATAATTGCTGGTTTAGTCTACTCTCTCTCTTTCGTGAGTTGTAATTCGGCAAAGAATAATAAAGAAATGAACTCAATATCAATTAAAGGGAACTCAATACAAAGCCCGTTTCAAGCAAAACCCGATGAATCCATTAATATGGAACAATTTAAGGCGCACTACAAAAAATTCCCTGAAAGGTGGAATACAACTTTCAAATTTCTAACAGAAACAGATTTGAAATCCCTGCCAATAGGCCGCATCGACTTATCCGATGATGTGTATGCTGCAGTTAGTGAATATGAAACAAAAAATCCTGAGGATGCCAAATTTGAATCGCATCAGAAGTACATCGATTTGCAGTACCTGATTTCGGGAGAAGAACAAATTGGGCTGACAAATGAGAAATCGATGCCGGTAAACCAAGCTTATTCAGAAGAAAAAGATATTACATTCTATAATTACAGCGGGGGCAAACTGTTGACAGCTGATCCATCGCGTTATTTCATCTTTTTTCCCAGCGATAAACACAGGCCTTGTATTAAAATCGGAGAAAAAGGAATGGTAAAAAAAGTAGTGATGAAAATAAAATCTGATTAGTGCGATGTGTCGAAAAAAACTTAAGATTCGACACGAATTAAATCAATTAATATGAAGAAAATACTGTTTTTTCTGCTGTTACTCCCGGAAATGCTTTTAGCGCAGTATTCACTACGCTTACCATCCATACTAAGCGACCACATGTTGCTTCAACAAAGTGCTGAGGTTAAGTTCTGGGGGTGGGCTGATCCGCGAACGACTGTAAAGATCGTCTCATCCTGGAGTAAGGATACAATAATGGTAACAGCAAGTGAAAAAGCCAAATGGGAAACGACCGTTCAAACGCCGGCTGCCGGAGGACCCTACACTATTGATGTGTTTACAAAGAATAAAAGCATCACTATTCAGGACGTGATGATTGGCGAACTATGGCTGTGTTCGGGACAATCAAACATGGAATATAGTGCCATGCATGGTGTTATTGATGCGAAGGAGGAAATAACGGATTGTCAGAATAATAACATCCGGTTCTTTTTTGTAAAAAAAGCTACCGCCGAATACCCTCAGGACGACTGTTACGGATATTGGAAAGTGTGCAGTCCCGAAAGTATGCCCTGGTTTAGTTCTGTGGGATACTTCTTTGGAAAAAAACTTAACGAGGATCTGAATATTCCTATTGGATTAATTAATTCCAACTGGGGAGGAACGCCAGTTGAAACATGGACTCCTCTTGATAAAATTGATAATCCGGAGAAGGTAAAAAAGGAAGCAAGTGGTTTGAAAAAAAGTACCGGGTGGGACAATACAATCAGTTCTACCTACAATGCGATGATACACCCAATACTTAAAATGAAGCTTGCTGGTGCCATCTGGTATCAGGGCGAGGCAAATTGCCCGAATGCATATTCTTACGCCGGGTCGCTGAGCCGAATGATTCGCGCCTGGAGAGAAAAATTTGAAACCAGTCTGCCATTTTATTACGTGCAAATTGCGCCTTATTTGAGGTACCCGATTCCTTACAGTGCTGCGCTTATTCGTGAGCAACAGGAAAAGGTCCAATCACTTGACAAAACAGGAATGGTTGTTATTTCCGATTTGGTGGATGACCTGAATAACATTCATCCGAAATACAAAAAGGAAGTGGGGACCAGGTTGGCTGCTTATGCTTTGGCAGAAACCTATGGAAAGGAAACAACGAAATACAAATTTGCCACACTGGCAAAACAGGAAATTGAGAAGAATCGAATCAGGGTTTATTTTAACAATGCTGAAAATGGTATCGTGTCTAAAGGTAAGGCAATTGAAGGATTGGAAATAGCTGGTTCTGATTTGGTTTTCCATCCTGCAAACGGAAAAATTGATTCCAAATCAAACACTTTACTTGTAGCAGCAAAGGAAGTAAAAGAACCACTTTATGTTCGTTATGAATTCAGTAATGGGGGTGTTGGGAACTTGTTCGATTCGTCAGGACTCCCGGTAGCACCTTTCAGAACGGATAATGTGGTGTTCGATTTGCAACAAAATAAATAATTGATTTATGGTATTATTCAATAGCATCTTAAAGCACTTTTATATTAGTTTTCTGGTAGTGGTATTGTTGCTCGTTTGTAAGATTTTGAATGCGCAGAATGCTGATAGTCAGGTGATATTTGCCAGTCGGCAATTGCCGGGCCAGGCTGATGTTAACGCAAAACAAAACAAAGATAATACCAATACAGCTGGCGAAGTTAAAAGGATTCAGAAGAACACGAATGATCCGAAAATACTGCCGACTATTGCAAATCTACACTATGGATCGCATGAACGGCAGGTTTTGGATTTTTACCAAGCGAATTCCAATAAACCAACACCGCTTGTAATTTGGATTCACGGTGGTGGCTGGGTGAGTGGCGATAAAAAAAATGTGTATGGTTTGCAAAAATACCTCGAAGCCGGTATTTCGGTTATATCCATCAATTATCGTTACTCCTGGCAGGCTCAACTCGCAGGAGTTATGCCGCCGGTAGAATGGCCGCTTGAAGATGCTGTTCGCGCCCTCCAATTTGCACGGAGCAAGGCAACGGAATGGAACATCGATAAAGAACGGATTGCGGCGAGTGGAAGCTCGGCCGGAGCAAGTTCCAGTTTGTACCTGGCTTTTCACGATGATATGGCCGATTCCGAGAGCAGTGATCCCATAGCACGAGAATCTACCCGGCTTTGGTGCGCCGGAGTTCGGCATCCGCAAACTTCGCTCGACCCGCAACAAATGATTGAGTGGACCCCAAACAGCAAATATGGGGGGCATGCCTTTGGTTTTATGGATCCCAATGATCTAAAATCAAGAGATACCCGTTTTGCCGAGTTTCTGGCGAAACGCGATTCGATCCTACCGTGGATAAAGATGTATTCTCCCTACGAACATGTGAGTAAAGATGATCCGCCAATATATATGCTTTACCGCTTTGCACCTGCTATTGGGATGGACCAGAAAGACCCAACTCACACGGCTAATTTTGGTCTTAAACTTCAGGAACATTGTCAGGAAAAGGGAGTGGAGTGTGAGCTTGTTTACCCCGAAAAACCAAATGTAATTCACGAAGATTTTCCGGAATTTATAATTGAAAAACTAAAAGAATAAATCAGTACCAACTTTTAAAAACGAAACATGAACTTCATTGATATTGTAATATTTATAGCTTATTTATTGGGAGTAGTAATATTCGGTAGCTCCTTTTACCGTAAAAATAAATCATCTACATCGTTTACGGTTGGTAACAACAACATCCCTACCTGGGTCATATCCATGTCGATTTTTGCCACTTTTGTAAGTAGCATAAGTTATTTGGCGCTTCCCGGACAAGCCTACCTAACCAACTGGAATGTTTTTGTTTTTAGCCTTTCCATTCCGTTTGCAACACTTTTGGCCGTTCGCTTTTTTGTTCCGCTTTACCGGTCGGTCAATAGTCCCTCAGCTTATACTTATCTTGAAAACAGATTTGGACCGTGGGCAAAAATATATGTATCTGCAATGTATCTTCTTACGCAATTGATGCGGGCAGGAACCATTCTTTTCCTGCTGGCTCTAACCGTAAATGTAATAACAGGTTGGAGCATCGTTGTAGTTATTATTATTACCGGATTAAGTGTGATGATTTATTCCTTACTTGGAGGAATTCAGGCTGTAGTTTGGACCGACGCCATCCAGGGAATTATTTTGGTGCTGGGAGCACTGGTCTGTGCCGGATTATTGCTGTTCTCAATGCCCGAGGGACCCGGCCAGTTCTTTTCAATTGCCATGGAGCATCACAAATTTAGTTTGGGGAGTTTTAAACTCGAACTCACCAGTTCAACATTTTGGGTGGTGCTGATCTACGGTCTTTTTATTAATGTGCAGAATTATGGCATCGACCAAAATTACATTCAGCGCTACATGACCGCCAGCTCGGAGAAGGAAGCTAAAAAATCAGCACTTTTTGGAGGGCTGCTTTACGTGCCCGTTTCATTGTTGTTTTTATTTATTGGTACAGCGCTGTTTACTTATTATACAGCCAACCCGGGACTTTTACCGGCAGATATACCAGCCGATAAGGTATTCCCGTATTTTATTGTGAACGGCCTGCCAACGGGTCTAACCGGGTTACTTATTGCATCGGTATTTGCAGCCGGAATGAGTACCATTTCTACCAGCGTAAACAGTTCGGCAACCGTAATCTTAAACGACTATTTTAAGCTTTCATCGAAAGACAAAGACAACGATAAAAAGTCGATGCGGATATTGTACAGTTCATCGTTTTTATTCAGTGTGTTGAGCATCGGCATTGCCATTGCCATGATTAATGTGCAAAGTGCGCTGGAAGCCTGGTGGAAACTGGCATCTATTTTCAGTGGAGGCATGTTGGGATTGTTCCTATTGGGATATTTCTCCAAAAAAGTAAAAAGTAAAGCAGCCGTTATTGGGGTGATCGCCGGGGTTATTATTATCGGATGGATGAGTTTATCGCCATTGTTTTTTACAAGCGATACACTACAACCGTACGCCAGTCCTTTCCACAGTTATTTATCCATTGTGTTTGGTACTACCGCCATATTTATAGTAGGATTCCTGGTTGGAGCAATAATGAGCAAATCAAAAAAATAGAATTATAAAACGTGCAGGAAATGAAACGCCGACAATTTTTAAAAACCTCAGCAGCAGCCGGATTGGTAACAATGATTACTCCCTCTGGTTTGCTTTATTCGTGTAAACAAAACCTTAGTGACACTTTCGGTGGAACATTTCTGAATCCTCCGGCATCGGCAAAACCTTTCACGTGGTGGCACTGGATCAATGGTTTTATAAGTAAAGATGGCATCACCCGCGATCTGGAGGCCATGGCTGAAGTAGGAATTGGTGGCGTTCAGGCTTTTTCTGCCTACATGGACATGCCGCATGGAGAAGCCGATTATTTAAGTCCTTTGTGGATTGAGTTGATGCAACATGCTGGCGAAGAATGTTTGAGACTTGGGCTTGAGTTTGACATACACAATTGTATGGGCTGGAGCTCAAGCGGCGGCAGCTGGATTCCTCCCGAGCTTTCGATGCAAGAGGTGGTGTGGAGCGAGGCTTTTGTTGAAGGTGGTAAAACGGTGAAAGTTCAATTAAAACAGCCATTTAAAAGAATGGACTATTACCGCGATTCAATGGTTGTGGCTTTCCCTTCTGTTTCAACTTCCGAAACGATTAATAATTGGGAACGAAAAGCGAATTATCCCAATGCAGGTTTTCATCCTCAAATTGAGTTGGATACACAGAGTAATAATGGCAAAATTTCAGCATCGGCGATAAATCCGGAAGAGGTAATTGATGTTAACCAATTTATGGATGAAAAGGGGATGCTGAATTGGGAAGCTCCGGCAGGCCACTGGACCATCATACGCTTTGGGCATACCACCACGGGAGTTAAAAACCGTCCATCATCCGGTAACGGACAAGGTCTTGAGGTGGATAAATTTAGCAGCGAAGCACTCGATTTCCATTTCAATTATATGATGGATAAATTGATGCCGGTTTTAAAACCGTTAGCCGGTGATGGGAAGTTGGGCATGTTAATCGACAGCTACGAGGTTAACCTACAGAACTGGACCCAAAATATGCCACAGGAATTTGAAAACAGAAGCGCTTACGAGATTTATAAATTTATGCCGGTACTCGCGGGAAGAATAGTTGGCGACACCAATACTTCGGAACGCTTTCTTTGGGATTTTCGAAAAACATGTGCCGATTTAATGGCTCAAAACTACTACGACCGTTTTGTGGAGCTTTGCAAGCAAAACAACATTATTTCCTCAACTGAACCATACAACAAAGGACCATTTGAAGAGATGCGCGCCGGTGAAAAGATGGATGTGAATTTGGGGGAATTCTGGCTGAAAACCGGGCATTTTTCCCATTCCGTAAAAGTAGCCGCTTCCATACAAAGTATGAACGGTAAAAAAATAGTAGGCGCCGAGGCGTTTACCGGCAGGCCCTTTTATTCCAAATGGCAGGAATATCCCTTCTCGATGAAAACACAGGGCGATTTTATGTATACACTGGGGTTAAACCGCTTTATCTTTCATCGTTACGCCCATCAACCGCATCCTACAGCCGTGCCCGGAATGACCATGGGACAGTGGGGCTTTTATTTCGAACGCACCAATACCTGGTTTTACCAGGGAAAAAAATGGCTGGATTACGCCACGCGCTGTCAGTATTTACTGCAACAGGGAACTTTTGCTGGCGACGTCATGTGTTTCACAGGCGAAGAAGCTCCTGGAGATGATATTACAATGGGTGCCTTGTATCCCGAATTACCGTCGGGTTACGATTTTCAGTTTGCCAACAGAGATATTCTGCTTACAAAAGTGACTGTTAAAGACGGACAAATTACCTTGCCCGATGGGTTGAGTTTTAAATTATTGCTCTTGCCCGATAAAGATTTTCTAACACTGGAACTTGCCCGTAAATTGAAAGAGCTGGTTTTACAGGGAATGATTTTGGTGGGCCCCCGTCCGAAGACCGTCCCCTCGTTAAGGGATTTCTCAAACAGCGAAACCGAATTTAAATCGATTGTTGAAGAATTATGGGGCGCTGAAACAAAATCACCTGTTGACAGAAAAGTGGGCACGGGGCGTGTATTTAGTAACATGCCGCTTAAACAGGTATTTCAAAATCTAAACCTAAAACCTGATTTTGAATTCAGCTCCAAATCGGGTGATGCGCCCATTAATTACATCCACCGTAAACTGGCAGACGGGCACTTGTACTTTGTTGCCAACCGCCGTAGATTTAACGAAGAGTTGGTTTGCAGTTTCAGGCTCGAAGGTTATCAGCCTGAGTTGTGGGATGCGAACACCGGAGAGCGTAAGCCGGTTGCTGTTTATTCTGAAGAAAAAGGTAGTACAACTCTTCCTTTGCAGCTTGAACCCGGAGGTTCTGTGTTTGTGGTTTTCAAGAAGAATAATTTGGCAAAGCGGCTGCTTTCAGTTTCAAAAAATGGCGAAACACTTTTAAGTACATCACATTTTTCCGGGAGCAGTAAGAAAGTAAGTAATCAAATAAGCAATAATTTTTCGGTGAGCCTGTGGGTAAAACCCGAAACCGATGAGGTAATACCCGATGATTTAGGGAGGTATGTGGAAACAACCCGCTACACTTCAAGTTACCCGGTATTTGCGCCTTCAGGCAGGCAACTGTTTGGCGAAGGGCATGCCACTTTTGTGTTATTGGCTGCCCGAAATGGTGTGACTGTATTTGAAAAAGAAGATGAGAATTTGACGGCCGTTTTGATTGCCCGAATGCCCATTTCATCATGGACCCATTTTGCAGTGGTGTACCGCGATGGCCAACCTTCGCTTTATGTAAACGGTAAGTTCATCAAACAGGGTGAAAAATCGGCATTCGTTGTGCACCCTGTAATTGTTGACTACCAAAACAACGACAAATTGTTTTACTACGATGGCGATATTACACCCCCAACCGTATTTGATTATCCAATATCGCAGCCGGAAA
Source organism: uncultured Draconibacterium sp. (assembly GCF_963674925.1). Taxonomy (NCBI): domain Bacteria; kingdom Pseudomonadati; phylum Bacteroidota; class Bacteroidia; order Marinilabiliales; family Prolixibacteraceae; genus Draconibacterium; species uncultured Draconibacterium sp. The sequence goes on from NZ_OY771647.1 coordinate 2,644,119, forward strand.
TAGAAGACCAATTTGAGGCCGGCGTTTCGATTGAAAAAAGCAACAAAACCGTTGAAGCAACATCCGGCGAAGAACCCGGCTTGTTATTCTGGGAGAATGGTGAATATCAGTTGCAGTCCACTTCCGGCGAAACATCAAAAATAGTTGTTGATGAAGTAAGCGATCCCCTTGAATTAAGTGGTGAGTGGACCATAAGTTTTCAGAAAGACCGAGGCGCACCCGGTCAAATTGTTTTACCGGAGCTCAAATCGTTGCACACTCACTCTGACGACGGAGTAAAATATTTTTCAGGTACAGCTACCTATTTTAAAAGCTTTGTCGCTGACCCCTCATTAATTACAAATCAAAAAAGGGTATATCTCGATTTGGGCAGGATTGCAGTAATTGCTGAAGCAGTGCTCAACGGAAAAGAACTGGGTATTGTGTGGAAACCTCCTTATCGGTACGATATTACTGAGATTATAAAGGAAGGTACAAACGAACTACAGATAAAGGTTACCAACCAATGGCCCAACAGGCTAATTGGCGACGAACATTTGCCGGAAGAGAACGAGTTCAAGAAATACGGTCCCAAAGGTTCGGGAATTGTCGATTTTCCCGACTGGTTCAGACAAGGCCAGCCAAAACCTGCCGGTGGACGGGTGGCCTTTGCAACCTGGCGGCATTTCGATAAAGACTCGCCGCTTCTGGAATCCGGACTGATTGGGCCGGTGGAAATTTGCAATGCGGTAGTGAAAAAACTAAGGACATAAATTTTCATTTTCGTAATGAAAACAAAACTCAATGAATTGAAAACAGGTATTAAACAAAATGAGTAAGATGAGTTCCATCCGACAAATAAAAAACAAATAATTAAAGGAAGGGGAAATCTTTCAATAATTAATAAGATAACATTATTTCCTAAATGGAGTGTTAGATTATTGAAGGATATAAAGCAAAAGGATCTAATATTATTGACTGTCAACTAAAGTTTTAATTGTGATTGTGAACGTTAGAAAACAAATTACGCTGTTATTAACTCTGAACCTGTTATTCCTGACTTTGCATACATTTTCAAGCGAAAGGAGGTTTGAACGGATTAATATGTCAATGGGTCTTACACACAACACCGCACTCTGCTTACTTGAAGACCAGGATGGATACATATGGATTGGCACACTCGACGGACTGAATAAATATGATGGTTCGAAAATTGTAACGTTCAAA